>NZ_JBIARJ010000020.1:0-194659 GCF_042889825.1 Streptomyces sp. NPDC002467 | reverse complement strand
ACGCCCGGTTACATTCCGAACCCGGAAGCTAAGCCTTTCAGCGCCGATGGTACTGCAGGGGGGACCCTGTGGGAGAGTAGGACGCCGCCGAACAACCCGCCCTTTTAGCTCAGTCGGTAGAGCGTCTCCATGGTAAGGAGAAGGTCAACGGTTCGATTCCGTTAAAGGGCTCCAAAGAGAAAGGCCCCCGCCATTTGGCGGGGGCCTTTCTGCGTTTGTGGGTCCGTGTGGTGTCTGTCAAGTCCCGACTTTCCGGGCCATGACCAGGGTCGCGCCTCGGGGCGCAATGGGTTCACGGGAGCCCTTGCTCCGCGAACCGAGGAAGGACCCTCTCATGAGCGTGAACACGAACATCGCATGGATCCGACGCTTCGTCCTCCGGGTCGTGACGGCCCGGGCCGGCGTTGCCGGCGGAGGTTGTGTGTCGTCGTCGGTGCCCTTCGAGCCCGGTCCCGTGGCCGAGGGCGTCGAGTCGGGTGCCGGGGCGGCCTCCGCGCCTCCTTGGGCTTCGGAGATGGCCGCACCGTCATTCATGATCGTGTCGCCGCGATTGCCGCGGCGGTGATCAGTCGCTCGTGCGCTGGTGGGGGACCCGGAAGGCCAGGATGGCCATGTCGTCCGAGGCGGGTTCCGCCGCGAAGCGTTCCACGGCGCGCAGGACGCGGGAGGCCACCGCGCCCGCGGTGAGGCCCGTGCAGGTGGTGAGGACCTCGGTCAGGCCGTCGTCGCCGAGCATGCGGGTGCCCTCGCGGCGTTCCGTCACCCCGTCCGTGACGCACAGCAGCACGTCGCCCGGATCGAGGGTCAGCGTCTGCTCGTAGAGGTCGAGGTCGTCGATGACGCCCAGCAGGGGCTGGGGCTCCGCGGCCGCGAGGACCTCGCCGTTCGGACGCAGGCGCAGCGGGAGCGGGTGGCCCGCGCAGACGACCTTCATCAGGGCCCCGCCGTCCGGCTGGGGGTGCAGCTCGCCGTACAGGAGGGTGAGGAAGCGGCTGCGGGCGCCCTCGTCGAGGATGGCCGCGTTCAGGCGCTGGAGGACGGCGGGGCCGCCCAGGCCTTCGCGGGCCAGGAGGCGCAGGGCGTGCCGGGCGAGGCCGGTGACCGCGGCGGCCTCGGGGCCCGTGCCGCAGACGTCGCCGATGGCGAAGCCGTACGCGCCGTCGCGGATCGGGAAGACGTCGTAGAAGTCGCCGCCCACCTCGTTGCCCTCGCCGGCCGCGCGGTAGATGACCTCGACCTCCATGCCGGGGATCGCGGGGGAGCCGGGCGGCAGCAGGCTGCGCTGGAGCGAGCGGCTGATCGCGGTGCGCTCGGAGTAGAGGCGGGCGTTGTCGAGGGCCAGGGCGGCCCGGCGGGAGAGGTCCTCGGCGAGTTCGAGGATCTCCTGGCGGAAGTGTTCCTCGGAGGGCTTGCCGAGGGTGAGGAGTCCGATGACGCGGTTGCGGGCGAGGAGCGGCAGGACCACGGTCTCGCCGCCGACGGCGAGGGAGGTCTCCGGCCAGGGGCGGGCGCCGGCCTCGCGGACCGGTTCGGGCGGGCTCACCCGGGAGAGCAGGGCCTTGAGGGCGTCGATGCGTTCCTCGTCCTCGTGGAGCACGTACGAGAGGTACGGGTCGGAGGACTGGTCGGCGATCGTGTAGACGGCGCACCAGGTGGCGAGGGTCGGGACGGTCATCTGGGCCATCAGGGCCAGGGTCTGGTCCCGGTCGAGGGTGCCGGCCAGCAGGTCGGAGGCCTCGACGAGGAAGGACAGGGAACCGCGCCGCAGGCGTTCCAGCTCGCCGAGGCGGGCGGATTCGACGGCCAGGGCGATGCGGTCGGCGGCGAACTGGAGGCGCAGGGCCTCCTCGTTGGTGTAGCGGCCCGGGATCTCGGCGGCCACGCCGAGGGAGCCGGTGAGCCTGCCCTCGACCTTGAGGGGGACGGTGACCGCCGAGCGCATGCCGGTGGACTCCAAGAGCGGCACGGCGCCGGGGACGACCGCGAGGTCGTCGTGGACGGCGGGCATGCGGGCGGAGCCGTACCGGTTGGTGCCGGCCTCGACGGGGACGCGGGCGAACCGCTGGCGCGTGGAGGGCAGGCCGGTGGTGGCGCGGACCTCGAGTTCCGTTTCGTCGTCCGTCGCGAGGAGGAGGAAGGCGGAATCGGCGTCGAGGAGGTCGCGGGCCCGTTCGACGGTGCGCTGGAGCAGGGCGTCGAGGTCGTCGGGGGCGGGAGAGCCGATGAAGACCTCGAAGGGGTCCACGGGTCGGGGCTCGGTGAGCTGGGTGCTGTCGCCGGCGGGTGCGCGCACGGGGGTCTGCAGCAGGGCGCGCTCGTCGTCGTGGACGAGGAGGCAGACGATGGACGGCTCGCCGTGGGCGTCGCGGACCCGCAGGTGGGAGGCGTAGACGGGGATGACGCGGCCGTCCGCGCCGCGGACGCCGTAACTGCCCTCCCAGCGCGAGAGCCGCAGGGCCTCGGCGACGCCGGTTCCCGTGCCTGGGGTCTGCGGCCAGGCGGCGAGCTCGGCGAGCGGACGGCCCAGGGCCTTCTCCGCTGGGTAGCCGAAGATGTGCTCCGCGTCCTCGTTCCAGGCGCTGATGCGGTCGGCGGAGTCGATCTGGAGGACGGCCACGCGGACCCGGCTGTCGGCGAGCGGGAGCAGGCGGTCGGGCACGACCGGGCCCGCGGAGCGGGTACCGACCGGCCGGTCCGGGAGGTCGAGCCGGAACCACACGTGCTTGTGGGTGGCCGTGTACTCGACGCCCCAGCGGGTGGCGAGGGCGGCGCAGAGCATCAGGCCGCGGCCGTTCTCGCGGTCGGGGTCGGCGTACGGGCGCTGGCCGGGGTGCTGGAGCGGGAGCTCGCGCTCCGGGTAGCGGTCGGCGACCTCGACGCGCACTCCGTCCCCGGAACGCAGGCACAGGACCTCGGCGCGGGTTCCGGCGTGGACCACGGCGTTCGTGACGAGCTCGCTGGTGAGCACCACCGCGTCGTCGACGATGTCCGCGAAGCCCCAGCCCTGCAGCGTATCGCGGACGAACGCGCGAGCGGCGGCGACGGATCGCCCGACGGGATCGAAACTGGCAGCCGCCCGTGCCGTGATCACTGGTCTCCTTCGACGCGGTTGGACATCGAGTGCCAGGTTACTTACCTTCGCGGTCGGCATGGTGCCTCCGTCCGGGAATCCACCCGGAGGGTACGGCGGGTATGCGATGGTGCCGAAGTGTTATGGCCGGGTTCGGCCAGGGTGAAACACTGGGCAGGCTTGCGGAACCGGCTCGTGAGGAGTCAGGTGTCCGGTGGAACGGCGGTCGACCCTTTCGGGAGGGACACGGTGGAGTCTGGCGCAGCGGTGCGGCGTACAGGGACGCGGCCCAAGGGCGGGCGCCCGC
Organism: Streptomyces sp. NPDC002467; assembly: GCF_042889825.1. Classification (NCBI taxonomy): domain Bacteria; kingdom Bacillati; phylum Actinomycetota; class Actinomycetes; order Kitasatosporales; family Streptomycetaceae; genus Streptomyces; species Streptomyces sp. NPDC002467. The sequence goes on along the minus strand of NZ_JBIARJ010000020.1, from coordinate 191,282 downwards.
GGCGCGGCGACACGACCGAGGTCGATACGGCTGCCCTGAACCGGCTGCTCACGGCACTGGTGTCGATGCGGGACGGGAACTTCCGCAAGCGCCTGACGGTGTCCGGCGAAGGCGTGATGGCGGAGATCGCCGCCGTCTACAACGAGGTCGCCGACCGCAATCTGCACCTGACGGGGGAGCTCTCCCGGGTCCGACGGATGGTGGGCCGCGAGGGCAAGCTGAGCGAACGGCTGGAAACGGGTGCCTGCGAGGGCTCCTGGGCGGCCGCGATCGACGCCTCGAACCAGCTGGTGGACGACCTGGCGCGGCCGGTGTCCGAGGTGGGCCGGGTGCTGTCGGCGGTCGCGGAGGGTGACCTCGACCAGCGGATGGACCTGAGGACCCAGACCCCGGAGGGGGTGGGGCATCCGCTGCGCGGGGAGTTCCTGAAGGTCGGGCGCACGGTCAACAACCTGGTCGACCAGTTGTCCGCGTTCACCGACGAGGTGACGCGCGTGGCGCTGGAGGTCGGTACCGAGGGCAAGCTCGGTGGTCAGGCCCAGGTACGCGGAATGTCCGGTTCCTGGAAGGATCTGACCGACTCCGTCAACACGATGGCGTACCGGCTCACCGCTCAGGTGCGTGACATCGCCCTCGTCACGACGGCGGTCGCCAAGGGCGATCTGTCGCGCAAGGTCACGGTGCACGTGGCCGGCGAGATGTTGCAGCTGAAGAACACCGTCAACACGATGGTGGACCAGCTGTCCTCCTTCTCCTCCGAGGTGACCCGCGTCGCCCGCGAGGTGGGCACGGAGGGCGAGCTGGGCGGCCAGGCGAAGGTGCCCGGGGTCGCGGGCGTGTGGAAGGACCTGACCGACTCCGTCAACACCATGGCCGGCAACCTGACGGCCCAGGTGCGCGGCATCGCGCAGGTGACGACGGCGGTCGCGAACGGCGACCTGTCGCAGAAGGTACGGGTGAGCGCGCGGGGCGAGGTCGCGCAGCTGGCCGAAACGATCAATCAGATGACCGAGACGCTGCGGACGTTCGCGGACGAGGTCACGCGCGTGGCGAGCGAGGTCGGGGCCAAGGGTCTGCTCGGCGGCCAGGCGCAGGTGCCGGGTGCGGCGGGTACGTGGAAGGACCTCACCGATTCGGTGAACACGGTCTTCCGCAACCTCACCACGCAGGTGCGGGACATCGCGCAGGTGACGACGGCGGTCGCCAACGGCGACCTGTCGCAGAAGGTCACGGTCAACGTGGCCGGCGAGATGCTGGAGTTGAAGAACACCGTCAACACGATGGTGGACCAGCTCCAGTCCTTCGGTGCCGAAGTGACGCGAGTGGCCCGTGAGGTCGGCGTCGAGGGTGAACTGGGCGGCCAGGCGCAGGTGCCGGGTGCGGCGGGTACGTGGAAGGACCTCACCGATTCGGTGAACACCGCCTTCCGCAACCTCACCGGGCAGGTCCGCAACATCGCCCAGGTGACGACGGCGGTCGCCAACGGCGACCTGTCGCAGAAGGTCACCGTGGACGTCTCCGGCGAGATGCTCCAGCTGAAGAACACCGTCAACACGATGGTGGACCAGCTGTCCTCCTTCGCCGACCAGGTCACGCGGATGGCGCGGGACGTGGGTACGGAGGGCCGACTGGGCGGCCAGGCCAGGGTCGAGGGGGTGTCCGGCACGTGGAAGGAGCTCACCGACTCCGTCAACTTCATGGCCGGGAACCTGACTTCCCAGGTGCGCCAGATCGCCCAGGTCACCACGGCCGTAGCGCGCGGTGACCTGTCGCAGAAGATCGACGTGGACGCGCGCGGCGAGATCCTGGAGCTGAAGAACACCATCAACACGATGGTCGATCAACTCTCGGCCTTCGCCGAGCAGGTGACCCGGGTGGCCCGGGACGTGGGTACGGAAGGCCGGCTCGGCGGTCAGGCGCAGGTGCCGGGCGTGGCCGGTGTGTGGCGCGACCTGACGGACTCGGTGAACGGCATGGCCGGGAACCTGACCTCGCAGGTGCGCAACATCGCGCAGGTCGCGACGGCGGTCGCGCGCGGTGACCTGTCGCAGAAGATCGACGTGGACGCGCGCGGCGAGATCCTGGAGCTGAAGAACACCCTCAACACCATGGTCGACCAGCTCTCGAACTTCGCGGAGCAGGTGACGAGGGTGGCCCGCGAGGTGGGCACCGAGGGCATCCTGGGCGGTCAGGCCGAGGTCAAGGGTGTCTCCGGCACCTGGAAGGACCTCACCCAGTCCGTCAACTTCATGGCGAACAACCTGACCTCGCAGGTGCGCAACATCGCCGAGGTGACGACCGCCGTCGCCATGGGCGATCTGTCGAAGAAGATCACGGTCGACGCCAAGGGCGAGATCCTGGAGCTGGTGACCACCGTCAACACGATGGTCGACCAGCTGTCCTCCTTCGCGGAGCAGGTGACCCGGGTGGCCCGCGAGGTGGGTTCCGAGGGCATCCTGGGCGGTCAGGCACGGGTGCGCGGCGTGACCGGCATCTGGAAGGACCTGACCGACAACGTCAACCTGATGGCCAACAACCTGACCTCCCAGGTGCGCAACATCTCCCAGGTCTCGGCGGCGGTCGCCAACGGCGACCTGACGAAGAAGGTCACGGTCGAGGCGCGCGGCGAGGTCGCCCAGCTCGCGGACACGGTCAACACGATGGTGAAGACCCTCTCCTCCTTCGCGGACGAGGTCACGCGCGTGGCCCGCGAGGTGGGTACGGAGGGCCGGCTGGGCGGTCAGGCGCACGTGCCGGGCGTCTCGGGGACCTGGAAGGACCTCACCGACTCGGTGAACTTCATGGCCTCCAACCTCACCGGTCAGGTGCGGCAGATCGCCATGGTCACGACCGCCATCGCCAAGGGCGACATGACCAAGAAGATCGACATCGACGCCCGCGGCGAGATCCTGGAGCTCAAGACCACCATCAACACGATGGTCGACCAGCTGTCCTCCTTCGCCGACCAGGTGACCCGTGTCGCCCGCGAGGTGGGCACGGAGGGCATCCTGGGCGGCCAGGCGCGCGTCCGGGACGTCGACGGCACCTGGCGGGACCTGACGGAGTCCGTGAACGAGATGGCCGGGAACCTGACCCGGCAGGTGCGCGCCATCGCGGCCGTGGCCACCGCGGTGACCCGCGGCGACCTGAGCCTGAAGGTCGACGTGGACGCGGCGGGCGAGATCCAGGTCCTCCAGGACAACATCAACACGATGATCGTCAACCTGCGCGACACCACCCTGGCCAACAAGGAGCAGGACTGGCTCAAGGGCAACCTCGCCCGGATCTCCGCCCTGATGCAGGGCCGGCGGGAGCTCGACGACGTGGCCTCGCTGATCATGAGCGAGCTGACCCCGGTCGTCTCCGCGCAGCACGGCGCCTTCTTCCTGGCCCTGCCGGCCGGCGGCTCCACGGAGATCGGGACGGAGGGCGGCGCGGACGGCTCGTACGAGCTGCGGATGCGCGGCAGCTACGCGTACGCCGGGGGCCAGGTGCCCACCTCCTTCCGGCCGGGCGAGGGGCTGATCGGCACGGTCGCCGAGGAGAAGCGGACGATCCTCGTCGAGAACACCCCGCCCGGCTACCTGAAGATCTCCTCGGGGCTCGGCGAGGCGCCGCCCGCGCACGTGATCGTGCTGCCGGTGCTCTTCGAGGGGAAGCTGCTCGGCGTCATCGAGCTCGCGTCCTTCACCCCGTTCACGCAGATCCAGAAGGACTTCCTCAGCCAGATCGCCGAGATGATCGGCACGAGCGTCAACACCATCAGCGTCAACTCCAAGACGGAGATGCTGCTCAAGCAGTCGCAGGAGATGACCGAGCAGCTGCGCGAGCGGTCCGACGAGCTGGAGAACCGGCAGAAGGCCCTCCAGGCCGCCAACGCGGAGCTGGAGGAGAAGGCGGAGCTGCTGGCCCGGCAGAACCGGGACATCGAGGTGAAGAACACCGAGATCGAGGAGGCCCGGCAGGTCCTGGAGGAGCGCGCCGAGCAGCTCGCGGTCTCGATGCGCTACAAGTCCGAGTTCCTGGCGAACATGTCGCACGAGCTGCGCACCCCGCTCAACTCGCTGCTGATCCTGGCGAAGCTGCTCGCCGACAACGCGGACGAGAACCTCTCGCCGAAGCAGGTGGAGTTCGCCGAGACCATCCACGGCGCGGGCTCCGACCTGCTCCAGCTGATCAACGACATCCTCGACCTGTCGAAGGTCGAGGCGGGGAAGATGGACGTCTCGCCGACCCGGATCGCCCTCGTGCAGCTGGTCGACTACGTGGAGGCCACCTTCCGGCCGCTGACGGCGGAGAAGGGCCTGGACTTCTCGGTGCGGGTCTCGCCGGAGCTCCCGGCGACCCTGCACACGGACGAGCAGCGGCTGCTGCAGGTGCTGCGCAACCTGCTGTCGAACGCGGTGAAGTTCACCGACACCGGGGCGGTGGAGCTGGTGATCCGGCCCGCCGGGACCGATGTGCCGACGGCGATCCGCGAGCAGTTGCTGGAGGCCGGTTCGCTGCGGGAGGCGGACGCCGACCTGATCGCCTTCTCGGTGACCGACACCGGGATCGGGATCGCGGCGAGCAAGATGCTGGTGATCTTCGAGGCGTTCAAGCAGGCCGACGGGACGACCAGCCGCAAGTACGGAGGCACGGGTCTCGGCCTGTCGATCAGCCGGGAGATCGCCCGGCTGCTCGGCGGTGAGATCCACGCGGCCAGTGAGCCCGGCCGCGGGTCCACCTTCACGCTGTACCTGCCGCTGCACCCGAGCGAGCTGCCCCCGCAGGGGTACGCGCCGCCCACGCCCGGCGGCGCGCGGGGTGAGCTGTACCGCAGGCCGTCCGAGGGGGCGCGGCCCGCGCTGCCGCAGGCGCCGGCCGCCTCCGTGCCCGTACCGACGGTGCACGCGCAGCATGCCCGGCCGGGGCTGCCCGCGGCGGAGCCGGCGGGGCAGGGCTCCTCGGCGCTGTTCCGGAGGCGGCGCAAGAGCCTGCCCGAGCCGCTGCCGAGGGCGGAGGCGCCGGGCAGGCCGGACGTCGACGCGTGGGGCCTGGAGGAGGCGCTCCCGGTCCCGCCGCGGGCGTACGACTTCCGGGGCGAGCGGGTGCTGATCGTGGACGACGACGTACGCAACGTCTTCGCGCTCACGAGCGTGCTGGAGCAGCACGGGCTGGCGGTGCTCTACGCCGAGAACGGGCGGGAGGGCATCGAGGTCCTGGAATCGCACGACGACGTGGCGGTGGTGCTGATGGACATCATGATGCCGGAGATGGACGGGTACGCGACGACGGCCGCGATCCGGCAGATGCCGCAGTTCGAGGGGCTGCCCATCATCGCGCTCACCGCCAAGGCGATGAAGGGCGACCGGGAGAAGGCCATCGAGTCCGGTGCGTCCGACTACGTCACCAAGCCGGTCGAGCCCGACTACCTACTGTCGGTCATGGAAGGGCATATGCGCGGAAAGTGATCAACGTGCGGACGTGATCGGGAGGCGCAGGGGGGAACCTTCTGCCCTCCCACCACGTTTCCGCATCGTGCACAGTGACATCTTGGTGACAGGGTGTGGCGATCTCGGGACTGGGGCTACGATGACCGGCACAAGGACGGACGGCGTAAGGATGCCGTCCTCTGGGGCGGGGCCCGGCGGACAGGCCGGAGCCTTGAGCCGGGGAGGCCCCATGCCGGGGCGAGGAGGACAGGGCATGGTGCAGAAGGCCAAGATCCTCCTGGTCGACGACCGGCCGGAGAATCTGCTGGCGTTGGAGGCCATCCTCTCCGCGCTCGATCAGACACTGGTCCGGGCGTCGTCGGGGGAGGAAGCGCTCAAAGCGCTGCTGACGGACGATTTCGCGGTCATCCTGCTGGATGTCCAGATGCCGGGAATGGACGGTTTCGAAACGGCCGCGCACATCAAGCGGCGGGAACGGACCCGGGACATCCCGATCATCTTCCTCACCGCGATCAACCACGGTCCGCACCACACGTTCCGCGGCTACGCGGCCGGTGCGGTGGACTACATCTCCAAGCCCTTCGACCCGTGGGTGCTGCGGGCAAAGGTCTCGGTGTTCGTGGAGCTGTACACCAAGAACTGCAAGCTGCGGGAGCAGGCGGCGCTGCTGCGGCTCCAGTTGGAGGGCGGCGGTTCCAACGGCGACGGCAGCAAGGAGACGGCCGGTCTGCTGGCCGAGCTCTCCGCGCGGCTCGCGGCGGTCGAGGAGCAGGCCGAGGCGCTGACCAAGCAGCTCGGCGAGGATTCGGCCGATGCGGGCGTGGTGGCGACCGCCGCGCACCTGGAGCGCAAGCTCACCGGACTGCGCAGGGCCCTGGACGCGCTGGAGCCGGGCGCCGGGGGAGCGGTGCTCCCCGCGCAGGGCTGAGCCGGGGCGTTGCCCGCCGCCGTGCCCGGGTTCGGACCCGGGTGCCGGCGGGCCGCAGGACCCGGGGCGCCGCCGTGCGCCCGGAGCCTCGCGAAGCCGCCCCGGGGCGCGGGCTGAGGCTTCGTCAGGTTTGGCGGGGTGTCAAAGAGCCTACGGGGCACGCGACACGAACGGGTGAAGGGGTGGGCACGCGTGTCCACCGGGGCGCGCACCGGTAATCTCGGGCCCATGGCCTCAAGTACGTCCGGCAAGGGTTCCCAGAGCACCGCGGGCACCGCGAAGAGCCGCACCGGCCGTACGACGGCGCCGGCGAAGAAGGCGGCTCCCGCGCGCAAACCGCCCGCGAAGAAGGCCGCTGCGGGCAAGCGCGCCCCGGTGAAGAAGGTCGCGGCCAAGCCCGCACCGTCCCCGACCGGGGGCGTGCTGCGGCTGGTGCGTGCCGTGTGGCTCGGCTGCGCGCACGCGGTCGGGGCGGTCTTCCGCGGGATCGGGCAGGGGGCCAAGAACCTCGACCCCGCCCACCGCAAGGACGGCGTCGCGCTGCTGCTGCTCGCCCTCGCGCTGATCGTCGCCGCCGGAACCTGGTCGAATCTGAGCGGGCCCGTCGGGGACCTGGTCACCATGCTGGTCACGGGCGCCTTCGGACGGCTGGACCTGCTCGTGCCGATCCTGCTCGGTGTGATGGCGGTGCGTTTCATCCGCCACCCCGAGCAGACCGATGCCAACGGCCGCATCGGCATCGGCCTCTCCGCCCTCGTCATCGGCGTGCTCGGCCTGGTCCACATCGCCTGCGGCGCTCCCGGCCGTGACGAGGGCACCACCGCCATGCAGAACGCGGGCGGGCTCATCGGCTGGGGCGCCTCGAAGCCGCTGATCTTCACCATGGGCGCGCCGCTGGCCGTGCCCATGCTGGTGCTGCTCACCGTCTTCGGGCTGCTCGTCGTCACCGCGACCCCGGTCAACGCGATCCCGCAGCGGCTGCGCCGGCTCGGGATCAGGCTCGGGATCATCGCCCCGAACGAGTACGACGAGGCGTACGGGGACGAAGAGGGCGCGGCCCCGGCGCGGCGGGACCGGCACGACGCCGAGCAGTGGCGGGCCCGTTCGGGCGCGGCCGCCGGCTCCGGCGATCCCGCGGACGCCGCCGAGGAGGAGGCGCTTGCCCGGCGCAGGCGCCCGCGCAGGGCCCGGCCGTCCATGGAGCGGGAGATGGACGCCGTGGACGTGGCCGCCGCGGCCGCCGCGGCGCTGGACGGCGTGGTCTACGGCGGACTGCCGCCCTCGCCCCTCGTCGCCGACCTCACCCAGGGGATCACGCCCGAGCGGGAGGGCGTGGAGGTCACCGCTCCCGTGCCGCCCGCCCGCGAGGAACGCCCCGTACCGCAGGCCGCTCCCGCCGGGGCGCCGCAGGCCGACGTGCCGCCCGCCGAGGCGCCGCACGCCACCACGGCCGCGGCCTCCGGGACGCTGTCGGTGCCCGATCTGACCAAGGCCCCGCCGGAGACCCAGCCGCTCCCCCCGCGCGCCGAGCAGCTCCAACTGCGCGGCGACATCACGTACTCCCTGCCCTCGCTGGACCTGCTGGAGAAGGGCGGGCCCGGCAAGACCCGCAGCGCCGCGAACGACGCGGTCGTCGCCTCGCTGCGCAACGTGTTCACCGAGTTCAAGGTCGACGCGGACGTCACCGGCTTCACCCGGGGCCCGACCGTCACCCGGTACGAGGTCACGCTGGGCGCGGCGGTCAAGGTCGAGCGGATCACCGCGCTGACGAAGAACATCGCCTACGCGGTGGCCTCGCCGGACGTCCGCATCATCAGCCCGATCCCGGGCAAGTCGGCGGTCGGCATCGAGATCCCGAACACCGACCGGGAGATGGTCAACCTCGGTGACGTGCTGCGGCTCGCGGACGCGGCCGAGGACGACCACCCGATGCTGGTGGCGCTCGGCAAGGACGTCGAGGGCGGCTACGTCATGGCCAACCTCGCGAAGATGCCGCACGTGCTGGTGGCCGGCGCCACCGGCTCCGGCAAGTCCTCCTGCATCAACTGCCTGATCACCTCGATCATGGTCCGGGCCACGCCGGAGGACGTGCGGATGGTCCTCGTCGACCCCAAGCGGGTCGAGCTGACGGCGTACGAGGGCATCCCGCACCTGATCACGCCGATCATCACCAACCCCAAGCGGGCCGCCGAGGCCCTCCAGTGGGTCGTGCGCGAGATGGACCTGCGCTACGACGACCTGGCGGCCTTCGGGTACCGGCACATCGACGACTTCAACCGGGCGATCCGGGACGGCAAGATCAAACTGCCGCCGGGCAGCGAGCGCGAGCTCAGCCCCTACCCGTACCTGCTGGTGATCGTCGACGAGCTGGCCGACCTGATGATGGTGGCCCCGCGCGACGTCGAGGACTCGATCGTCCGCATCACCCAGTTGGCCCGCGCGGCCGGCATCCACCTGGTGCTCGCGACCCAGCGTCCCTCCGTGGACGTGGTGACCGGTCTGATCAAGGCGAACGTGCCCTCGCGACTCGCCTTCGCGACCTCCTCGCTGGCCGACAGCCGGGTCATCCTCGACCAGCCGGGCGCGGAGAAGCTCATCGGCAAGGGCGACGGGCTGTTCCTGCCGATGGGCGCGAACAAGCCCGTACGCCTCCAGGGCGCCTTCGTCACCGAGGACGAGATCGCCGGGATCGTGCAGCACTGCAAGGACCAGATGGCGCCCGTCTTCCGGGACGACGTCACCGTCGGGCAGAAGCAGAAGAAGGAGATCGACGAGGACATCGGCGACGACCTGGACCTGCTGTGCCAGGCGGCGGAGCTGGTGGTCTCGACCCAGTTCGGCTCCACCTCGATGCTCCAGCGCAAGCTGCGCGTGGGTTTCGCCAAGGCCGGTCGGCTCATGGACCTGATGGAATCGCGCGGGATCGTCGGCCCGAGCGAGGGTTCGAAGGCGCGCGACGTGCTGCTCAAGGCCGACGAGCTGGACGCCGTGCTCGCCGTCATCCGCGGCGAGACCGGACCGTAAGCAAACGGCGGGCAACCGTTTCCCTTGGCCCCGCGTCAAGTTGAAGGGAGGGGAGCTCCCCCCGCCATTCGGATGGCGTAGGAAGTGCACCCTCCGGTTGCTCCACCCTTTCGTAACCCCCCTAGACTGGACATCCAGCAGGTGGCTACACGCTCGAAAGGCGCCCTCGTGTCCATCGGCAACTCCAACTCCCCCGAAGAGAAGCGGCCTTCGACCGACGACCGGTCCGAGGACCGCATCGTCGAACGTACCGTCGAAGGACCGTCCATCGGGACGGCCCTCAAGAAGGCCCGGATCGCCGCCGGGCTGACAGTCGACGAGGTCAGTTCCACCACCCGCGTGCGCATCCCGATCGTGCACGCGATCGAAGAGGACGACTTCACGCGGTGCGGCGGCGACGTCTACGCCCGCGGTCACATCCGTACGCTCGCCCGCGCCGTACACCTCGATCCGGCACCCCTGGTCGAGGCCTACGACGCGGCCCACGGCGGCCGGCCGGCACCCACCCCCGCCGCGCCGATGTTCGAAGCCGAGCGGATCCGCCCCGAACGGCAGCGGCCCAACTGGACCGCCGCCATGGTCGCCGCCATCGTCGCCGTCATCGGCTTCGTGGGCTTCACCGCCTTCAGCGGCGGCGACGAGAAGGGCAAGCGGCCCGTGGCGGAAGGTTCCGCCTCACCGAAGCCCGCGCCCAAGCAGAGCGGCGGAAAGCCCGCCGCCCAGCCCCAGCAGACTCCCGCGGCCCCGCAGGCACCCAAGCCGGAGCCTTCGGACAGCGCCATCGCGGCGGCGCCGAAGGACATCGTCACGGTCGTCCTGACGGCCGAGAAGGGCGAGAGCTGGATCTCCGCGAAGGACCACAGCGGCCGGCTGCTCTTCGACGGCACCCTCGCGCAGGGCGAGTCGAAGACCTTCACGGACAAGGAGTCCGTCGACCTCGTGCTCGGCGACGCCGGGGCCGTGAAGCTGTTCGTGAACGGCAAGGAGATCAAGGACGACTTCCAGTCGGGCCAGGTGGAACGTCTCACATACACCAAGCAGGACCCGCTCCAGAATCAGCCCCAGGCGGGCTGAGCCCTGACCGCCCTAGGGCGGAACGCATTGATCCGGATCCCCGGGGTGCCCTTCCGCACCCCGGGGATCTTGATGTAAGGGGACTTGGGGCCGGGGTCGGTGCCGGGACGAAGTAGTCTTGAGTCCATGCCCGAACGCCGTACCGTCGCCCTTGTCACTCTTGGCTGCGCCCGTAACGAGGTGGACTCGGAGGAGCTCGCAGGCCGCTTGGCGGCGGATGGCTGGGAGCTCGTCGAGGACGCCGCCGATGCGGACGTAGCCGTCGTCAACACCTGCGGCTTCGTCGAAGCCGCCAAGAAGGACTCCGTAGACGCCCTCCTGGAAGCCAACGACCTCAAGGATCACGGCAAGACCCAGGCCGTCGTCGCCGTCGGCTGCATGGCCGAGCGCTACGGCAAGGAACTCGCCGAAGCGCTCCCCGAGGCCGACGGAGTCCTCGGTTTCGACGACTACGCCGACATCTCCAACCGCCTCCAGACCATCCTCAACGGTGGCAGCGTCGAGGCCCACACGCCGCGCGACCGCCGCAAGCTCCTTCCGATCAGCCCGGCCGAGCGCCAGGACACCGCCGTGGCCCTGCCCGGCCACGCCCAGGAGCCGGCAGCAGCCCCCTCGGACCTCCCCGAGGGCCTCGCGCCCGCCTCCGGGCCGCGCGCGCCGCTGCGCCGCCGCCTCGACAAGAGCCCCGTGGCCTCGGTCAAGCTGGCCTCCGGCTGCGACCGGCGCTGCTCCTTCTGCGCCATCCCGTCCTTCCGCGGCTCGTTCATCTCCCGCCGCCCGAGTGACGTGCTGGGCGAGACGCGCTGGCTCGCCGAGCAGGGCGTCAAGGAGGTCATGCTGGTCTCCGAGAACAACACCTCGTATGGCAAGGACCTCGGCGACATCCGTCTGCTGGAGACCCTGCTGCCCGAGCTGGCCGCCGTGGACGGCATCGAGCGCGTCCGCGTCAGCTACCTCCAGCCCGCCGAGATGCGCCCGGGCCTGATCGACGTGCTGACCTCGACCCCCAAGGTCGTGCCGTACTTCGACCTGTCCTTCCAGCACTCCGCCCCCGACGTGCTGCGCGCCATGCGCCGCTTCGGTGACACCGACCGCTTCCTGGAGCTGCTGGACACCATCCGCTCCAAGGCCCCGCTGGCCGGCGTGCGGTCCAACTTCATCGTCGGCTTCCCCGGCGAGACGGAGGCCGACTTCGCCGAGCTGGAGCGCTTCCTCACCCACGCCCGCCTCGACGCCATCGGCGTCTTCGGCTACTCGGACGAGGACGGCACCGAGGCCGTCGGCTACGAGAACAAGCTGGACGAGGACACGATCGCCGAGCGTCTCGCGCACATGCAGCGGCTCGCCGAGGAGCTCACCTCGCAGCGCGCGGAGGAGCGGATCGGCGAGACCCTCGAGGTGCTCGTCGAGTCCGTCGAGCCCGTCGGCGGCGACGACGAGGACGAGGTCGGCGCCTACGGGCGCGCCGCGCACCAGGCGCCGGAGACCGACGGCCAGGTCGTCTTCACGGACAGCACGGGCCTGGTCCCCGGGCGCATCGTCACCGCGAAGGTGGTCGGCACCCTGGGCGTGGACCTCGTGGCCGAGCCGCTGGGCCTGGAACTCGAGGAGGCGGCCGGATGACCGGAGTCCCGGCATCTGCGGCGGGCGGGACCGGCCGCCGGCCCGCGCCCGGCGCGAAGCTGGGGGCCGCGGCCGTCAATCAGGCCAGCCTGTGGAACATCGCCAACATCCTGACGATGGTCCGGCTCGTGCTGGTGCCGGGATTCGTCCTGCTGCTGCTCGCCGACGGGGGTTACGACCCCGTCTGGCGGGCGTGGGCGTGGGCGGCGTTCGCCGTCGCCATGATCACGGACATCTTCGACGGGCACCTGGCCCGGACGTACAACCTGGTCACGGACTTCGGCAAGATCGCCGACCCGATCGCCGACAAGGCGATCATGGGGTCCGCGCTGATCTGCCTGTCCTGGCTGGGAGACCTGCCGTGGTGGGTGACCGGGGTGATCCTGGGCCGGGAGCTCGGGATCACGCTGATGCGCTTCTGGGTGATCCGCTACGGAGTGATTCCGGCCAGCCGGGGCGGCAAGATGAAGACCCTCGCCCAGGGCACGGCCGTGGGCATGTACGTGCTCGCGCTGACCGGGGCGCTGGCGACGATGCGCTTCTGGGTGATGGCGCTCGCCGTGGTGCTGACCGTCCTCACCGGTTTGGACTACATCCGACAGGCGGTCGTACTGCGCCGCAAGGGTCTCGCGGCGGAGCGGGCCGCGGCGTGACAGGGGTGGCGGGGGAGAGTGCCGGGAATTCCGCGGGGGCGGGATCCGGTGCGAGCGCCGTCGCGGTGGCGACGGAGGTGTTGCGACTGCTCGCGGAGAGTGACCAGACCCTCGCCGTGGCGGAGTCCCTGACCGGCGGCATGGTGGCCGCCGAGCTCACGGCCGTCCCGGGGGCCTCCCGATCCTTCCGCGGCTCGGTCACGGCGTACGCCACGGAGCTCAAGCACCGGGTCCTGGGAGTGGACGCGGGGCTGCTCGCGGCCGAAGGCGCGGTGAACGCGCAGGTCGCGGAGGAGATGGCGGCCGGAGTGCGGCGGGTGCTCGACGCCTCGTGGGGGATCGCGACCACCGGAGTGGCCGGTCCCGACCCGCAGGACGGGCAGCCGGTGGGCACCGTCTTCGTCGCCGTGGACGGTCCGGCGGGCAGGAAATCGGCTCGGCTGAGGTTGAACGGCTCCCGTGCGGAAATCCGTAGGGAGAGTGCACGCACAGTGCTCGAACTTCTCTCAAGCCAACTCCGTGAGAATGCGCGGAGGCAGGATACGGAACAGAACGGGGGGATTTGATGTTTGCAGCCCTGAGTGAACACGACATCGCTCCCCGCACGGCCGCGGCGCGAGGCGGTACGGTGGGGCGTGAAGGATGCGGCTACACGGTCAGAGGAGGGAGCCACCGATGATTCTGCTCCGTCGCCTGCTGGGTGACGTGCTGCGTCGGCAGCGCCAGCGCCAGGGCCGTACTCTGCGCGAAGTCTCCTCGTCGGCCCGAGTTTCGCTCGGCTATCTCTCCGAGGTGGAGCGGGGGCAGAAGGAGGCATCCTCCGAGCTGCTCTCCGCGATCTGCGACGCGTTGGACGTACGGATGTCCGAGCTGATGCGCGAAGTCAGCGATGAACTGTCGCTGGCCGAGCTGGCACAGTCGGCCGCGGCAAGCGAACCGGTCACTGTGCCGGTACGCCCGATGCTCAATTCGGTCTCCATGACTTCGGTCACGGGTCCGGAGCGGGTGACCATCAAGGCGCCTGCGGAAGCGGTGAATGTCGTAGCCGCGTGAGCGAGCACGTCGATTTGTGAGTGTGGCCGGAGCCCCGGCCGGTGCGTCGAGCACCGGTCGGGGCTCCCGGTCGTTCTGGGTGCGGGCTCGCGGGGGGTGCGGGAGGATGGGGCCGTCCGGGTCCCGGCCCCTGGGAGGCAGCCGTGCGGCGGTTACCGCGACTGCCTGTGGCGTTGGCCCTCACGGTGGGGCTGCTGTGGTGGTGGGCCGTACTGCGCCTGGTCCTCGCGCCGGCGCAGGCCGGGCCCGTCGAGGGCGCGGTGGCCGTGGGCGGGTGGGGGCTGGGGCTGCTGCCGGTGCACTGTGTGCCGCGACCGGTGCGCAGGGCCCGGCCGGCGTCCGGTGCTGCCGAGGAGGCCGCTACCAGGGCATCGACACTCCACCGTTCGGCCGAAGGATCTGGCCGGTCATGAAGGACGAGGCGTCCGACGCCAGGTAGAGCACGGCCCGGGCGATGTCCTCCGGCTCGCCGACCCGGCGCAGCGGGGACATGCGGACCATCATCGCCTCGGTCTGTTCCTGCACCTCTGGGCTGTGCCGGGCGGTCATCGGGGTGCGGATCCAGCCGGGCGCGACCGCGTTGACCCGGATCCCGTGCGGGCCGGCCTCGGTGGCCAGGGTCTTCGTCAGTTGGACCACGGCGGCCTTGGAGGCGCTGTAGCAGAGCAGACCGGGCTGGGCGGCGTCCACGGCGCCGGAGGCCATGGTGACGATGGAACCGGGCCGGCCCGCCGCGATCATGGCGCGGGCAGCCTCCTGGCAGGTGCGCAGGACCCCCTTGAAGTTGACGTCGAGGACCCGGTCGAGATCCTCGTCGTCCGTCTCAAGGACGCTGCTGCTGTGCATGATCCCTGCGATGGCGGCGGCGATGTCGAGCGGGCCGGCCGCGGCGACGGCCGCGCGCAGCGCCGCCCGGTCGGTGACGTCGAGGGGGTGGACGGTGGCGGCGCCGCCGGCCTTGGAGGCGAGCTCGGCCGTTTCGGCGAGGCCCCCCTCGTCGCGGTCCGCGCAGTGCACGTGCGCGCCCGCGGCGGCGAGGAGGACGGCGGTGGCGCGGCCTATGCCGCCGGCGGCGCCGGTGACCAGGGCGGTGCGGCCGGTGAGGTCGTACGAGGTTGTGGGTGTGGGCATGCCGGGACCGTACGAGCGGATCTGACGGTGCGTCAACTAGGCGGTGGGGCCGGATTGGCAGCGCGGGCACCAGTACGTGGGTCGGCCGTCCTGCGGGGCCTCGCGGACGGGCGTGCCGCAGCGCAGGCAGGGGGCGTGCGTGCGCCCGTACACGAACAGCTCCTGGCCGGGGCGGCGGCTGCCGGTGGTGTTGCGGCGCCGGTGGGTCTCGCCGACGTTGGCGGCGAGCAGGCGGTGGGCGGCGGCGGCCAGTCGGGGGAGCGTGGTTTCGGGGTCGGGGAGGGCGGAGACCGGGGTCCAGGGGGTGACCTGGGCGAGGAAGCAGAGCTCGGCCTTGTAGATGTTGCCGATCCCGGCGAGGTTGCGCTGGTCCAGGAGGGCCTCGCCGAGGGGGCGCGCGGGGTCCGAGAGGAGGTTGGCGGCGGCGCGGGCGGGATCCCAGTCCGGGCCGAGCAGATCGGGCCCCAGGTGGCCCACGGCGCGGTCCTCCTCGGCGGTGCGGATCAGTTCCAGCACGGGCAGGCGGTAGCCGACCGCGGTGTGCTCGGCCGTGCCGAGGACCGCCCGGATCTCGTGGGCGGGGCCGCCGTGCCAGCGCTCGCCGACGGGGAACACGTGCCAGGCGCCGTCCATCCGGAGGTGGCTGTGCAGGGTGAGGCCGCCCTCGAAGCGGGCGAGGAGGTGCTTGCCGCGGGGCGTGACGCCGAGGGTGACGCGGCCGGTGAGGTCGGCGGTGGCGAAGCGGGGGACGCGCAGGTCGCTGCGGGTGAGGGGCTTCCCCGCGAGGGCCGCGTGCAGCCGGTCCGCGACGCGGCGGATGCTGTCTCCTTCGGGCATGCCCCCATTGTCCGCCCCCCGGCCGGGGCGGTGGGTTCGGCCAGGTGGGGGACGCGTTCGGGGCGGGCCCGCGCGTCCGGTGCCGGGCGGGGCGGATTCCTCGCGAGGCTCTGCGTACGGGGAGTCGCCGGCGCAGAACGGAGCATCCGCATGAAGGTCGCAGTTCTCGGGACCGGCGGTGGGGGTCGCGCGCACGCGGCCCGGCTGCTGGAGCTCGGACACCGGGTGTTCGTCGGCACCCGGGACAGGCAGGCCACCCTGGGCCGCTCCGAGCCCGACTTCATGGGCATCGACCCCTTCGGGCAGTGGGCCGCCGATTACCCGGACATCGAACTCATGGACTTCGACGCGGCCGCGGCCGGCGCCGACTTCGTCATCAACGGGATCGACGGCGCCAACGCGGTGCGCGTGCTCACCGGGATCGGCCGGCAACTGGCCGGCAAGACCCTGATGGACTTCGCCGTCCCGTTCGTCTACAACCCGGAGCAGGCCCACCCGTGGCCCACTCCGTGGGGGGTGATGCCCGCCCTGGACCCGGTGGACCACGACAGCCTGGGGGAGCGGATCCAGCGCGCCGTCCCCGCGGCCAGGGTGGTCAAGGCCTGCGTCACCCAGGAGCAGGGGACCGCAGTCGACCCGCGGTCCGTGGCGGGCGGCGACCACACGATGTTCGTGGCGGGCGACCACGACGACGCCAAGGCGGAGGTCACCGCCCTGCTGCGGTCCTACGGCTGGCAGGACGTGCTCGACCTCGGCCCGCTCGTCTGCTCGCGCGGCATGGAGATGTACTCGCACATGCACAGCGCGATCCAGTTCGCGCTCGGCGGCGCCCGGTTCGGCGTCAAGGTGATGCGCTGACGGGGAAGTCCGTCGGGGAAGTCCGTGCGCACGGGGGCGAGCCCCCGCGACGGGGTGCCGTCGCGGGGGCTCGCGGTGGGAGGACGGAGGCCCTGTCGGGCCGCCCCGTCACTTCCAGGTGAGCTCCTTGCCCTTGCTCATGTACGGGTTGTTCCAGTACTGGGCGCCGGACACCTTCGTCTGCGAGGAGGGGGCCAGCGCGATGGCGCATTCCTGCTGCGTCTGGCCGTTGGTGAAGCCCTTCGGCAGCGACTCCTCCTTGCACTTCTCGAACTTGCCGATGACCGAGACGCCCTGCGCCTCGCTGCCGTCCGCGAGCAGGCCCTTCATGTGGCTCACCGAGGTGAACGACAGGTCCACGGTGCCGACGTTCTTGACGGTGTAGCGCACGTAGTAGGGGATCATCCCCTTGACCTTGTCGCCGAGGTTGAGCGGCGCCAGGTCGGCGGGGTTGCCCTGCTCGACGGCGGTGACCGTCAGCGCGATGGTGCCGCCCTTGGTGTTGCCGGAGTCGAACGGGACCGTCGCGGTCTCGCCGATCTTGAAGGCCTGGCCGGGCTTCGCCGCGGCACCGGCCGCACCGCCCGCGCCACCCGTGCCCTCGTTGTAGCCGGCGGAGGGGCTGGCCGCGCCGCCCGGGGCCTCGCTGTAGCCGCCGGCCGAGGGACTGGCCGGGGCGCCCGCCGGGGCGGACGAACTCGGCGCGGCCGCGTCCTCGTTGCCGTTCTTGCAGCCCGTCAGGGCCATGGTGCCGGCGACCGCGAGACCGACGGCGACCAGGGTGGACTTGCGCATGCTGATGCTGCTCACTTTTCTTCTCCCCCATGACTGTGCATCATCAACGTGATGCCTGTGATCATCTTTGTAAGGGATGAATAAGCGCCTCGGCCAGTCCGGGAGTCGGTCGGCGACGGTCCTGTGACATGCCCAAGACATTCGAAGCCCTCCCGATACCCGACGGCCGCGGTCGGACGCCGTCACGAGCGCATGCGCAGCCCTCTCGGGGTGGCGTGGAAACCGGCCGACTCCAGGGCGGGCCCCAAGGGGGACGTCAGGGAGGCCGCGGCGTTGATCCGCTCCACCGTGAGGGCCGGGAGCGTGCCGGCGCGGGATGCCGCGGCGAGCGCCGCCAACGCGGCCTCCAGACGGGCGTCGGAGGGCTCCGGCCACGCCAACAGGGTCTTCCCGCCCCGCTCCAGATACAGGATCAGCTCACCGTCCACCAGGACCACCAGGGAACCCGCCTTCCGGCCCGGCTTGTGACTCGCCCCGCCGGGCGGCTCCGGCCACGGCAGGGCCGCACCGTACGCGTTCGCCGGATCGGCCGCGGCCAGCACCACCGCGGCCAGCGGGGGCGGCGTGCGCTCGGCAGCACGGAGCCGGTCCACCGCGCCGTCCATCGCGAACTGGGCCGCGCCCAGCCCCTCGACCACGTACCCCCGCCGGGCCTGCCCGCTGTCCTCGAACGCGGACAGGACGCGGTACACCGCGCTGAAGCCGCCTTCCACGCCCTCCGCCGCGACCGCGCCCCGGGTCACCACCCCGTGGCGGTCCAGCAGGGTGCGCGCCAGGGCGTGGGCCCGGTGCGTCGGATCGGGGGCCTGGGACGGCAGCAGCGACCAGCGGCCCGAGACCGTGGGCGGGCCCGTACGGGACACCGTCGCGCTCAGCGTGCCGTACCGGCCGCGCGGCACCGTCCGCCGGGCCCGGTGGGCCGTCGAGCCCGCGGTGCGGCCCGAGCCCAGCAGCGAACGCAGCGGGGCCAGCGTGTCGTTGGTGAGCCGGCCCGACCAGGCCAGGTCCCAGACGGCCGAGGAGAGGTCCAGGTCCGAGGCCTCGGGATGCCGGTCGCGGACCATCTGGGAGAGCTGGCGGAAGAACAGCCCGTACCCACCGTCCAGGGCGTCCAGCACGGCCTGGTGCAGCGGGCCCACCTCCAGCGGGTGCGGCGGCGGCAGGAGCAGAGGCGCCGCCTCCGCCAGGTAGAGGGAGACCCAGCCGTCCTTGCCCGGCAGGGACCCCGCGCCCGCCCAGACCACCTCGCCGCTGGTCGTCAGCTCGTCCAGCAGGGCCGGCGAGTACCCCGCGACCCGCGACGGAAGGATCAGCCGCTCCAGCGCGGACGCCGGAACCGGGGCGCCCTGCAACTGCTCGACCGCCCGCGCCAGGCCGTCGATACCGCGCAGGGCGCCACCCAGGTGCTGCCACTGCGGCAGGAACGTGGCCAGCGAGGTCGGCGGAACGGGCTCCACCTCCTGCCGCAACGCCGCCAGCGAACGCCGCCGGAGCCTGCGCAACACCGCCGCGTCGCACCACTCCTGCCCGATGCCCGCCGGATGGAACTCGCCCTGGACCACCCGACCCGCCGCCGCGAGCCGGTTCAGGGCGCCCTCCGTCACCGCAGGACCCAGCCCGAAGCGCGCGGCGACCGCGGCCGTGGTGAACGGCCCGTGCGTGCGCGCGTACCGGGCCAGCAGATCGCCCAACGGATCCTTCACCGGCTCGGTGAACGCCTCCGGGACGCCCACCGGAAGCGCCGTGCCCAGAGCGTCCCGCAGCCGGCCCGCGTCCTCGACCGCCGCCCAGTGGTCGACGCCGCCGATCCGGACCCGGATCGCGCGCCGGGCCGCCGCCAGGCCCGGGGCCCAGTCCGGATCCGCGCCCCGCTCCGCCAGCCCGTCGTCGGTGAGGGGACCCAGCAGCCGCAACAGGTCGGCCACCGACTCGGCGTCCTTGGCCCGCCGGTCCTCGGTGAGCCACTGCAGCTCCCGCTCCAGCTCCTCCAGCACCTGCGCGTCGAGCAGCTCGCGCAGCTCCGCCTGCCCCAGCAGCTCCGCCAGGAGCCGGGAGTCCAACGACAGCGCCGCCGCCCTGCGCTCGGCGAGCGGCGAGTCACCCTCGTACAGGAACTGGGCCACGTACCCGAAGAGCAGGGAACGCGCGAAGGGCGACGGCTCCGGAGTGGTGACCTCCACCAACCGGACCCGCCGCGCCTCGATGTCACCCATCAACTCGGTCAGGCCGGGCACGTCGAAGACGTCCTGGAGGCACTCCCGTACGGCCTCCAGCACGATCGGGAAGGAACCGAACTCCGAAGCCACCTGGAGCAGCTGCGACGCGCGCTGCCGCTGCTGCCACAGCGGGGTCCGCTTGCCGGGACTGCGGCGCGGCAGCAGCAGGGCGCGCGCCGCGCACTCGCGGAACCGCGAGGCGAACAGGGCGGAGCCGCCCACCTGATCCGTGACGATCTGATTGACGTCACCGTGGTCGAAGGCGACGTCGGCGGCGCCGAGGGGGGCCTGCTCGTCGTCGAACTCGAACGAAGCGGAAGCGGAAGGATCGTGGTCCAGGAGGTCCATGGACAGCAGGTCCGCATCCGGCAGGCGCAGCACGATCCCGTCGTCCGCGTGCATCACCTGCGCGTCCATGCCGTACTTCTCGGCGAGCCGGGCGCCCAGCGCCAACGCCCAGGGAGCGTGCACCTGCGCGCCGAACGGGGAGTGGACGACGACCCGCCAGTCGCCCAGCTCGTCGCGGAAACGCTCCACCACGATCGTCCGGTCGTCCGGCACGTGCCCGCACGCCTCGCGCTGCTCGGTCAGGTACGCCAGCACGTTCTCCGCGGCCCAGGCGTCCAGACCGGCAGCCAGCAGCCGCAGCCGCGCGTCCTCGTCCGACAGGCCGCCCAGCTCGCGCAGGAACGCACCGACCGCGCGACCCAGTTCGAGCGGGCGACCCAGCTGGTCGCCCTTCCAGAACGGCAACCGGCCCGGCACCCCGGGGGCCGGCGTCACCAGCACCCGGTCACGGGTGATGTCCTCGATCCGCCACGAGGTGGTGCCCAGCGTGAAGACGTCACCGACGCGCGACTCGTAGACCATCTCCTCGTCGAGCTCGCCGACCCGGCCGCCGCCCTTCTTCGGATCGGAACCCGCCAGGAACACCCCGAACAGGCCGCGGTCCGGGATGGTGCCGCCGGAGGTGACCGCGAGGCGCTGGGCCCCCGGCCGGCCCGTGACCGTCCCCGCCACCCGGTCCCACACCACCCGCGGTCGCAGCTCGGCGAACGCGTCCGACGGATAGCGGCCCGCCAGCATGTCCAGGACCGCCGTGAACGCCGACTCCGGCAGCGCCGCGAACGGGGCCGCCCGGCGCACCAGCGCGAGCAGGTCGTCCAACTGCCAGGTGTCCATCGCGGTCATCGCGACCAACTGCTGCGCGAGGACGTCGAGCGGGTTGGACGGAATGCGCAGCGACTCGATCGAACCGGTGCGCATCCGCTCGGTGACCACCGCGGCCTGCACCAGGTCGCCCCGGTACTTGGGGAACACCACCCCCGTGGAGACCGCGCCGACCTGGTGCCCGGCCCGGCCCACCCGCTGGAGCCCGGAAGCCACCGAGGGCGGGGACTCCACCTGCACCACCAGGTCCACCGCACCCATGTCGATGCCCAGTTCCAGACTGGAGGTGGCGACCACGGCGGGCAGCCGGCCCGCCTTCAGGTCCTCCTCCACCAGGGCCCGCTGCTCCTTGGAGACCGAACCGTGGTGCGCGCGCGCCAGCAGCGGCGGCGCGCCGAGCGCCGCACCCGACTGCGCCATGACCTCGGCCGGCGGCGCCCCCTCCGGCAGGCGCTCGCCCATCGCCCGCTCGTACCCGATCTCGTTCAGCCGGTTGCACAGCCGCTCCGCGAGACGGCGGGAGTTGGCGAACACGATCGTCGAACGGTGCGCCTGCACCAGATCCGCGATGCGCTCCTCCACATGCGGCCAGATCGACGGCTTGTCCCCGCCCTCCTTGCCCTCGCTCGCCGGGGAACCACCCAACTCGCCCATGTCCTGCACCGGGACGACCACCGACAGGTCGAACTCCTTCGCGGACGGGGGCTGGACGATCTCCACCTTGCCGCGCGGCGCCAGGTACCGGGCCACCTCGTCCACCGGACGGACCGTCGCCGACAAGCCGATCCGGCGGGCCGGGCGCGGCAACAGCTCGTCCAAACGCTCCAAGGACAACGCCAGGTGCGCCCCGCGCTTCGTCCCCGCGACGGCGTGGACCTCGTCCAGGATCACCGTCTCGATGCCGGCGAGCGCCTCGCGCGCCGACGACGTCAGCATCAGGAACAGCGACTCGGGCGTCGTGATCAGGATGTCCGGCGGGCGGGTGGCCAGCGCCCGGCGCTCGGCGGGCGGCGTGTCGCCCGAACGGATCCCGACCCGGATCTCCGGCTCGGGCAGCCCCAGCCGCACCGACTCCTGCCGGATCCCCGTCAGCGGACTGCGCAGATTGCGCTCCACGTCCACGGCCAGCGCCTTCAGCGGCGACACGTACAACACCCGGCAGCGCTTGCGCGCCTCGGCCGGCGGCGGGGTCGAGGCCAGCTGGTCGAGCGCGGCGAGGAACGCGGCCAGCGTCTTCCCGGAGCCGGTGGGCGCCACGACGAGCACGTCCGACCCCTCCGAGATGGCCCGCCAGGCGCCCTCCTGCGCGGAGGTCGGCCTGACGAAGGCCCCCGTGAACCAGGAGCGGGTCGCGGGGGAGAACGAATCGAGCGCGGAGCCGGACATGCCCCCATCGTGCACCCCGCCACTGACAACCGGCCGGACCTGGGAAAACACCCCCGCCGGGCGAGGCGCAGAATGGGGGGATGGGGACGGACGCGGACGAGGGACGCCGGGAGTGGGCCAGGCACTGGCAGTACCCGGAGCTGCCCGGACTGGACCTGCTGCGCGCCCATTACGTCCGCCACACCTTCCCCCGCCACGCGCACGACGGGTACGTCATCGCGGCCGTCACCGGCGGCATCGAGGAGATAGGCCTCCCCGGCCACGTACTGCGCGCCGGGCCGGGCAGCGTGGTCCTGATCAACCCCGAGGTGGCGCACACCGCACGCGCCGGGGTCCCCGAGGGCTGGGCGTACTCCACCCTCTACCCCTCCCGCGAGCTGATCGCCGAGGTCGCCGCCGAGATCGGCACCCTGCGCGGCACACCCGGCTTCACCGCCGACATGGTCACCGACCCGCAGGCCTCGCGGACGATCACCGAGGTGCACCGGGCCGCCGAGTCCGGGAACGCGCTGGCCGCCGACACGATGCTGCGGGGCGTGGTCGCGCGGATGCTGACCCGGCACGCCGGACCCCTGCCGGCCCGCACGGTCCGCGGCACGGGCGGCGCCGACGCGGAGACCGCCCGGGCCGTCCTGGAGGACCGCATGGCCGACCCGCCCTCCCTGGAACAGCTGGCGGCCGAACTGGGCACCAGCCCCTTCGCCCTGCTCCGGGCCTTCCGGGACCGCTACGGAATGCCGCCGCACACCTGGCTCACCGACGCCCGCGTCCGCCGGGCCCGCCGGCTCCTCGACGGGGGCACCCCGCCCGCCGAGGCGGCCGTGACCGTCGGCTTCACCGACCAGCCGCACCTGAACCGACACTTCACCCGCATCGTGGGAGTCCCACCGGGCGCCTACCGGCGGGAGCGCGCCGGCCGGACCCCGCCCGAAGCCACCGGGGCCGAGGCCCCGCGCGCAAGAACGTACAAGACCACCCGGCCCGCCCCCGCCTAGTTTCGTGGCGTGGGAGACCAGACGATGATCGAAGAGCAGGACACGCACCGGACGGCGCCGCCCGTCGCGCGGCCGCGGGCGGCCGTGATCAGGGACGCACTCGGCGTCGGAGTGGCCGTCGGCCTGTCCGGGTTCGCCTTCGGCGTGACCGCCGCCGGGGCAGGGATCAGCACCCTCCAGGCCTGCGCGCTCAGCCTGCTCGTCTTCACGGGCGCCTCCCAGTTCGCGCTGGTCGGGGCGCTGGCCGCGGGCGGGAACCCCTTCACCGCCGCCGCCGGGGCCTTCTTCCTCGGCACCCGGAACGCCTTCTACGGCCTGAGGCTGTCGCAGCTGCTCGCGCTGCCCCGCGCGGCACGGCCCTTCGCCGCGCACTGGGTGATCGACGAGACCACCGCCGTGGCACTCGCGCAGCAGGACCGCAGGTCGGCCCGGCTCGGCTTCGGCGTCACGGGGCTCGCCCTCTACGTGCTGTGGAACCTCACCACCCTGCTCGGCGCGCTCGGCGCCGAGGCCATCGGCGACACCGACGCGTGGGGACTGGACGCCGCCGGGCCCGCCGTGTTCCTCGCCCTCCTCGCACCGATGCTGAAGACCTCCACCGAGCGGGCCGTCGCCGCCCTCGCACTGGTCCTCGGACTCGGGTTCCTGCCCGTGCTCCCCGCCGGGGTCCCCGTGCTGATCGCGGCCCTCGCCGCCCCCGTCGTGCTCTGGATGAAGGGACGCCGCTCGTGAACGGCATGAACGTGTGGATCGCCATCGGGATCACCGTCCTCGGCTGCTACGCCGTCAAGCTCGCCGGACTCCTCGTCCCCGCCGGAGCCCTGGAACGGCCCCTGGTCCGCAAGCTCAGCGCACTGCTGCCGGTCGCGCTGCTCGCCGCGCTCACCGCCCAGCAGACCTTCGCCACCGGGCACGAACTCGTCCTCGACGCACGGGCCGCAGGGCTCGCCGCCGCCGGACTCGCACTGCTGCTGCGGGCCCCCTTCCTGATCGTGGTCGCGGCCGCCGTCGTCGTCACCGCGGGCGTCCGGGCCCTGGGCGGCTGACCTGCGCCGGCAGGCGCCCGTACGCCCGCAACGTCAGCAGGGCCTCCAACGTGGCGATCGGCCGCCGCTCCAGCGAGCTGCCCGGCGCCCAGGCCCTGCGACGCACCGGCCAGCCCCCGTCCGGCTGCTGCTCGGCCGCCAGGAAGTCCAGCGAGCGCCGCACCTCCTCCTCGGTGAACCAGCCCCGCGCCAGCGACTCGGGCCGCCGCGCGTAGTCGTACGGGAACAACCGCTCGCCCGGCGCGCAACCGGGCGCGAGCGGGTACTCCTCGCACCGCCCCGGATCCAGCACGGCCAGCCCCCGCTCGCGCACCAGTCGCCCGAGCCGGTCCGCGGCCGCCGCCGCGCGGGCCCGGTCTGGCGCGCCGTCCAGGAAGGCCACCGCGCCCTGGAGCTCGTACGGATGCGCGTGGCGCAGGTTCTCGACCCGGTCCCAGCAGAAGTCCGTGGCCCGGAAGAGCCACGCGTGCCAGACCCGGTTGCGGTGCAGCACCCCGACCACCGGGCCCGTGGTCAGCAGCTCGCCCGGCGGATCGTCGTGCACCGGGTGGTACGGCGCCGCCGGGTAGCAGCGCGGGGCGGGGACGGTCACCGGAAGCGCACCCTCCGGGGTGGACACCCGGGTCAGGTGGAGGCAGAGCCGCTCGATGCGCTGCCCGCCGCACCGACCCAGGCTGTCCAGCACCCGCAGCGCGTGGGCCGTGTGCAGGGGCTGGCTGAGCGGGCCGCGCAGATCCGGATCGAGCGCGTGGCCGTAGCCGCCGTCGCCGTTCAGGTACGAGCCGAGGGCGGTGTCCACCGCGTCGGCGTCCCCGCCGAGGAAGTGGAACGCGAACCGCCGCTGCTCCAGGACCCGGGCCGTGAGCCAGATGAACTGCTCGGCGCGGGCCAGCGGGGTCGGCGAGGTCGGTGAGGTCGGTGAGGTCGCTGAAGGACCTTCGTCTCCGGGCATGCGTGCAAGGTAGGACGCCGTGACGCACGGCGGAGGGACGAACGCGGCCGGTGCACTCTCCCGGGGCGGGATACTGGGGGCATGCGGTTGACGATTTTCTGGGAGCGGATGGCGGAGCACTTCGGCGAGGGCTACGCCGACTCCTTCGCGCGGGACCACGTCATGACGGAGCTCGGCGGGCGGACCGTCCACCAGGCGCTGGACGCGGGATGGGAGACCAAGGACGTGTGGCGCGCCGTGTGCTCGGCGATGGACGTACCGGCCTCCCTGCGCTGACCCCCCGGGGCTCCGCCGGGCACGCCCGGGGCGCCGGCCGGGGCCCGAAGGCCGCCGTTTCGTGGTCAGGGCCGACCGTGGGCCAGACTTGGCCGGGTGGCAGCCACCGAAGACACGACCGATCAGCCCCCAGGCGCCGAGGGCGCGCCCCCGCCCGGGCGGGCGGAGCCGACCGCACCGGCCGCCGTCCCGGAGGGCACCGACGGCCCCGCCGACGCGCACGCCGAGCACCCCCGCATGCCAGGACCGCGGGGCAGCGCCGCCGGGGACGGCAGCCGGGTCCCACCCGCCACCCCCGCCGGAGCCGACGCGCGGATGCCGCGCTGGCTGCCGCGAGCCGTGGTCCTCGTACTGGCCCTCGTCGCCTGTTTCCAGCTCGGCAGCTGGGCCTTCCACCAGCTGATCGGGCTGCTCGTCAACATCCTGATCGCGTTCTTCCTCGCGCTCGCGATCGAGCCCGCCGTCGCACGCATGGCGGCCCGCGGCATGCGCCGCGGGCTCGCCACCTTCCTGGTGTTCCTCGGAGTGTTCGTCGCCGCCGTCGGATTCCTCGCCCTGCTCGGCTCCATGCTCGCCGGGCAGATCGTCGAGATGGTCGAGGGCTTCCCCCGCTACCTCGACTCGGTGATCGACTCGATCAACTCCACCTTCCACACCGAGCTCTCCCGGCTGGAGATCCAGGAGAGCCTGCTGCGCTCCGACTGGCTGCGCAAGTACGTGCAGAACAGCGCGACCGGCGTGCTCGACGTGTCCGCCACCGTGCTCGGCGGACTCTTCAAGCTGCTGACGATCGGGCTCTTCTCCTTCTACTTCGCCGCCGACGGACCGAGGCTGCGGCGCGCGCTGTGCTCCGTACTGCCGCCCGCGAAGCAGTCCGAGGTGCTGCGCGCCTGGGAGATCGCCGTCGCCAAGACCGGCGGCTACCTCTACTCGCGCGGGCTGATGGCACTGATCTCCGGCATCGCCCACTACATCGTGCTGGTCGTCCTCGGGGTGCCGTACGCGCCCGCGCTCGCGGTGTGGGTGGGACTGGTCTCCCAGTTCATCCCCACCATCGGCACCTATCTGGCGGGCGCGCTGCCGATGCTGATCGCCTTCACCGTCAATCCCTGGTACGCGCTGTACGTCCTCGGATTCGTGGTGGTCTACCAGCAGTTCGAGAACTACATGCTCCAGCCGAAGCTGACCTCGCGCACCGTCGACATCCACCCGGCGGTGGCCTTCGGATCGGTCATCGCGGGCACCGCCCTGCTGGGCGCGGTCGGGGCGCTCATCGCGATCCCGGCCGTCGCCACGTTGCAGGCCTTCCTCGGGGCGTACGTGAAGCGGTACGAGCTGACGGAGGGAGCGGCCGCCGCTACGGAGCGTCCGAGCCGCCGAGTACGGATTCCAGGGCTTCGGTGACGGCCGCCTCGACGGCGTCCTTCCGCAGGCCGAGGCCGCTGAGCGGACCCTCGCCGTTCTCCTGCTCCAGCAGCGCGAGCAGGACGTGCTCGGTGCCGACGTAGGAGTGGCCCAGGCGCAGGGCCTCGCGGAAGGTGAGCTCCAAGGCCTTCTTCGCGGACGCGTCGAAGGGGATGAGGGCGGGGAGGTCCTCCTGGCGCGGGGGCAGCGCGGCCGTCGCGGCGGCGCGCACGTCCTGCTCCGCGACGTCCTGGGAGCGCAGGGCGAGGGCGGCGAGACCCTCGGGCTCGGCGAGCAGGCCCAGGATCAGGTGCGCCGTGCCGATCTCGGGGCTGCCGGCCGTGCGGGCCTCGTTCTGCGAGGTCACGACGACGTTGCGGGCGCGGGGGGTGAAGCGGCCGAAGCCCGCGCTGGGGTCGAGGGCCGCGTCGCCCTCCTTGTCGGCCTTGGGGACGAAGCGCTTCTGGGCGGCCTGGCGGGTGACGCCCATGCTGCGGCCGATGTCGGTCCAGGAGGCGCCGGAGCGCCGGGCCTGGTCCACGAAGTGGCCGATGAGGTGGTCGGCGACCTCCCCGAGCGCCTCGGCGGCGACGACCGCGTCGCTGAGTTGCTCCAAGGGGTCGGTGTGGACCTTGTTGATGGCCGCGATCAGATCGTCGAGGCGTACCGGATTGGTCATGCGAACGGGTTCCACCGAAGGGTTCGTCATGAGTGCAACCCTAGGTTGACAGTCGAATGACTGTCAACCGTTGGTTGTCACTTCGTGGTCGGTACGCGATCGGGAGCCCGCGGTGCCATGCTGAAGCGGGACACGGAGGCCGGAGGCCGAGATGGGGTTCTACGGAGAGCGGATCCTGCCGCGGATCATCGACCTCGCCTGCGGTGTCAAGCAGGCGGGGCCGCTGCGGCGCCGGGTCTGCGAAGGCCTGCGCGGCGAGGTCGTCGAGATCGGATTCGGCTCGGGACACAACGTCCCGTTCTATCCGCCGGAAGTGACGGGCGTGGCCGCCGTCGAACCCTCCGACCTCGGGTGGAAGTTGGCCGCCGACCGCGTGGGGGCCTCGCGGATCCCGGTGCGCCGGGCCGGACTCGACGGGCAGTCACTTCCCTTCGGGGACGACACCTTCGACGCCGCCCTGTGCACCTGGACCCTGTGCACCGTCCCCGATCCCGGAGCGGCCCTGCGGGAGTTGCGGCGCGTGCTGAAGCCCGGCGGGACCCTGCACTTCGTCGAGCACGGCCTCGCCCCGCAGGCGGACCCGCGCGTACGCGACTGGCAACGACGCCTGGAACCGCTCAACAAGCGGCTCCTCGGTGGCTGTCACCTCACCCGGCCGACCGTCGACATGCTGGAGGCGGCCGGGTTCACGATCACGGCGCTCGACGTCTTCTACGAGGAGGGCGCGCCGAAACCCATGGGCGCGGCCTCCCTCGGAACCGCGCTCTCCTCCTGACCCGGAGGGCCGGACGGCCGCCGCTTCACAACATCCGGACCTCGGCCTCCGGGAGCTTGGTCCACCAGTGGTGGTAGCGGCTGTAGACCGCCGGCTCGCGCTCGCCGAGGAAGGCCGTCAGGGCCAGGGCCTCCTCCGCGAGCCCGTCCCAGACGGCCGGCGGGAGCGGACGGAACGCCGTGGCCTCGACGCCGCGTTCCGTCGGACGCCACACGCCCGCGACACGGCCGTCCACCAGCAGGGTGGGCAGCACGTCGCCGTTGCGCCGGATCACCAGCGGGCGGTACTCCGGGGGTATCAACCGGCCGCGGTCGGCGTACGCCAGCAGGACGCTGTCCCACATCGCCATGAGCCGGGGCGGGGCGGGGGTCTCGGCGTGGGGCCGGAGGGCGCCCGGAAGGTCGTACAACGTCACGCCGTCCGGCCCCCGGAGCTCCTCGACGGCGCCGGCCAGGGCGCGGAGCGCCGCGCGGACGGGCGCACGCTGCACCATGGCGAACTGCGCCACGTCCGCGACGGAGGCGGGCCCGAACCCCGCCAGGTAGCGCAGGACCAGGGTGCGCAGCGCGTACGGGTCCACGGCCCGGCCCGCGGGAACGTCCGAGGGGGAGGCCCCGGACGGGTCGGCCGCGACGAAGGACGGGCGGTCGCCGAACGACCAGGGCGTGCCCGTCGGGGCGTGGTGCAGCGGCGCGTACCCCTTCAGCCCCCACCACGCCGCGTCCTTCCGTTCCGCGCCGACCCGCTCCTCGGTCCACGCCTGCATCCGCGCCGAGGTCCGCGGCTCCCGGGCGAAGGCCAGCAGGTCCGGGAGGAGCGCGTCGGCGTCCGCGGGGGTCAGCCCGGCGGCGGCGAAGCGGCCGCCGAGCCGGGAGGCGTACAACGTGGGCCGCATCGCGGCCCGGAAGGCCGGGTAGTCCTCGGTGTGCACGGCGTGCAGCGTGATCCGCATCAGGGTCGCCTTGACCGCCGACCGCCCGGAGAAGGCGGCGTCGAGTTCGGCGGCGGTGAACCCGGCGAGCCGGTTCCACAGGGCGATGTAGGGCGAGGCGGGGTGCTGGGCCTGGAGGGCGACCACGCGCCGCAGCCCTTCGGGAACGGACAGTGGCTCACGCTCCAGCAGCAGCTGGCGGCCGAGGGTGGCCCGGTTGAGTTCGCGCTCGCTGATGATCACAGGCCTGGATTCTGCCCTGTGGTGCCGTCCGCCGGTGCCGGCGTGGCGCGCTTGACAGGGAAATCGAACATCCATTCTGATGGGTTATCCACAGCCGAACCGGTCGTGGAGGCGCATTGTCAGTGGCAGGCATTAGCGTCAATGGCGTGAAGCGATCGACTCAAGCAAACCGGGTGGAACCCATGGCAGGCACCGACCGCGAGAAGGCTCTCGACGCCGCTCTCGCACAGATTGAACGGCAATTCGGCAAGGGTGCGGTCATGCGCCTCGGCGACAAGCCGAACGACCCCATCGAGGTCATCCCCACCGGGTCGACCGCGCTGGACATCGCGCTCGGCGTCGGCGGGCTGCCCCGCGGCCGTGTCATCGAGGTGTACGGCCCGGAGTCCTCCGGTAAGACGACCCTGACCCTGCACGCCGTGGCCAACGCGCAGAAGGCCGGCGGCACCGTCGCCTTCGTGGACGCCGAGCACGCGCTCGACCCCGAGTACGCGAAGGCCCTCGGCGTCGACACCGACAACCTCATCCTGTCGCAGCCGGACACCGGCGAGCAGGCGCTGGAGATCGTGGACATGCTCGTCCGCTCCGGCGCCCTCGACCTGATCGTCATCGACTCCGTGGCGGCCCTCGTGCCGCGCGCCGAGATCGAGGGCGAGATGGGCGACTCGCACGTGGGTCTCCAGGCCCGACTGATGAGCCAGGCGCTCCGGAAGATCACCGGTGCGCTCAACCAGTCCAAGACCACCGCGATCTTCATCAACCAGCTCCGCGAGAAGATCGGTGTGATGTTCGGCTCGCCCGAGACCACGACCGGTGGCCGCGCGCTGAAGTTCTACGCCTCGGTGCGCATCGACATCCGCCGTATCGAGACCCTGAAGGACGGCACGGAGGCGGTCGGTAACCGCACCCGCTGCAAGGTCGTGAAGAACAAGGTCGCGCCGCCGTTCAAGCAGGCCGAGTTCGACATCCTCTACGGCCAGGGCATCAGCCGCGAGGGCGGTCTGATCGACATGGGCGTGGAGCACGGCTTCATCCGCAAGGCCGGCGCCTGGTACACGTACGAGGGCGACCAGCTCGGCCAGGGCAAGGAGAACGCCCGCAACTTCCTCAAGGACAACCCGGATCTCGCCAACGAGATCGAGCGGAAGATCAAGGAGAAGCTGGGCGTCGGCGTGCGCAAGGACGCCGCGGACGGCGCGGGTGACGAGGCGGCCGCGGCGCCGGCCGACGGCTCGGCAGCCGTGCCCGCGCCGGCGACGAAGGCCAAGACGACGGCCAAGGCCGCCGCGTCCAAGAGCTGACCCGTGCAGGAGCAGGAAAGGGGCGGCGGAAGCCGGGGCGGCCGTGAGGGCCGCCAGGAGCTGCCGCCCCAGAGCCCCGAGGAGCAGGCGCGGGCCATCTGCCTGCGTCTGCTCACGGGGAGCGCGCGCACCCGGCGCCAGCTCGCGGACGCCCTGCACAAGCGGGGCATCCCCGAGGAGGTGTCGCAGGAGGTCCTCTCCCGGTACGAGGAGGTGGGCCTGATCGACGACGCCGCCTTCGCCGGGGCCTGGGTCGAGTCCCGGCACCGCGGCCGGGGCCTGGCCCGTCGCGCGCTCGCCCAGGAACTCCGTACCAAGGGGGTGCACGCCACCCTCGTCGAGGAGGCCCTGGAGCAGCTGGACTCCGACCAGGAGGAGGAGACCGCCCGGGAGCTCGTGGAGCGCAAGCTCCGCGCCACCCGGGGGCTGGACCGGGACAAGCGGATCCGGCGCCTCGCCGGGATGCTCGCCCGCAAGGGATACCCGGAGGGCATGGCCCTGCGGGTGGTCCGCCGCGCCCTGGAGGCGGAGGGCCAGGACCCCGACGACGCCGACGAACTCGGGTACCCAGGGGAGTGAGCCGGTGCGCCCGGGGTGGGGGTAGCCCCCGGGTGCGGACGCCGGGGCACGCCAATGTCAGGAGGCGGGCCCGGCGGCAGAGTTGACCGCATGATGCTGCGTTACGCCCTCCAGACCATCAGGGACCGCAAAGCCGGATTCCTCGGCGCCTTCGTCGCGCTCTTCTGCGCGGCCGCCCTCGTCACCGCCTGCGGCACCCTCCTGGAAACGGGACTCCGCGGAAAGATCGGCACCGAGCGCTACGCGGCCGCGCCGGTCGTCGTCTCCGCCGACCAGAACGTCCACGAGACCACGGTCAAGGAGAAGAAGGGCAAGACGAAGACGAAGCACAAGGCGAAGCCCGTCGCCGAGCGGGCCTGGCTGCCCGCCGGCACCCTCGACACGGTCCGCGCCGTCCCCGGAGTCGAGCGGGCCGTGCCCGAGCTCAGCTTCCAGGCCGTCCCGCTCGTGAAGACCCCCGGCGAACCGAAGCCCTCGTACGGGCACGCCTGGACCTCCGCCGCGCTCACCCCCTTCACCCTCGTGGAGGGCCGTGCGCCCCAGGGAGGCGGCGAGGTCGTCGTCGACCGGGCACTGGCCGCCCGCGCGGGACTGAAGGCCGGCTCGCAGCTGACCGTGCAGGCGACCGGCGAACCGAAGACGTACCAGGTCAGCGGCATCGCGCAGGGCGCCCACGGGGACCTCGCCCGGCAGAGCGCCCTCTTCTTCGGCGACGCCGAGGCCCAGCGGCTCGCCGCCCGCGACGGTCGGATCAGCGCCATCGGGATCCTGCCCGCACCCGGCGTGAACGCCGCCGAGCTGGCCGGCCGGGTCGAGCAGGCCCTGCGCGGGACCGGAGCGCAGGTCGCCACCGGGGACGAGCGCGGCCCCGTGGAGTTCCTCGACGCCGCCGGAGCCCGCGTCAAACTGGTCTCCATGGGCGGCGCGATGGGCGGCACCTCGCTCCTCGTCGCGATCCTCGTCGTCGTCGGCACCTTCTCCCTCTCCGTCCAGCAGCGCTACCGCGAACTCGCCCTGCTGCGCGCCATCGCCGCCACCCCCCGACAGCTGCGACAGCTCATCGGACGCGAGGCCCTGCTCGTCGGCCTGGCCGCCGGCATCGCCGGAGCCTTCGCCGGACTGCCGCTCGCCGCCTGGCTGTACGGCCGGTTCGTCGACAGCGGTGTCGTCCCCGCGTCGCTGGAGCGCACCGCCGGGATCTTCCCGATGTTCGCCGCCGTCGCGGCGAGCCTGCTCGGCGCCTGGGCCGCCGCACGGATCACCGGCCGCCGCATCGCCCGGATCCGCCCCGCCGAAGCACTCGCCGAAGCCGCCGTCGAGACCGCCCGGCCGCGCCGGCTCCGGACCGCCTTCGGGCTGCTCCTGCTGGCCGGCGGCGCGGTGCTGGTCGTCGTACTGGGCTCGCTGCGCACCGAGCCGGCCTCCACCCCGGTGACCTTCCTGGCCGTGGTGGTCCTGGCCGGGGCGGTCTCGCTGCTCGGGCCGCTGCTCGTACGGGGTGCCACGGCGCTGCTCGCCGGTCCGCTGCGGCTGGCCGGGGCGGGCGGCCACCTGGCGGGCGCGAACCTGCGCGGCAACGCCACCCGCATGGCGTCCGCCGTCACCCCGCTCGCCCTGCTGGTCGGCATGACCTGCACCGTGCTCTTCATCACCCCGACCCTCGGGGACGCGGCCCGGACGCAGGCCCGCGAGGGCATCCGGGCCGACTGGGTGCTGGCGGCGCAGGGCCCGGGCGTCACCCCGGAGGCCGCCGAAACGATCCGCCGTACGGCCGGAGTCGCCGCGGCAACCGAGATCGTCCACACCTCCGTACGGGTGGGCCTGGCGAAGTACGCCGCGCAGGGCGTGACCCCGGCGGGCCTGACCCGGACCTGGGACCCCGAGGTCACCGGCGGCAGCCTGGCCGGCTTCGGTGAGGGCGACGCGGCGGTGAGCGAACTCGCCGCCGACCAGCTCGGCCTGAAGCCGGGCAGCCCGCTGGAGCTGACCCTCGGCGACGGCACTCCGGTCACGCTGAAGGTCACCGCCGTGTACGCGCGGGGGCTGGGCTTCGGAGACCTGACGCTGCCGCACGGCCTGGTCGCCGCGCACGTCGACAACCCGCTCGCGAGCACCGTGCTGGTGGCGACGGAGCCGGGTGCGGGTGGCGCGGGTGCGGGGCGGGAACGGCTCGCCGCCGTGGTGAAGGCCTACCCGGGGGTGGCCCTGCTCTCCGCGGCGGACGCCGACGCGGCACGGGCCGACCGGCAGGACGCCGGGGCGGAGATCAACCTGCTGGCGATGGGCCTCGTGCTGGCCTTCACCGCGATCGCGGTGGTCAACACCCTTGCGATGTCCACCGCCGAGCGGGTGCGGGAGTTCGCGATGCTGCGGCTCGCGGGGGCGAAGCGGCGGCAGGTGCTGCGGATGCTGCGTGCGGAGGCCGTCTCCGTCCTGCTGATCGGTGCGGTGCTGGGGTCGGGGATCGCGCTGGCCGTGCTGACCGCGTTCAGCGTGGGCATGACGGGCGTGGCCGCGCCGGCGGTCCTGCCGGTGGCCTACGCGGTGGTGGTCGGGGCGGCCGGACTGCTGGCCCTCGCGGCCACTTCCCTCCCGGGGAGGGTGGCGCTCCGGGTCCGTCCGGTGGACGTGGCCACGTCCAAGGCGTAGCGGCCCGGGCGCGGCGCCGCTGCCGGGGGCGCTGCCCCCGGACCCCCGGTCCTCAAACGCCGGACGGGCTGGATTTCCTGCCCGGCGGGGCTGGATTGCCCGCAGGGCGATTCCAGCCGCGCCGGCGTTTGAGGCGCGGGGTCCGGGGCGGAGCCCTGGGAAACGGAGGAAGGGCGGGTAGGGGACCGGCCCCGCGCAGCGGTACCCGCCCCGCGCTCGGACCACCCGAAACCGGCCGCCAGGCCACGGGCGGGCATCGGCTCGGCCGGCCGAGGGGGCGTCAGGGAAGGGACACCGGCAGGCCCGCCGCCCGCCAGGCCTGGAAGCCCCCGGCCAGGTCCGTCGCGCGACGCAGCCCCAGCGCGTGCAACGAGGCCGCCGCGAGGCTCGACGCGTAGCCCTCGTTGCAGATCACGACCACCTGGAGGTCGTGCCCCGTCGCCTCGGCCGCGCGGTGGCTGCCCAGCGGGTCCAGCCGCCACTCCAGCTCGTTGCGCTCCACCACGAGCGCCCCCGGGATCAGGCCGTCGCGTTCGCGCAGCGCCTGGTAGCGGATGTCCACGAGGAGGGCGCCCGCGCGGGACGCCTCGTACGCCTCCCGCGCGTCGACGCGGGTGTAGCCCGCCCGGACCCGCTCCAGCAGCTCGTCGATGCCGACCGGGGCGCTCACTGCCAGTCCGCCGGGCGCTCGACCTGCTCCAGGTGCAGCACCGGGCCGCTGCGGCTGTAGCGGCGGATCAGCGGGAGCGGCGGGTAGTACGCGTGCACGGAGATCGCGTGCTCGGTCGCGGACTCGTTGAGGACCTCGTGCACGTGGTGCTCCCCGAAGGCCCGCCCGGCGCCCGCGCCCAGCCGTCGGCTGCGGTCGACACCGGAGGCCAGGTGCAGGGACTGCCAGCCCTCCGAGGGGAGGCGTACGGACAGCGAGTGCTCGGTGAGCCGGCCCCGAGCGGTGGCGAACGCGCCCCGCGATTCGGCGTGGTCGTGCCAGCCGGTGCCGGTGCCCGGCGGCCAGCCGATCAGCCAGGCCTCGCTGCCGCCCGGCCCGTCCAGCCGGATCCAGGTACGGCCCTCGGGGTCGAGGGGGAGCGAGGCGACGACGTCCGGGTCCGCCGCGGTGCGCTGCGCGAACGCGAGCAGCTCGGCGGCCGTGGGACCGGCGGAATTGACGGTGGGGGCAGGGGAGAACGCGGGTGCAGACATGGAGGTTGACCGTTCCTGGGTTCGCGGAAGTGCGCGCGGGCCGGTGGACGGCACGGGGCGCGCAGGGGCGTGGGGCGAATCAGCAGGAAGGGCGACACACGCAGCCCGCGTAGCGGAGCAGGTCCATATGGACCCTCCGCCACAGGCGTACGTCGTTGCCGGTCATTCCGCGAGTGAACCACGCGGTCCCGGAAACGGTCAATCGATCACGGATGTCGGCGCTGTGGCCGGGGCCGTCGCCGGGGGAGGCGCGGGCCGCGCCTCGGGCGCACCCGCCCGGACCGCGTCCGCCGCCTCGTACAGCTCCGCCGGGCGGACCCCCGCGAACGTCGCGGCCAGGTGCCCGTCCGGTCGTACGAGGAGCACGGTGTGCGCCGGCGCCCCCGGGTAGCCGTCCGCGACCAGCAGATCGGTCCGGACCGGCAGGGCGCTCACCGCCGCCGCGAGCCGCGGCATCAGCCCGGCACCCAGCCAGTGGCGGCGGTCCCAGACCCCGGTGCCCGGAGCGACCAGTACCACCAGCAGCCGGCCCTGCCCCAGCAGGTCGCGCAGCGGCACCGTCGAGCCGTCGGGCGCGGTCACCGGGACGTTGGCCACCGGCCCCCCCGGCTCGGTGGCCGTCGGGACCTCCCGTACGGCCATCGGCGGGGAGTACGTCGGCTCCGCGCCCAGCGGCCCCCGCCCCAGGTGGCCGTCGGTGAGCAGGGTCTCGGCGGAACGCGCGGCCCCGGGCAGGTAGGTGCGCAGCGCGCCCCCGGCCCGCAGCGTGGGCATCGCCTGGTCGGCGGCGCGCAGCCGGGCCGCGACCGCGGTGCGCCGCTCGCCCTCGTAACTGTCGAGGAGTTCCTCGGAGGCACCCTGGTGCCAGGCCAGGGACAGCTTCCAGGCCAGGTTCTCCGCGTCCCGCAGCCCTTCCTCGACGCCCTGGGTGCCGAGCGCGCCCAACAGGTGCGCGGCGTCCCCGGCGAGGAAGGCGCGGCCGTCGCGCCAGCGTCGGGCGAGGCGGTGGTGCAGGGTGTGGACGCCCGTGTCGAGGAGGTCGTACGGGGGAGTCGTGCCCCCGCACCACACGGCGAGGGTGTCCCGGATCAGGGTCACCAGCGCGTCGGGGGTGACGAGTTCGCCGCGGGCCGGGAGCAGCCAGTCCAGCCGCCACACCCCGTCGGCCAGCGGCCGCGAGGTGACCTCGGCGGGGCCGGAGGGCGGGTTGCGGTGCAGCAGGGCCTCGCCGGGCCAGGGCAGTTCGGTGCGCAGCGCGGCCACGGCGTGCCGTTCCACGGCGGTGCGGCCCGGGAAGCGGATGCCGAGGAGCTTGCGGACGGTGGAGCGGGCGCCGTCGCAGCCGACGAGGTGACTCCCGCGCCACCACGTGGTCTCGGCGCCGCGGGTGTGCGCGGTGATCCCCCGCTCGTCCTGCTCCAGGGAGTCCAGTTTGCTGTCGGTGACCAGCTGGACGAGCGGGTGCGCGGCGGCGGAGTCGCGCAGTCCGCGCGTGAGGGCGTGCTGCGGCACGTGCAGGGGCGCCGGATGCTCCTCGAAGGTGACCCGCTGGGCGGGCCGGCCCCGGCGCACGGTGCGCCAGGCGGCGTAGTACGCCCCTTCGTCGCGCAGCGTCGTACACCCCAACCGGTGCGCCATGGCGGCGGTGTCCGCGTGCAGGACGACGGTGCGCGCGGGGCGGATCTCCTCCTTGCCGGGGCCTTCGTCGAGCACGATGGAGGGCACGCCCTGGCCGGCCAGGGCGAGGGCCAGGGACAGCCCGACGGGGCCCGCGCCGACGACGATCACCGGGTCCATGATGTGGCTCCCGGTGTCCGGTATGTGATCACAGAACGTATGCAACCCACTGGAGGTGCCTGCGTCAAGTGACACAGGTCGGGACGACGCCGTGTGGTGCGACGGATGACTCCCGCCGCACCACACATGTCACGCCAGTGTACTGACCGGGCGTCAGGGGGCCTTGCCCACGCCCGCCGCGCCGCCCGCGTCGACCTCGGCCACGTCGGCCTCGACCACGGCGCCCGTGCCCTTCTTCGACTGCCGCAGCCGCCTCTCCAGCCACGAGGCCAGAGTGGTCAGGGCGAAGTTCACCGCGATGTAGATCAGGGCGATCACGACCATGGTCGCGATGGTGTTGCTGTAGTTCGCGGAGATCTGCCGGTTCATCGACATCAGGTCGGCGAAGCCGAGGAAGGCACCGCCGAGCGCGGTGTCCTTGAGGATCACCACGAGCTGGCTGACGAGGGCGGGCAGCATCGCCGTGACGGCCTGCGGGACCAGGACGTACGTCATGATCTGGCCCTTGCGCATGCCGATCGCCTTGGCCGCGTCGGTCTGGCCGCGCGGCAGCGACAGGATGCCGGCCCGGACGATCTCGGCGATGACCGCTGCGTTGTACAGGACCAGGCCGGTGACCACCGCGTACAGGGGG
This sequence comes from Streptomyces sp. NPDC002467, assembly GCF_042889825.1. Taxonomy (NCBI): domain Bacteria; kingdom Bacillati; phylum Actinomycetota; class Actinomycetes; order Kitasatosporales; family Streptomycetaceae; genus Streptomyces; species Streptomyces sp. NPDC002467. The sequence continues at coordinate 153,635 of NZ_JBIARJ010000020.1, read as the reverse complement.
CGCACCTCGGAGCTGACGGTGCCGAGCATGACGTACAGCGCGGAGCTGAAGATCATCAGGATCAGGACCGGGATGGCGCGGAAGAACTCCACGACCGTCCCGACCGGGACGCGCACCCACGCGTGGTCGGAGAGCCGGGCGATGCCGAGGAGCGCACCGAGGGGCAGCGCGATCACCATGGCGATCAGGCCGGCCTTGAGGGTCTCACCGAGGCCTGGCAGCAGGAACGTCGTCCAGATCTCGCTGTCGGTGACGAACGGGCTCCACTTGTCGGCGGCGAGCTGGCCCTTCTCGGCCATCAGGCTCAGGGCCCACCACAGGACCAGCCCAACGACCACCACGAAGACGGCGGTGTAGATCCAGTTGCGGACCTTGGCCTTGGGGCCGGGGGTGTCGTACAGAACGGAGCTCATCGCTTCACCGCCACTCGCTTGGCCACCCAGCCCAGCAGCAGGCCGGTGGGCAGGGTGAGCACGACGAAGCCGAAGGCGAAGACAGCGAAGACCGCGAAGATCGCGTCCGCCTCGTTCTCCAGCATTTCCTTCATCAGCAGCGCTGCCTCGGCGACGCCGATGGTTGCCGCCACCGTGGTGTTCTTGGTGAGGGCGATCAGCACGTTGGCGAGCGGTCCGACGACCGCCCGGAAGGCCTGGGGGAGCACGATCAGCGTGAGCACCTGGAAGAAGCTCAGGCCCAGCGCACGGGCGGCCTCGGCCTGGCCCACGGGCACGGTGTTGATGCCCGAGCGCAGCGCCTCGCAGACGAACGTGCCGGTGTAGGCGATCAGCCCCAGGACCGCGAGGCGGAAGCCGGTCTCCTTGAAGGTGTCGCCACCGAGGTTGATGCCCAGGGTCTGGCTCAGGCCCAGTGAGCAGCCGAGGACCAGCAGGGTCAACGGGGTGTTGCGCACTGTATTGACGTACGCGGTGCCGAAGGCCCGCATCAGCGGGACCGGACTGACCCGCATCCCGGCCAGCATGACACCCCAGATCAGGGACCCGACGGCCGAGTAGAGGGTGAGCTGAACCGTCACCCAGAAGGCTCCGAGCACGTCGTACTGCCCGGACTCAAGAAAATCGAACACGATGCCCTGCGCTCTCCCCAGGATGGCCGGCGAGGTGCGCCGCCGCCCGTGACAGGCGGGCGGCGACGCTCCTCACCGGTGAATCAGCTGCCTTCGGTGATCTGCGGGGCGGGCTCGGCCTTGTAGCCGGCCGGGCCGAAGTTGGCGTCCACGGCCTTCTGCCAGGCGCCGTCCGCGACCATCTTCTTGAGGGCGGCGTTGACCTTGGTCTGGAGCTCGGTGTCGCCCTTCTTCAGGCCGATGCCGTAGGGCTCGTTGCTGAGCTTCAGGCCGGTCAGCTTGAACTTGCCCTTGTTCTTGTCCTGGGAGGCGTAGCCGGCCAGGATCGAGTCGTCCGTGGTCAGCGCGTCCACGGCCTTGTTCTCCAGGCCGGTGAGGCACTCGGAGTAGCCGGGGAGCTGCTGCAGGTCGGCCTCGGGGGCCAGCTTGGTCTTGACGTTCTGCGCCGAGGTCGAGCCGGTGACCGAGCAGAGCTTCTTCTTGTTGAGGTCCTCGGCCTTGGTGATCGAGGTGTCGTCGGCGCGGACCAGCAGGTCCTGGTGGGCCAGGAAGTACGGGCCGGCGAAGTCGACGCTCTGCTTGCGCTTGTCGTTGATCGTGTAGGTCGCGACGACCAGCTTCACGTCACCGTTCTTGATCAGGTTCTCGCGCTCGGCGCTGACGGCCTGCTTGAACTCGATCTGGTCGGGCTGGTAGCCGAGCTCCTTGGCCACGTACGTCGCGACGTCCACGTCGAAACCGGTGAACTTGCCGTCGGGGGTCTTCAGGCCCAGACCGGGCTGGTCGAACTTGATGCCGATGACGATCTTGTCCTTCTTGGCGCCACCGGACGCCCCGCCGTCACTGGCGGCCTTGTCGCTGCCGCCGCCACAGGCGGTCGCGGTCAGGGCGAGAGCGATGGCCGCGGCCGAGGCCGCAACGGCCTTGGAGATCTTCATGTGAACTTCCCTCGGATGAGACGTTGTTGAACGACGAGCGACGCGAACGGCGCATGACGGCCGGTCAGGATCTGTTCCGGCAGGGATCCGCCTAGGGATGCCTACCAGAGAAGACCCTCAGTGGTGCAGGATCTTGGACAGGAAGTCCTTCGCCCGGTCGCTGCGCGGGTTGCTGAAGAACTGCTCGGGGGCGGCCTCTTCGACGATCTTTCCGTCCGCCATGAAGACAACCCGGTTGGCCGCGGAGCGGGCGAAGCCCATCTCGTGCGTGACGACGACCATCGTCATCCCCTCCCGGGCGAGCTGCTGCATGACCTCCAGCACCTCGTTGATCATCTCCGGGTCGAGAGCCGAGGTCGGCTCGTCGAACAGCATCACCTTCGGCTCCATGGCCAGGGCGCGCGCGATCGCCACGCGCTGCTGCTGGCCGCCCGACAGCTGCGACGGGAACTTGTCGGCCTGCGAGCCGACACCCACGCGGTCCAGCAGCTCACGGGCCTTCTTCTCGGCCGCGGCCGCGGGCGTCTTGCGGACCTTGATCTGGCCGAGCATCACGTTCTGCAGCACCGTCTTGTGCGCGAACAGGTTGAACGACTGGAAGACCATGCCGACGTCGGCGCGCAGCCGGGCCAGCTCCTTGCCCTCCGAGGGCAGTTCCCTGCCGTCCAGCGTGATCGTGCCGGAGTCGATCGTCTCCAGGCGGTTGATGGTCCGGCACAGCGTGGACTTGCCCGATCCCGAAGGACCGATCACCACGACCACCTCACCGCGGGCAATGCTCAGATCGATGTCCTGAAGCACGTGCAGCGCGCCGAAGTGCTTGTTGACGTTGCTCAGTACGACCAGGTCGTCCGCGGCGGGGACCGCGTCCTGCACGTCCTCGGCCACTGATACTCCGCTCATCGGCTTCTTGCTCCGTCCTCCTCGGTTGGCAGGACAGTAGTGACGTGTCGAGCACACCGTCATCACATCTGAGGGAGAATTGAGCATAACGATCCGGCCTCACCCGGATACGCTCCGTGTGCCGCACCCGTGTGACCGGTGGTGCGCTCGTACCGGGTGGGTAACGGAAGGCGCGCCGGAGCGGAACCCCCTTGACGCGGGACTCCGCATCCGCATGGGATGCAGGGTGGCCCTCACGGAACGTGAAGATCGAGAAAAGGAGAGGGGGACGACATGAGACTGCTGCTCGTCGAGGACGACGACCACGTCGCCGCCGCCCTGTCCGCGATCCTCGCCCGGCACGGCTTCCAGGTCACCCATGCCCGCAACGGCGAAGAGGCGCTACAGGCGCTGTTGCCCGCCGGAGCCCCGCCCCACGCGTCTCCCTACGGGGTGATCTTGCTCGACCTCGGCCTGCCGGACCAGGACGGCTACGAGGTCTGCGGCAAGATCCGCAAGCGCACCGCCACGCCCGTCATCATGGTCACCGCGCGGGCCGACGTGCGCTCCCGCATCCACGGCCTCAACATGGGCGCCGACGACTACGTGGTCAAGCCGTACGACACCGGCGAACTCCTCGCCCGCATCCACGCGGTGGCCCGGCGCACCGGCACCGCCGCCGCCGAGGAGGCCGCCGCCGGCGGCACCCCCGGTCTGGTCCGCCTCGGCGCCGTCAGCATCGAACTGCCCACCCGCCGGGTCAGCGTGGACGGCGCCGACGTGCCTCTCACCCGCAAGGAGTTCGACCTCCTGGCCCTGCTCGCCCAGCGGCCCGGGGTCGTCTTCCGCCGCGAGCAGATCATCAGCGAGGTGTGGCGCACCAGCTGGGAGGGGACCGGGCGCACCCTGGAGGTCCACGTGGCCTCGCTGCGCTCGAAGCTGCGCATGCCCGCACTCATCGAGACCGTCCGCGGGGTGGGCTACCGACTCGTCACCCCCGCCGCCCCCTAGCGGTCACCCTCCGTGCGCGCCCGACTGCTCCCGCTGCTCGTCGTCCTCATGGCGGGCGTACTGCTCGCGCTCGGCCTGCCGCTGGCCGTGAGCCTGGCCGCCGCGCAGCAGCAGCGGGTGGTCGTAGACCGCATCGACGACAGCGCCCGCTTCGCGGCCCTCGCCCAGTTCGTCATCGACGCCGAGGGCTCCGGGGCCACCGGCGCCGACGAGCGGCGCGACACCCTCCAACTCGAACTGGCCCGCTACCAGGAGCTCTACGGCATCCGTGTCGGCATCTTCTACCGCGACGACAACGCCATGGTCAGGGCGCCCGGCTGGTGGCAGCTGCCGGCGACCGGGGAGGCCCGCCGCGCCTTGGAGGAGGCCCTCGCAGGCCGGCGCAGCCACGACCCCGGCCAGGTCTGGCCCTGGCAGGCCAACGGCAAACTCCTCGTCATCTCCCCGGTCGTCCTCGACGGTGACGTGGTCGCGGTCGTCGCCACCGAATCACCCACCGATCAGATGCGCGGCCGGATCCTGCGGGGCTGGCTGCTCATCGCGGCCGGGCTCGCCGCCGCCATGCTGCTCGCCTTCGGCGCGGCCCTGAGGCTGACCAGCTGGGTGCTCAAGCCCGTACGGACCCTGGACGCGGCCGCCCACGGCATCGCCACCGGGCGGATGCAGTCCAGGGTCGCGGCCGCCGGCGGGCCGCCGGAACTCCAGCGGCTGGCCCGATCGTTCAACGAGATGGCGGACAACGTCGAAGAGGTACTGGAGCAGCAGCGGGCGTTCGTCGCCGACGCCTCCCACCAGCTGCGCAACCCGCTCGCGGCGCTGCTCCTGCGGATCGAGCTGCTCGCCCTCGAACTGCCCGAGGGGAACGAGGAGATCGCCTCCGTGCGGACCGAGGGCAAGCGCCTGACCCGGGTCCTCGACGACCTGCTGGACCTGGCGCTGGCCGAGCACGCCTCCGCCGAGATCAGCCTCACCGACATCGGCGCGCTCACGGCCGAACGGGTGACCGCGTGGCGCCCGTACGCCGAGGAGAAGGGCGTACGGCTCACCGGTACGGGCCGCACCGCCATCACCGGCTGGGCGGATCCCGTCGCCCTGTCCAGCGCCCTGGACGCCGTCATCGACAACGCCCTGAAGTTCACGCCCGCGGACGAGGAGGTCGAGGTGTCGGTCGCCGCGGCCGGGAGCTTCGTCCGGGTGGTCGTCGCCGACCGCGGGCCGGGGCTCACCGAGGAGGAGCTGCTCCGCGTGGGCGACCGGTTCTGGCGCAGCGGCCGCCACCAGAACGTGAAGGGCTCCGGGCTCGGCCTGTCCATCTCCCGCGCCCTGCTCGCCGCGGGCGGCGGAACCCTCGCGTACGAGACGAACCCGCCGCACGGACTGCGGGTGACGGTCAGCGTCCCGCGCACCGAACCGCACGGCGGCTGAGCCGGCCGGGTACCGAGGACGGAGGGCGGGCGCCGGGCCGCGCGGGCGTACGGAGCCGCCGCCCGGCGCATACTGAATCCCGACCCCTTCCTGGAGCCGCCACCGTGATCACCCCCACCGCCCCCCTGCCCGTAGCGCGAGCCGCAGCGGCGGCCGACGGACCGACGGTGGCCATCGACATCGGCGGCACGAAGATCGCCGGCGCGCTCGTGCACCCCGACGGCACCATGACCGCCACGACCCGCCGCCCGACCCCGCGCGGGACCGACGCGGACGGGGTCATGGCGGCGGTGACCGAGGTCGTCGCGGAGCTGTCCCGGTCGCCGCTGTGGACCACGGCGGCCCGCTGCGGGATCGGCAGCGCCGGCCCCGTGGACGCCTCGCGGGGCACGGTCAGCCCGGTCAACATCGGCGCGTGGCGGGAGTTCCCCGTCCAGGCCCGGATCGAGGCGGAACTCGCGGCGCGCGGGGCCGAGCTGCCGACGGTGCTGGCCGGTGACGGCGTGGCGATGACCGCCGCCGAACACTGGCTGGGCGCGGCCCGGGGGCACGCGAACGCGATGTGCATGGTCGTCTCCACGGGCGTGGGCGGCGGCCTCGTCCTGAACAACCAGCTCCACCCCGGCCCCACGGGCAACGCGGGTCACATCGGCCACATCAGCGTGGCCTTCGACGGCGAGCCCTGCGTGTGCGGCGGCCGCGGCTGCGTGGAGTCCATCGCCTCCGGCACGGCGATCGCCCGCTGGGCGCTGGCCCAGGGTTGGACCCCGGCGGGGGACGCCTCCGCGGCGGGAGTGGCCGTCGCCGCCGAGGCCGGGGACCCGATCGCACTGGCGGCCTTCGACCGCGCGGGCCGCGCCTTGGCCGCCGCCATCGCCGCCACGGCCACCCTCGTCGAGACGGACATCGCGGTCGTCGGCGGCGGGGTCGCGGCGAGCGGGGACACCCTCTTCGAGCCGATCCGGCGGCACCTGGCCTCGTACGCGACCCTGTCCTTCGTCCGGGACCTCGAGGTGGTGCCGGCCACCCTCGGCACCCACGCGGGCCTGATCGGCGCGGCCGCGGCGGCGACGATGCTGCTGCCGTCCTGATCGGTGACGGCCTGGCCTACGGCTTGACGGACCGGTAGTACCGGCGGGCGCCCTCGTGCAGGTCCAGCGGATCGGTGTAGATCGCCGTCCGGAGGTCCACCAGCTGAGCCGCGTGCACCTGGTGCCCGATCTCGTCACGGCTGTCGATCACCGTGCGGGTGAACTGACGCGTCAGCTCGGGGTCCATCCCCTCGGTGGTGACCAGCAGGTTCGGCACGGCGAGGGTCGCCACCGCGCTGGTGTTGCGCGCCCGCGCGTACGCGTCCTGCGGCATCACCGCCGCCCGGTAGTAACGCGCGGGGCTCCCGCTGCCCTGCAACTGCTCCACCAGGTCGCCGAGCTGGACGAGCCGGATCTCGAAGCGCTCCGACAGCTCGCGTACCGAGTTGGTCGGCAGGCCGCCGGACCAGAAGAAGGCGTCGATCCGCCCGGCCTCCAGCTCGGCCGGCATCGTGTCGATGCCGATGGACAAGGCCGTGATGTCGCGGGCCGGGTCCAGCTTCGCCGCCGCCAGCAGCCGCTCCGAGATCAGCCGCACCCCGGAACCGGGCTGGCCGACCGCGACCCGCTTGCCCCGCAGGTCGCGCGCCGACTGCACCGGTGAGCCGGCCGGCACCACCAGCTGCACGTAGTCGTCGTAGAGGCGGGCACATCCGCGCAGGTAGGCGGCGCCGGGCTTCCCGTCGAGCCGGTACTTGGCGACCGCGTCGGCCGTCGCCACGGTGAAGTCCGCCTCACCCGTGGCCACCCGCTGGAGGTTCTGCTGCGAGCCCTCGCTGGTCTCCAGCCGCACCTTCACCCCGGGCATGTCCTGCTTGAGCGCCTGGTCCAGCAGTTCTCCGTAGCGGTGGTAGACCCCGTTCTTGACCCCGGTGCTGAAGGTCAGTTCGCCCTTGAGCTCGGGCTCCCCGAAAGGCCGCAGCCACCAGAGCAGGACTCCGAGCACGGCGAGTACGGCCACCAGGACCCGCAGGGCGTGGCGCCTGCTGATCCGGGGCGGTACGAGAGGCATGCCGGCGATCCTGCCACCCGCCCGCCGCCCTGTCACGCCCCGGCCTCCTCACCCGCCCCGGCCTGCGACGCTTCGCCCCCGTCCCCGGCCCTGCCCCACGGCGGGGCGGAGGGCTCTCCGGCACCGCCTACCCTTGATGCATGACCAGCAGCGACCGGAGCCAGGCAGTGGACGTGAAGCGAAGCTACGAGGTGCGCACCTACGGGTGCCAGATGAACGTGCACGACTCGGAGCGGCTCTCCGGTCTGCTGGAGGACGCCGGGTACGTCCGGGCGCCCGAGGGCTCCGACGGCGACGCCGACGTCGTGGTCTTCAACACCTGCGCGGTCCGCGAGAACGCCGACAACAAGCTCTACGGCAACCTCGGCCGGCTGGCCCCGATGAAGACGAAGCGTCCCGGGATGCAGATCGCCGTCGGCGGCTGCCTCGCCCAGAAGGACCGCGAGACGATCGTCAAGAAGGCCCCCTGGGTCGACGTCGTCTTCGGTACGCACAACATCGGCAAGCTCCCCGTGCTGCTGGAGCGCGCCCGTATCCAGGAGGAGGCGCAGGTCGAGATCGCCGAGTCGCTGGAGGCGTTCCCGTCGACGCTCCCGACCCGTCGCGAGTCCGCGTACGCGGCCTGGGTCTCCATCTCCGTCGGCTGCAACAACACCTGCACCTTCTGCATCGTCCCGGCGCTGCGCGGCAAGGAGGAGGACCGCCGCCCCGGCGACATCCTCGCCGAGGTGGAGGCCTTGGTCGGCGAGGGCGTCTCCGAGATCACCCTGCTCGGCCAGAACGTGAACGCGTACGGCTCCGACCTCGGCGACCGCGAAGCCTTCGGCAAGCTGCTGCGGGCCTGCGGCGAGATCGAGGGCCTGGAGCGGGTCCGCTTCACCTCCCCGCACCCGAAGGACTTCACCGACGACGTCATCGCCGCCATGGCCGAGACGCCGAACGTGATGCCGCAGCTGCACATGCCGCTCCAGTCCGGCTCGGACCCGATCCTGCGCGCGATGCGCCGGTCCTACCGGCAGGAGCGGTTCCTCGGGATCATCGAGAAGGTCCGCGCCGCCATCCCGCACGCCGCGATCTCCACGGACATCATCGTGGGCTTCCCCGGCGAGACGGAGGAGGACTTCCAGCAGACGATGCACGTGGTCCGCGAGGCCCGCTTCGCCAGCGCCTTCACCTTCCAGTACTCCAAGCGCCCCGGCACCCCGGCCGCCGAGATGGAGGGGCAGATCCCCAAGGAGGTCGTCCAGGACCGCTACATGCGTCTGGTCGCCCTTCAGGAGGAGATCTCCTGGGAGGAGAACAAGAAGCAGGTCGGCCGCACCCTGGAGGTCATGGTCGCGGAGGGCGAGGGCCGCAAGGACGGCGCCACGCACCGCCTGTCCGGCCGCGCCGCCGACAACCGCCTGGTGCACTTCACGAAGCCGGAGGCGGAGGTCCGCCCGGGTGACGTGGTCACCGTGGACATCACCTACGCGGCCCCGCACCACCTGCTGGCCGAGGGCCCGACCACGGCCGTACGGCGCACCCGCGCCGGCGACGCCTGGGAGAAGCGCAACGCCGCCCCGGCCCAGCCGGCGGGCGTCATGCTGGGCATCCCGACCCTGGGCATCCCGGCCCCCCTCCCGGCAGCCACGTCGGGGTGCGCGGCACCGCAGGGCTGAGCCGCCCCGAGTGCCGGCGCACCCCACCCAACGCCCGCGCCGGCACTTCCCGGGCCCTGCCCGTGCCGGCGCCGGCACTCAGCCCTTTCCGGGCTCCGCCCCTGCCTCGTGCCGCATACGCAGCCGCGGGGCAATTCCAGCCCCGCCGGCGTTTGAGGCGCGGGGTCCGGGGCGGAGCCCCGAGTCCTGAACCGGCACCCGGCCCGCGCACCCTCACCCGCACCGCGCGAGCGGCCCGGCGCGAGCCGCCCCGCACGAAGGACCCCCATGGCCCGCCCCCGCTTGGCGATAGGCTGCGGATCATGCTCGTAGCCGCTGCAGTCTGCCCCGCCCCGCCGCTGCTCGTGCCGGAGGTCGCCGCGGGGGCCGCCGCCGAACTCGGTGACGCCCGTACCGCCTGCTCCGACGCGCTGTCGGTGCTCGCCGCGTCCCGGCCCGACCTGCTCGTCGTCGTCGGGGCCGCCGACCGCGACCACGGCGGTCCCTACCCCCAGGGCGCCCGCGGCAACTTCCGCGGGTTCGGGGTCGCGGCCGACGTACAGCTGGGCGAGGGCGAGGAAGGGCCGCGCACGCTGCCCGCCCCGCTCGCCGTCGGCGCCTGGCTGCTGCGCCACGCCCGCTGGGGCGCAGCGCCCGTGGAGGGGTTCGCCGTCGCGGAGCCGCTGGACGACACCGCGCACTGCCTGCGCGCCGGCCGGGAACTCGCCGCGCGGGACGAGCGGGTCGCGCTGCTCGTGATGGGTGACGGCAGCGCCAAGCGGACCCTGAAGGCCCCCGGCTACCTCGACGAGCGGGCCGCCGCCTTCGACGCGGCCGCCGCCCGCGCGCTCGGCGCCGCCGACGTCGCCGCGCTCGCCGCCATGGACTCCGCACTCGCCGCCGAACTCCAGGCCGCAGGCCGGGCCCCCTGGCAGGTGCTGGCCGGCGCCGCCGAGGGCGCGGGCCTGGACGGGCGACTGCTGTACGAGGACGCCCCGTACGGCGTGGGGTACTTCGTCGCCGCCTGGTCCTGAAACCCGTACGGCACCACACCGACGAGGAAGGGGCGCGGTACCGGCCGTCGCCGGTGCCGCGCCCCTTTCCGGTACCGCGTCAGGAAGCCGTCGGCGGCGTCGGTCCGCCGCCGGGAGCGTCCTTGTGCGCGATCTTGCCCAGGGCGTCCTTGGCCTTGCCCGTCCCGCTCGTGATCCGGTCGCTGTACTTGCCGTGGGTCTTCTCGTCCACGGCCTTGGCCATCTTGTCCAGACTTCCGGCGATCTTGCCTTCGTTCCTCTGGGCGAGGTCGCCGACCTTCTCCTTCGCCGGCGCGAGCTTGGCCTTCAGATTGTCCAGCAGGCCCATGGGGCACCTTCCATTGGCGGTCGCTACGTACGGGCGCCCTCGCCGGCCTCGCTGTCCGCGGCCTGCTCGGCCGACTGCTGCTTCGGGATCTCCACGGCCTCCGCCGCCGGAGCTTCCACTTCGGCCGCCCCGGCCCCGGTCCCGTTCTCCTCGACCTCCTCGGCCGCACCGGACTCCACCGTCGTGGCCTCGGCGGCGACCTCCTCGGTCACGACCTCTTCCTTGCGGCGAAAAAGCCGATCGAAAAAGCCCATTTCTCCTCCTATAACGTTACTCGTGTGAGCGAAGTTCCGCCTTGGCCTCAGGGGCCTGCTCAGAGGCCTCCGCAAGGCCCTCCGCAGGGGCTTCGGCAGCTCCCTCCGCCGGGCCGAACCACGCCAGGGCAACGACCCCGCCTCCACTCCGTCACGTAGCTCGATCGGGTACGCGTCGGCGTCTTGACCGGGGGCTGAGAGACTGGGGCGGTGAGGAAAGCAGCCCCCGCCCAGCGGGTCATCGCCGTCGTCGGTCCCACCGCGGCCGGAAAGTCCGACTTGGGCGTCGCCCTGGCCCGCCATTTCGACGGCGAGGTCGTCAACGCCGACTCCATGCAGCTGTACCGGGGGATGGACATCGGTACCGCCAAGCTGACGACGGAGGAACGCGGCGGGGTCCCGCACCACCTCCTCGACATCTGGGACGTCACCGACACCGCCAACGTGGCCGAGTACCAGCGCCTCGCCCGTACCGAGATCGACAAACTGCTCGCCGAGGGCCGCACCCCCGTCCTCGTCGGCGGCTCCGGCCTCTACGTCAGGGGCGCCCTGGACGTCATGGAGTTCCCCGGCACCGACCCCGAGGTCCGCGCCCGGCTGGAGGCCGAGCTCGCCGTGAGCGGTTCCGGCGCCCTGCACGCCCGACTCGCCGCGGCGGACCCGGCCGCCGCCACGGCGATCCTGCCCAGCAACGGGCGCCGGATCGTGCGCGCTCTGGAGGTCATCGAGATCACCGGCCGCCCCTTCACCGCCAACCTGCCCGGCCACGAGTCGGTCTACGACACCGTCCAGATCGGCGTTGACGTGGCCCGGCCGGAGCTCGACGAGCGGATCGCGCTGCGCGTGGACCGGATGTGGGAGGCCGGCCTCGTGGACGAGGTCCGCGCGCTGGAGGCCCGTGGACTGCGCGACGGAATCACCGCCTCCAGGGCGCTCGGCTACCAGCAGGTGCTCGCCGCGCTCGCCGGCGAGTGCACCGAGGACGAGGCCAGGGCCGAGACCGTCCGGGCGACCAAGCGCTTCGCCCGACGCCAGGACTCCTGGTTCCGGCGCGACCCGCGCGTCCACTGGCTCAGCGGGGCCGTCGCCGACCGGGGGGAACTCACCGGACTCGCGCAGTCGTTGGTCGAACGAGCGGTCACAGCCTGATCACGTGATGGCATCGGGACGCCCCGTGGGCCCGTAGCGGGCCTGGGGGCGTGCCATCATCAAACTCCGGCGGGTGCGTCACCCGCAGTGAATGGCGGCGTACTGAATCCGAGTGGGGAGGGCGCGTGGCGATGGAGGCCGGCCCTCGTGACACCGGGCGGGACGACATCCGGAGGGAAGCGGACCCGACGCTTCTCGATTCGGCGGAGGGCATCGAGGGACCGCGGCGTTCCGACGGCCCGGAGCTCCCCGACACCCTCGGGCTGCCCGCGGGTCCCGCGCGGCTGACCCCCGACGGTCCGGACGCCCCGGACACCGCCGAGGCCGAGGCCGTCGCCGGGCCCGAGGTCGAGGTGGAGCTGCGCCCGCAGCGGCGCCTGCGCGTGTGGCAGATCATCCCCATCGCGGTGCTGGCCGCCGCCGGTTCGCTCATGTTCGCCTTCCCGCTCGCCTTCGAGTTCGGCGACGGCGGAGCCGTGGTCGCCATGCTCGGATTCCTCATCAGCTGCTGCGCGGGCGGCTGGGGGATGATGGCCGCCCGCCGCGTGGGCTACAGCTGGCCCGGGCTCCCGGCCCGGGGGAGCGGCCGCCGCCCCGACTGGCGCATGGCCGCCCTGTACGCCGCGGTCGCGCTGGCCGTCGTGGCGCTCGCCGTGTACCGGGTGGCCCGGCTCCGCTAGCGCCCGCTGCCCGTCCCTCGGACTGGGCGACGCCCCTGACCAGCGGATCGGTACGATGGGCGGGTGACGCAGACCACCCTCCCCTTCCTCAAGGGCCACGGCACCGAGAACGACTTCGTGATCGTCCCGGACCCGGACAACGCCATCGAGCTGCCGGCGTCCGCCGTCGCGAAGCTGTGCGACCGGCGGGCCGGGATCGGCGCGGACGGCGTCCTGCACGTCGTCCGGTCCGCCGCGCACCCCGAGGCGGCCCACCTGGCCGACGAGGCGGAGTGGTTCATGGACTACCGCAACAGCGACGGCTCCATCGCCGAGATGTGCGGCAACGGCGTACGCGTCTTCGCCCGCTACCTCCAGTACGCGGGCCACGTCGAGGCGGGCGACCTCGCCGTCGCCACCCGGGGCGGGGTCAAGCGCGTCCACCTCGACAAGGCGGGCGACGTCACGGTCTCCATGGGCCGCGCCGAGCTCCCCGAGGGCGAGGTCACCGTCGCCGTCGGCGCGAAGAGCTGGCCCGCACGGAACGTGAACATGGGGAACCCGCACGCGGTGGCGTTCGTTGAAAGCCTCGACGACGCCGGGAAGCTGTACGACGCCCCCGACTTCAGCCCGGCGTCCGCCTACCCGACGGGTGTCAACGTCGAATTCGTCGTCGACCGCGGCCCCCGGCACGTCGCCATGCGCGTCCACGAGCGAGGCTCCGGCGAGACCCGCTCCTGCGGCACCGGCGCCTGCGCCGTGGCCGTCGCCGCCATCCGCCGCGAGGGCGCCGACCCGGCCGCCACCGGCGAGCCGGCGACGTACACCGTCGACCTCCCGGGCGGAACCCTCGTCATCACCGAACACCCCGACGGGCGGATCGAGATGACCGGACCGGCCGTCATCGTGGCCGCCGGAGAGTTCGACGAGGCCTGGCTCACCGAAACGGCTTTCGCCTGAAGCTTCCCTCTAATGGGTGATCCGTTTCACGCTCGGCGAGAGGTGGACTGCGCCACGTGGTGGGGTCGGTAACATCAGGCACCGGCCCTGAGGGCTCACCCCATGCCCGCCACCGCCGGTCGAAGCCGCCGGAGGTGCCCATGAGTGCAGAGGCCACGAACCCCGAAGCACACCCCGAAGTGCGCCCTGAGCTCCGCAGACGCGGCCGGACCAGGCTCGATCTGCGCCGGCTCGGCCGAGCCGCGCTCCTCGGGCCGACGTCCCGCGACCGTCTCCCGGACGCCATCGGGCACGTCGCGGAAGCGCACCGCGCCCACCATCCGGACGCCGACATGTCCGTATTGCGGCGGGCGTATCTGCTCGCGGAGACCTCACACCGCGGCCAGATGCGAAAAAGCGGTGAGCCGTACATCACACATCCGCTCGCCGTCACCCTGATCCTCGCCGAACTCGGCGCCGAGACAACGACCCTGACGGCCTCTCTCCTCCACGACACCGTCGAGGACACCGATGTGACCCTCGATCAGGTCCGCGAGGAGTTCGGCGACGAGGTCTGCTTCATCGTCGACGGCGTCACCAAGGTGGAGAAGATCGACTACGGCGCCGCCGCCGAACCCGAGACCTTCCGCAAGATGCTCGTCGCCACCGGCAACGACGTCCGCGTGATGTCCATCAAACTCGCCGACCGGCTCCACAACATGCGCACCCTCGGCGTGATGCGCCCCGAAAAACAGGCTCGCATCGCCAAGGTCACCCGCGACGTCCTCATCCCGCTCGCCGAACGGCTCGGCGTCCAGGCCCTCAAGACCGAACTGGAAGACCTCGTCTTCGCGATCCTGCACCCCGAGGAGTACGAGCACACCCGCGCGCTCATCGCCGCCCACGCCGGCGAGAACGACCCGCTCCCCGGCATCGCCGACTCCGTACGGACCGTGCTGCGCGAGGCCGGCATCACCGCCGAGGTACAGGTGCGCCCCCGGCACTTCGTCTCCGTCCACCGCGTCGCCCTCAAACGCGGCGAGCTGCGCGGCTCGGACTTCGGGCGCGTCCTCGTCCTCGTCGGCGAGAACGCCGACTGCTACGCCGTCCTCGGGGAACTGCACACCTGCTTCACCCCGGTCGTGTCGGAGTTCAAGGACTTCATCGCCGCCCCCAAGTTCAACCTGTACCAGTCGCTGCACACGGCCGTCGCCACCCCCGAGGGGTACGTCGCCGAGGTCATCGTGCGGACCCGGCAGATGCACCGCGTCGCGGAGGCGGGCGTCGTCGCCCTCGGCAACCCCTACGCCACCGCCCAGGCGGAAGCCGCCGAAGCCGACGAGGAGCGGGTCGACCCGACACGCCCCGGCTGGCTGTCCCGGCTGCTCGACTGGCAGCAGTCCGCGCCCGACCCCGACACCTTCTGGAGCGTGCTCCGGGCGGAGCTCGCCCAGGACAGGGAGATCACGGTCTTCCGAGCCGACGGCGGCACGCTGGGCCTGCCGGCCGGGGCCAGCTGTATCGACGCCGCCTACGCGCAGCACGGCGAGGCGGCCCACGGCTGTATCGGCGCCCGGGTCAACGGGCGCCTCACCTCCCTCTCCTCCCCGCTCTCCGACGGCGACACCGTGCAGCTGCTGCTGGCGCAGGACGCCTCCTCGGGCCCGGCCGCCGAATGGCTCGACCACGCGAAGACCCCGGCCGCCCGGATCGCCATCAGCCGCTGGCTCGACGCCCACCCCGACCGGGCCATGTCCACCACCTCCGCCGCGCGGGCACCCCTGTCCGTGGTCGGCGCCCGAGGCGGCGGCGCCAACGCGGTCGCCGACCTGCCTGACGCCCCCGTACGGCTCGCCGGTTGCTGCACGCCGGTGCCGCCGGACGCCGTCGCCGGATTCGTGGTCCGAGGCGGGGCCGTCACCGTCCACCGGATCCACTGCGCGGCGGTGGCACAGATGCGCGCCGTGGGACGTACCTCGGTCGCAGTGCACTGGCGGGCCACCGCCGACTGCCGGGTCACCCTGCTCGCTGAATCGTTCGGCCGCCCCCATCTGCTGGCCGACCTGACCGAGGCCATCGCCCGGCAGGGCGTCGAGGTGGTCTCCGCGACCGTGGAACCCCCGGTCGAGCAGCGGGTCAGGCACAGCTACACCCTCCAGCTGCCCGACGCGACCGGCCTGCCCGCCCTGATGCGGGCGATGCGGGACGTGCCCGGCGTCTACGACGTCAGCCGCGCCTAGGCCGGCGTGGCCCGGCCCTCCGCGTGTCAGCGGGCGGGCCCGGAAGGCCCCGTTCGGGTGGCCCCGTCGCGCGTCGCGGGCGGTCGCGCGGCGGGCGCTGGTAAGCGGTGGTGGATGCAGCTCACCTCCCCGCGCCTGCGCGCCGCCCTGCTCTCCGCGGCCTCCCTCACCCTCGTCGCCGCCGTCCTGCCCCCGCCGAAGCCGCTCGGCATCGGCGACCGGCTGTTCCCGGAGCTCGGGAACCCCGGCTACGACGTGCTCTCGTACGACCTGTCGTTCACGTACAAGGACAACAAGAGCCCCCTCGACGCGGTCACCGTCATCGACGCGCGGGCCCTGCGGCCGCTGGAGCTGATCAACCTCGACTTCACCCACGGCAAGGTGGCGTCCGTCGAGGTCAACGGGGAACCGGCCCGGTTCGAGAGCGCGGGTGAGGACCTCGTGCTGACCCCCGCGCGCCCCGTCGCGGCGCACGTGCCGCTGCACATCACCGTCCGGCACACCAGCGACCCGCGCGGCCGCGCGGACGGCGGCTGGGTGCCCACGACGGACGGCTTGGCCATGGCCAACCAGGCGGACGCCGCCCACCGGGTCTTCCCCTGCAACGACCACCCCGCCGACAAGGCGTACTTCACCTTCCGGATCACCGCCCCGGCGGGGCTAACGGTCGTCGCCAACGGGGTGCCCGGCGCGCTGCCCGTCCCGCAGGCCGGCGGCGCGACGACCTGGACGTACCGGACCCGGCACCCCATGGCCACCGAGCTGGCCCAGGTCTCCGTGGGCCGTTCCGCGGTCGTCCACGGCACCGGACCGCACGGGCTGCCGCTGCGCGACGTGGTGCCGGCGGCCGACCGCGAGCGACTGGCCCCCTGGCTGAAGAAGACCGCCGGCCACATCGCCTGGATGGAGGATCGGGTCGGTCGCTACCCCTTCGAGAACTACGGGGTCCTGATCGCGCGGGCGACCACCGGCTTCGAGCTGGAGACGCAGACCCTCTCCCTCTTCGAGAACGGCCTCTTCTCCGGCGAGGGCTACCCCGAGTGGTACGTGGAATCCGTGATGGTCCACGAACTCGCCCACCAGTGGTTCGGCGACAGCGTCAGCCCCCGGACCTGGTCCGACCTGTGGCTGAACGAGGGACACGCCACCTGGTACGAGGCCCTGTACGCGGACGGGCTCGGCAAGTACTCCCTGGAGCGGCGCATGCGCGAGGCGTACACCCGCTCCGACCAGTGGCGGGCCGCGGGAGGGCCCCCGGCCGCCCCGAAGGCCGCCGCCCCCGGCGAGAAGATCGGCCTGTTCCGCCCGGTGGTCTACGACGGCGCCGCGCTGATCCTCTACGCCCTGCGCCAGGAGATCGGCGTCCAGGCCTTCGACCGGGTCGAGCGGCGCTGGGTGGCGGAACACCGGGACTCCGTCGCGGGCACCGAGGACTTCGTACGCCTGGCCTCGCAGGAGGCGGGCCGGGACCTCACGTCCTTCCTGCAGCCGTGGCTGTACGGGAAGACGACCCCGGCGATGCCGGGACACCCGGACTGGAGCGGGAAAAGCGTGTGACCCGTGCCGAACGGGCATGTCACCATCGACGGGTCCCTCCGGGGAATCCCCGGGCGGTGCGACACGTTGGACGTGACAGCTAACGTGTCCCCTGGCGGGCGTGACACTGCTATTCGAATCGACGTAAGGATCCAATGACCTCCTCTTCTTCCCCTTCCCAGGACGAGCGGGACGCACGGGACGTGCGGGACTCGCAGAGCTTCACCGAGAGCCTTCGGGCCGATGCCCTGATGGAAGAGGACGTCGCCTGGAGCCACGAGATCGACGGAGACCGGGACGGCGAGCAGTTCGAACGCTCCGAGCGCGCGGCCCTGCGCCGCGTGGCCGGCCTCTCCACCGAACTCGAAGACGTCACCGAGGTCGAGTACCGACAGCTCCGCCTGGAGCGCGTCGTACTCGTCGGTGTCTGGACCTCCGGCACGGTGAACGACGCGGAGAACTCCCTCGCGGAGCTCGCGGCGCTCGCCGAGACGGCGGGTGCTCTCGTACTCGACGGCGTGATCCAGCGCCGTGACAAGCCGGACCCGGCCACCTTCATCGGCTCGGGCAAGGCGCGCGAACTGCGTGACATCGTCATGGAGAGCGGCGCCGACACCGTCGTGTGCGACGGCGAGCTCAGCCCCGGCCAGCTCATCGCCCTCGAAGACGTCGTCAAGGTGAAGGTGGTCGACCGGACCGCCCTCATCCTCGACATCTTCGCCCAGCACGCCAAGTCCCGAGAGGGCAAGGCGCAGGTCGCGCTCGCGCAGATGCAGTACATGCTGCCGCGACTGCGAGGCTGGGGTCAGTCGCTGTCCCGGCAGATGGGTGGCGGCGGCGGTGGCGGCATGGCCACCCGAGGCCCCGGTGAGACCAAGATCGAGACCGACCGGCGCCGGATCCGCGAGAAGATGGCGAAGATGCGCCGGGAGATCGCGGAGATGAAGACCGGCCGCGACATCAAGCGACAGGAACGACGTCGCAACAAGGTGCCCTCGGTCGCCATCGCCGGCTACACCAACGCCGGCAAGTCCTCCCTGCTCAACCGCCTCACGGGCGCGGGCGTACTGGTGGAGAACGCGCTGTTCGCCACCCTCGACCCGACCGTGCGCCGGGCCGAGACGCCGAGCGGCCGGGTCTACACCCTGGCCGACACGGTCGGCTTCGTCCGGCACCTGCCCCACCACCTCGTCGAGGCGTTCCGCTCCACGATGGAGGAGGTCGGAGACTCCGACCTCATCCTGCACATCGTGGACGGCTCGCACCCGGCGCCGGAGGAGCAGCTGGCGGCGGTGCGCGAGGTGATCCGCGAGGTCGGCGCGGTCAACGTGCCCGAGATCGTCGTGATCAACAAGGCGGACGCGGCGGATCCGCTCGTCCTGCAGCGTCTGCTGCGGATCGAGCGGCACTCCATCGCCGTCTCGGCGCGGACCGGCATCGGCATCGACGAGCTGCTCGCGCTCATCGACGCCGAGCTGCCGCGGCCCGAGGTCGAGGTGGAGGCCCTGGTGCCCTACACGCTCGGCTCGCTGGTGGCCAAGGCGCACGCCGAGGGCGAGGTGATCTCCGAGGAGCACACCGCGGAGGGCACCCTGCTGAAGGCCCGCGTCCACCAGGAACTGGCGGCGGACCTGGCTCCGTACGTACTCGCGAAGAGCTGAACCCGCCCGGACGCCGGTCCGACGCGCTGAACGACCGAGGGCCCCCTGCATCATGCGGGGGGCCCTCGGCCATTCGCTCACGCCCACGTGGACCGGGCCGCGCGGCCCCGACCTGTCCGGGCGGGGTCTACTTGAACTTGCCGCTCACGGCGTCGAAGACACCCTTCGCCTCGGGCCCCAGCCGGGGACCGGCCAGCCAACCCGCCTTCGACGGGCCGATCGAGGTGTTCGACACCAGCGCCGGCTTGCCGTCGGCGCCCGCCGCGACCCAGCCGCCGCCGGAGGCGCCACCGGTCATCGTGCAGCCGATGCGGTACATCACCGGGTCGTTCGCGTTCAGCGAGAGCCGGCCCGGCTTGTCCGCGCACTGGTAGGCCTTCTGGCCGTCGAAGGGGGGCGCCGCCGGGTAGCCGGTCGCCGTGATGCTCGCGACCTTCGGCACGGCCGGAGCGTTGAACTCCACCGGAAGCGCCGAACCGACCATCTCCTCCAGGGACTTGCCGCCGCCCTGCTCGGGAGTCACGTGCAGCACCGCGAAGTCGAACGGAGCACCCGCGCCGCCCGTCGGACCGCCCGTGGCGATCCACTGGTCGGAGGTCTGCGCCCAGTCGCTCCACCACACGCCGTACGGGGCCACCTGCTCGCGGGGCGCGCCCTTCAGCTGCGCCGTCGGCTTGCCCGCGTTGTTGTAGGACGGCACGAACGCGATGTTGCGGTACCAGCCACCGGCCTTGCCCGCGTGCACGCAGTGGCCCGCGGTCCAGACCAAGTTGGACTTGCCGGGGTGCGCCGGGTCCTTGACCACGGTCGCCGAGCAGACCATCGAACCCTCGGGCCCGTCGAAGAAGACCTTGCCGGACGACGGAACGCTCTGGTGGTAGGGCGGGTTCGCGGCCTTGGCCGTCACCGCGGCCGGGGTCGGGTCGGTCACGCCCTGGTCCTTGCCCGCGTCCGGGTCGACGGCAGGCTGCTTCGGCTGCTCGGCGTCACGCATGCGGTCGGGGTCCCAGAGGCCCTCGATGATCGGGTTGATGTAGTCGCCCGCCTCGCGGAGCCAGTCCTCCTTCTTCCAGTTCTTCCACGCACCCCCCTTCCACTTCTCCATGTCGATGCCGTGTTCCTTGAGCTTGTCCTTGAGCTGGTCGGGGATCTTGAGCCCGCCCGAGCCCGGGACCGGACTGGCCTGTGTCACGGTCGGCTTGGCGTCGCCGCCGGCCTGGTCGTCGCCGGGGCCGCACGCGGCGGCGGTCAGCGCGAGCGCGGCCGCGCACAGCATCGCGGTGACCGGTCGGTTCGGTCGCATGTCGGTTCGTCCCCCTGGTGGATTCGAGGCGTCGAGTGCAGCAACCCACTATGCCGCCGAGGTTGGGGACGGCACAGCCGGGGTCGTGGTTCCTGGCCCGGACGGTGTCTCCGCCGCCGCCGGGCAAGGATCTTGCGCCCACCCGTGATCCGTCGGCGTCACCGTCGTTGGTACGTACGGGGGATGGGGGAGCAGCGTTCATGTTCGAGGCGCAATCCGGAAGAGCAATCAGTGCGGGAGGTCCGACACTCGTGGCTTTGACCGAGCCGACCGCGGCAGCCGCAGCTGCCGACGCCGAGGCACAGGTACCGTCCCAGACGAGCCGGGGACGACGACCCGGCACGCCCGGTGCGGCCGGAACCCCTGTCTCCGGCGCCACCGTCTCCGCTTCCGGGATCCTGCGCAGGCAGTCCCAACGGGAGTCCGCCGCACGGACGTACGCGCGCTCCCTGCCCATCGTCCCGGTGCGGGCCCGTGGGCTGACCATCGAGGGCGCCGACGGGAGGCGCTACCTCGACTGCCTCTCCGGCGCCGGCACCCTCGCCCTCGGGCACAACCACCCCGTGGTGCTCGAAGCCGTGCGCGGCGTACTCGACTCCGGGGCCCCGCTGCACGTGCTGGACCTCGCGACGCCGGTCAAGGACGCATTCACCACCGAGCTGTTCGCCAACCTGCCGCCCGCGCTGGCCGCCGACGCCCGGATCCAGTTCTGCGGGCCGGCCGGCACGGACGCCGTGGAGGCGGCCCTCAAACTGGTCCGCACCGCCACCGGGCGCTCCGGGCTGCTCGCCTTCACCGGGGCCTACCACGGGATGACCGCCGGGGCACTGGACGCGTCGGGCGGAGCCGCGGACGTACGGGTGACCCGGCTGCCGTACCCGCAGGACTTCCGCTGCCCGTTCGGCGTCGGCGGCTCCGAGGGGGCGGAACTCGGCGCCCGCTGGACGGAGAACCTCCTGGACGATCCCAAGGGCGGGGCCCCCGCACCCGCCGGGATGATCGTCGAACCCGTCCAGGGCGAAGGCGGTGTCCTCCCGGCACCCGACGCCTGGCTGCGGCGGATGCGCGAGATCACCGAGGCGCGGGGGATCCCGCTGATCGCCGACGAGGTGCAGACGGGCGTCGGCCGGACCGGCGCCTTCTGGGGAGTGGACCACGCCGGGGTGGTGCCCGACGTCCTGGTCCTGTCCAAGGCGATCGGTGGCAGCCTGCCCCTCGCGGTGATCGTGTACCGGGCAGGTCTCGACGTCTGGGCCCCCGGAGCACACGCGGGTACCTTCCGCGGAAACCAGCTGGCCATGGCGGCCGGCACCGCCACCCTCGCCTACGTCCGCGAGAACCGGCTGGCCGAGCGCGCCGCATCCCTGGGCGAACGGATGCTCACGGCCCTGCGGGGGCTCGCCGCCGACCACCCCTGCATCGGGGACGTACGGGGCCGGGGTCTGATGATCGGCGTCGAACTCGTCGACCCCGAGACCGGGGACAGCGCCCCCGCCCTCGCCGCCGCCGTCCGCCAGGAGTGCCTGGACCGCGGGCTGATCGTCGAACTCGGTGGCCGCCATTCCGCCGTCGTCCGTCTGCTACCCCCGCTGACCCTGACCGACGAGCAGGCCGGGGCGGTCCTCGACCGCCTGGCCGACGCCATCCCGGCAGCCGCCCGCCGCGCCCACTGACCCGTACCCCGAGGACCCGCGATGCCCGACGCGCACCCTTCCACACCGACCCCCGGCCCCGGCGGCGAGGAGCACCGCCTGAGCCCGGCCCCGGCCCCCGGTGCCCAGCAGCAACCGCCCGCCCCCACCGAGCAGCCGCCGCCCCAGCCCCCCACCCCCAACACGGCAGGATCCCCGCCCGCCCCCACGGCCCCCGCCTCCTCGGACAACCGCACACGACCGTCCCGCCCCACCCCCACCCAGCCCTGGGCCGCACCCCAGACCCCCGACACACCGCCCTCCGAACAGGCCCACCTCTGGACCGCCCCCGCCGAACCCACCCCCACAAGGCCCACACCTCCCACCCACCCCCGGCCCGCACCCGCCGAGCCCCGACCCGCACCCGCGCAGCCCACCCGCGCAGAGCCCGCCCACGTAGAGCCCGCCCCCGCAGAGCCGGTGCCACCCGCCCCCGCGAACCCGTGGGCCGCCCACGCCGAGCCCGCCCATGTGCCGCCCTCACCCCCGACCCACCCGCGGCCCGTGCCCCCGGGACCGGCGCAGCCCTGGGCCGCGGCCGCCGAGCCCGCCCGGCCTCAGCCGGTGCCCCCGGAGCCCGCCCGGCCCTGGGGGACCTCCCTCGGGCTCGACGACCCGCAGGCCACACCCGCCGACCCCGGCCGGCCCCGGGCCCCGCACATCACCCCCGCGCACCCGAGGCCCGTGCCCCCAGGACCTGCGGATCCCTGGACCGAGCCTGCCGGACCGCGGAACGCGTCCCCCGAGCGCAGGGCCGCGCACCCCGACGCCACGACGGGGGCCGGGGACGACGGGGCGTACGCCGCCACGGCCGAACCGGGCCGACGGACACCCGCTCCGGAGGGCCCGGCGCCGGCCACCGTGCCCCGGCAGAAGGACGGCACGGCCCCGCCCGGCGTCACCCGCAGAGAGCTGGCCCGGCCGGAGCAGGCCGGGCCGCCCGAGCCCCTGGACCACCCCGACCCGACGGTCGCCGCCCAGGCCGCGGCCGTCGAGAACCTGCTCCGCTGCTGGGTCCGCGAAGCCGGACTCCGCCGACCCGACGGCCCCGCCGGGACTCCGCTGCGCATCCCCCTCCCCGCTTCCGGAGCCGCCGTACACGTCCCCGTCCTCCACTGGTCCCCGGCAGGCTGGCACCGCTTCGGCCCGGCGCGACTGGCAGCCGCACCCGCCACGGCCCCCGCCCTGGACGCCGTCACCCTCGCCGGTCTCCTCGCCCGCGAAGGCACTCGTACGCGCACCTCCACCGGCGACGACCACGACCATCACCACGACCACGGCTCCGCCGACCTCGTGGCCCGGGTGGCCGACTCGGTCCGCCGCACCGCCGAGTTCATCGCCGCCCGACGCGAACGCCCCACCGCCCCGGCCCCCATCAGCGCGGACCGCTTCCTCACCTCCGAACAGTCCCTCCTCCTGGGCCACCCCCTCCAACCGGACCCGAAGAGCCGCGAAGGACTCTCGGAGACCGAAGTCCGCCGCTACTCACCCGAACTGCACGGTTCCTTCCCCCTGCACTGGTTCGCCGTCGAACCCGCGGCTCTCGCCACCCAATCGGCCTGGACGGAACGGGGCCGCCCCGTCTCCGCCGCCCGGCTCCTCGGCCGGCTCGCCCCCGGCCTTGTGGTGCCCGATGGCTCCACCCCCCTTCCCCTGCACCCCTGGCAGGCCCGCGACCTGCTCCAACGCCCCGCCGTCGCCGCCCTCCGCGAAGCGGGCCTCCTGCACGACCTCGGCCCCCACGGCGCCCCCTGGTACCCCACCTCCTCCGTCCGAACCGTCCACCGCCCCGGCACCCCCGCGATGCTCAAGCTCTCCCTGGGCCTGCGCATCACCAACTCCCGCCGGGAGAACCTCCGCAAGGAACTCCACCGCGGCGTCGAGGTCCACCGACTGCTCCGCACCGGCCTCGCCGAGCAGTGGCAGACGGGCCACCCCGGCTTCGACATCGTCCGCGACCCCGCCTGGGTCGCCGTCGACGCCCCGGACGGCACACCCGTCCCCGGACTCGACGCCCTGCTGCGCCACAACCCCTTCCGCTCCTCCGACGACGCCGTCTGCGTCGCCGCTCTGACCTCTCCCCGGCCATGGCCCGGCCGGACCGGCATGACCTCCCGGCTCGCCGAAACCATCTCCCACCTCGCCGTGAGCACCGGCCGCCCCACCTCCGCCGTCGCCGCCGAGTGGTTCCTGCGCTACCTCGACCACGTGGTCCTGCCCGTGCTCGCCTTCGACGCGCTCGCCGGCATCGCCCTCGAAGCCCACCAGCAGAACACGCTGGTCCTCCTCGACCCGGCCGGCTGGCCGGTCGGCGGCCGCTTCCGCGACAACCAGGGCTACTACTTCCGCGCATCCCGCCGAGCGGAGCTGGAGCACCGTCTCCCGGGCATCGGCAGCGTCAGCGACACATTCGTCTCCGACGCCGTCACCGACGAACGCTTCGCCTACTACCTCGGCATCAACAACGTGCTCGGCCTCATCGGCGCCTTCGGCTCCCAGCGCCTCGCCGACGAGCGCGTACTGCTCGCCGCCTTCCGCCGGTTCCTCGGCAAGGCAGCCCACCTCGGACCGCTCCCCACGCGGCTCCTCGACTCACCCACCCTGCGCTGCAAGGCGAATCTGCTCACCCGCCTGGGCGGCCTCGACGAGCTGGTCGGTCCCGTCGACACCCAGTCCGTCTACGTCACCATCGCCAACCCCCTTCACGATTGACACGTCAGCGCCGACACGGAGAAGAGCCCCCGATGCCCTCCACAGAAACCACTGTCGACCCCACCGGCTCCGCGACCCGTGCGTTCGGCAGCCTGCGCACCTTCGACGGCACCATTGACGGCACGCTCGAACTACGACTTCCCGTACACCGGTTGCCCCTGCTCGCCGAGGCGGACCTGCTTGATTCCCCGGCCCTCTGGGGCAGCACGGACACACCCAACGGCGTCTTCCGCCTCGAACCCGTACGCCCCGACCGGGACCTGCGCCTGCTCTCCGGCTGGATGAACGATCCGGAAGTCGACGCCTACTGGGAGCTCGCCGGCCCCGAAGCCGTCACCGAAGCCCATCTGCGGGCCCAGTTCGACGGCGACGGCCGCAGCATCCCCTGCCTAGGCCTGCTCGACGGCACCCCGATGAGCTACTGGGAGATCTACCGGGCCGATCTCGACCCGCTGTCCCGGTACTACCCGGCGCGCCCCGACGACACGGGTATCCACCTGCTGATCGGAGACGGAACGAACCGCGGCCGGGGACTGGGCACCACACTGCTGCGCGCCGTCGCCGACCTGGTGCTCGACAACCGACCTCGCTGCACACGCGTCATCGCCGAACCGGACATCCGAAACACCCCCTCCGTATCAGCCTTCCTGGGCTCGGGTTTCCGCTGTTTCGCGGAAATCGACCTTCCCGAGAAGCGCGCCGCCCTGATGATCCGGGAGCGGGCGCTGCGCAATCTCCTCTGATTGCCGCCCCGCAGGCCCCGACCGCCCCGCCGCTTCGCACCTCTCCCTTCGAAAACTCCGCACCACGCGGCAAAGTTCCCGAGCCCCGAGGAGACCCGTGCAGAATTTCCCGACCCCCCACGAAGCCACGGAACCGTCCGTGCCGCCCTCGCCCCAGCACCCCTGTACGCCCCCCGAATTCACCAGCGCGACCTGGGACTTCGCGGCCCGCCGGCTGCTCGCCAAGATGCTTTCCGAGTTCGCGTACGAGGAGATCATCAGCCCGGTCCGGGCCTCTGCCAGGGCAGGTGACGCCTGGACCCTCACGCTCGACGACGGCAGCAGCCTCGGCTTCCGCGCCCGCCGTCGCGTCTACGGCAGCTGGCACGTCAGCCCGGACAGCATCACCCTCACCCCGGCTCCGCCCTCCGCCCAGCCGCCCATCGCCTTCGGGGACCCGTACGCCTTCCTGATCCGCGCCCGCACCCTCCTCGGCCTCGACGGGGCCACCCTCGGCCACCTCGTCCGCGAGCTCAGCGCCACCCTCGCCGCCGACGCCCGGATCGACCACACCGCGCTCACCGCCGACGTCCTCGCGGACCTGGACTACGCCGCCCTCGAAGGCCACCAGACGGGTCACCCCTGGCTCGTCCTCAACAAGGGCCGCATCGGACTCTCCGCCTCCGACACCGCGGCCTGGGCCCCCGAGGCCCGCGCCCGCCAGCGCCTGCCCTGGCTCGCCGCCCACCCCTCGATCGCCGCCTACCGCGGCACCGCCGGTCTGGAGGACCCCGCCCGCCTCTACTCCGAGGAGCTCGATCCCGTCACCCGCACCGCCTTCGACCAGAGCCTGCGCGACCGAGGCCTGGACCCGCTCGGTTACCTGTACTTCCCGGTCCATCCCTGGCAGTGGGACGAGGTGGTCCTCCCGCTCTTCGCCCCGGCCCTCGCCGCCGGCACCCTGGTCCCGCTGCCCGCGGACCCCGACGTGCGCCTGCCCCAGCAGTCGATCCGCACCTTCCTGAACCTCACCCGCCCCGACCGGCACAGCGTCAAGCTGCCGCTCTCCGTCTTCAACACCATGGTCTGGCGCGGCCTGCCCTCCGACCTGGCCCTCGCCGCCCCCGCCGTCACCGCCTGGATCCACTCGATCCGCGACGGCGACCCCTTCCTCCGCGACGAATGCGGGGTGATCCTGCTCGGCGAAGTCGCCTCCGTCACCGTCCGCCATCCCGTGTACGACGAGCTCCCCGAGGTCCCGTACCAGTACAAGGAGCTCCTCGGCGCGATCTGGCGCGAGCCACTGACCGGCCGCCTCGCCCCCGGCGAGCGTGCCCGTACGCTCGCCTCCCTCCTCCACACCGACCCGCGCGGCCGCTCCTTCACCGCCGAACTCGTCGCCCGGTCCGGTCTGGCCCCGGTGGTCTGGCTCCAGCGCCTCTTCGCCGCCGTGCTGCCCCCGCTGCTCCACTTCCTCTACCGCTACGGAACCGTCTTCTCCCCGCACGGGGAGAACGCCGTCGTGATCTTCGACGAGCACGACGTACCGGTCCGGCTGGCGGTCAAGGACTTCGTGGACGACATCAACATCAGCGACGAGCCGCTCCCCGAGCTGGCCGCGCTGCCCGACGAGGTCCGGGCCGTCCTGCTCACCGAGCCCGCGGACTTCCTGCCGCAGTTCATCCACTCCGGACTCTTCGTGGGCGTCTTCCGCTACCTCTCCGCCCTGTGCGAGGACCGCCTGGACGTGCCGGAGAGCGAGTTCTGGTCCCTCGTACGGGCGGAGATCGTGCGCCACCAGGCCCGCTTCCCCGAGCTGAAGGACCGCTACGAGCTCTTCGACCTGCTGGGGGAGCGCATCGGTCGGCTCTGCCTGAACCGGAACCGGCTCTACGAGGACGGCTACCGCGACCGCCCCGACCGCCCGCACGCAGTCCAGCACGGCACCGTGCCCAACCCCTTGTACAGGCCTTGATTCCTCGCCGGTGCGCTCACTGTCGGTGCGGCCCCGTAGGGTTGGCAGTGCTATGACGAAGCCCTCCCTCCCCGACCTGCTGCACGCCGCCGTCTCCGCCGTCGGCGGCACGGAGCGTCCCGGCCAGGTGGCCATGGCCGAAGCCGTCGCCGAAGCGATCGACGACAACTCCCACCGGCTCATCCAGGCCGGCACCGGCACCGGAAAGTCCCTCGGGTACCTGGTGCCGGCCCTCGCCCACGGGGAGCGCGTGGTCGTCGCCACGGCGACCCTCGCCCTGCAGCGGCAGCTCGTCGAGCGCGACCTGCCGCGGACGGTGGAGGCGCTGCACCCGCAGCTGCGCCGCCGCCCGCAGTTCGCCATGCTCAAGGGCCGGTCCAACTACCTGTGCCTGCACCGTCTGCACGAGGGTGCGCCGCAGGACGAGGAGGAGGGCCTCTTCGACCAGTTCGAGGCGGCCACCCCCACGAGCAAGCTCGGCAAGGACCTGCTGCGCCTGCGGGACTGGGCCGACGAGACGGAGACCGGCGACCGCGACGATCTGACCCCGGGCGTCTCCGACAAGGCCTGGGGGCAGATCTCCGTCTCCTCCCGCGAGTGCCTGGGTGCGACGAAGTGCGCGTACGGGGCCGAGTGCTTCGCCGAGGCCGCCCGCGAGCGCGCCAAGCTCGCGGACGTGGTCGTCACCAACCACGCCCTGCTCGCCATCGACGCGATCGAGGGCGCCCCCGTGCTGCCCCAGCACGAGGTGCTGATCGTGGACGAGGCGCACGAGCTGGTCTCCCGCGTGACCGGGGTCGCCACCGGCGAGCTCACCCCGGGGCAGGTCAACCGCGCCGTGAAGCGCGCGGCCAAGCTGGTCGACGAGAAGATCGCGGACTCCCTGCAGACCGCCGCGGAGACCTTCGAACGGGTCATGGAGCTGGCGCTCCCGGGCCGCCTCGAAGTGCTCCCCGAGGACCTCGGCTACGCGCTGATGGCGCTGCGGGACGCCTCGCGCAACGTGATCTCCGCGATCGGTGCGACCCGCGACAAGTCCGTCCACGACGAGGACGCGGTCCGCAAGCAGGCCCTGGCCGGCGTGGAAGGCATCCACACGGTGGCGGAGCGGATCACCAACGGCTCCGAGTACGACGTCGTCTGGTACGAGCGCCACGACCGCTTCGGCGCGACCGTCCGGGTCGCCCCGCTGTCCGTGTCTGGCCTGCTCCGGGAGAAGCTGTTCGAGGACCGCTCGGTGGTCCTGACCTCGGCCACCCTCAAGCTCGGCGGCGACTTCAACGGCGTCGCGGCCTCGCTGGGGCTCTCCGCCGAGGGGGTCGAAGGGGACGACGTACCGGCCTGGAAGGGCCTGGACGTCGGCTCGCCCTTCGACTACCCGAAGCAGGGCATCCTCTACGTCGCCAAACACCTGGCCACGCCGGGCCGCGAGGGCACCCGCGGCGACATGATGGACGAACTCGCCGAGCTGATCGAGGCGGCCGGCGGCCGCACGCTCGGGCTCTTCTCCTCCATGCGCGGCGCCAAGGCGGCCGCCGAGGAGCTGCGCGGCCGGCTCGACAACCCGATCCTGCTCCAGGGCGAGGAGACGCTCGGCGAGCTGATCAAGACCTTCGCCGCCGATCCGAAGACCTGCCTGTTCGGGACGCTGTCGCTCTGGCAGGGCGTGGACGTGCCCGGTCCCAGCTGCCAGCTGGTGGTGATGGACCGGATCCCCTTCCCGCGCCCCGACGACCCGCTGATGAGCGCCCGCCAGAAGTCGGTGGAGGAGCACGGCGGCAACGGCTTCATGGCCGTCGCCGCCACGCACGCCGCCCTGCTGATGGCCCAGGGCGCGGGTCGCCTCGTACGCGCCTCGGGCGACCGGGGTGTCGTCGCCGTACTGGACCCGCGGCTGGCCACGGCCCGCTACGGGACCTTCCTGCGGGCCACGCTGCCGGACTTCTGGTACACCACGGACCGCAACCAGGCCCGCCGCTCGCTGGCCGCCATCGACGCAGCCGCAAATGCCGACGGGAAGTAGTTCCTGGGAGCACGAGCGGCAACCGTCAATTGAGCGACCCCAACGGCGATCAACCACCTCCGCGAGAGCGGCGGCGGTTTAGCCGCAAGAAAGGACAACCCCCGGGACCGGCGCAGTGGGTCCCGGGGGCTGAATGGGGGCGGCGGGCGTCAGACCCGACGCAGTACCGCGACGACCTTGCCGAGGATGGTCGCCTCGTCGCCGGGAATCGGCTGGTAGGCGGCATTGTGCGGGAGGAGCCACACGTGGCCGTCCTCGCGCTTGAAACGCTTGACGGTGGCCTCGCCGTCCAGCATCGCGGCGACGATGTCGCCGTTCTCCGCGACGGGCTGGCGACGCACCGTGACCCAGTCGCCGTCGCAGATGGCGGCCTCGATCATCGAGTCACCGACGACCTTGAGGACGAACAGCTCACCATCGCCCACGAGCTGGCGGGGGAGCGGGAACACGTCCTCGACGGACTCCTCGGCGAGGATCGGGCCGCCCGCCGCGATCCGGCCGACCAGGGGAACGTAGGACGCGGCCGGCTTGCCCGTGGTGTCCGTGGGCTGCGAGCTCGGCTGGTCGGAGCCGCGCACCTCGTAGGCACGGGGGCGGTGCGGGTCGCGCCGCAGGAAGCCCTTCCGCTCCAGGGCCATCAGCTGGTGGGCGACGGACGACGTGCTCGACAGGCCGACGGCCTGGCCGATCTCCCGCATCGACGGCGGGTAACCCCGACGCTGCACGGAGTCGCGGATGACCTCGATGACCCGCCGCTGCCGGTCCGTGAGCCCGGAGCTGTCGGCGCGGATGCCTGGAGGTCGACCTGGCAGCGAGCGTGCGGGGCGTACGACGGGCTCCGCCTCCGGATTCAGGTTTGCGTCGTTCATGGCATGCACCGGCTCGAGTCGGCTCTGGGAGCGGTTCTGGGCAGTGATGGTGGCACTGTCTGCGGTCGTGGTCACGTCGGCCCCTCTCGAAATGTTCTCCCTAGCTGGACAACGGTAGTAGCTTTCGAAAGGTTGCGCCAAACACACGTTCGAGTGAAAAATCGCAGATCGTCGCGCGTGGGCATTTCGAGAGGTGTATAGACGCTCGGTCGACCGAACGTGGGTTCGGCTCTGCGCCCGCTGCTTACGGTACCCTTCCCGGTCGGGTCGCCGCCTTCGGGGCTGCGCCCAGTGTGGCACCGCGGGGCCCCGCATCCGGCTATCGGACGGTGCGACACGCGGAGTGGGTTAAATCCGCCGCAACCCAAGATCTAGTGGTTGGATGAGCGCTGCCACCCAGAGGTTGTGGTCCTCGGTCTGCCGAGGGTCCCGGCATCGCATATGCTTGTGGCTGCTTCACGAGCCCCCGACAGAGCTTGTCCCTGTCGTTCAGGGGCTCCGTGGGGTGATTCAGTCGTGCCAAGAGGGAGGGTGAGGGAACCATGCACTGCCCCTTCTGCAGGCACCCCGACAGCCGCGTCGTCGACAGCCGCACCACGGACGACGGCACGTCGATCCGCAGGCGCCGTCAGTGCCCCGACTGCTCCCGTCGTTTCACGACGGTGGAGACGGCCTCGCTGATGGTGATCAAGCGCAGCGGGGTGACCGAACCCTTCAGCCGTACCAAGGTCATCTCCGGCGTGCGCAAGGCGTGCCAGGGGCGGCCGGTCACCGAGGACGCCCTCGCCAAGCTCGGCCAGCGGGTCGAGGAGGCGGTGCGCGCCACCGGAAGTGCCGAGCTGACCACCCACGACGTGGGTCTGGCCATCCTCGGTCCGTTGCAGGAGCTCGACCTGGTCGCGTACCTGCGGTTCGCGTCCGTTTACAAAGCTTTCGACACCCTTGAAGACTTCGAGACCGCCATCGCGGAACTGCGCGAGCCGCGGCCTCACCCCGAAGAGCGCGAGCCCGGGGGGACCGGTTCGGTCCCCGTGCCCGCCTCCGCCGCCGGCTGACCGGACGGCCCACACCGCAGCGCCCCAGCTGCGGTGTGGCCGGTCAGTCGAGCGATGAGACGTAGATACAGATACACAGCACCGTGCCGCGGAATAGCGCTGGCACTTTAGGGCGTTTTGCCCGCATTGGGAGGCGGCATGACAGAGACGGCGAGCAGCTCGGCACGTGGTTCCCGCGCCAAGGGGACCAAGGCCGCCAAGGGCGGCCTGCGTATCGAGCGCATCCACACCACCCCCGGCGTGCACCCTTACGACGAGGTGAGCTGGGAGCGTCGTGACGTCGTCATGACCAACTGGCGCGACGGCTCGGTCAACTTCGAGCAGCGCGGCGTCGAGTTCCCCGACTTCTGGTCGGTGAACGCGGTCAACATCGTCACCAGCAAGTACTTCCGCGGTGCGGTCGGCACCCCGCAGCGCGAGACCGGTCTGAAGCAGCTGATCGACCGGATCGTGAAGACCTACACCAAGGCCGGCGAGGACTACGACTACTTCTCGTCGCCCGCCGACGCGGAGATCTTCGAGCACGAGCTGACCTACGCCCTCCTGCACCAGATCTTCAGCTTCAACTCCCCGGTGTGGTTCAACGTCGGCACTCCCCAGCCGCAGCAGGTCTCGGCCTGCTTCATCCTGGCCGTCGACGACTCCATGGAGTCGATCCTCGACTGGTACAAGGAAGAGGGAATGATCTTCAAGGGCGGCTCCGGCGCCGGCCTGAACCTCTCCCGCATCCGCTCCTCCAAGGAGCTCCTGTCCTCCGGCGGCAACGCCTCGGGTCCGGTCTCCTTCATGCGCGGCGCCGACGCGTCCGCAGGAACGATCAAGTCGGGCGGCGCCACCCGCCGCGCGGCCAAGATGGTCGTCCTGGACGTGGACCACCCGGACGTCGAGGCCTTCATCGAGACCAAGGTGAAGGAAGAGGAGAAGATCCGCGCCCTGCGCGACGCGGGCTTCGACATGGACCTGGGCGGCGACGACATCACGTCCGTCCAGTACCAGAACGCCAACAACTCCGTCCGCGTGAACGACGAGTTCATGACGGCCGTCGAGAACGGCACCGAGTTCGGCCTGCGCGCCCGCATGACCGGCGAGGTCATCGAGAAGGTCGACGCCAAGGCGCTCTTCCGCAAGCTGGCCGAGGCCGCGTGGGCCTGCGCCGACCCGGGCATCCAGTACGACGGTGTGATCAACAACTGGCACACCTGCCCCGAGTCCGGCCGCATCACCGCGTCCAACCCCTGCAGCGAGTACATGCACCTGGACAACACGTCCTGCAACCTCGCCTCGCTCAACCTGATGAAGTTCCTGAACGACGACGGCAAGGGCAACCAGTCCTTCGACGCCGAGCGCTTCGCCAAGGTCGTCGAGCTCGTCATCACCGCGATGGACATCTCCATCTGCTTCGCGGACTTCCCGACGCAGAAGATCGGCGAGAACACCCGCGCCTTCCGCCAGCTGGGCATCGGCTACGCCAACCTCGGCGCCCTGCTGATGGCCACCGGCCACGCGTACGACTCGAACGGCGGCCGTACCCTCGCCGCGTCGATCACCTCCCTCATGACCGGCACCGCGTACAAGCGCTCCGCCGAGCTGGCCGCGATCGTCGGCCCGTACGACGGCTACGCCCGCAACGCCGAGTCGCACAAGCGCGTCATGAAGCAGCACGCGGACGCCAACACCGCCGCGCCGCGCACCGAGGACCTCGACAACGCGATCTGGGCCGCGGCCACCGAGGCCTGGCAGGACGTACTGCGCCTCGGCGAGAAGAACGGCTTCCGCAACTCCCAGGCCTCCGTCCTCGCGCCGACCGGCACCATCGGTCTCGCGATGTCCTGCGACACCACCGGTGTCGAGCCGGACCTGGCCCTGGTCAAGTTCAAGAAGCTCGTCGGCGGCGGCTCGATGCAGATCGTCAACGGCACCGTCCCGCAGGCCCTGCGCCGCCTGGGTTACCAGGAGGAGCAGATCGAGGCGATCGTCGCCCACATCGCCGAGCACGGCGTGGTCGTCGACGCCCCGGGCCTGAAGACCGAGCACTACGAGGTCTTCGACTGCGCCATGGGCGAGCGTTCCATCTCCGCGATGGGCCACGTCCGCATGATGGCCGCGATCCAGCCCTGGATCTCCGGCGCGATCTCGAAGACGGTCAACATGCCGGAGACGGCGACCGTCGAGGAGATCGAGGAGATCTACTTCGAGGCGTGGAAGATGGGCGTCAAGGCGCTCGCCATCTACCGCGACAACTGCAAGGTCGGCCAGCCCCTCTCCGCCAAGAAGAAGGAAGAGGAGAAGGAGGAGGTCACCGCCAAGACGGAGGAGACCATCCGCGCCGCCGTCGAGAAGGTCATCGAGTACCGCCCCGTCCGCAAGCGCCTCCCCAAGGGCCGCCCGGGCATCACCACCTCCTTCACGGTGGGTGGAGCCGAGGGCTACATGACCGCCAACTCCTACCCGGACGACGGTCTCGGCGAGGTCTTCCTGAAGATGTCCAAGCAGGGCTCGACGCTCGCAGGCATGATGGACGCCTTCTCGATCGCCGTCTCCGTCGGCCTCCAGTACGGCGTGCCGCTGGAGACCTACGTCTCGAAGTTCACGAACATGCGCTTCGAGCCGGCCGGCATGACGGACGACCCGGACGTGCGGATGGCGCAGTCGATCGTCGACTACATCTTCCGCCGCCTGGCGCTGGACTTCCTGCCCTTCGAGACCCGCTCGGCCCTCGGCATCCACACCGCCGAGGAGCGCCAGCGCCACCTGGAGACCGGCTCCTACGAGCCCCTCGAGGAGGAGCTGGACACCGAGGCCCTGGCCCAGTCGGCCCCGCTCACCGCGGTGCCGTCGGCCCCGAAGCCGGCCGTGGTCACCGTCCCGGTCCCGGCTCCGAAGACGGCGCACAGCAACGCCGAACTGGTCGAGATGCAGCTCGGCGTCTCCGCCGACGCCCCGCTCTGCTTCTCCTGCGGTACGAAGATGCAGCGCGCCGGTTCCTGCTACATCTGCGAGGGCTGCGGCTCCACCAGCGGTTGCAGCTGATGCCGGTAGGTCGGTAGGCCCTGGGCCCGCTGACCGGTAGTACGACGAAGGGGACCGGCCGATGGCCGGTCCCCTTCGCCATGCCCGTGTCCGGCAAGGGGACCGGATACTCGTTTCCCGCTCAAACGATCACCGGTTAACCTCCAGCCCGCACGTGTGATCAGCGGGGGAAGGGCGGGGGACGTGGCCGAGAGCGGGGCCGGATCCGGGACGGGCGTGAACGCGGCGGCGCAGGCCGTCATGGCGGTGGTGCTGGTCGGAGGGCTGGCCGCCACGGCATGGGCGACCAGGGATTCCTTCGACACGAAGGCCGCGGACCCGAAACCGGCGGTCTGCCCGTCCGGATCGGAGAGCCGGTCGGAGGCGGACGACACCGGGGCGCGGCTGTGCCGGGCGCTCAACCGGCCGGACCTGCCGGCACTCCTGGGAACGCCGCAGGACATGGTGCGCAACGCCTCGGGCAAGGGCGCCGAGTTCACCGATGCCGGCGGCAGGAAGACAGTTTCCCCCGAGGCGGAGGTCGGGCTGACGACCCACTCCGTGAAGCTGTCGGCGTCTGCCGGCGAGCTCAAGGTCGGCGAGATGGCGGGTCTTCTGGGAGCGTCCGTCGAACGTACGACGGTCCTGGGCCACCCGGCGGCCCTCTACTCGGACCGGACCATAGCCCTCACCTTCAGGCTCGACGGCGGGAAGAGCACGGCGGGCCGGGGAGGGATCGCGCGGCGGCTGCTCGTCGCCAAGGGCCCCGGGGACGCGGGTGGTTGGTTCGAGGTCGTCGTGTGGCGACAGGACGACAGGACGCCCGATGACGCGGCGCTGTTCAGCGTCGCCGAGCAGGTGCTGCCGGCGGCTCCGGGGTGGGCCGCCGGATGACCGAGTCAGAGCCGGAGCCGGGCACGGAGCCGGGCACGGGAGCGGGACCGGAAGTGGGAGCGGGACGGGGAGCCGGAGTGGGACGGGGAGCGGAAGCCATGTGGAGTGGTGACGAGCTGGATCTGGACGCCTACCTGGCACGGATCGGATGGGGAACGGAATCGGCCTCCCGGGAACTCCGGCCGGATCTGGGGACGTTGTACGCAGTGCACCGCGCCCACACCGCCGCCGTCACCTTCGAGAACCTGGACGTGCTGCTCGGCCGCCCCGTCGAGCTGGACGTGAAGGCGATCGAGGGCAAGCTCGTGCACGCCCGTCGCGGCGGGTACTGCTACGAGCAGAACTCGCTGCTGGCCGCTGCCCTGGAGCGGATCGGCTTCGAGGTCTCCGGGCGCGGTGCCCGAAACCGCACCCGCGGCGATTCCCTCACGGCCGTGACGCACGCCGTCCTCGTCGTCA
Organism: Streptomyces sp. NPDC002467; assembly: GCF_042889825.1. Lineage (NCBI taxonomy): Bacteria > Bacillati > Actinomycetota > Actinomycetes > Kitasatosporales > Streptomycetaceae > Streptomyces > Streptomyces sp. NPDC002467. The sequence continues at coordinate 118,040 of NZ_JBIARJ010000020.1, read as the reverse complement.
CGGTCGAGGGTGAACCGTGGCTCTGCGACGCCGGGTTCGGCTACCAGGGGCCCCGCGAGCCCGTCCCGCTGGGGCGGCCCGGTGGTGAGGTGCGGCAGGGGGAGTGGACGTACCGCGTCCGCGAGGAGGAGGCCGGTGTCCTCGTGCTGTGCGTCCTGCGCGGGGGAGCGTGGCGGGACTTGTACGCGTTCTCCCCGCAGCGCTACCACCCCGTCGACTACGTGGTGCTGAACCACTACAGCTCCACGCACCCCCGATCCGCCTTCGTCTCCCGGGCCATCGTGCAGCGCCCGGGCGACGCGGTCCGCCTCGCGCTGGTCGGGCGCGAGCTCACCAGGCTCCATCCGGACGGGCGGGTCGAGCGGGAGGACGTGGGCCCGGACGAGCTGATCGCCGTGCTCGACAGGGAGTTCGGCCTTCGGCTGTCCGGGCGGGATGAGGCGGAAGTGGTGCGGATCCACCGCGCCGGGGACTGACCCGGGACGCGCCGGGCCCGTACGATGGCGCAGTGCTGGTCAAGTGGATTCGCTGCACGGTGACGGACCGACGGGGGTTCGAGCGCGGGCAGCGAAAATGGGCGGGGCTGCCGGGCGAGCCGGGATTCCGGGGGCAGGGCGGCGGCTGGAGCCGGGGCCGGCAGGGGGTCGCGCATGTCTTCGCGTTCTGGGAGAGCCGGGCCTTCTACGACTCCTTCATGGCCCGCAGCCACGATCGACTGGCCGCATCGCAGAACGGCACCTACACCGACCTGCGCGTCACCCTCTTCGACCACCGCTTCGACGTGAAGACGGGGTTCGAGCCCCGGTTCACCGACGCCGATGTCGTACGCGTCGCGCACACCAAGATCCGGGAGGGCCGGGTCGACCACTTCGCCCTCATGCAGGAGAAGGTGTGGAACCCGGCCATGGCGGGCTCGCCCGGGATGATCCGGGGCCTCTTCGGCGAGGCGCCCGGCCGGGAGTTCCTGGTGCTGTCGATGTGGCACGCGGCGGCCGAGCACGGCAAGTACCGGCAGGAGCGAGTGGAGCGGCTCTCCCTGAGGGCCCAGATCCAGGCCGATGTGGAGGCCCTCACCGGCGACGTCGTCGATCTCGAACCGTCCTGGACGGTGTGAGCGTGTGACCGTGTGGCAGCGCGGCGGTAGGGATGTACGACGAACGCCGGCTGGGCCGGGCCCTGACCGGCGTGCCCGTCGATCGGCCCGCCGGTGGCCGAATAGGGTCATGGGATGTCTCGACCACGTCGCATCGTCCTTGTCCGACACGGGGAATCGGAGGGTAACGCCGACGACTCGGTGTACGAGCGCGAGCCCGACCACGCCCTGCGGCTCACCAAGAAGGGGCGCGAACAGGCCGTGGCCGCCGGTGAGCGGCTGCGCGAGCTCTTCGGCGACGAGACGATCAGCGCGTACGTCTCCCCCTACCGGCGAACCCTGCAGACCCTCCGGGAGCTGCGGCTGGACCCGACCCGCGTCCGGGTGCGCGAGGAGCCGAGGCTGCGCGAGCAGGACTGGGGGAATTGGCAGGAGCGGGAGGACGTACGGCTCCAGAAGGCGTACCGGGACGCGTACGGGCACTTCTTCTACCGGTTCGCGCAGGGGGAGTCGGGCGCCGACGTGTACGACCGGGTCGGGTCCTTCCTGGAGAGCCTCTACCGCAGCTTCGAGGCCCCGGACCACCCCGAGAACGTGCTGCTGGTGACGCACGGGCTGACGATGCGACTCTTCTGCATGCGGTGGTTCCACTGGTCGGTGGCCGAGTTCGAGTCGCTGTCCAATCCCGGGAACGGCGAATACCGGGTCCTCATGCGCGGTCCGGACGGCCGCTACCGGATGGACCGCCCGTTTGAGCGGTGGACCACACCCGAGCCTTATGACCTCGACGGCTAGAGTGGCCCGCGATGACGCCTGATTCCACTCCCGAACGGCGCTACGCACGCGCCATGTCCAGCCTCAGAGGGCTGGCCCTGGGGGACGCCCTGGGCTCCCAGTACTTCGTCCCCGTGAACTACCCGCTGCTCAAGCGGCGCGAACTGCCCGCCGGTACCGAGACGTGGCAGTGGACCGACGACACCGAGATGGCCTGCTCGGTCGTGGCCGTGCTGGCCGAGCACGGCCGCATCGACCAGGACGCGCTCGCGAGCTCCTTCGCGCACCACCACGACTTCGACCGGGGCTACGGACCCGCGGTCAACCGGATGCTGCGGCTGGTCCGGGAGGGCGAGGACTGGCGCACGCTGGCCGCCGAACTGTTCAACGGGCAGGGCTCCTGGGGCAACGGCGCCGCCATGCGGATCGCTCCGCTCGGCGCCTGGTACGCCGACGACCCCGAGCAGGCCACGCACCAGGCGGAGATCTCGGCCTACACCACCCACCAGCACCGCGAAGCGGTGTGCGGGGCCATGGCCGTCGCCGCCGCGGCCGCGCTCGCGGCGGATCCGACCGGCCCGCCGAAGGCCTCCGACCTGCTGGACGGCGTGATCGCCCTGGTGCCGCGCAGTGCGGTGGGCGCCGGGCTGCGCCGGGCGCGGGACATGCTGGACTACGGCGACGCGACCACGGTCGCGGCGGTCCTGGGCTGCGGGCGGCGCACGAGCGCCCACGACACCGTGCCCTTCGCCCTGTGGTCGGCGGCGCGTTCGCTGCAGGACTACGAGCGGGCGTTCTGGACCACCGCGCAGGTGGGCGGCGATGTGGACACGACCTGCGCGATCGTCGGTGGTGTGCTGGGCGCGCGCGGTGACGAGGTGCTGCCGGCCGCGTGGCTGGCGCGCACGGAGGCTCTGCCGGCCTGGCTCCCGGAGGCGGCGTCGAGCTGACCGGTGTCCGGCCCTGATCCGCCGGACACCCCGGGTCCTGCCCGAGTCGGGCTGGGGGCACCCCTGTTGGGGTGCCCCTTTCGTTTGTCACGGTCCTGCCACAGGCCCTTTTGATCCTGTTCAAAACCCTCCTGCCTCGGCCTACGCTGTCCGCTCAGCCGCCCCGGACCGAAATACCGGGGCGGCCTGCTGGGAGGGGATCTTGATGTCAGAGAACACCGACGGCGTGGATGAAACCGCGTCCGAGTCCGCCGGTGGGGCGGCGAATCCGGTCGAACCGCCGCTCGCGGCGCCCGGCCCGCAGCCCGGAGCGTCCCCCGCCGCTCCGACAGTCCCGCAGCCCGGAGCGTCCCCCGCGGCCCCGACGGCCCCGCAGCCCGGAGTGCCCCCCGAGATCGCCGCCCAGATGGCCTGGCAGGCCCACCAGCAGCGGGCGCGCGCGGCCGCCCTCGCCAAGGCCTCCGCCCCGCCCACATGGGTCGTACGCATACGTCCCGCCGAAGCCGCTCCCGTACGGGTCGCCACGCTCGTCGCCGCCCTCGTGGCCGGCCTCGCCACAGCCCTGCTGCTCGGCGACGGTCTCGGCCCCGGCCTGCCGCTCGCGGTGCTGCCCGCCGTCGTGGCCGCCTACTTCGCCGCCCGCGCGGCCGGTCGGGGACCCCGCCCGTGGACCCTGCTCTGGGCGGTCGGCTGCCTCGCGCTCCTCGTCGTACCGGCCCTGCGCGACTCCGCCTGGCCGGCCACGCTCGCGATCCTGGCCGCCGTTCTGCTCGGCGCGCTCGCCCTGCACGGCGGCCGGACCTGGCCCGGGGTGCTGCTCAGCCCGCTCGGCCTCTTCGAGTCCGCCGTGACCGGCACCGCTTGGGCCTGGGCGGGCCTGCGGTCGCGCAGCGGGGGCATCAGCAAGGACCGCTGGCTGCCCGTTCTGAAGGCGACCGCCGTGGCCGCCGGGCTGCTGGTGCTGTTCGGCACGCTCTTCGCCTCCGCGGACGCCGCCTTCGCCGACCTGCTGGGCGACCTCATGCCGGACGTCTCCGTCGGGGAGGGTCCCTTCCGGACCGTCCTCTTCGCCCTCGGCGCCGTCCTCGCGCTCGCCGCCGCCCGCACCGCCGCGGCCCCGCTGCGCTGGGACCGGATCGAGGTCACCCCGGGCAAGCCGCGTTCCCGCGTCGAATGGGCGCTCCCGCTCATCGTGCTGAACCTGCTCTTCGCGGGCTTCAACGCCGTTCAGCTGGCCGTCCTGTTCGGCGGCTACGACAAGGTCCTGAGCAGCACCGGGCTCACCTACTCGGAGTACGCCCGGCAGGGCTTCTGGCAGCTGCTCTGGGCCACCCTGCTCACCCTCGTCGTGATCGCGCTCGCCCTGCGCTGGGCCCCGCGCGCCGGGGCGGCCGACCGCCGCTTCGTCCGCGTCGTCCTCGGGGTGCTGTGCGCGATGACGCTGGTGGTCGTGGCCTCCGCGCTACGCCGGATGGACCTCTACGTGGACGCGTACGGACTGACCAGGCTGCGCCTGTCGGTGGCCGCGATGGAGCTGTGGCTCGGGCTGGTCATCGTACTGATCATGGCGGCGGGGGTGTTCGGCGCCCGCCAGCTGCCCCGTGCGGTCGCGGGCAGTGCCGCCGCGGCCGTCCTCGCCTTCGGCCTGCTGTCCCCGGACGGAATGGTCGCCGAGAACAACGTGGCCCGCTACAAGACCGACGGCAAGATCGACCTCGCCTACTTCCAGTCCCTGTCGGCGGACGCCGTGCCGGCCCTCGACGGGCTCCCCGAACCCCAGCGGTCCTGCGCCCTGCGGGGGATCAACGACGAGATGTCGAAGGCCGGGGACGTCCCCTGGTACGCGATGAGCCTGGGCGAGTACCGCGCCCGGAAGATCCTGCGGGAGCGGCCGGTGACCGCTTCGTACGAGGAGTGCTCGCGCCTCGGCGCCTTCGGCAGCCGCATCGAGTACTAGCAGCCGGTGTACGAGGGGCCGGGCTCGGGATCGCTTCCCGGCCCGGCCCTCGTACGGCGTACGGCGCTCAGGCGGCCGGACCGGCCTTCGAGGCCGCGCCGTTCAGGGCGTCCAGGTCGCTCTTGCGCACCCGGATCACCAGCAGGGCGGTGGCCAGGGCCAGTCCCGCCATCGCCACGGCGGCGAGGAACGCGGTGGAGATGCCATGGGCGAGCACGAGGTCCCCCCAGGGGTCGGGCAGCCGCCCGGACTCCTTGGCCGCGGCCAGCTGACCGGGATCGGCCTGGGCGATGAAGGCCTGGGTCTGCTTCTCGGCCTCGCCGCGGGTGGCCGTGCCGAAGACGGTGACCAGGATGGACAGGCCGAGCGAGCCGCCGACCTGCTGGCTGGCGTTGAGCAGTCCGGAGGCCGCGCCGGCCTCCCTGGGTGCGACGCCGGAGACCGCGGTGAGGGTGAGCGTCACGAAGTTCAGGCCCATGCCGAAGCCGAACAGCAGCATGGGGCCGAGGACCCCGGAGACGTACGAGGAGTCGGTCCGAAGGAAGGTCAGCCAGGTCAGCCCGGTGCCGACGAGGGCCGTGCCGGTGACCATGAAGGGCTTCGGGCCGAGGCGCGGCAGGAAGCGCTGCGAGAGGCCCGCCGCCGTGATGATGGCGGCGGTCACGGGCAGGAAGCCGAGCCCGGACTGGATCGGGCTGAAGCCCAGCACGTTCTGCACGAACTGGACGATGAAGAAGAACATGCCGAACATCGCCGCGGCGAGGCTGAGCATGATCACGTATGTGCCGGCGCGGTTGCGGTCGGCGAACATCCGCAGCGGGATGATCGGTTCGCGGGCCGTCGACTCGATGGCCACGAACAGTGTGAGCAGGACGACGGCCGCGGAGAACGAGCCGAGGGTGAGCGAGTCGCGCCAGCCGTCCTCGGAGGCGCGGATGAACCCGTAGACGAGCGAGGCCATGCCGCCGGTGGAGGTGAGTGCGCCGGCGACGTCGAAGCGGCCGGGGTGACGCTCGGACTCGCTGATGTAGAGCGGGGCGAGCACCGCGATCAGCACACCGATCGGCAGGTTGACGAAGAAGACCCAGCGCCAGTCGAGCCACTCGGTCAGCATGCCTCCCGCGAGCAGGCCGATCGCGCCACCGCCCGCCGAGACGGCGGCGAACACCCCGAAGGCCCGGTTGCGTTCGGGGCCTTCCGCGAAGGTGGTGGTGATCAGTGCGAGCGAGGTCGGTGAGGCGATCGCGCCGCCGACGCCCTGGAGGGCGCGGGCCGCGAGCAGTTGCCAGGGCTCCTGGGCGAAGCCGCCGAGGAGGGAGGCCAGGGTGAAGACGAGGATTCCCGCCATGAAGACGCGGCGCCGGCCCAGGATGTCGCCGGCCCGGCCGCCCAGCAGGAGCAGGCCGCCGAAGGTCAGGGTGTATGCGCTGAGCACCCACGAGAGGTCGGTGGTGCTGAAGGCGAGGGCGGTCTGGATGTGCGGGAGTGCGATGTTCACGATGGTCGCGTCGAGGACGACCATGAGCTGACAGGCGGCGATGACGGTGAGCGCCACTCCGGGGCGCCCCTCGCGGCGGGCCGCTCCGGGTATTCGCGGTGTGGCGAGTTGAGAGCTTGTCACTGAGGATCCCCCCACCAAAGTGAGTGAACGCATCCGTTCACTTCGGCCTACGGTAGGAGTCCGGTCTTAGGGAACGCAAGCGTTCACTAAGGTTGAAAATGCGTGCGAGGGGCGCGCGGTGGGCGTGCGGGCCGGTGGGAGGTTCGGATGATGGTGGGTTCGCGCTGGTCGGCGGCGTCACCGGGGCGCAGACGGGGGCCCGAACTCGAACGGGCGATTCTCGAAGCCGCGTTGGAGCAACTGAGCACGGTCGGCTGGCACGCGCTCACCATGGAGGGCGTCGCGGCGGGTGCGCGGACGGGCAAGGCCGCGGTCTACCGGCGCTGGCCCTCGAAGGCGGACCTTGTGGCCGATGTGCTGCGGTCCGGTCTGCCGCCGATCGGCGCGATTCCCGACCGCGGATCGATCCGGGAGGACCTGTTCCTCCTGTGCGTGCGGATGCGCGACGTCATGTCCTCACGGGCCGGGCTGGCCCTGCGGTCGGTCCTTCACGAATGCGACCCCGCGCATGGTGCCCGCTTCCAGGGGGTCATCCGGTCGGGGCTGCACGAGCCGGCCCAGGAACTGATCGGGGAACTGCTGGCGCGCGGCATCGAAAGGGGCGACGTCCGGTCGGACGCCATCGGTCCGTACGTCGTGGACGTCATTCCGGCGCTGCTGATGTACGGGGCCAAGATGCGCGGGAGCGAATGGGCGGACGCGGAGATCGGGGCGATGATCGACGAGGTGATGGTTCCGGCGCTCAGAATGTGAGACGGGGCGCGGGGCGCGGAGGGGAGCGAAGACGGCGCGGGAGCCGCGCGGAAGCGGCGCGGAAGGGGCGTCGGAGCGGTCGGGAAATGCCGCGGAACCGGTGCGGGGCCGGGGGAGAAGCGGCCTGGTGGGCGGCCTCGCGACGGTCGCCCGGCGGGCCCGGAGGGGGTCTCGCGCCGGCCCGGACGGGGTCTCGTCGCGGGCCGCGCGGGAGCGGGAGCCGGGCCGGGGTGTGCAGGCGGCGCGGGGCGGCGTAACCTTGCTGGCGCCATGCCGTACGAAGCACCCACCCACACCGTCGAACGCTCCCTCCGTGCAACCACCGGCGCCAAGGTCATCGCCGGGGTCGACGAAGTCGGACGAGGGGCCTGGGCCGGTCCCGTCACCGTGTGCGCGGCGATCACCGGTCTGCGCCGGCCGCCCGCGGGTCTCACCGACTCCAAACTGCTGACGCCCAAGCGACGCGACGCCCTCGTCGAGGTCCTGGAGGACTGGGTCACGGCGTACGCCCTCGGCGACGCCTCCCCGGAGGAGATCGACGCGCTGGGCATGACCGCGGCCCTGAGGCTGGCGGCGGAGCGGGCCCTGGAGGCCCTCCCCGTGCGGCCCGACGCGGTGATACTCGACGGCAAGCACGACTATCTCGGCCCGCCCTGGCGGGTTCGGACGGTGATCAAGGGCGACCAGTCCTGCGTCGCCGTAGCGGCGGCCTCGGTCATCGCCAAGGTGAGGCGTGACCGGATGATGGCCGAACTCGGCCAACAGGGCGACGGGATCGAAGACTTCGGTTTCGCCGCCAACGCCGGATATCCCTCGCCCGTACACCGGGCGGCACTTGAGGAACGGGGACCCACCCCGTACCACCGGCTCTCGTGGTCGTACCTCGACGCGCTGCCCCGGTGGCGCCACTTGAAGAAGGTGCGCCGCAGCGAGGAATCGATGGAGCTGGAAAACGGAGGCCAACTCGGCTTCGATTTCTGATCGCACCCATGTGCCACCAGCCGGTACGTTTCGTACCGGTGTTTGATAGACATCAACCCGCCTCTCACCCCGCCATCGAGGAGCCTCAGATTCACGAGAGTGCCCAGGGTCCCCGCGTCACGCCGGCCGCCGGCCGCACCGCGCCGACCCCCCGCCCCGTACCTGGTCCGCGTCCCGTAGCCGTACCGCGGCCCGGACGCCCCGGTCCCGCCCGGCCCGCACCGCCCGCGCAGCGTGCGCCGCAGGCCACCACCGGACCCGTTCCCGCAGCCACCGCCGCACCGTCCGTCTCGGCCGCGGTGCCTCAGATCCAGCTGATCCCGGCTTCCGCCGAGGGCGCGCTGGATGCGGCCGAAGAGGCCGTCGACCTGCTGCTCGACACCGGGCGTGCGCCCGGTGACATCCTGGTTCTCACCACCGGCGACCTGCACCCGTGGGCCGCGCACGAACTGTCCTTCGGCGAGGCCGCGTACTGGGCCCTCCACGACGCCGAGGACGACGTCTTCTACGCGGACGCGGCGCAGGTCCAGCGCGCGGCGGGGCGTCCCGTCGTGGTCGTCGCGGCCAACGGCGGAGAGGACGGCGTGCTCGTCGGAAGCCTGCCGGTCGCGCTCGCGCGGGCCGGTGCGCTGCTGATCGTGTGTGGCGACGCGCAGCAGATCAACTCCGTGCTGGGTGCGGGCGTCTGACGCCCCGTACCCGGGTACGGGCGTGGGGCGGGGCGGGGCGCGAGCCCGCCCCGCTGAAGCCCGAGGCCTGACCCGCCGTACGCCCGCTCCTGGGTGTACGGCCGTTGGGCCTGCCTACGCACGGGCCGTTGCCGTGGAACCCTTCGCCTCGCAGGGGAGGTCGCCGCGCGCGGTGGTCAGCGTGCCGCGATGGTCAGCGAGCCGCGGTCCGGCGCAGGGCCTCGGCCGCGCCGCCACCGGTGTGCAGGGCGACAGGGGCGAACTCGGCGACGGTGTCGCCGAGGCGTTGGGGCCGAGAGTCGGAGCTGGGCCGTCGGCCGCCCCGGCCCTCGCCCAGTACCTGCCAGCCGTCGCGGGTGAGCGTGATGTACGCGCCGCACCGCAGTCCGTGGAGGGTGCAGGCGTCCCGCAGTCCCCACATCCAGGCCCCGTCCTCCTCGGTCCACCGCTCGTCCCCGTCACGGCAGTAGAGGAGCACTGCGGTCCGCACCGGGGTGCGTCGCCGCAGGTCGTGCGGGAGAACCCGGCGGAGCTGGGACAACAGGGCGTTGCGGTACTCCCAGCCGTCGGCCGTGGCCGATCGCTGTACGAAGGACGCGCTCGCAACGAGTTGCTCCTCCGGGCCGAGGACTGCGATGACCGCCGTCGACGGCATCGGGGCGTGTCGGGAGTGCAGGCCACTGACGACTTCGCGCGGATTGCGGAGCAGGGGAATGCCCGACGCCGTCCATTCGGCGGGTTCCAGCAGTCTGCCGTGCCGGCTGGTGCCGCCGGTGGCCATGGTCAGTGACGTGGTCGAGGGCTGGGCGGATCCGAAGGTCACGGTCCTCCCTTCGGGTACCGCCCGCGGACGGGCACTGCTGGAGTTCGGGCGCGCCGCAGCACGGCCCAGGAGAGCGCCGGGGAGCCGAGCGGGAGCAGTGCAATTCTCGCGTGGCCTCCGAGCATGCGGCAACGAGCAATTGCCGTCGCCGACCGGAATCCAACGGTATGCCGTTCATATCCTTGCCCCGCCACGCCGAAGATGACGCATTCGGCTACCCCTGGAGCGCCAGCACCAGGGGGAACACCTCGCGCGCGCCCGCCCGTCGGAGCAGCCGGGCGGCCACGGCCAGGGTCCAGCCGCTCTCCGCGCGGTCGTCCACGAGGAACACCGGACCTGCTGCCTCTGCCAGTGTCGCGGCCAGGGCGGGCGGCACGGTCAAGGCCTGGTGGAGCCCCCGCACCCGCTGAGCGCTGTTGGAGGACGGAAGTCCGAACTCCGGTGCCTGATCCGTGTACGCCATCGTCCCGAGCAGCGGCATGCGCCCGATCTCCGCGATCCGAGCGGCCAGTGAACCGACTAGCTGGGGCCGGGAACGCGAGGGCAGGGCGACCACGCCCACCGGCCGTGCGGGCGCTTCCGGAGCCCCCGAGGCCCAGCCGCCCGGGCCCCGGGCCCAGTCGGCCAGGACCGCCACCACGGCCTGTGTCACATCGTCCGGAACTGGCTGGTCCGCGGAGTGCGGGGCGAGCATCGGGCGCAGCCTGTTGCCCCAGCCGATGTCCGACAGCCGACCCAAGGCCCGGCCCGTCGAGGCCTGTTCCCCGGCGGGGATGCGTCCCTTGAGGTCCACGCCGACCGCGGTGAGGCCCGTCGGCCACATCTTGCGGGGCTCCAGCTCCACGCCGGGCCTGCCGAGTTCGCCTCGGGCGGTGTCCAGGGCGGTGCTGGAGACGTCCGCGGTGAACCGGGCTCCCGCGCAGTTGTCGCAGCGGCCGCAGGGCGCGGCCTCCTCGTCGTCGAGCTGGCGGCGCAGGAACTCCATGCGGCATCCGGTGGCCGCCGCGTAGTCCCGCATCGCCTGTTGCTCGGCGGCCCGTTGGCGGGCCACCCAGGCGTAGCGCTCGGCGTCGTACGCCCACGGCTCGCCGGTCGAGGTCCAGCCGCCCTTGACCCGGTGCACGGCGCCGTCCACGTCGAGCACCTTGAGCATCGTCTCCAGACGGGTGCGGCGCAGGTCGACCAGCGGTTCCAGGGCGGGCAGCGACATCGGGCGGCCGGCCTGGGCGAGGACGTCGAGGGTCCGGCGCACCTGCTCCTCCGGTGGGAAGGCGACGGAAGCGAAGTACTGCCAGATCGCCTCGTCCTCACGGCCCGGCAGCAGCAGCACCTCCGCGTGTTCCACTCCGCGGCCCGCGCGACCGACCTGCTGGTAGTAGGCGATGGGGGAGGACGGCGAGCCCAGGTGCACGACGAACCCCAGGTCGGGCTTGTCGAAGCCCATGCCGAGGGCGGAGGTCGCCACCAGGGCCTTGACCCGGTTGGCCTGGAGGTCCTCCTCGGCCTGCTGCCGGTCGGCGTTCTCCGTCTTGCCCGTGTACGAGGCGACGGTGTGACCGCGGTGGCGCAGGTACGCGGTGACCTCCTCGGCTGCCGCCACCGTCAGCGTGTAGATGATTCCGGAGCCGGGGAGCTCACCGAGGTGGTCGGCGAGCCAGGCCAGCCGGTGCGCGGCGTCGGGCAGGGTCAGTACGGCCAGGCTCAGGCTCTCGCGGTCCAGCGGGCCGCGGAGCACCAGGGCGTCCGTCCCGGCTCCGGTGCCCAGCTGTTCGGCCACGTCGGCGGTCACCCGCGCATTGGCCGTGGCGGTGGTGGCCAGGACCGGGACACCCGGCGGGAGGTCGGCGAGCATGGTGCGCAGCCGGCGGTAGTCGGGGCGGAAATCGTGTCCCCAGTCGGAGATGCAGTGCGCTTCGTCCACCACGAGCAGTCCGGTCGCGGCGGACAGCTTGGGCAGTACCTGGTCGCGGAAGTCGGGGTTGTTGAGCCGTTCGGGGCTCACCAGCAGGACGTCGACCTCGCCCGCCGCCACCGCGGCCTGGATGCCCTCCCACTCCTCGGGATTGGCCGAATTGATGGTGTGTGCGCGAATTCCGGCCCGGGCCGCGGCCTCGACCTGATTGCGCATCAGCGCCAGCAGCGGGGAGACGATCACGGTGGGGCCGGCGCCGGCCGCCCGGAGCAGCGATGTCGCGACGAAGTAGACGGCGGACTTGCCCCAGCCGGTGCGCTGCACCACCAGCGCCCGACGCTTGTGCGCGACGAGGGCTTCGATCGCGAGCCATTGGTCCTCGCGCAACCGGGCGGTGCCCGTGGGGTCGCCCACGAGACGGGCCAGTACGGAGTCGGCCGAGGACCTCAGGTCTGCGTTCATGCCCCCATGCAACCCGATGTCTCTGACATCGCGCCAATGCGGGCTGCGTCCTGTGGACGTTGAACCGTAAAACAGTTATCCACAGGGCTTTCGGGATCGGATCACCGCCGGGATCTTCGTGGCATGACGAACAGCCACGAATCACGCACCCCGTCCGAGCGGCCCTCCGTCAGCACGTCCGGAGCCGCGACCGAACCACAGATCACCCTGCGCAGCCCGGCCGAACTGGCCGACGCGCTGCCCTACATGCTCGGGTTCCACCCGACCGATTCCCTCGTCATGGTCGCCGTGCACGGCGAGGGCGGCCGCTTCGGCGGCCGGCTCCGCGTCGGCATTCCCACCGCCACCGCCGAATGGGAGGACACCGCACGCCAGGTCGCGGACTGCCTGATCCGCGGCAGCGCACGGCGCGGCGGCAAGCCCGACGGCATCGTCGTATTCCTCTGCCAGGAGCCGCGCGGGGAGGAGAGCGGGCAGCGGGTGATGACACGGCTGCGCCCGCTCGCCCAGCGGATCAGGCTGGCCTGCGGCGAGCTGGACGTGCCGGTACTGGAGGCCCTGTGCCTGTCCGCGGGCCGGTTCTGGTCCTACGTCTGCCCCGACGGGCGCTGCTGCCCGGCCGAAGGCAGCCCGATGCCCGCCGTGGGGACCTCGGTGCTGGCCGCCGAGGCCACCTTCGCGGGGCTCCAGGTCCGGGGCTCCCTCAGGGAGATCGAACGGCGGCTGGCGCCGCTGGGCGGGGCCGTCGCGGAGGAGATGGAACGGGCCCTGGACCGGGCCGCCGGGGCCCTGGTGCCGAAGATCCTCGACGGGGCGACCAGGGAGGAGATCGGCGCCGAGACCGTCGCACTGGCCGGGAGCCTGATGCGGCGCATGGCCCTCGCCCTGCCCGCCGAGGGAGGTCCACTGGCCGACGACTGGGACGACGCGCTGCTCACCCACGACGAGGCGGCCGCGCTGATCCTCGGCCTCCAGGACCGCCAGATCCGGGACGTCGCCGCCGAATGGATGGAGGGCGAGGAGGCCGCCCCCGCCCTGAGGCTCTGGCGTGCCCTGGCCCGGCGCTGCGTCGGGGCCTACGGCGAGCACGCGGCGGCCCCGCTCACCCTCGCGGGCTGGGTCTCCTGGTCCACCGGGGACGAACCGACCGCCCGCATCGCACTGGGCCTCGCCCTGCGGGCCGACGCCGAATACCGCTTCGCCCAACTGCTCCACCACGCCTGCAACGAGGGCATCGACCCCGAGGGGCTCAGGCAGTGCCTTCGGGAGGAGCGCAGCCGCCGCGAGCCACGGCGCGGGCGCCCGAAGGCGGGCAGCCGTCCGCCCGGCCGCCGGGAGCGGAGCACCAACCGCCGCCCGTCCCGCCGCACCACGAAGAGCGACCAGTGAGCCCGCGACCGCAGGCCCCCTGCGGCACCCCGGTACGCCGCCTGGGCAGCACCCTCGGCCTGATCCTGCGGCGAGGGCTTCGCCCCGGCCTTCCCCGCCCGGCGCCGGGGCCCGTGACCCGCGCGGGGGTGGGGGCGTTCCCACGGAGGGAGGCGGGGGACCGGCCGCGCCGCCGCCCAGCCGAACCGACCGGAGCGCAGACAAGGCGACACATGTCTCACCCCGCACCTCCCCGCCCCGCCGTGGTTCCCGGCGCACGCAGGCCCGAGCTGCCGCCCGTGCACGGTGCCGTCATCTGCGTCGCCGCGCCCTGCCTGGCCATCTCCCCGGAGCACGGGCAGCTGACCGGGCGGGGGATCGACGGGATCTACCGCTCCGGGCGACGGCTGCTGTCCCGCTGCGTCCTGCGGGTCGGCGGCCGGGATCCCGTCTCCGTCCAGGGGCGCAGCCTCGGCGCCGACCGCGCTGCCTTCACCGCGACGGTGCGTACGGGGGCCGAGCCCGGCCCCGACCCGGACATCGGAGTGGAACGGGTCCGGCACGCGGACGGCACCGAGCGGATCACCCTGCGCAGCTTCGCCCTCCGGCCGGTGCGCCTTCCGGTGGAGGTGCTGCTCGGCACCGATCTGGCCGAGCTGGCCGCGGTGGCCGCCGGCCGGACGGGGCCGGAACTGCCCGCAGGGGTGCACGCCGCCGGGCTGCGCTGGAGCACGGGCGAGGCCCAGGCCGTCATCGCCGCCGATCCGGCGCCGGACGACGCGCTGGCCTCGGCCGGGCTGCTGCGCTGGCAGCTCGAACTGGGCCCCGGCGAATCCCGCACCATCGAGCTGCGGACCACGCAGGACCGTTCGGGGCGGGCGCCCGCCGGGCAGGTGGCCAACCCGCTGGCCGAAGCCCGGGCCGAGGGGGACGACCCGAGGGCCGAGGCCTGGTTCGCGAACAGTGTCGCCGACCTGGGTGCGCTGCTGATGAGGGATCCGGCGGAGCCGGCCGACTGCTTCGCGGCGGCGGGCGCGCCGTGGCGGCTGGGGCTGGCCCCGGCCGAGGCGCTCTGGGCGGCCAGGATGGCGCTCCCGCTCGGTACCGGGCTGGCGGCGGCCACCCTGCGGGTCCTGGCCCGGACCCAGACCGGCGGGCGGGGGCCCGAGGCCGGGAAGATCCCCGGCCCCCTGCGCGGGGCGGGCCCGCAGCTCCCCCCGGGGTGCACCGGCACGGAGGCCACGCTGGCCTTCCCCACCGTGCTCGCCGAAGCCCGGCTCTGGGGGATGCCGGAGGAGCAGCTCGCACGGCTGCTGCCGGCCGCCGAGAAGTGCCTGGAGTGGCTGCGCGGAGCGCTGGGGGAGGACGGCTTCCTCGCCGACCCCGATCCCGGGCCGCGGCGCTGCGAGACCCAGGCCCACGCCCACCGGGCCGCCCTGCTGGGGGCCGACCTCCTCGCCGCGTGCGGGCGCCCCGGGGCACAGGAGTGGCGGGAGCGCGCGACGCACCTGCGGGAGCGGTTCCGGGCCGGGTTCTGGATCGACGGCCCGGACGGCGGTCGGCCCGCGGCGGCCCTGCACCCCGACGGACGACCGCTGCCACGGCTCACGGGGGCCGCCGCGCACCTCCTCGACACCGGACTGCTCGGCGGCGGCCGCCTCGCCCCGGGGCTCCTGGACGGAACACGCGCCGAGCAGCTGGCCCGGCTGCTCGGAGCCCCCGCCATGGACTGCGGATGGGGGCTGCGGAGCATGGCCGTCAAGGAGCCGGGGCACAACCCGTTCGGCCACCGCTCCGGTGCGGTGCGCGCGTACGAGAGCGCGGTGGCGGTGGCCGGCCTGGCCCAGGCGGGCTTCGAGAAGGAGGCCTCCGGTCTGCTAGGAGGCCTGCTCGACGCGGCCGAGGCCTTCGGGTACCGGCTGCCCGAGATGTTCGCGTCCGAGCAACGCACCACGGCCGGAGTGCCCCTTCCGCATCCGGCGGCCTGCCGACCGGCGGCCGTGGCCGCGGCGGCCGGGGTGCACGTGCTGAGCGCCGTCGTCGGAATCCGCCCCGACGCCCCCGCCGGCACGGTCGCCCTCGTCCCGCTCCCCGGCGCCCCGCTCGGGGCGCTCCGGCTCTCGGGCCTGCGGGTGGCGGGAGAACCCTTCGCCGTCCGGATCAGCAGGCTGGGGCTGGCCATGGTGGAGGAGGCGGCCGATGCGCTCCAGCTGGGAGGCTAGCGTCCAGAACAGTGGTTCCAAGGTCACCAAAGAGCTGTTTATCGTCAGGCAGACGACTATGATCGCGGCATGTCGCCCTACGACCCGTCGGCCTTTCCGCCCTTCGCCGTCACCGTCGACCTGGTCGTGCTCACCGTGCGGCGCCACGCGCTCTGCGCGCTGGTGGTCCGCAGGGGTGAGTCACCGTTCCAGGGGCGCTGGGCGCTGCCCGGAGGATTCGTCCGAGGGGACGAGGACCTGGGAGCGGCCGCGGCCCGGGAGCTCTCCGAGGAGACCGGGCTCTGCGCGCACGACCCCGCCGTACCGGGCGTGGACAACGGGGCGCACCTCGAACAACTGGCGACCTACGGCGATCCGAAGCGGGATCCGCGGATGCGCGTCGTCAGCGTGGCGCACCTGGTGCTGGCTCCGGACCTGCCTGCGCCGCGCGCCGGGGGAGACGCCAACAGCGCTCGCTGGGCCCCGGTCGACGAGCTGCTGGCCCCCTTGGACGAGGCCTCCGCAGGGCTCGCCTTCGACCACGCGCGGATCCTCGCCGACGGCGTCGAGCGGGCCCGCTCGAAGATCGAGTACTCCTCGCTGGCCACCGCCTTCTGCCCGACCGAATTCACCGTCGGCGAGCTGCGCAGGGTCTACGAGGCCGTCTGGGGGGTCGCGCTCGACCCGCGCAACTTCCACCGCAAGGTCACCGGCACACCCGGATTCCTCGTGCCGGCCGGAGGGACGACGACCCGTCAGGGCGGGCGTCCGGCACAGCTGTTCCGGGCCGGTGGGGCCACACTGCTCAACCCGCCGATGCTGCGCCCGGAAGTCTGACGCTCCGGCGGGCCGGTTGCGCCGAAAATCGGACATATCGCGTTATCTTGTTTGCGGTACTCACCCTGCCGCAGAGCGGTCTCACCCCCCGCGAGAGAAGCGATGCTCCAGGCCATCGGACTCACCAGCACTTCCCGCCATGACTCCCCGCCCCTCGTGGACGACCTCACCTTCGAGGCTCGCCCGGGGACCGTGACCGCCCTGCTCGGCGAGCCGGGATCGGGCAAGACCACCGCGCTGCGGCTCATGCTCGAACTCGAACCGGGCCGCGGAGTCACCTACTTCAGGGGCCGGCCACTGCACCGGATCCCGCACCCCGGCCGTGAGGTCGGTGTGCTGCTCGGCGACGTTCCCGGTAACCCCGCGCGGACCGTCCGCAACCAGCTGCGGATGCTCTGCGCCGCCGCCGGCGTGCCGGCCTCACGGGCCGACACCATGCTGGAGGTCGTCGGCGCCGCCGGGCTGCGCGACCAGCGGCTCGGGTCGCTCTCCCTCGGCATGGAGCGCCGGGTCGCGCTGGCCGCGGCGCTGATCGCCGATCCGTGCACCCTGCTCCTAGACGAACCGGGTGCCGGGCTCTCCCCGCGTGAACGCGGCTGGCTGCACGGGCTGCTGCGCGGCCACGCCTCCCTCGGCGGAGCGGTGCTGTTCACCACCGACGACGCCAAGGAGGCGGCCCGCAGCGCGGACCGGGTCGTCAGCATCGCGGCGGGCCGGCTCGTCGCCGACCAGGACGCCGCGGAGTTCGCGCGGACCAGGCTGCGGCCGAGGGTCGCCGTGCGCACCCCGCACGCGGCCCGGCTGGCCGACGTACTGGGCCGCGAGGCCCGGGCGGCGCATCGCGTGGTGGAGATCGTCGAGGAGAGCGGTAGTCGTCTGTCGGTGTACGGGAGCAACTGCGCCGAGGTCGGCGAAGCGGCGTTCCGGCACGGCGTGCTGGTCCACCGCCTCGCCGACGAGACGGGCGACGCCGGCGCGCCGACCGCACCGCTCCCGCACGCGCGCCCCGAGTCCGGATCTCCGCCCCCATCCGGCCCGGCCCAGGCCTCGGAAGCGGCCCCGGGCGCCGCCGAGACGTCCGTCGAGGTTCTGGGCGAAGGCGTGGGGCGCGCTGCCGCAGGAGCTGTCGACATGGAGGTCGGCGGTAGCCCGCGGCATGACCGGTCGCGGCGGCCCGTCTCGGCGGTGCGCCGTGTGGGCGGACCGCTCCGGCCACTGCGCTACGAGCTGCTCCGAGTCTTCGGCACCGCCACGCCCGTCCTCACCGCGGCCCTCGTCGTCGTGGTCTCCGCCCTCACCACCCTGGTGCTGGCCAGGGCGGGGCACACCCCGCAGAACAGGCTGCTCGCGGCCTGGCCGGAGCTGCTCCCGCTGCCGCCCGCCGCGCTCGGGGCGGGGCTGCTCGGCGCCCTGGCCTTCGGCGAGGAGTACCGCTACCCGGCGCTCGCCGCGGACCGCGGCACCATGCCCCGCCGGATGGGACTGCTCACCGTCAAACTGGGCGTCTCCGCGGCCCTCGCCCTCCTGCTGGGCGCCCTGGCCGTCACGGCGGACGCCGCCGCGCTGGCCCTCGTCTTCGACAGCGGGCCGCTGCGCACTCCGGCGGAGTGGCTCGCCCCGGCCGCCAGCTGGGCCGGCCTGCTCGTCGGCTGCTCCTGGGCAGGCGTCCTGGCCTCGGGCGTCTTCCGGTCCGCCACCGCCGGTTTGGCCGCGGTGCTCGCCGTACCGGTGGCCGTGGTGCCGCTGGTGCGCCGGGCGCTGGAAGGCTCGTCCGCGTACCCGATGACCGGACTCGGGCCCCGACTGCGGGGTCTGGCCTGGGTGCAGTGGCCGCCGGAGGCCGACCGCCTGCTCCTCGGGGCCCTGCGGGTGATGGCCCAGCCCGTCGGGACGGCGCTCGTGCTGTCGCTGATGGTCCTGTTGTGCGCCTATGGGTTCACCGGACTGCGCGGCAGAGTCCGTTGGTGATCGTTCGGGGGCGGGAGGAGGCGTGTGCGGGACCGTTGAGTTCCGCCTCGCGTCAACCGGACCGCAACTCCCCGTAAAAGGCCCGGTTCTTTACGATAAGTCGTCAATTGCGTAGGTGGCACCGATCACCCTTTCGTGTGCTTTTCACCAAAGACCTCAAGGGCGGTGGAGGCGAGGCCGACAAAGGATTCGTGAGTACCCTTGCGCACACCATGATGACCGCCGCCCGCCATGCCGATTCCGGCCTCGCCGGCCCGGGCGAACTCGACCGCTACCCCTACGCGGAGACCCCCGGGTCCGACCGCCCGGTGCCCCAATGGGACGGTTCCGAGGTCGAGTTGAGCCGCGTGGGCCGACGCGCGGCAGGCAGCCGCGGTCGCGGCCTGCACGGCCAACTCGTCCAGCAGCTCGGCCAGATGATCGTCTCCGGCGACCTCGGCGCGGACCGCCCCCTGGTCCCCGAGGAGATCGGCCAGCGCTTCGAGGTCTCCCGCACGGTCGTCCGCGAATCGCTGCGGGTCCTGGAGGCCAAGGGCCTCGTCAGCGCCCGCCCCAACGTGGGCACTCGGGTCCGGCCCGTCGCCGACTGGAACCTGCTCGACCCCGACATCATCGAGTGGCGGGCCTTCGGCCCCCAGCGCGACGACCAGCGCCGCGAGCTGAACGAACTCCGCTGGACCATCGAACCGCTCGCCGCCCGCCTCGCCGCCGGCCACGGCCGTCCCGACATCCAGCAGCGGCTCGCCGACATGGTCGAGATCATGGGGCACGCCCTCGGCCAGGGCGACGCGATCACTTTCGCGCGCGCCGACAACGAGTTCCACGCGCTGCTGATCCAGGTCGCGGGCAACCGCATGCTGGAACACCTCTCCGGCATCGTCTCCTCCGCCCTCCAGGTCTCCGGCAGCCCGGTCACAGCCTGCGACCGGCCGAGCGAGACCTGCGTCGCGCACCACGCCCGCATGGTCGAGGCCCTCGCGTCCGGTGACGCGACGGGTGCGGAGAGCGCCATGCGTCAGCTCCTGACGGTGCATCCGGAGGTCGAGCGCGTGGTGCCCGCCCCGCGCGAGCACTGAGGAGCGGACACGCGGGGGAGCACGACCTGTCGCCGGGCCCGGTCGGGTCCGGCGACACCGGTGTCCGGCACCCTCCCGGCACCCGCGGACACCCTCCCGGCGCCCACGCCGCACCGCCCCTGCCGCATCGTCCCCGTCGCGCTGCCCCGGCTGCACCGCCCCCGACGCTCCGCCGAGCCTCCGCCGCGCCGCGACCCAGACGTATGACCCTATGACCGGCATCAATCCATACGAGGTGTGACTTGGGCCACGAAGATTGGGCGTAACGCTCCGCGAGGTCCCGCGATGACCTAAGAGGTGATGGCCGACGGAGGGAACAGCAGCCCTTGTGGGTGCTGTGCAGCTCCCCGGCCCCTGCCCGCGCCCCCGGCCCATCCCCAGTCGGTGGTCGTCGGCTCCGGTCCAGCACCACGAGGCCCGGGGTCGGAAGCCGTTTCCATCGTTCCGAGAGGTTGTTCGTGTCGGCCAGCACATCCCGTACGCTCCCGCCGGAGATCGCCGATTCCGAGTCTGTGATGGCGCTCATCGAGCGGGGCAAGGCCGAGGGGCAGATCGCCGGCGATGACGTGCGTCGGGCCTTCGAGGCTGACCAGATTCCTGCGACCCAGTGGAAGAATGTTCTGCGCAGCCTCAACCAGATCCTCGAGGAAGAGGGTGTGACGCTGATGGTCAGTGCCGCGGAGTCGCCCAAGCGCACCACCCGCAAGAGCGTCGCAGCGAAGAGCCCGGCCAAGCGGACGGCCACCGAACCCGTAGCCAGGAAGACGGCGGCGAAGACGACGGCGAGCACCGCCGATGCCGCCGCCCCGGCGCCAGGGTCCGTCGACCCGGAGTCCGCGGACGCTCTGGCGGAGGAGCCCGGAACCGAGCCCGCCGCGAAGAAGACGGCGGCGAAGAAGACGGCGGCGAAGAAGGCCGCGCCCGCCAGGAAGACCGCCGCGAAGAAGACCACGGCGAAGAAGACCGCCGCCAAGAAGGACGCCGACGAAGCCGGTGGCGAGGAGGCCCCCGAGGAGGGCCCCGACGCCGCGAAGGCCGAGGGCGACGAGGAAGAGGAGGGCGGCGAGAACAAGGGCTTCGTCATCTCGGACGACGAGGACGACGCCCCCGCCCAGCAGGTCGTGGTCGCCGGCGCCACCGCGGACCCGGTCAAGGACTACCTCAAGCAGATCGGCAAGGTCCCCCTCCTCAACGCCGAGCAGGAGGTCGAGCTCGCCAAGCGCATCGAGGCGGGCCTCTTCGCCGAGGACAAGCTGGCGAACTCCGACAAGCTGGCCCCCAAGCTCAAGCGCGAGCTGGAGATCATCTCCGAGGACGGCCGCCGCGCGAAGAACCACCTGCTGGAGGCCAACCTCCGCCTCGTGGTCTCCCTGGCCAAGCGCTACACCGGCCGCGGCATGCTCTTCCTCGACCTGATCCAGGAGGGCAACCTGGGTCTGATCCGCGCGGTCGAGAAGTTCGACTACACCAAGGGCTACAAGTTCTCCACCTACGCGACGTGGTGGATCCGCCAGGCGATCACGCGTGCCATGGCCGACCAGGCCCGCACCATCCGCATCCCGGTCCACATGGTCGAGGTCATCAACAAGCTCGCCCGCGTGCAGCGCCAGATGCTCCAGGACCTGGGCCGCGAGCCCACCCCGGAGGAACTGGCCAAGGAACTGGACATGACCCCCGAGAAGGTCATCGAGGTCCAGAAGTACGGCCGCGAGCCGATCTCCCTGCACACCCCGCTCGGCGAGGACGGCGACAGCGAGTTCGGTGACCTCATCGAGGACTCCGAGGCCGTCGTGCCGGCCGACGCCGTGAGCTTCACGCTCCTGCAGGAGCAGCTGCACTCGGTGCTGGACACCCTGAGCGAGCGAGAGGCCGGCGTGGTCTCGATGCGTTTCGGCCTCACGGACGGCCAGCCCAAGACCCTCGACGAGATCGGCAAGGTCTACGGAGTCACGCGCGAGCGGATCCGCCAGATCGAGTCGAAGACCATGTCGAAGCTGAGGCACCCGTCGCGTTCCCAGGTGCTGCGCGACTACCTGGACTGACCGGCGGGCGACGCGGGGGACCGTGCGTGAGTGGCCGTGCGCGGGTGCGCACGGCCACTGGCCATCCCACTCTGGGTGGAGTCATGCACACTCGGAGTCAGGAGGCCTCATGCGTCGTCCCATTGCCCGTGCCCTGGCGGGAGCGCTGACCCTGGCGGCGGGAGCGGTCGCGGCGCCGCTGGCCCAGGCGCCCCTGGCAGCCGCAGACAGCGTGGTGATCGGCGGCAAGCCGGTGAAGGTGGCGGACAGCCCCTGGGTCGTGGCACTCGCCAGCCGTGACCGGTTCGGGGGTACGCGGGGCGGGCAGTTCTGCGGGGGCGTCGTCGTCGCCCCGACCACGGTGGTGACAGCTGCGCACTGCCTGGGCAGCCAGGTACTGGGCGGCTCCGTCGAGTCCGTCCCAGACCTCCGGGTGATCGCCGGGCGTACGGAGCTGCGCGCGACGGACGGCAGGGAGATCGCGGTGCGCGCGGCCCGGGTGAACCCGGCGTACGACCCGGGGAGCAATGCCGGGGACCTCGCCGTGCTGGAGCTCGTCGAGGCGGTTCCGGCGCAGCACGTGATCCCGATGGCCGGGCCGGGGGACACCGCCTACGCGGCCGGGACGGAGGCGGCCGTGTACGGCTGGGGCGACACGAGCGGCTTTGGTGACTACGCGTACGCACTGCGTGCCGCGCGGGTGACGGTGCTGGCGGACGACGTCTGCGGGCGGGCCTACCCGGGAGATGCCGACGGGCAGTACCGCGCGGAGTCCATGGTGTGCGCAGGGGACGATCGGGGCGGCAAGGACGCCTGCCAGGGCGACAGCGGCGGCCCGCTCGTGGCGAAGGGGCGGCTCATCGGCCTGGTGTCATGGGGTCGCGGCTGCGGCCGGGCCGACAGCCCCGGCGTGTACACGCGGATCGCCCCGCTGGCCGAGTTCGTGACGGGCCCGCAGGCGGGCGCGCGGCCGGGAGGGGTCCAGGGGGTCGCGGCGAGTGCCCGGAGGGGCTCAGTACCGGCAGCAGGGCCCGGGGAGGGGCATCGAACGGATGAGCCGGTCCTGTAGCGAGCGGCCGGAGGTCGGCGGCCCCGCTCGGGCGGCCGGCCTCCGTGGCGCGGACGGGCGTGCGCATGAGGACGGGCGGCCTCCCCGGGTCTCGGGGATGCCGCCCGTCGACCGGCATGGCCGGTCCTGGCTCGTCGGATGCGAGGTGCAGGCCTGTGTCAGCGGTCCTCGGTGTCGGCATTGGCAGCCGGAGCGGACGTGAGCCGCTCGGTCTCATCCTGTATTTCCGCGGCGATCTTCTTGAGTTCCGGCTCGAACTTACGCCCGTGGTGGGCGCAGAAGAGCAGTTCACCGCCGCTCAGCAGGACGACGCGCAGATATGCCTGGGCGCCGCAACGGTCGCATCGGTCAGCGGCCGTCAGCGGGGTCGCGGGTGTCAGAACAGTAGTCACGTCGCCTCTTCTCTAGCTCGACGAGCTGTCGTACCAGGGTCAACATCCAACCAGGCCGAAAACGTTCCCGCTCGCGGCTTTTCCTCGAAACTTCCTTCCGAAGCTGGCCGGCTGTTGCCGGTTGGCGGCGAAGGAGCCGTATTGCGTTGCTTTACGGTTTCGCGTTGTCAGTCGTGCGCTTGTCGCAGTTCCATCCTCCCCCGGCTGAGTGCCAGGTTGTTCATGAGGACGTGCCCGAACCCTAAATGGTTCATGCGCGGAAGGGAACGTGATGTTTGCTTCACCCGCACGGGGGATCGAACATCCGTGCGGATCTGGACTAGGCTGAGGAATGCGCGAGGGTGGCGTTGCATCGGCTCTACCTGGCCTCGGTACCCTTCCACCGGCACCCGAGCCACCCCTGCGCCCGACCGGGCCAGAAAAGAAATTCAGCGAGGAGCGAACTGCGTGACCGCCGACACGTCCGTGCCTTCCAGCGCGCTGCTGTCCGGAGCAGACCGGGACGGTTCCAACTACACCGCGCGGCACCTGCTCGTCCTCGAAGGGCTGGAGGCCGTCCGCAAGCGCCCCGGCATGTATATCGGCTCCACGGACAGCCGGGGCCTCATGCACTGCCTCTGGGAGATCATCGACAATTCCGTCGACGAGGCCCTGGGCGGCTACTGCGACCACATCGAGGTGATCCTCCACGAGGACGCCTCCGTGGAGGTCCGGGACAACGGCCGCGGCATCCCCGTGGACGTCGAGCCCAAGACCGGCCTGTCCGGCGTCGAGGTCGTCATGACCAAGCTGCACGCCGGCGGAAAGTTCGGCGGTGGCTCCTACGCGGCCTCCGGCGGCCTGCACGGCGTCGGCGCCTCCGTGGTCAACGCCCTCTCCGCCCGGCTGGACGTCGAGGTCGACCGCGGCAGCTCGACGCACGCCATCAGCTTCCGCCGGGGCGTCCCCGGCATGTTCACGGAGCAGGGTCCCGAGAGCCCCTTCGATCCGGACAACGGCCTGCGCAAGGTCAAGCGGATCGCCAAGGGCAAGACCGGCACCCGGATCCGTTACTGGGCCGACCGCCAGATCTTCCTCAAGGACGCCCGGCTCTCCCTGGAGACGCTCTACCAGCGCGCCCGCCAGACCGCCTTCCTCGTCCCCGGCCTGACCCTGGTGGTCCGCGACGAGCGCGGCATCGACGGGGCCGGCAAGACCGAAGAGGTCTTCCGCTACGACGGGGGCATCAGCGAGTTCTGCGACTACCTCGCCCAGGACAAGGCCGTCTGCGACGTGCTGCGCCTGACGGGCTCGGGGAACTTCAAGGAGACCGTCCCGGTCCTCGACGACCGCGGTCACATGACCCCCACCGAGGTCACCCGCGAGCTCGGCGTGGACATCGCCCTGCGCTGGGGCACGGGCTACGAGACCAACCTCAAGTCCTTCGTGAACATCATCGCCACCCCCAAGGGCGGCACCCACGTCTCCGGCTTCGAGCGCTCCGTCACCAAGACCGTGAACGAGGTGCTGCGCTCGGCGAAACTGCTGCGCGTCGCCGAGGACGACGTGGTCAAGGACGACGCGCTGGAGGGCCTGACCGCGGTCGTCACGGTCCGTCTCGCCGAGCCGCAGTTCGAGGGCCAGACCAAGGAGGTGCTCGGCACCTCGGCGGCCACCCGCATCGTCGCCGCGGTGGTCGCCAAGGAGCTCAAGGCCTTCCTGACCTCCACCAAACGCGACGACAAGCAGCAGGCCCGCGCCGTGATGGAGAAGATCGTCGCGGCCGCCCGGACGAGGATCGCCGCCCGCCAGCACAAGGACGCACAGCGCCGCAAGACCGCGCTGGAGACCTCCTCGCTGCCCGCGAAGCTGGCCGACTGCCGCAGTGACGACGTGGAGCGCAGCGAGCTCTTCATCGTCGAGGGCGACTCCGCCCTCGGTACCGCCAAGCTCGCGCGGAACTCGGAATTCCAGGCGCTCCTGCCCATCCGTGGCAAGATCCTCAACGTCCAGAAGTCGTCCGTCTCGGACATGCTCAAGAACGCCGAGTGCGGGGCGATCATCCAGGTCATAGGAGCCGGCTCGGGCCGGACCTTCGACCTCGACGCCGCCCGGTACGGCAAGATCGTCCTGCTCGTCGACGCCGATGTGGACGGCGCGCACATCCGCTGCCTGCTGCTCACGCTCTTCCAGCGGTACATGCGGCCCATGGTCGAGGCGGGCCGGGTCTTCGCCGCGGTGCCGCCGCTGCACCGGATCGAGCTGGTCCAGCCCAAGAAGGGCCAGGACAAGTACGTGTACACGTACTCGGACAACGAGCTGCGCCAGACCCTGCTGGAGTACCAGCGCAAGAACATCCGGTACAAGGACTCGATCCAGCGCTACAAGGGCCTCGGCGAGATGGACGCGGACCAGCTCGCGGAGACCACCATGGACCCGCGCTTCCGCACCCTGCGCCGGATCAACATCGGCGACCTGGATTCGGCCGAGACGGTCTTCGACCTGCTCATGGGCAATGAGGTGGCCCCGCGCAAGGAGTTCATCACCAGCTCCGCGGCCACGCTCGACCGCTCGCGCATCGACGCCTGACGGGTCCGCCCGCCCGACGGGGTGCTCTTCGCTCCATCACCTGAAGGAGTGAAGAGCACCCAGACACCAGTCTCGAAACGTCCGTTCCGCACATCCTTGTCAGCACGCGGCCAGTGCGGCGGCGGACAAGGAGAGTTCGGTGGACAAGCACGACGGTCCCGATGCCGGAACGATCCGGCTCGACGACCCCTGGTACGACGCGCTGGCCGTCGGGTGGGGCGAGAGCGAGGGCGAGCCGCCCGCCGCGGCGCCCGCCCACCCCACCCCCGGCGCGTGCGACATCTACCTCGAAGTGCAGCGCAGCGCCGCCTTCCAGGAGGTGCGCAGCCGCTACCGGGGGTTCGTCGTCCCCGCGACCGCGGGATTCCTGCTCTGGTACGTGACCTACGTGGTCGCCGCGACCGTCGCGCCCGGCCTGATGGCCCGGCCGGTGTCCGGCGCGATCAACGTCGCCATGATCGCGGGGCTCGGGCAGTTCCTCAGCACCTTCATCCTGACCTGGGCCTACGCCCGGCACGCGCGGCTGCGCCGGGACCGGGCGGCGCTCGACCTGCGCTGGACCGTCTTCGAGCAGGAGCGCGACCAGGAGCGGACCCGCGCGAGGGGGACCGGCCGGTGACCACCGAGCACCAGAGCCTCGCGCTGATCCTGTTCAGCGTCTTCATCGCGGTCACCCTCGGCATCACCACGTGGGTCAGCCGCAACCGACACGGGTCGGCAGAGGAGTTCTACGCGGGCGGCAGGCTGTTCTCGCCGATGGAGAACGGTTTCGCCATCGCCGGCGACTACATGTCCGCCGCCTCCTTCCTCGGCATCTCCGGGTTGATCGCCCTCTTCGGCTACGACGGCATGCTCTACTCGGTCGGCTTCCTCGTCGCCTGGCTCCTCGTGCTGTTCCTCGTCGCCGAACTCGTCCGCAACTGCGGGCGCTTCACGCTGGCGGACGTGATCGCCGCGCGCATGAGCGAGCGGCCGGTGCGGATCGCGGCCGGTACCTCCTCGGTCGTCGTCTCCGTGCTCTACCTCGTCGCGCAGATGGTCGGCGCGGGCAGTCTCGTCGGTCTGCTGCTGGGCAGTTCGAGCACTCTGGCGCGCACGCTGGCCGTGGTCGGGGTCGGCGCGCTGATGGTCGTGTACGTGTCCTTCGGCGGGATGAGGGCCACGACCTGGATCCAGATCGTCAAGGCCGTCCTGCTGATGGGCGGGGCGATCGCCCTGACCGGGCTCGTGCTGCTGCGCTTCCACGGGAACTTCGGCCAGCTGCTCAGCAGCGCGGCCGAACGCAGCGGGCACGGGGCCCGGTTCCTCGGCCCGGGGCTCAAGTACGGCGGTGACTGGACCTCCCGCATCGACTTCATGAGCCTCGGCCTGGCCCTGGTCCTCGGGACCGCCGGCCTGCCGCACATCCTGTCGCGCTTCTACACCGTGCCCACGGCGCGGGCGGCCCGCCGCTCGGTGGTGTGGGCGATCGGCCTGATCGGCGGCTTCTACCTGATGACCATCGTGCTCGGCTTCGGGGCTGCCGCGCTGCTCGGGCCGGAGCAGGTGCGGGCCTCCAACGCCTCGGGGAACACGGCGGTTCCGCTGCTGGCGGCCTTCCTCGGCGGCGGCGCCGGCTCCACCGGGGGCACGGTGCTGTTCGCCTTCGTGGCGGCCATCGCCTTCGCCACCATCCTCGCCGTGGTCGCGGGGATCACGCTGGCCTCCTCGGCCTCCGTCGCCCACGACCTGTACGCCTCCCTGAAGCGGCGGCACGCCAGGCAGCGCAGCGAGGTGGCGGTGGCCAGGGCCGCGGCCGTGGGCATCGGGGCGGTGGCGATCGCGCTCGGGCTGCTCGCCCAGAACCTCAACGTGGCCTTCCTGGTGGGGCTGGCCTTCGCGGTGGCGGCCTCGGCGAACCTGCCGGTGCTGCTGTACTCGCTGTTCTGGCGCGGCTTCACCACGCGCGGAGCCGTCTGGTCGGTCTACGGCGGCCTGATCCCCGCGGTGCTGCTGGTCCTGGTCTCGCCGGTGGTGTCGGGCAGCCCGGAGTCGCTCTTCCCGGGGGCGGACTTCCAGTACTTCCCGCTCCAGAACCCGGGGATCGTCTCGATCCCGCTGGGCTTCCTGGCGGGCTGGCTGGGCACGGTCACCTCGGTGGAGGAACCGGACGAGGCCAAGCACGCCGAGACCGAGGTCCGTTCCCTGACCGGAGCCGGGGCCGTGTGAGCGACCGGAGCCCGGGCCGTGTGAGCCGTCACGCGCCCTCGGACCGGCCCGGGAGCCACGTGTAGCGGTGTTCGGGGCGGCCGGTCTCGCCGTAGCGCAGGGCCAGGGTCACGCGTCCGGTGCGTTCGAGGAGTTTCAGGTAGCGCTGGGCGGTCTGGCGGCTGATGCCAGCGCGGTCGGCGATCTGCTGGGTGGACAGGGGCCCTTCAGCCGAGCGCAGGACCTGGCGGACCAGTTCCGAGGTGGCGTGGGAATGACCCTTGGGGAGTTCGTTGCGGGAGGCGGCGGTGGCCAGTGTCGCGAAGAGTCGGTCCACCACCGCCTGTTCGGCCTCTCCACCGGTGTCCAGGGTGCGGCGCAGGGCGCGGTAGGCCTCCAGACGCGTCTGCAGGCCGGCGAACGTGAACGGCTTGACGAGGTACTGGAGCGCCCCGAGGCGCATGGCGGCCTGGACGGTGGCGAGGTCCCGGGCGGCGGTGACCATGATCACGTCGGTGCCGTGGCCGAGCTGGCGCATGCGGCGGACCAGGTCCAGGCCGTTCTCGTCGGGGAGGTAGTGGTCCAGCAGGACCAGGTCCACCGGATGGGTGCCGAGGAACTCCAGTGCCTCGGTGGCGGAATGGACCTTGGCGACCACGTGGAAGCCGGGAACCATCTCCACGTACGCCGCGTTGATCAGGGCAACACGCACGTCGTCGTCGACGACCAATACGTGGATCGGGGTCTCGTTCATCGCAGGGCCTCCGGGAGTACGACGGAGAATTCCGCCCCTCCGTCCTCTGCCCCGCCGGCCCGGGCCGTGCCGCCCTGCCGCTCCGCGAGGCGGCGTACCAGGGCGAGGCCCAGCCCGCGCTCGCGGTGGGCTGCGGGCTGCTTGGTGGACCAGCCCTCGGTGAATATCTCCTCGCGGTGCGCGGCCGGCACGCCCGGGCCGCTGTCGCGCACCCGAAGGACCGCCGCCCGGCCCTCGGCGCGCAGTTCCACCTCCACCGCGGGCGACGCCGAGCCGACGGCGGCGTCCAGGGCGTTGTCCACCAGGTTCCCGACGATCGTGACGAGACCACCCGGGTCCACCAGGCGGTCGGGGAGGAGGCTGGCCGCGGCCAGGCGCAGCGGGACGCCGCGCTCCGCCGCCACGGTCGCCTTGCCCACCAGGAGGGCGGCCAGCAGCGGGTCGTGGATCTTCTCGGTGACCTGCTCGGCGGTGGTGCGGTGCACGCCCACGACTTCCGTGACGAACTCCACCGCCTCCTCGTGCAGGCCCAGCTCCAGCAGGCCGAGGAGGGTGTGGAGGCGGTTGGCGTGCTCGTGGTCCTGGGCGCGCAGGGCGTCGATCAGGCCCCTGGTGGAGTCGAGCTCGCGGCTCAGGTGCTCCAGTTCGGTGCGGTCGCGCAGGGTGGCGACGGCGCCGCCGTCCTCGGTGGGCATGCGGTTGGCCACCAGGACCCGGGGACCCTGGACGGTCAGCAGGTCCCGGCCGGTGACCCGGCCGGACAGCACGTCGGCGGTGCGGCCCGCGCCGAGCACCTCGTCCAGCGGGCGTCCGGTGAGGCTGTCCGCCGGGTCCGCGGTGCCCGCGCCGTCCGTGGGGTCCGCCGTGCCGGGCGGGGCCGGGAAGTGCTGAGGGGGGAGACCGAGCAGACGGGCGGCCTCGTCGTTCACCAGGCGGACCCGGCCGTGCCGGTCGAGGGCGATCACGCCTTCGCGGATGGAGTGCAGCATCGCCTCGCGCTCCGCGAGCAGTCCGGCGATGTCGGAGAAGGCCAGGTCCCGGGTCTGCCGCTGGATCCTGCGGGACAGCAGGTAGGCGACGAGGGCACCGGCCGCGAGGGCGCCTCCGGCGTACGCGAGCAGGCCGGGGATGGCGCCGAGCAGCCGGTCGCGGACGCCGTCGTAGGAGATGCCGACCGAGACGGCACCGACGATCTCTCCGTCGGCGGCGATCAGCGGTACCTTTCCGCGGGCGGAGCGGCCCAGGGTGCCTTCGTCGATCTCCATGACCTCGCGGCCGGCCAGCGCTTCGCTCGGGTCGGTCGAGACGGGCAGTCCGATGCGTTCGGGGCTGGGGTGCGAGTGGCGGATCCCGTTCAGGTCGAGGACGACCACGTACTCGGCCCCGGTGGCCCGGCGCAGCCGTTCGGCGGTGGCCTGTACGGGGCTGTCCGCCGTCGCCCCCGTGGCAAGGAGGTCGGAGGCCAGCGACGGGTCCGCCGCCGCGCTCTGCGCGATGGCCAGGGCGCGCCGCATGGCCTGGTCGTCGAGCTGCGCGCTGAGCGGCGCCAGGAACAGTCCGGTGGCCAGCACGACGACCCCGGCGGCGATGGCCAGCTGGGTCAGCAGGATCTGTGAGACGGCCCGTCTGGGCAGCCCGAGGCGCCGAGCGCTCGTGAGGGGGAACCGCATGGATACCCACGGTAGGTCGGCTCCGGCGCAAGCGGAATGTCCCGGGTGCGCCGCCCTTGTCACATCCCGGTGGGGTCGGCCGTCGGCATCGGCTGTGGCGGGCGGGGGCCCTGGTACTGGCCGCTGGGCCGCATGCGCAGCGGGCGTTCCTGGTATTCCTCCAGCGCGTGCGCGATCCAGCCCGCCGTCCGGGACACCGCGAAGACCGTCTCCCCGGCCTCCGCCTCCATCCCGCAGGACACCGTCAGCACCGCCAGTGCCAGGTCCACATTGGGGTGCAGACCGCCCTGCCGAGCCATCACCGCGGCCACCTCACGGGCCGCGGCCAGCGCCGGAGCGGCATGTTCCAGGCCCTCCAGCCGGTCGAACAGGGCGAGTGCCCGCGGGTCCTCGCCCCGGTACAGCCGGTGTCCCAGGCCCGGCACCCGGCGTCCGGCCCGCAGGTACTCCGCCACCACCGGCGCGGCCCCGCCCCGCTCCAGGACCTCCACCAGCATCCGGTGCGCGAGACGTCCGGCCGCGCCGTGCAGCGGACCCTCCAGCGCGCCGAGTCCCGCGGACACCGCCGCGTACGGGTGGGCCCGCGCCGACGCGGCGACCCGTACGGCCAGGGTCGAGGCGGCCAGGTCGTGGTCCACCAGCAGCCCGAGGGCCAGGTCGAGGGCGGCCAGCGCATCCGGGTCGGGCTCCCGCGCGGTCAGGCGCGACCACAACTGCCTCGTGACGCGCCCGTCTCCGGCCCACTGCGTCGGGCCGACCACCGGCAGCGCCCCGACCAGCGTGGGGATCAGGGAGCGTGCGCAGCCCAGTACGGCCGCCTCCGAGAGGTCGAAGCGCAGCGGATCGGCCGCGGCCGCGGCGGCGACCGCCACCCGGAGCCGATCGACCGGGCCGCTGTGCTCGGGCAGGGCCCCCACCGCCCTTCGGGCCGCTGCCAGGAGCTCCGGGGGAGCGGTGAACCGCGCACCGCGGCCGATCGCTCCCGTCCAGAGCCACTCGGCCACTTCCTCGTAGCGGTACCGGGCGGCCAGGGCCACGGCGTCCACGCCTCGGAAGTAGTACCGGTCGGACTCGATGAGCGTGAGCGAGGTGCGTACGGACAGCTCCCCGCCCGCGGGCGCCGCGGCCTCCCGGCGGCTGCGCCGGGCCAGCTCCTCCACCTCGGCCGCGTCGAAGGTGCTGCCTCGGCCCGCGGCGTCGCGGCGGCTGGCGAGCTGGCCGCGGCTGACGTACGCGTACACCGTCGAGGGCTTCACCCCGAGCAGGCGGGCCGCTTCCTGCGTGCCGATCCTGCGCCCGTGCTGCGATCCGGCGTCGCTCTCGTCACTCATGGCGCACACCTTACAGAGTCGCCGCAATGTTGATTCAATCAATATTGACAAGGATTCAATCCATCATGGATGGTCGATCCATGAACACCACCGTCGAAGTACCCCGCGGTCTCGCGGGAGTCGTGGTCACCGAAACCCAGCTCGGTGACGTCCGGGGCCGTGAGGGCTTCTACCACTACCGCCAGTACTCGGCCGTCGAGCTCGCGGCGGGCCGCAGCTTCGAGGACGTGTGGCACCTGATGTTCCGGGGCGCACTCCCCGCGGACGCCGCCGAACGCGCCGCGTTCGCGGCCGAGATCGCCCCGCTGCGCCGGCTCCCCGAAGAGGTGCGGAACGCCCTCCCCGCCCTCGCGCGGGCCACCGCGCTCTCCGGGCCCCTCGCCGGGCTGCGCACGGGCCTCTCGCTGCTCGGTGCGTCCGCCGGTTTCCGCCCGGTCTACGACATCGACCCGGCCCGCCGGGCCGCGGACGCGCTCGCCGCCTGCGCCGCCGTACCGACCCTGCTCACCGCCCTGCACCGGCTGGGGCAGGGCCTGGAGCCGGTCGAGCCGCGCGACGACCTCCCGTCCGCCGAGAACTACCTCTACATGCTCACCGGGCAGGAGCCGGACCCGGCCAAGGCCCGCGCGGTCGAGCGCTACCTCATCTCCACCATCGACCACGGCTTCAACGCCTCGACCTTCACCGCCCGCGTCATCGCCTCCACCGGCGCCGACGTCGCCGCCTGTCTGACCGGCGCGATCGGTGCGCTCTCCGGCCCGTTGCACGGCGGCGCCCCCAGTCGCGCCCTCGACACCCTCGACGCCATCGGCACCACCGACCGGATCGGACCGTGGATCCGCGAACGGGTCCTGGCGGGGGACCGGATCATGGGCTTCGGCCACCCCGTGTACCGCACCGAGGACCCCCGCTCCCGCATGCTGCGCGACATCGCCCGCCAGTTCGGCGGCCCCCTCGTGGACTTCGCCGTCGAGGTCGAGCGCCAGGTGGAGGAGATCCTCGCCGAGCTCAAGCCCGGCCGTGAACTGCACACCAACGTGGAGTTCTACGCGGGTGTGGTCATGGAGCTGTGCGGACTTCCCCGGGAGATGTTCACCCCGACGTTCTGCGCGGCCCGAGTGGTCGGCTGGAGCGCGAACGTCCTCGAACAGGCCGCCGATTCCAAGATCATCCGCCCGGCCGCCCGCTACACAGGCCCCACCCCGCCGCAGCCGGTGCCGGCCCTCGGCTCACCGCGTCGGTAGCCGGCCTGGCTACGATCGACCGGGTGAGCAGCAGGCAGACCATCCAGCCCATCCCCGTCGTCGTCCTCTCCGGATTCCTCGGATCCGGCAAGACCACCGTGCTGAACCACCTCCTCGCCAACCGTGGAGGCACCCGGATCGGAGTCGTCGTCAACGACTTCGGGTCGATCGAGATCGACGCCATGTCGGTGGCCGGGCAGCTCGGCGACTCGATGGTCTCCCTCGGCGGCGGCTGCCTGTGCTGCGCGGTCGACGGCAGCGAGCTCGACGCCTACCTGGACAAGCTCGCCGCCCCCGTCCACCGCATCGACGTGATCGTCATCGAGGCGAGCGGGCTGGCCGAGCCCCAGGAGATGGTCCGGATGCTCGTCGCCAACGAGAACCCAGCCGTCCGCTACGGCGGCCTGGTGCAGGTCGTGGACGCGGCCGAGTTCGACGCGACCCGGACCGCGCACCCGGAGACGGACCGCCACCTCGCCGTGGCCGACCTCGTGGTGCTCAACAAGACCGACCGGGTGGACGAGGCCGAGCGGGCCCGGATCGAAGGGCTGCTGGACACCCTGTGCGCCCCGGGCACGCCCGTCGTGGGCGCCGATCACGGGCGGATCGACCCCGAGCTCCTCTTCGACCGTCGCCCCTGGACCGAGACGCGTGGTCAGCTCTCCTTCGAGGACGTCCTCGCGGAGGCCGAGGACCACGGCCACGACCACGCCACGCACGCGCACGCCGCCTACGAAACCGTCGAGTTCGTCTCCGATCAGGCCCTCTCGCCGCGCCGGTTCATCGACTTCCTCGACCGCCGCCCGGCCGGGCTCTACCGGATCAAGGGCTTCGTCCACTTCGGCGTCCCCGGGCACGAGGAGAAGTACGAGGTCCACTCGGTCGGCCGCTTCCTCCGCTTCACGCCCGGGCCCTGGGGGAGGGGCGAGGAGCGGCTGACCCAGCTCGTCCTGATCGGCTCCGGCACGGACGGACCGGGCCTGCTCGGCGAACTGGAGGCCTGCCGTGAGGAGTCCCCGCGACAGCTCGGCCCCGAGAGCATGTGGGGAGTGCTGCGGTACGTGGCGCGGCCCGCGGAGCCCGAAGCGCGGGCCCCGGACTCCGAGGCCCGGACCGAGCGCGCGTAGGGCCCCGGACCCGCCCGGCCCCCCTACTCCACCTCGACGCCGAACTCCCGCAGCAGGTCCTCCAGCCCGCCCCGGTAGCCCTTGCCGCCGATCACGAAGTCCCAGTCCCCGTTGGCCCGCCGCCGGAACGAGCCCAGCACCAGCGCGGTCTCACCGGCCCGCCCGTCGGAGACCTCCAGCTGCCCGAGCTCCGAACCGGCCGCGTCGAGGAGCCGGATCCGGGCGTCAGTGAAGCCCGCCAGGTCGGCGTGCGGATCGACCTCCGGGTCGACCGCGGCGACCAGGACCAGCCGGTCCGCCTCGCGCGGCAGGTCATCGAAGGCGACCTCCACCGCCGCCTTGTCGGGCGCCGCGTGCGCGCGGGACCGGACCGAACCGTCCGGCGTCCGCGGGTTGTTGAAGAACACGAAGTGCTCCTCGCTCAGCACCCGGTTGCCCGTGCAGACGAGAGCGCACACGTCGAGGGCGACCGAGCCGGCCCAGGACATGCCGAGCACGTTGTGCTCCGACGCGGGGGCCGCGGCCTCGGGAGCCGGCCGCGCCGGACCGCCGCCGAGGCGGCCGCGCAACCCGTACTGGTGCAACAGCTCCACGAGCTGAGCCCCGGGAACCAACTCCAGCGGCTTGCCGTTGGCAAAGGTGTACGAGCCCGGACCGAAGGACGCGGTGGTGACCAGCACCCCCTTGTTCGCCCCTTTGTCCTGGACCGTGCCGTACAGGTCCCGGACCGCCGTGGGCGACACGGTGTTCCGGTAGCGCTTGACCTGCACCACGATCCGCCCGCCCCGGATCGGGGACGGGTCCAGCGCCTCGATGTCCACACCGCCGTCGCCCGACCGCTGTGTGGTCACCGCCTCCATGCCCATCGCCCGGAACAGCTCCGCCACCAGGTTCTCGAAGGCGATCGGGTCCATCGCGAACAGGTCGGGTTCGTCCTCGTCGTCCGCGTGACCGCCGTGGCTCACCACGGAGCCGACTTCGTCGGGCCGACGCCCGGGGCGCACCGCCGTCAGCTGGTCGGGGCGCGTCGACAGCTGACCGCCCAACCCGGAGACCAGGCAGTCCACCGCGCTGACCTGCTCCAGCCGAAGCCCCGCGAAAGCGCTGCGCGCCGCGGGCACCGTGGAGAGCACGAACCGCGCCTCCTGGCCCGTCGCCGGATCGTGGGCGTCCACGAAGCCGTTGACCACTACCGAGTCCAGTACGCCGAACTCGTCCGCGGCGTACAGCTCGCGCACCACCAGCAGCACGCATTGCGCCAACAGGTCCCGGTAGAGCGCCCGGCGCTCGGTGACCGGACGGGGCTTGAGCTTGTCCTGGTCCGTGCTCGGGAGGTACTGCACCGCCCTGGCCTCCGGCACCACCGCGTACCCGGGCAGTTCCCAGTCCAGTACGAGCTGGCGCGCGGCAGGGTCGTACGCGGCCGCCAGCTGCCTCGGCAGGGCCTCGGGCCAGGCGGTCGAGGCGTACAGGGCGGCGGAGAAGTACTCCACCACCGCCTCCGCGCCGCCCGCGCGCAAGGAGTCGGCAAGCTCGGTGAGTCCGCTGTTGTGCGCCTGTATCCCCGCGAGCTGCTCCGCCGCCCACCGGTCGTACTGCCTTCGATACGCGGCCAGTTGTTGCTGCCGCTGCGCCTCCGCGGCGTTCGCGGCCTGCCACGCCTGGGAGTACCGGGCGTGTGCCTCGCGCTCGGCCTGCGCCCTGTGGTTCGAGCCGAGGGTCCAGCCGCTGCTCTGTTGCTGGAAGTCCTCGATGCGGGGCATCGGCACCGGCTGCGCCAGGGCGCCGGGGTTGAAGGGCTCCAGCTGTCCGGTCCGGGTCAGGGTCGAGATGCGGAACGCCGGCGCCCGGCAGCCCGCGACCAACAAGCCCTTGAGGGCCTCGACCTCGGCGTCGATCTGCGCAGTGCGCCGCAGGGCCTCGGCTTCGCGGTACTGGCGGTGGCTCCGGTTCGCGTCCCGTTCGTAGGCCCGCTGCCGGCGTTCGGCCTCCCGCTGCTGGATCACCTGCGTCTGCTGCATCCGGCGCTGGGCCTCCGCCCAGTCCCCGATCACTCCGCCCGAGCGACGACTCATCAGCTCTGTTCTCCCCACCCCACCAGTGCCAGGGGGAAAACACTAGTCGGCAAATGGGGTGTCCGGTCCCGGACCGGACACCCCGTACGCCCGTTACAGCGCCGGTCCCGCCAGTGTCGCGACCACCGCCGGCAGTGCGGCGCCCGAGCCGTCGCGGCGCGGGTCCGGGGCCGGGAGTTCCGCCGGAGCGCCGTTCGCCGAGGAGGCGCGGGCAGGGGAGCCGCCCGCCCAGGCCAGTACCAGCACGTCCTCGCCCTTCAGGAACCGCTGGCAGCGCACACCGCCGGTGGCCCGGCCCTTGCGCGGGTACTGGTCGAAGGGGGTCAGCTTGCCGGACAGCACCGAATCGTCCAGCGTCCCGTGCGAGCCCGCCACCGTGAACACCACCGCGTCCCGGGCCGGGTCCACGGCCGAGAAGTGGATCACCTTGGCGTTGTCGGAGAGCTTGATGCCCGCCATACCGCCCGCAGGGCGGCCCTGCGGGCGCACCTGGCCCGCCGGGTAGCGCAGCAGCTGGGCGTCGTCGGTGATGAAGACCAGGTCCTCCTCGCCCGTGCGCAGTTCGACCGCGCCAACGATCCGGTCGCCCTCCTTGAGGGTGATGACCTCCAGCTCGTCCTTGTTGGCCGGGTAGTCCGGCACGACCCGCTTGACCACACCCTGTTCGGTGCCCAGTGCCAGGCCCTGCGAGGACTCGTCCAGCGAGGTCAGGCAGACCACCTTCTCGTCCGCCTCCAGCCCGGAGAGGAACTCCGAGACCGGGGCGCCGCCCGCCAGGTTCGGCGCGGCGTGCGTGTCCGGCAGCTGCGGCAGGTCGATGACGGAGAGCCGCAGCAGCCGCCCGTACGAGGTGACCACGCCGACGTCGGCCCGCGCGGTCGCCGCGACCTGCGACACGATCAGGTCGTGCTTCGCGCGGGCGCCGCCCTCGTCCTCGGGCAGCGCGTCACCGGTCGCCGTACGCGCCAGGAGGCCCGTCGAGGACAGCAGCACCCGGCACGGGTCGTCCGCGACCTCCAGCGGAACCGCCGCCACCGTCGTGCCCGCCGACTCCAGCAGGACCGTACGGCGCTCGGTGCCGAACTTCTTGGCGACCGCCGCCAGCTCAGTGGAGACGAGCTTGCGCAGCTCGGTGTCGGATTCCAGGATCCCGGTGAGCTCGTCGATCTCGCCGTTCAGCCGGTCGCGCTCGGACTCCAGCTCGATCCGGTCGAAGCGGGTGAGCCGGCGCAGCGGCGTGTCCAGGATGTACTGGGTCTGGGTCTCGCTCAGGGAGAAGCGCTCCATCAGGCGTTCCTTCGCCTGCGCGGAGTTGTCGCTGTCCCGGATGAGCCGGATGACCTCGTCGATGTCGAGCAGGGCCACCAGCAGGCCCTCGACCAGGTGCAGCCGGTCGCGGCGCTTGCCGCGGCGGAACTCGCTGCGGCGCCGGACGACCTCGAAGCGGTGGTCGAGGTAGACCTCCAGCAGTTCCTTGAGGCCCAGCGTCAGCGGCTGCCCGTCCACGAGCGCCACGTTGTTGATGCCGAAGGACTCCTCCATCGGCGTCAGCTTGTAGAGCTGCTCCAGCACGGCCTCGGGGTGGAAGCCGTTCTTGATCTCGATGACCAGGCGCAGACCGTGCGCGCGGTCGGTGAGGTCCTTGACGTCGGCGATGCCCTGGAGCTTCTTCGAGCCGACCAGGTCCTTGATCTTCGCGATGACCTTCTCGGGGCCGACCGTGAAGGGAAGTTCGGTGACGACCAGGCCCTTGCGGCGCGCCGTCACGTTCTCGACGGTCACCGTCGCGCGGATCTTGAAGGTGCCGCGGCCGTTCTCGTAGGCGTCCTTGATGCCCGAGAGCCCGACGATCCGGCCGCCCGTGGGCAGGTCGGGACCCGGTACGAAGCGCATCAGCGCCTCCAGGTCCGCCTGCGGGTAGCGGATCAGGTGACGCGCCGCCGCGATGACCTCGCCGAGGTTGTGCGGGGGCATGTTGGTGGCCATGCCGACCGCGATCCCGGACGTGCCGTTGACCAGCAGGTTCGGGTAGGCGGCGGGCAGGGTGACCGGCTCGCGTTCCTGGCCGTCGTAGTTGGCGGTGAAGTCGACGGTGTCCTCGTCGATCGACTCCGTCATCAGCGACGTGGCGTCGGCCATCTTGCACTCGGTGTAACGCATGGCGGCCGGCGGGTCGTCGTTGCCGAGCGAACCGAAGTTGCCGTGCCCGTCGACCAGCGGGAGCCGCATCGAGAAGGGCTGGGCCATGCGGACGAGGGCGTCGTAGATCGACTGGTCGCCGTGCGGGTGGAGCTTGCCCATCACCTCGCCGACGACGCGCGCGCACTTCACGTAGCCGCGGTCGGGGCGGAGCCCCATCTCGTTCATCTGGTAGACGATGCGCCGGTGGACCGGCTTCATGCCGTCCCGGGCGTCGGGCAGGGCACGGGAGTAGATCACCGAGTACGCGTACTCGAGGAAGGAGCCCTGCATTTCGTCGACGACGTCGATGTCGAGGATCTTCTCCTCGAAATCCTCCGGCGGCGGGGTCTTCGTGCTGCGGCGGGCCATCGCTGCGCGGCTCCTTAACCAAGAAAATGGGGTGTGCTGGGGTCTGGCTGGGTCTGACGAGTCTGACGGGTGTGGCGTCGTCTGGCCGATTCGGGGCTGTCGGACTGCGGTGGGACCTGGTGGGGATGCAGCCGGACCGCTGTGGAACCGGGACGGTACCGGGATGGGACCGGGTGTCATTCGGGTACGACGCGGACCATTGTGGCCCGAGGCACCGACAACGCCGACTCCGACCCCGGGGGTCCCCCCATACGGAGTGCGGGGGAGTGACCCGGGAACTTATCCGGTGGGCGACGCGCTTGCATACAGTGGCAGGTCGAGAAGAAATCTCTGCATCGCGATCGAAGGGACCACATGCCCATGGGTCACACGGCCACAGCTCAGGCCGGCTCCGGCGGCCTGACAGCGACCGAGCACCGGCTGGCCAACGGCCTGCGCGTGGTGCTCTCCGAGGACCACCTGACCCCGGTCGCCGCGGTCTGCCTGTGGTACGACGTCGGCTCGCGCCACGAAGTCAAGGGGCGTACCGGTCTTGCTCACCTCTTCGAGCACCTGATGTTCCAGGGCTCGAAGCAGGTACCGGGCAACGGTCACTTCGAGCTCGTCCAAGGCGCCGGCGGTTCCCTCAACGGCACCACCAGCTTCGAGCGCACCAACTACTTCGAGACGATGCCGGCCCACCAGCTGGAGCTCGCGCTGTGGCTGGAGGCGGACCGGATGGGCTCGCTGCTGGCCGCCCTGGACGACGAGTCCATGGAGAACCAGCGCGACGTCGTCAAGAACGAGCGCCGCCAGCGGTACGACAACGTCCCCTACGGCACGGCGTTCGAGAAGCTGACCGCCCTCGCCTACCCGGAGGGCCACCCGTACCACCACACCCCGATCGGCTCCATGGCCGACCTGGACGCCGCGTCCCTGGAGGACGCGCGCAACTTCTTCCGTACGTACTACGCGCCCAACAACGCGGTGCTGTCGGTCGTCGGGGACATCGACCCCGAGCAGACCCTGGCCTGGGTCGAGAAGTACTTCGGCTCCATCCCCGCGCACGACGGCAAGCAGCCGCCCCGCGACGGCTCGCTGCCCGAGATCATGGGCGGGCAGCTGCGCGAGGAGATCGTGGAGGAGGTCCCGGCGCGCGCGCTGATGGCCGCCTACCGGCTTCCGCACGACGGCACGCGCGAGTGCGACGCGGCGGACGTGGCGCTGACGATCCTGGGCGGCGGGGAGTCCTCCCTGCTGCACAACCGTCTGGTGCGCCGTGACCAGACGGCCGTCGCGGCCGGTTTCGGCATGCTGCGGCTGGCGGGCGCGCCCTCGCTGGGCTGGCTGGACGTCAAGACCTCCAGCGGGGTCGAGGTTCCCGTCATCGAGGCGGCCGTGGACGAGGAACTCGCGCGGTTCGCCGCCGAGGGCCCGACCGCCGAGGAGATGGAGCGCGCACAGGCGCAGCTGGAGCGGGAGTGGCTGGACCGGCTGAGCACGGTGGCCGGCCGCGCGGACGAACTGTGCCGTTTCGCGGTGCTGTTCGGCGACCCGCAGCTGGCGCTGACCGCCGTACAGCGGGTCCTCGCCGTCACCGCGGAGGAGGTGCAGGCCGTGGCCGCGGCCCGACTGCGCCCCGACAACCGCGCGGTGCTGGTCTACGAGCCGCTGCCGGGCTCCGAGGAGTCCGCCGAGTCCGACGAGAGCGACGAGAACGAGGGGGCGGAGCAGTGAGCGACACCGCAGCCGTCACGATGACCTTCCACCCGCGGCCGCAGGCCGGCGAGGCCAGGCCGTGGGCCTTCCCCGCCCCCGAGCGCGGCGTGCTGTCCAACGGCCTCACCCTGCTGCGCTGCCACCGGCCGGGCCAGCAGGTCGTCGCCGTCGAGATCAACCTCGCCGCCCCGCTGGACGCGGAGCCCGAGGGCCTGGACGGCGTGGCCACCATCATGGCCCGCGCGCTCTCCGAGGGCACCGACAAGCACTCCGCCGAGGAGTTCGCCGC
Source organism: Streptomyces sp. NPDC002467 (assembly GCF_042889825.1). Classification (NCBI taxonomy): domain Bacteria; kingdom Bacillati; phylum Actinomycetota; class Actinomycetes; order Kitasatosporales; family Streptomycetaceae; genus Streptomyces; species Streptomyces sp. NPDC002467. The sequence continues at coordinate 77,600 of NZ_JBIARJ010000020.1, read as the reverse complement.
CGAGCTGGAGCGCTGCGGCGCCACCCTCGACGCGCACGCCGACCACCCGGGCCTGCGGGTCTCCCTGGAGGTCCCGGCCTCCCGCCTGCACAAGGCCCTGGGTCTGCTCGCCGAGGCGCTGCGCGCCCCCGCCTTCGCCGACAGCGAGGTCGACCGGCTGGTGCGCAACCGGCTCGACGAGATCCCGCACGAGCAGGCCAACCCGCAGCGCCGGGCCGCCAAGCAGCTTTCCAAGGAGCTCTTCCCGGCCACCCTGCGGATGTCCCGCCCGCGCCAGGGCACCGAGGAGACGGTCGCCCGGATCGACGCGACCGCCGTACGCGCCTTCTACGAGGCCCACGTACGCCCCGCCACCGCCACCGCGGTGGTCGTCGGCGACCTCACCGGCATCGACCTGGACGCCGTCCTGGCCGACACCCTGGGCGCGTGGACCGGTAACACCGCCGAGCCGCGCCCGGTGCCGCCGATCACCGCCGACGACACGGGCCGAGTGGTCATCGTGGACCGGCCCGGCGCGGTCCAGACGCAGCTGCTGATCGGCCGCATCGGGCCGGACCGCCACGACCGGGTCTGGGCGCCCCAGGTGCTCGGCACGTACTGCCTGGGCGGCACTCTCACCTCCCGCCTGGACAAGGTGCTGCGCGAGGAGAAGGGGTACACCTACGGGGTGCGCGCCTTCGGCCAGGTGCTGCGCTCCACCGCGGACGGCAAGGGCGCCTCGATGCTGGCCATCAGCGGCTCGGTGGACACCCCGAACACCGGACCGGCCCTGGAGGACCTCTGGAAGGTGCTCCGCACCCTCGCGGAGGGCGGCCTGACCGACGCCGAACGGGACGTGGCGGTGCAGAACCTGGTGGGCGTGGCCCCGCTGAAGTTCGAGACGGCGGCCTCGGTCGCCGGCACCCTCGCCGACCAGGTCGAGCAGGAACTCCCGGACGACTTCCAGGCGCAGTTGTACGCGCGGCTCGCCGAGACCGGCACCGTGGAGGCCACTTCGGCGGTCGTGAGCGCCTTCCCCGCGGACCGGCTCGTCACGGTGCTCGTGGGCGACGCGTCGCTGATCGAGGAGCCGGTGCGCGCCCTCGGCATCGGTGAAGTGAGCGTCGTCACCAACTGAAGTGACCCATCGGCGCCCCCAACTGGCGCCTGAACAGGGCTTCTTGAAGGGGCCCGGGCGGCTTGACCGCCCGGGCCCCTTTTGTCCGTTTGGTGGCGAGGTTGCTTGTTTGCGGTGTGGCGTACGCAACAAAAGGGCGTGTCTGTTTGGTGATTGGCTGATGATCCGCCTAGCGTCGGCCGTGCTGTCCGTCAGTTGTACGCGCCGCATCCGCGGCACCGGTCAGCGATCGCCGAGTCCCCGTCAGGCGCGAGCCTGGGGAGCCGGGGACCCACATCAGTCCCTGGGGTGAATCGGACCGCCTCGCAAGAGGAGGCCCGTAGGAGACCTTCCTGCTCCGAACCCGTCAGCTAACCCGGTAGGCGAGAAGGAAGGAAAGGATCAGCCCCTCCATGGCGTTTGGCAGTCGTCCCGCTGCGTCCGGCAAGCACCGCGGTTCCAGCCGTCTGAGCCGCAAGACCGCCGGTTACGCCGGCATAGCCGCCCTCGCCACCACTGGCGTCGTCGCCACCATCGCCGCCCCGGCCTTCGCCGCGGACAACGGTGGCAACAACCACTCCCAGGACAACACGCTCGGTGCCGTGGTCGTCGCCGATGAACTCCAGGGCGACATCACCGAGCAGGCCGACTCCCAGCAGCGCGCCGCCGCCAAGGCGCAGGCCGAGGCCGACGCCAAGCAGCAGGCCGCCGAGGCCAAGCGCCTCGCCGAGGCCAAGGCGAAGGCCGAGCGCGACGCCGCCGAGCGCGCGGCCCGCGAGGAGGAACGCAAGCGCCTCAACACCTTCGTCGCCCCGGTCGACGGCTCCTACGTCTCCACGCAGTACCACGCGGGCGGCGGCATGTGGTCCTCCGGCAGCCACACGGGCATCGACTTCCACGCCGACGAGGGCACCTCGGTCCACGCGGTGGGCGCGGGCGTCGTCGTCGAGGCGGGCTGGGGTGGCGCGTACGGCAACAACGTCGTCATCAAGCACAACGACGGCACGTACACGCAGTACGGCCACATGCTGCGGCTGAACGTCTCCGTCGGCCAGCAGGTCACCGCGGGCCAGCAGATCGGCCTGTCGGGCTCCACGGGCAACTCCAGCGGCCCGCACCTGCACTTCGAGGCCCGTACCGGCGCCAAGTACGGCTCGGACATCAACCCCCTCGCCTACCTGCGCTCGCACGGCGTCGACCTCTGATCGACTCCGCCGCACCGCCCGCTTCACCGAAGACCCCGGCTCTCCGAGCCGGGGTCTTCGTGTTTCCGCGGGATTCCCATTTCCGGCCGCTCTCGGAAATTGTCGTGTGTTGCAATAGAGTCGCAGCAGTGGTGGCACCAATGAGGGTGTGAGTCGGAAAAGCGGAGGTCCGGTCTTGCGTATTCCTGCGCACGCGGTATGCACGGCAATTCGCGACGACATCGTCTCCGGGGCCTTCGGTCCGGGCGGCAGGCTGACCGAGGAGGTCCTGGCCCGCCGGTACGGGGTCTCCCGCGTCCCGGTCCGCGAGGCGCTGCGGACCCTGGAGTCCGAGGGGTTCGTGACCACGCGACGGCACGCGGGGGCCTGTGTGGCCGAGCCGACGGAGCAGGAGGCCGCCGATCTGCTGGAGCTGCGGATGCTGCTGGAGCCGCTCGCCGCCGCCCGTGCCGCCCGGCGGCGGACCGAGGCGCACCTCAAGGTGCTGCGGGGGCTGGTCAGGCTGGGCCAGGAGCGGGCCAGGCGGGGCCAGGGGGAGGACCTGCGGTCCCTGGGCGGCTGGTTCCACGAGACGCTCGCGCAGGCCTCGGGCAGCCCGGGGCTGATCGCGCTGCTCACGCAGATGCGGCACAAGGTCGCGTGGATGTACGTGGTGGAGGCGCCGGCCCGGCCGGTGGAGTCCTGGGCGGAGCACGGCGCGGTGGTGGACGCCGTGGCCCGGGGTGACGCGGAGCGGGCGCGGGTACTGGCGGCGGCCCACGCGGAGCGAGCCGTCGGGGCGCACCGGTTGCGGATCGGGGCGGCGGTGAGCACTTCGCAACCTGCCGTAAACATGTCGAGCGGTCGGCATTAACAGCGGCCGTATACAAAGGACGCGTGCCGGTGTCGGTGCGGTGTGGGTCGAATTCCGGCTTTAGTTAATTCGCTGTGCCGTGCGGTGTGATCCGCTGTGCGCGGCCGGTTGATTTCTGTGTGCGGAATTCCGGGGCGTGCCGTTCGGCTGCGCCGGGCCTTTATGGGGGCGCGGCCGGGCCGTCGGGTCGGGTGCGGCTCCGCCGCCGGGGCTCCGCCCCGCACCCCGCTCCTCAAACGCCGGAGGGGCTGGAATGCCCCGACCTCGGCTCGCGGGTGACGGCTTGTGGGGCTGGATTGGCCCCACCTCGGCTCGCGGGTGACGGCGGGAGTGGCTGGATTGCCCTCGACCCCGGCTCGCCAGGTGGTGGCGTACGCCCCGGCTCGCAGGTGCGGGACATGCCGAAGCCGCGGCGCCCGGGAGGGGCCGCGGCTTCGGCGGGTGTGTGGCGAACCCGAAGGGTCAGACGGTCTCGGGGAGCTCCTCGAGACCCTCGGCGACCAGCTTCGCGAGGCGGTCCAGCGCGACCTCCGCGCCATCGGCCTCGGAGGCGAGGACGATCTCCTCGCCGCCCTGGGCGCCCAGGCCCAGAACCGCGAGCATGGAACCGGCGTTGACGGGGTCGCCGCCGGCCTTCGCGATGGTCACCGGGACGCCGGAAGCGGTCGTCGCACGGACGAAGATCGAGGCGGGACGAGCGTGCAGGCCCTCGGCCCAACCGACGTTGACGCGGCGCTCTGCCATGGTGATGCCCTTCAGGTTCTTACGGTTGTCTAGACCAGTCTCTCACGAAGCCCGGAATGCTCGAACCGACCTTCGTCTCGAATCTCCCGCCGTTCGGCCCTCCCCAGCTTGCACCGTTTCGTCCGGAATTGCCCATAGCGCCGCGCGAGCGCGACCCGCCCCGTCCCGGCGCGCCTCCGGCCCGTAAGGTATGGGCATGACCAACGAGTCGGACCCCTCGTACCCGGCCCACTGGGAAGCGGACGTCGTCCTGCGCGACGGCGGTACCGCCCGCATCAGGCCGATCACCACCGCGGACGCGGGTCGCCTGGTCAGCTTCTACGAGCAGGTCTCCGACGAGTCGAAGTACTACCGGTTCTTCGCGCCCTACCCCCGCCTCTCCGACCGCGACGTGCACCGCTTCACGCACCACGACTACGTGGACCGCGTCGGCCTCGCGGCGACCATCGGCGGGGAGTTCATCGGCACCGTCCGCTACGACCGCATCGGCCCCGACGGGCGCCCCGCCTCCGCCCCCGCCGACGAAGCCGAGGTCGCCTTCCTCGTCCAGGACGCCCACCAGGGCCGCGGGGTCGCCTCCGCCCTCCTCGAACACATCGGAGCGGTGGCCCGGGAGCGCGGCATCCGCCGCTTCGCCGCCGAGGTGCTGCCCGCCAACACCAAGATGATCAAGGTGTTCACGGACGTGGGCTACGAGCAGAAGCGCAGCTTCGAGGACGGCTCCGTCCACCTCACCCTCGACCTCGAACCCACCGCCCATTCGCTCGCCGTGCAGCGCGCCCGCGAACAGCGCGCCGAGGCGCGCTCGGTGCAGCGCCTGCTCGCCCCCGGCTCGGTGGCGGTCGTCGGCGTCAGCCGCTCCGGGGCCGGCGTCGGCGCGGCCGCCCTGCGCAACCTGCGCGACAGCGGCTTCCACGGCCACCTCTACGCCGTCAACGAGGCCGTCACCCGCGACCTGCTCGACGGCGTCCGCGCCTACCGCACCGTCGAGGCCATCGGCGCGCCCGTCGACCTCGCCGTGATCGCCGTCCCCGCCGACCGGGTCCCGGAAGCCGTGGCCGCCTGCGGCGAGCACGGGGTGCAGGGCCTCGTCGTCCTGTCCGCCGGATACGGGGAGAGCGGCCCCGAGGGGCTGGCGCGCCAGCGCGAACTGGTGCGCCAGGTGCGCTCGTACGGGATGAGGCTGATCGGCCCGAACGCCTACGGGGTGATCAACACCGCCCCGGAGGTGGAGCTCAACGCCTCCCTCACTCCGGCGCCGATGCCCATGCGCGGCCGGATCGGCCTGTTCACGCAGTCCGGGGCGATCGGCATCGCCCTGCTCTCGGCCCTGCTCCGGCGCGGCGAGGGGCTGTCGTCCTTCGTCTCGGCGGGGAACCGGGCCGACGTCTCCGGCAACGACATCCTCCAGTACTGGTACGACGACGAGGCGACCGACGTCGCCCTCATGTACCTGGAAACCCTCGGCAACCCGCGCAAGTTCACCCGCCTCGCCCGCCGCACGGCCGCCGCCAAGCCGGTGGTCGTCGCCAAGGGCGGCCGGCACACCCCGGCCGGCCACCTCGTCCCCGGCACCCGGCTGCCCGACGCCACCGTCTCCGCCCTGCTCCGGCAGGCGGGCGTCATCCGGGTCGACACCGTCACGGAGCTGGTGGACGTCGGCCTGCTGTTGGCCGCGCAGCCGCTGCCGGCCGGACCCCGGATCGCGATCCTCGGCAACTCCGAGTCCCTCGGCGTGCTCACCTACGACGCCTGCCTGACCCAGGGCCTGAGCCCGCTGCCGCCGCTCGACCTCACGACCGCCGCCTCCCCGGCCGATTTCCGCGACGCCCTGGCCGCCGCGCTGGCCTCGCCCGACAACGACGCCGTCGTCGTCACCGCCATTCCCTGGGTGAGCGAGCACGCGCTCGCCGACGACCTCGCCGACGCCCTGCGGGACGCCGTCACCGAGGTCCCGGGCAAGCCGGTCGCCGTCGTGCACGTGGAACTCGGCGAACTGGTGGCCGCCCTCTCCGCGGCCCGGGCCTCCGATCCCGAAGAGCCCCTCCCGGCCGGAGCGGTCCCCGAGGTACGCACCCCCACCGCGCCCCCGACCGAGACGGAGCCCGCACCGCCGGCCGAGACTCCCGCCCCCGCCCCGCTCCCGCCCTTCGCCACCGCCCCCGCCGCGCCGGCGGCCGGGTACCCCGACCGGATCCCCAGCTACCCCGCGGCCGAGCGGGCCGTACGGGCGCTGGCCGAGGCCGTCCGCTACGGCCAGTGGCGACGGGCCGCCGCCGACACGGTCGGGCAGGTCCCCGAGTACGAGGACATCGACGAGCCCGGGGCCGCCGCGCAGCTGGCCGCCCTGCTGGTCGACCTCGACCCCGACGGCGGGGGCGTGCTGACCCTGCCCGACTGGGACGGCCGCGAGCTGCTCGCCCGCTACGGGATCCGCGTGCTCCCCGCCCTGCCCGCCCCCAGCCCCGACGCCGCGGTCCGGGCCGCCGGGGTCCTCGGCTACCCCGTGGCGCTCAAGACCACCGCCCCCCACCTGCGCCACCGCGCGGACCTGGGCGGCGTACGGCTCGACCTCGCAAACGAGACCGAGCTGCGACGTTCGTACGAGGAGCTCACCGAAGGGCTCGGCAAGCCCGCAGAGCTCCTGCCCGTGGTGCAGGCCATGGTGCCGCGCGGGGTCGACACCGTCGTCCGCTCCGTCGTGGATCCGGCCGTCGGCGCGGTCCTGTCCTTCGGGCTGGCGGGCGTCGCCTCGGAGCTGCTCGGTGACACGGCCCACAGGCTCGTCCCGGCCACCGACCGCGACGCCGCGGAATTGATCCGGTCGATCCGGACCGCTCCCCTCCTCTTCGGCTGGCGCGGCAGCGACCCCGTCGACACCCCCGCCCTGGAGGAGCTGCTCCTGCGCGTGTCCCGCATGGTGGACGACCACCCCGAGGTGGTCGGGGTCTCCCTGGAGCCCGTGGTGGTCGCGGCCGAGGGGTTCTCCGTGCTCAGCGCCACCGTGCGGATCGCGCACCCGCCGGTCCGCGGCGACCTCGGCCCGCGGATGCTTCCCAGCTACTGAGCGGCGTGCGGGGGAAGGCCGGGGCGCCCCGAACGGGCCTTAGGATGGACCTCATGGCGAAATCCGGTACGACGACCCAGGGGCTGCGCACGGCGATCGAGCGCAGCGGCTACTACCCGGCCCTCGTGGCCGAGGCGGTGGAGGCCGCGGTGGGCGGCGAGCCGATTTCGTCGTACCTGGTCCACCAGGAGACGACCTTCGACTCCAACGAGGTGCGCCGGCACGTCACCGTCCTCGTCCTGACGGGCAACCGTTTCATCGTCAGCCACACCGACGAGCAGGCCGCCGACGCCGGATCCCCCTCCCCGTACGCGACCACGTCGACCGAGTCGGTCAAGCTGTCCAGCATCTCCTCCGTGGTGCTCAGCCGGGTCGTCGCGAACCCGGAGTCCTACACGCCCGGCAGCCTGCCCCGCGAGGTCGTCCTGACCATCGGCTGGGGCGCGGTCTCCCGGATCGACCTGGAGCCGGCCGCCTGCGGCGACCCGAACTGCGACTCCGACCACGGCTACACCGGCAACTCCACCGCCGACGACCTGAGCCTGCGCGTCAGCGAGGCCGGTGACGGCCCCGAGGCGGTGCGCCAGACGCTCGTCTTCGCGCAGGCGCTCTCCGAGGCGACGGCGGCGACGTCCGCCCCCTCCGCCCGCTGATGGCGTACTCCGCACCGCAGGGCTGGGACGAACCCGAGCTGCTGGACCTGGCCGGCGCCCCCGTCCCGCACTACGGCACCGGCTCGCTGGCCGACCTGCTGCCCACCCTCGTGGCCGGGCAGGGCGTGCCCGGTTTCACCGCGTCGATCGCCGAGCTGACGCCGGCCGACCGGAACTGCGTGTTCCTGGTCGACGGCATGGGCTGGGAGCAGATCAAGGCCCACCCGGACGAGGCCCCGTACCTCACCTCCCTGCTCGCGAGCTCGCGCGGAGGCACCGGTCGCCCGATCACCGCGGGCTTCCCGGCGACCACCGCCACCTCGCTCGCCTCGGTCGGCACCGGCCTGCCGCCGGCCCGCCACGGCCTGCCCGGCTACGCCGTCCGCAACCCGGCGAGCGGTGAGCTGATGAACCAGCTCCGCTGGCACCCGTGGACCCCGCCCAAGCCGTGGCAGCCGTACCCGACCGTCTTCCAGCTGGCCGACAAGGCCGGGGTGCACACCGCGCAGGTGTCCTCGCCCGCCTTCCAGACCACCCCGCTCACCAAGATCGCGCTGTCCGGGGGCACCTTCCACGGCCGGATGACCGGCGAGGAGCGGATGGACCTCGCGGCGATCCAGCTCGCGGAGGGCGACCGCTCGCTCGTGTACACGTACTTCAGCGAGCTCGACGGAGCCGGCCACCGGCACGGCGTGGACTCCGACGCCTGGCGCGGCCAGCTGATGTACGTCGACCGGCTCGTCCAGCGCCTCGCCGAGCAGCTGCCGCCGCGCACCGCGCTGTACGTGACCGCGGACCACGGCATGGTCGACGTCCCCTTCGACGAGGACTCCCGCATCGACTTCGACGAGGACTGGGAGCTCGGCGCGGGCGTGGCCCTGCTGGGCGGCGAGGGCCGGGCCCGGCACGTGTACGCGGTACCGGGCGCCGAGGCCGACGTCCTGACCGTGTGGCGCGAGGTGCTCGGCGACCGCTTCTGGGTCGCGAGCCGCGAAGAGGCCCTCGAACTGGGCTGGTTCGGCGCGCCGGGGGAGTGCGACGAGCGTGTTCTCGGCCGCATCGGCGACGTGATCGCGGCAGCCCAGACCGACGCGGCGATCACCGCCTCCCGCAACGAGCCCAACGAGTCGGCCCTCGCCGGAATGCACGGCTCGATGACGGCGGCCGAGCAACTGGTCCCGCTCCTCGAAGTCCGCTCCTGAACCACTGCTCCCGAACCACTGCTCCCGAACCACTGCTCCCGACCCCCTGCTGCTGACCCGCTCCCCCTGCCCACGACCCGAAAGGTCCCGCACTCCCCATGCCCGAGCTGGTGTTCTTCTCCGGAACGATGGACTGCGGAAAGAGCACTCTGGCTCTGCAAATCACGCACAACCGCTCGGCGCGCGGCCTCCAGGGCGTGATCTTCACCCGGCAGGACCGGGCGGGCGAGGGCAAGCTGTCCTCGCGCCTGGGCCTGGTGACGGACGCGGTCGAGGTCACGGACACCATGGACCTGTACGCCTACCTGGTGGGTGAGCTCTCGGCGGGCGGCAGGGCGGACTACGTGATCGCGGACGAAGCGCAGTTCCTGGCCCCCGACCAGGTCGACCAGCTGGCCCGCATCGTCGACGAACTCGACATGGACGTCTTCGCCTTCGGCATCACGACCGACTTCCGCACGAAGCTCTTCCCGGGCTCGCAGCGCCTGATCGAGCTGGCGGACCGCCTCGAACAGCTCCAGGTCGAGGCCCTGTGCTGGTGCGGAGCCCGCGCCACCCACAACGCCCGTACGGTGGGCGGCGAAATGGTCGTCGAGGGCGCCCAGGTGGTCGTCGGCGACGTGAACCGCCCGGCGGAGGAGATCGGCTACGAGGTCCTCTGCCGCCGCCACCACCGCCGACGCATGACGAGTGCCACGTCCCGGGCGGGCTCGCTGTCGCCGGACGTACTGCCCGTCACCTCCGGCTGAACCCCCGCCGCGGCACCCGACTGCCCTCGGCCCCCTTCCCCCGTGCCCCGTCGAGGGCTCCGCGCGGACTGACTCATTCCCCGCTGGCAGGAGGGGAACGGCGCGCGGTTGGATGCCGTTGAAGGGGGGAGTCGACATGAGGCTTTTGTCCTGCCCGTTGGATGAGTGGGAGATCGCGCGGGCCTTGCCGGACGAGCGATTACGGCCGGGGGTGCACAGCTACCGGGGGTTCCGGATCGCGCTGAAGGGGCCGCAGCGCCGCCTGGAACTGCCCCAGGGGATGGTGACGCTGGTCATCGGTTTCGAGGGCCCTGTGCGCGTCACGGACCCCGTACGCCTGACCTGTACGCCGTACACCTCGCTGGTCGCCGGTCTGCACACCCGCCCCACACTGGGGGAGCACGACGGTCGGGCCTCCGGGGTACAGGTGATCCTCACCCCCTGGGCCGCCTTCCGACTACTCGCCGTCGACATGTACGAGCTCGCCGAGTCCGTGGTCGATCTGGAAGCGGTCCTCGGATTCCGGGGCCGGGCCCTCGCCGACGCGCTCGCCGCCGCGCCGGGCTGGGGAGAGCGGTTCACCCTCCTCGACCGGGTGCTGACCCGCGCCTGCGCGTCCGGACCCGCGGTCTGCCCGCAGGTGCTGCGGGCCTGGGAGCTGCTGTGCGTCGGTCGCCGGCACCTTCCCGTCGGACGTGTGGCCGCCGAGGTCGGCTGGAGCGAACGACAGCTGCGACGACGCTTCCAGGAACAGATCGGACTGTCCCCGATGGCCGTCACGCGCGTGGTCCGGTTGCGGCACGCGCTGCAGCTGCTCACCACCGGAGCGTCGACCACGGCCACCGCCTCGGCCTGCGGATTTCACGACCAGCCGCATTTCCAGCACGAGTTCAAGGCCATGACCAGCCTGACGCCGGCGGAGTTCCTGGCCCACCGGGCCCGGGGCGACGCCGGGCCCGCCCGCGTGGACCGCATCGCCGGCCGGGTCACCAGTGTCCTCCTCCCCGCTGAGCAGGGCGCCGCAGGGCGGCCGTTTTCTACAAGACGGGTCGTGCCCCGCGATGACAGGGTGAAGCCGCCCCGCCTGGAGACGCTTCCCCTGCCAGAGAGAGTGAAGGTGGCCAAGGTGCCGTCGGATGACGAAGTGATCGTGGTGCGCACCCCCGAGGAATTCCTCGGCATGCCCGAGGAGTACCAGTCCATGGCGAAGCGGCAGATGCTCATCCACGCGGAGGGCGAGCTGTCCGGTGCCGACGACTACATCCGGGTCTTCTACCCGCTGGCGCCGAACGCGGAGGAACGGCAGGTCTGCTGCGAGCGCGCCGCCGAGGAGATCAACCACTTCAAGGTGGCCAGCGCGGTCCTGTCGGACCTGGGCATCGACACCACGCAGATGTCGACCCAGTCGCTGGAGGAACGGCGCAAGCTCTTCCTGACGGCCGACTTCCACAACAGCACCACCTGGGCCGAGCGCGGAGTGGTGTCCTGGCTGATCGAGGACGCCGTGATGGAGCTGCTCAAGGAGATGTCCGCGAGCAGCTACCGCCCCTGGGCCGACTCCTTCCGCACCGTCATCCAGGACGAGCGCGTGCACATCGCGCACGGTGCCCGCATCGTCCGCGGCCTGGTAAAGGACCGCGAGGGCAAGAAGCAGGTGCAGGCGGCGGTCGACCGGCTGTGGCCGCACTCGCTGGACGTGTTCGGCAGTCCGGACTCCAAGAAGGCCGAGGTCGCCGTGGGTTGGGGTCTGCGCACCCGCACCAACGCCGAGGCCCGGCACGACTGGCAGGTCCGCGGCGGCGCGAAGGTGAAGAAGCTCGGGCTGACCCTTCCGGTCTGACCCGGCCCGATCTGTGGAAGACCGGCAGCTGAACAGAGGAGACCCCGAGCATGTCAGCCCAGCCACTCAACCTCACCCGGCGGCCCCGCTCGCGGGACGAGATCCGTGCACGCGTCGCCGACATCGTCGAGAAGGAACCGGAACTGGGCGTCCGACTCGACGCGTTGCGCAGCTTCGGACGGCAGGTGCGCAACACGGAGATACACCTCACCGGTGCCTGCAACATCCGGTGCGACGGCTGCTGGTTCTTCGCCCACGACTTCGACTCGGCCGTCACCGACGAGCGCGATCTGGTCAAGGTGCGCGGCTTCGTGGAGCGCCTGAAGGCCGACGGGGTCACCTCGGCACTCCTCATCGGCGGCGAGCCGACCCTCGTCCCGGACAAGATAAGACCGTTCGTCGAGCTGCTCGACTACGTGACCATCTCGACCAACGGCCTCCTGGCCCTGCCCCGGGAGGGGTTCGAGGACGTCGCGATCGCCGTGTCCGTCTTCGGCGGCGGTCCGCTGGACGACCGGCTCCGGGCGATCCACCCCAACGGCCGCCGCTTCTCCGGCCTGATCGACACCGCCCTCGCCAACTACCGTGACGACCCGCGGGCCACGTTCATCTACGCGCTGACCGAGCCCGGCGTCGGCCACATCGAAGAGACCGTCCGCAAGATGGCCGACAACGGCAATCTGGTCAGCTTCAACTTCTACAGCGAGTACGGCGGCGACCACCCGCTCAAGGCGCTCGAAGGCCGCAAGCTGCTCGACGAGGCCCTGCGCGTCAAGGAGTTGTTCCCACGGGCGGTGGTGAACGACCCGTACTACATCGAGGCCCTCATCACCGGCCGCTCGCACGGCCAGGACTTCGGGTACGACGTGTGCCCGAGCATCAGCGTGGACCACAAGGCGCACGCGGACCGCATCGCCAACGGAAACCCGGTGCTGCCGGGGTTCAACGCGTGGGGCGCCGACCTCGAAACCGTGCAGTTCTGCTGCACTTCCGGCCACTGCGGGGATTGCCGCGACAGCCAGGCGGTGCACAGTTGGCTGCTGATGAGCATGCACGAGTTCCTCGACGGCCCCGACGACCTGCGCACCTGGCTCGGCGTCTCGGAGGGCTACTGGCGCCAGTGGAGCTGGTCGCCGTACAGCCCGCACCGCACGGCCTGACCGGACCGAACCACCGCAAGCCCCCGAGAAACAAGGAAGGGACGCACTCACGTGCCCCAGCCGTTCAGCGTTCGCATCGCCGTCCGCGAGTACGAGCTCGACACCCGCGGCCACCTCAACCAGGCGGTCTACCTCCAGTACTGCGAGCACGCGCTGTGGGAGGTGCTGCTGGCCGCGGGCATCCCGGGCGACAAGCTGCTGGCCGGCGGGGTCGGACCGGCCCAACTGGAGTGCACCCTGAAGTTCAAGCGCGAGCTCCAGGGCGGGGACCGGGTCGACGTGGTCTGCACCTTCGAGTGGGGGACGGGCAAGACCTTCCGGCTGCGCCAGGAGATCCGGAAGGCGGACGGCACCCTGGCCTGCGAGGTGACCGGCACGATCGGCCTCCTCGACCTGGCCCGCCGCACCCTGGTCCCCGACCCCGGCGGCTACCTCCGCAAGCTGTCCGAGGACCCCACGGTCCTCGGACTCTGACCGGGGGCCGGGCGAAGGCAGCAAAGGCCGGGGCGGGGATCCTGCAGCAGACAGTGGTCCGGTGCGGGCCCCTAACCTGTGGACCACTGCGTGTCTCTGGAGATGGCCCCATCCTCGATGAGCAGGGTCATCCGTTGGTCGATCAGACGACCTAGTGCCAAGGACCGCTCGGTTCGCCGTCTGCGTCCAGTCCATACGGCCATGGTTCGCCCCGGGGGAGACGCCATGCGCCACCACCGTCGGCGGCTCGCCTGAAGAGGGCTTCGGCGTGCTTTTGGTCACCCTCATTCGCTTGTCTATGCGCCATCTTGACGAGGGCGTTGGTGTCACCGGCGTCGGCGGCTCGTAGAAGGAGGGAATCTCCGCCCTCCTGGTCGCCAGCCGCCTCGCGCATTTGCATCAGAATGGCAAGCGCATTGGTGTGGCCGTTGTCGGTGGCTCGTTGGTAGAGGGCTTCGGCGCCTTCCTGGTCGCCGGCCGCCTCCCTCATCTGCATCAGGATGACGAGGGCGTTCGTGTTGCCGGCGTCGGCAGCCTGTTGGTAAAGAGCTTCGGTTCCCTCCCCGTCACCGGCCCTTTCTCGCCTGCGTGCCAGTTCGACGAGGGCGTTGGTGTTGCCGGCGTCGGCAGCTCGTTGCAGGAGGGTTTCGGCGCCCTCATGGTGCCCGGCCGCATCGCGCTTCCTCGCCAGTTCGACGAGGGCGTTGGTGTTGCCGGCGTCAGCGGCTCGTTGCAGGAGGGCTTCGGCGCCCTCATGGTGCCCGGCTGCCTCTCGCATGCGCAGCAGGACGAGCAGCGCGTTGGTGCTGGGATCGTCGGTGTCGGCAACATGTCGCGGCAGCGATTCGGAGGCCTCGCGGGCTCTGCTTCTGTCCCGCTTCTTCGCCAGGCTGACCACGGCGTTGACGTGCCCGTTGTCGTTGGTTCGCTTGTGGAGGACCTCTGCGGCGTAGTCCTCGGTCTTCTCCCGAATCTGTGTCAAGCGGACTAGGGCATCACCGTGGCTGCTGTCGGTGGCTCGTTGGTAGAGGGCTTCGGCGCCTTCCCGGTCACCCGCTGCCTCTCGCGTCCGCATGAGGATGACGAGGGCGTTGGTGTTTCCGGCGTCGGCGGCTTGTTGGAAGTAGTCTTCGGCACCCTGCTGGTCCCCGGCGGCGTCGCGTCTTCTCGCGAGTTCGATGAGGGCGTTGGTGTTTCCGGCGTCGGCAGCTTGTTGGAAGTAGTCTTCGGCACCCTGCTGGTCCCCGGCGGCGTCGCGTCTTCTCGCCAGTTCGACGAGGGCGTTGGTGTTACCGGCGTCGGCAGCTCTATGGAGTAGGTGATGCGCCCACTGGAGGCGGTGCCGGTTGTGGGCGGCAGTAGCGAGGTTGTTGAGGTCGGTCGGGTGCGTGAGATGTTCGTATGCGGCGTGCCAGAACGATGCGGGCGGGCAGAAGCGCTGACGGCTGGTGCGGCCGTGTTGTTCGAGGTAGTCGGCGAGCCGGAACGACGGCCCTGCGTGCCCCCTGTCCTCGGTTGCGGCGGACAGGTTCGGGTTGCCGGGCGGGCGCCGCTTGGGCCTGGCTGTAGTGCGACGCAGAGGGGCTTGTTTGCCGTGGACAGGTCGGGCGAGGTCGGCGTACGCCGCCTCCGCCCAGTCATCTTCGAGTTCGTCGAAGTCACGGTCGCTGAGGTAGTCGCTGGCGGCGTCGGTGAGGAACATCTGCGGCAGATGAAGGCCCACGCCGAGGCGGCGTGCGTCGATTGCGGCATCGAGCAATGCCCTGGCAGTCGGAGTGGCCTGCTCGTAGCGGCGCAGCAGCGCCGGGGCTCCCGCCAGGTCTTGTGTCACCCGCCCGTCAGCGCCCGTCCGGGTGAGGCTGTCCGCCAGCAACGGATCGCCTTGCTTGGCGAACGCGGCCGCCGTGCGCAGTGCTTCCGGGTCGAAGGTGTCCGGGATGGTGAGGGTGCGGCCGGCGAACAGTTCCCGCACTCGGCTGTGGGGATCCGACTTACCAGGGGTCGGCATGGCTGTGTACCGGTCGGCGTACTCAGGCCAGAGGGTCCCCAGGATGAGTACCGGCTGGCGGTCGGGGTCGGTCAGCAGGCTGTGCACGGCGGCTGCGATCCGCTCACCCGTTCGGGGGTCGCTGAGGTAGTGCTGGGCCTCGTTGAGCCACACCACAGTGTGGGGCTTCACACGCTCGACGTCGCTGAGTGCGGCGTCGGCCCGCGTAGGGTCGAATGGATGCCACAGCTGCCAACCCCGTTGTGAGAGAGGCTGGACGGCTTCCCAGCAGGCGCGGGTCTTACCGGTTGACGATGTTCCCACCAGGACCACCATCCGGCTGTGGCCCTCACCCGCCTCCCGAACTGCGTCAGCCAGAGCCCGGTCGTGGTCGCGCGAAACGTACGTCGGCAGCACACGAAGCGGCCCTGCGTCGGAATCCCGAGTGCTCGGGGTGGGCCCGGCGGGGTGGACCTCCAGGTCGTGTGGATCCCAATCGCGGATCGACCTGCCCGGACCGGGATCAGTGTTGGGCACCGGCTCCGTCCCTCCGGTCGAGGTCCGCAGGAGTTCCAACAGTTCCTCGACCGGAAGTCGTAGCACGCGGGCCAGGGCGGCGACGGTCTCGGCCGATGGAGCAGGCGCCCCGGTCCGGAAGGCCTCCTGCACGGTCGTCCGTCCGCGGCACGCCTGAATGGCGAGTTGCGACTTGGTCAGTCCCGCGCGGGCCAGGCCGCTCTCCAGCCTGATACGCAACGCAGTCAGTGCCGCATCGCGTTCCCTCCCCTGCCCGTCCACCTGTCCGCCCCTTCCGCGTGTGTGCGCCGGTGTTCATCTTCGCCCGGCCGAACCCCGTCGCACACCGATCCCGCGACCTTTGGACGTGTCAACACACCGTCTTGGACAAGGAGCTTGCACATGTCCGGCCTCGCCGTCTTTCTGATCACCGGCGTCCTCGTGACCCTCTTCGCGTTGATCGCAGCCGCTGCCGCGGGGAAACTTGCCCGCCTGGACGGTGCCGGCTACCCCGCGGCCATCATGCGGGCCGCGACCGCCTTCGCCGCCGTGCTCACCCTTGCCGCCACTCTCGGTTGCGCGTTCGTCGCGGCGGTCGGCTCCGTCGGCTGAGTGCCCACGTCTCCGTTCGGGTTCGGCGATCGAGGCGCTGGGAGACGCCCGTGCGATGGGCAGCGAAACGCCTCCCCGTCAACCATGCCTGTGGGGGTCACTTCTACGCCTTCGGCCGGGGCGCGCGGCCCCCGCGTTGCGGGAGGCTACGGAGTAGAGCCGGGCGGCCAGGGCCGATTCGTCTCACGGGCCGGCTCGTCGTGAGGCGGGTACGCCGGATCGACCCGTGCGGCGGTACGGACCGGCCCCGCTGCGTGCTCGTGGAGTTCGGCCTGCGGTTCGAGTCCCGCGAACCGGACCCCACCACCCGAACGGCGCACCGAGGGAGGAGAATCCCACCATGGGATTCGGCCTCTACATCGGCATACCGGTGGCCGTCGTGGCGCTGCTCGTCGCCGCGGCGGGAACCGCCACGCTCACCACCGGCTGGATGTTGCCCTGGCAGCGCAAACACGTCGTCCGCCCACGGCTGTTCGGCTGGGCGCAGCTGCTGATCGCGGCAGCCCTGTTCGTCCAGCTGGCCGGCCTGTTGGTGGCGGGTTCCCCGTACCGGAGTCTCTTCACGATGCCCGGGGCCGTGGCACTGCTCTTCGGCATGGTGCTGATCACCCGCGCCCAGCGTCCGTCACGGCCCGGCCGGCGCGGCTGACCGCGCACGGACAGGGCGGTGCCGCGGTCGGCCGGACGTGCCCGGCCGGGTCAGTCGCGGCCCCGTGAGCGTACGAGGGTGAACACCGCGCCCTCCGGGTCCGCGACCGTGGCCACGCGTCCCTCGATGCCCTCGTGGGGCGGTTCGACGACGCGCCCGCCGAGCTCGGCGACCCGGGCGGCGGCCGCGTCGGTGTCCTCCACCTCGAAGTACGCCATCCAGTGCGGACCCCGGTCGTGCGGCAGCGAGCGGCCGACCCCGTGCACGGCGGCCACCGGGCGGCCGCCCAGCTGGAGGGTCAGGTAGTCGAAGTCGTCGGCACCCGGGTCGTGGGCCGCCACCTCGTGGCCGAAGACGTGCTGGTAGAACTTGCCGACCGTCGAGGTGTCCTGGGTGACCAGCTCGTTCCACACCGGGGTGCCGGGAGACCCCGGCGACCGGGTGCCCGGGTGGCTCAGCGCCTGCCACAGCCCGAAGATCGCACCCAGCGGGTCGGAGCAGATCGCCATCCGCCCCGCGCTGCCCCCGTCCAGCGGGCCCACCGCCACCGTGCCGCCGCACGAGCGGATCGCCTCGGCACTCGCGTCCGCGTCGTCGGTGGCGAAGTACGTGGTCCAGGCCACCGGCAGGTGCCGGTCCGGGGGCATCTCGCCGATTCCGGCGACCTCCCGGCCGTTCAGCACGGCCCGCACGTACGGGCCCAGTTGCTCGGGGCCGGGCTCGTACTCCCAGCCGAACAGATCGGCGTAGAAGTCCTCGGTCGTCCCGAGACCGTGCACCATGAGACTCACCCAGCACGGGGTGCCGGGCGTGTGCCGGGTCGCTGTCGCTGGCTCGGTCATGTGAGCCGTCTCCTCTGTCGAGTTCGAGTCGCTCGCCGGTGCTGATGCTTCCACTCCCGGAGCCCCGGCGCGCCCCGACCGGGCCGCATGGCGGAGCCCGGGGACATAGATGACCGGATCGGTGCGCCCGTGCGGTGACGGGCGTGTTACGCGGGGCCGGGGCGGGGAGGAAGATGGGCCGCATGACTGCGAATTCTGCGATCCTCTCCGCCGCCGAGCTGCGGGCCGAGCTGGCCGGCTCCCGGCCGCCGGTGCTGCTGGACGTCCGCTGGCAGCTGGGTGGCCCCGATCAGCGCCCCGCCTACGAAGCCGGGCACCTGCCGGGTGCGGTGTACGTCGACCTCGACCACGAACTGGCAGGTCCGCCCGGTGCCGGTGGCCGCCACCCGCTCCCCGACACGGAGGCCTTCGGCGCGGTGATGCGGCGGGCCGGGGTCACCTCCGACGGGCCCGTGGTCGTGTACGACGGCGGCCAGGGCTGGGCCGCGGCGCGCGCGTGGTGGCTGCTGCGCTGGACGGGTCACCCGGACGTGCGGGTACTGGACGGCGGCCTGGCCGCGTGGGTGGCGGCCGGGGGCACCGTATCGGCCGACCGGGTGACTTCCGTGGAGGGCGATTTCAAGCCAACTCCGGCGGCTTCGGGGCTGCTGGACGCCGACGGCGCGGCCGCACGGGCGCGTGCGGGACTGCTCCTGGACGCCAGGGCGGGGGAGCGGTACCGCGGCGAGGTCGAGCCGATCGACCCGGTCGCCGGCCACATCCCGGGCGCGGTGTCGGCCCCGACCACGGAGAACGTGACGGGTGACGGCCGATTCCGCCCGGCGGACGAACTGCGCGCCCGGTTCGAGGCGCTCGGCGTCACGGAGGGCACGGAGGTCGGCGTGTACTGCGGCTCGGGCGTGTCCGGGGCCCACGAGGTCCTGGCACTGGCCGTGGCCGGCATCGGGTCCGACCTGTACGCGGGCAGCTGGTCCGAGTGGTCCACCGACCCGGACCGCCCGGTGGCCACCGGCCCGGACCCGCAGTAGTCGCGGCAGCCGCGCACCGCGACGGCCGGGCCGCCGCCGGGAGGTACCGGCGGCGGCCCGGCCGTCGCACATGCGTGAGTCGACGGTCGCGACTCGTGGGCCGCGCGTCGCGCTATTCCTGCTTCTTGCGCCGTGTCCCGAAGACGATCTCGTCCCAGCTGGGCACCGCCGCGCGGCGGCCCGGACGGACCCCGTCGGCCTCGGCCTGGCGATCGGTGGTGCCGGTCAGCCGGTCGCGGTGGCCCGCGACCGTACGGGGCATCAGGACGTCCGCGTACGCGGCGCCCGCGCCCGCCGAGGCGGCCGGGGCCGGCGGCTCCTCCACCTCCGCCTCCGTCGGCGGGGTCTCGGTACGGTCGGGCACCACCAGGTCGCCGCGGAAACTCGGGACGGCCTCCAGCAGGCTCGTCAGGGTGTCCCGCTCCTCCTCCGGCTCCGACTGCGGGGCGACCGCCCTGGCCTCGGCCCGCTCCAGTTGCCGGTCGAGAGCCCGGTCCAGCGGCCGGTCGAGAGCGCGGTCGAGGGTGCGGTCCAGCGGCCGGTCGCGCGGTAGCCGCGCGATCCTCGGCACGAACGGGAAGCTCGGCTCCGGCGCCGCCGGGAGGTCCTCCGCCTCGCCGATGAGGGAGCGGGCCTCGTCGTCCACGGCCACCACCAGCCGGCGGGGCGGATCGTAGGTCCAGCTCGCCGAGTGCGGTTCGCCCACGACCCGGTAGACGAGGAGGACCTCCCAGGTGCCGTCGTCGCGGCGCCAGGAGTCCCACTGGACGGATTCCTTCTCGGCCCCGCGCAGGGTGAGCCGTTCCTGCACGGCTTCGCCGAGCTGCGGCCCGGTGTTCTCGCCCGGACGGCGCACGGGGGTCTTGCGGGCGCGCTCGGCCATGAACGCGCGCTCCGCGAGCACGGGTCCCTCGAAGCGGCGTACGCGGTCGACGGGGATGCCGGCGAGTTGAGCGACCTCCTCAGCGGAGGCACCGGCCCGTATGCGGGCCTGGATGTCGCGGGGGCGGAGGTGGCTCTCGACCTCGATCTCGATCTGGTTCAGGCGTGCTCGATCGTTGCGTACGGCAGCGCGAAGCCGCTCGTCGATCGGAAGCGTGTACTCCGTGCTGTCCGCAGCCTTGAGCACCAGTCGTGTGCCGTCATTGGAGACGGCCACGACACGCAGTTCGGGCATGGGGACCTCCCGGGTGGTGCCTGCCGACGTCACGTGCGTCGCTGCTTCCGCTAGTCGAGTGTGGCCTGCCCGGGTGCAGCCTGCCACAACCTTGCCGAGTTAAACCGGCGTGTCGGGCATGCGCCCTTGATCGCCGTTATGGCACGGTTACCTGTTGGGCACGCACAGTGACCAAGCGGTTACTGTGCGCAGCAGGAGCCCGTGCGATATCGCGGTATCGCCGGTCTTCGAGTGCCGCTTTCCATCAATCGGCCCCCTCTCCCGAGTCCGGACATCCGTAAGGAAGGACAGCCCCAGGGATCGCCACAGTACTCCATTCGGGCCACCTGGGTGGACCGCCGCGCCGCCGAACTTCTCCCGGACGGCGGGAGTTGGCGTGCCCTCCGCCGGGTCCCACCTGCACCCGTGTCCGATTCGGGGTGTCTTGCTTCACAGAATCCACAGAAACGGAACTTTCCGCTTCGTTCAGCTGTCGGTAACTGCTGAGGGATTCGACACGCAAGGGGCGCGACGCGCAGGGGATGGCGATGGGTCAGAAAGCGGCGCACGACGCCGAACCGGACATACGGCAGTCGGCGGAGCCGGCGGAGTCGGAGAAGAAGAAGCTCGACCTGAGCGCCGCCCAGGTCGCCGGCAGTTCCCTGGCCACCGTCGCGGCGGCGCTGCTGGCCTCCAAGATGGGCGTCTACGGAACGATTCTGGGCGCGGGCGTGGTGAGCGTGGTCGCGACCGCCGGCGGACCGGTCATCCAGCACCTCTTCCGCCGTACCGGCGACCAGTTGCGCGAGAGCGCCCGCCCCAAGTCCCGCCAGGCGCCCGCGCCCGTCCCCGACGGGGAGTTCGGCGAGGCCACCGTGCACGGCACCCGCGTACGGGGCTGGAAGCGCACGGCGGTCGCGGCCGGCGCCGCCTTCGCCATCTCGCTCGGGGTCCTCGGAACGTACGAGGCCGTCGCCGGAACCTCCGTCAGCAGCGGCGGCGGGACCATCTTCTCGGGCGGTACGCGCAAGGCGGGCCAGGAACGGCGGGACCCGGCCGACGAGTCGGGCACCGGCGGCGGGAAGCGGAGCGGGGAGGACGGGCGGGGCAAGGACCCGAAGGAGGGGCGGAACCCGGACTCAGGCTCGTCCCCGAACCCCTCCGGCGGGGCGGACGGCTCCGGCCAAGGCCCGAGCCCGGAGCCGAGCCGCTCGGAGTCCGGGAAGCCGACGCCCGCCCCCACGCCGACCCCGTCCACCCCGTCCACCCCCGCCACCACACCGGCTCCCAGCCGGACGCCGGTCGCGGAGCCGTCGCCGCAGACGGGGCAGGGGAAGCAGGGGGCCACCCCCTGAGCAGGAGGGTGGCCGACCCGGACGCCCCGCGGCTCAGTCGCCCAGGACCCGCCGCAGGTAGTCGTTGCCGAACACCCGGTCCGGGTCCAGGCGGTCGCGCAGCGCGGTGAACTCGCCGAACCGCGGATAGGCCTGCGCGAAGTACTCCGCGTCGCGCGTGTGCACCTTGCCCCAGTGCGGACGGCCGCCATGCGCGGTGAAGATGCGCTCGGCCGCCGTGAAGTAGGCCTGGTACGGGGTGCCCTTGTACATGTGCACCGCGACGTACGCGGAGTCGCGCCCGGACGCCGTCGACAGCGTGATGTCGTCCGCCGGGGCCGTCCGCACCTCCACGGGGAAGCTGATCCGCAGGCGCGAGCGGTCCACCATGGCCCGCAGCTCCCGCAGGGCCTCGACGAGCCGCTCGCGCGGGAGGGCGTACTCCATCTCCACGAACCGCACCCGGCGCGGGCTGGTGAACACCTTGTACGGGATGTCCGTGTAGGTGCGCGCCGAGAGGGCGCGGCTGGCGACGCGGGCGATGGAGGGGATCGTGGCCGGGACCGCGCGGCCCAGCGAGTTGACGGCCTGGAAGAGGCCGTTGGACAGCAGCTCGTCCTCGATCCAGGCGCTGACCGGTCCGGGCGGGGCGGCGGGGCCCTGGCTGCGGTTGTTGCGCTTGGTGTTGCAGTTGCCGGTGTGCGGGAACCAGTAGAACTCGAAGTGCTCGTTCTCCGCGAAGTGCTGGTCGAACTCCGCCGTCACCCGGTCGAAGAGCATGGGCTCCTCGCGGGCGGTCAGGAAGAAGAGCGGCTCGACGGCGAAGGTGATCGCGGTGACGATGCCGAGCGCCCCGATGCCGACCCGGGCCGCCGCGAAGATGTCCGGGTGGTCCTTCTCGGAGCAGACGAGCAGTTCGCCGTCCGCGGTGACCAGCTCCAGGCCGCGGATCTGGGCGGCTATGGAGGCCGAGTCGCGGCCGGTGCCGTGCGTTCCCGTGCTGGTGGCGCCGGAGACGGTCTGCTCCATGATGTCGCCCATGTTGGTGAGCGAGAGGCCCTCCTGGGCGAGGGCCGCGTTCAGGTCCTTGAGGACCGTGCCCGCCTCCACCGTCACCGTGCCCGCGGCCCGGTCGATCTCCCGGATCCCGGCCAGCGCCTGCGGCCGTACGAGCAGGCCGTCGGTCGCGGCGGCCGCGGTGAAGGAATGGCCGGTGCCGACCGCCTTCACCCGCATGCCCTCCTGGGCGGCCCGGCGGACCGCCTCCTGAAGCTCCCCGACCGAAGCCGGGGTGACGGTGCGGGCGGGCGTGGCGGTGACGTTCCCCGCCCAGTTACGCCACGCGGTCTGCGCGCTCTTCCCTGCTGTCGCCGTCGCCATCGCTGACGCGCTCCTCCCCTTGCGCCGGCCTCGTCAGCCGGCGGTATCCCGCGAACGCCACCGCCGCCGCGGCCACCCCCGCCGAGATGGAGACGACGTACCCGCTGCGCGCCCCGGCGGCGTCGATGACCAGACCGGTCACCGACGAGCCGACGGCGACTCCGACCGCGAGGCCGGTGCTGATCCAGGTCATGCCCTCGGTCAGCTTCGCGCGTGGGACGTGCGCCTCTATCAGGGCCATCGTGGTGATCATCGTGGGAGCGATGGCGAGGCCCGAGACGAAGAGCGCCACGGCCAGAAACGGCAAGTTCCCGGCCAGTAGGAGGGGGATCATACTCACGGCCATCGCACATATGCCCAGTACCCAGCGACGTTCCGTCCGGCCCTTGAGGTGGAGCAGGCCGAAGACGATTCCGGCGATACAGGACCCGAACGCCCAGATGGCCAGGATGAGGCTGGCGGCGGACTTGTGGCCCTGCTCCTCGGCGAAGGCCAGTGTGGAGACGTCGATGGAGCCGAAGATCGCGCCGGTCGCCACGAAGGTGGCCGTGAGCACCTGCAGGCCGGGGGAGCGCAGGGCCGAGGTGCGCTTCCCGGTGGTCTCGCGCGGGTGCGGCGTCGGCTCGGTGGAGCGCTGCGCGGTGAGCAGCCAGACGCCGACCATCAGGCAGACCGCGGCGATGAGCGGGCCGGCCTCGGGGAACCAGGTGGTGGACAGGCCGATGGCGATGATCGGGCCGAAGATGAAGCAGATCTCGTCCACCACGGACTCGAAGGAGTACGCGGTGTGCAGCTCGCGGGGGGAGTCCGCGTAGAGCACGGTCCAGCGGGCGCGGACCATCGAGCCCACGCTCGGCACGCAGCCGGCGATGGCGGTGAGGACGAAGAGGGTCCAGTCCGGCAGCCCGTTCGCGGCGGCCAGCAGCAGTCCGGCGACCGCCGCCACGGATATCAGGGTGGCGGGCCGCAGGACCCGGCGCTGCCCGTACTGGTCCACCAGGCGGGAGACCTGCGGGCCGATGACGGCGGCGGAGAGCGCCAGGGTGCCGGTGAGGGCGCTGGCCATGGCGTAGCGGCCGGTGATCTCGGAGATCATCGTCAGGATGCCGACGCCGACCATGGAGATCGGCAGTCGACCGATCAGGCCGGCGGCGCTGAACGCCTTGGTTCCGGGAGCCGCGAAGATGGCGCGGTAGGGACTGGGCAAGGGCCCTCCGTAAGGGACGTCATCGGCTCGTACAGCTTACGACCGCCGACCGGGCGCCTGCACGGGGAAGTTCCGGATCATGGAACTTAGGCTTACCTTACCTGTTCGGCGGCGCGCGTCGGGGCCGGGCAGGTTCCCGTGCGAGGACGCCGGGTGGCAGGATTCGGGGCATGTCAGACCAGCTCCTCCCGCCCGCCGGCGGGTCCGCCGCCCCGTACGACGCCCTCCTGCTGCTGTCCTTCGGCGGCCCCGAGGGACCCGATGACGTCGTGCCGTTCCTGGAGAACGTCACGCGCGGCCGGGGCATCCCGCGCGAGCGCCTCAAGGAGGTCGGGCAGCACTACTTCGGCTTCGGTGGCGTCAGTCCCATCAACGGCCAGAACCGCGAGCTGCTGGACGCCCTGCGCAAGGACTTCGCCGAGCACGGGCTGGACCTCCCGGTCTACTGGGGCAACCGCAACTGGGCCCCCTACCTGAACGACGTGATGCGGGAGATGGCCGCCGACGGGCGCCGTCGGATCGCGGTCCTCGCGACCAGCGCGTACGCCTCGTACTCGGGCTGCCGGCAGTACCGCGAGAACCTCGCCGACGCGCTCGCCGCGCTCGTCGAGGAGGGCGTGACCGAGCTGCCGAAGGTCGACAAGCTGCGGCACTACTTCAACCACCCCGGCTTCGTGCAGCCCATGATCGACGGGGTGCTCGCCTCGCTGGAGTCCCTGCCGCAGGAGGTCCGGGCCGGCGCCCGCCTGGTCTTCACCACGCACTCCATCCCCACCGCCGCGGCCGACGCGTCCGGGCCGGTCGAGGAGCACACGGAAGGCGGCGAGGGCGGGGCCTACGTCAGGCAGCACCTGGACGTGGCCAAGGTGATCGCGGACGCGGTACGGGCCGAGACGGGCACCGAACTGCCCTGGGACCTCGTCTACCAGTCGCGCAGCGGCGCCCCGCACATCCCGTGGCTGGAGCCGGACGTCTGCGACCACCTGGAGGCCCTGCACGAGGGGGGCACCCCGGCGGTGGTCATGGTGCCGATCGGCTTCGTCTCGGACCACATGGAGGTCCTCTACGACCTCGACACCGAGGCGACGGCCAAGGCCGCCGAGCTCGGCCTGCCGATCGCCCGCTCGGCGACGGTCGGAGCCGACCCGCGGTTCGCCGCGGCGGTGCGCGAGCTCGTGCTGGAGCGGGCCGCGGCCGAGCGGGGCGAGGGCGTCGAGCGGTGCGCGCTCGGACTGCTGGGGGCCAGCCATGACCTGTGCGCCGTGGGCTGCTGCCCGGCGCGGAGCCCCCGGCCGGCGGCCGCGGGCGTGGACAGTCCGTACGCGTAGGGAACGCAGAGGGGTGGCGGGACCGTGATCTCCGAAGAACTGAAGGCCGAACTGCTGGCCGTGGGCCTGGACGCCGCCCGGCAGGCCGGTGCGCTGCTGCGCGACGGCCGGCCGGCCGACCTGGCGGTGGCCGCGACCAAGACCAGTCCGATCGACGTGGTGACCGAGATGGACATCGCGGCGGAGAAGCTGATCACCGGCATCCTCGCGGAGCGGCGCCCCGCGGACGGGCTGCTCGGCGAGGAGGGGGCCGACACCCCGGGCACGAGCGGGGTGCGGTGGGTCGTCGACCCGCTGGACGGCACGGTGAACTACCTCTACGGGCTGCCGAGCTGGGGCGTGTCCATCGCGGCCGAGTACGAGGGCGAGACGGTGGTCGGCGTCGTCGCGGCGCCGATGCGGGGGGAGACGTACCACGCGGTGCTGGGCGGCGGGGCGTGGCTGGAGGGTGCGCGGCTGGCGTGCCGGTCGGCCGCGCCGCTGGACCAGGCCTTGGTGGCCACCGGTTTCGGGTACCTCCAGAGCCGACGGGCCCACCAGGCGGAGGTCGCGGCGCGGATCATCCCGCTGGTCCGGGACATCCGGCGGGGCGGGTCGGCGGCGCTGGACCTGTGCGACGTGGCCGCCGGGCGGTTGGACGGGTACTACGAGCGGGGCCTGAACCCGTGGGACCTGGCGGCGGGCGACCTGATCGCCCGCGAGGCCGGGGCCCTGACGGGCGGTCGGCCGGGGGAGCGGGCGTCGGGCGAACTCGTCCTCGCCGCCACGCCGGCCGTTTTCGCCTCGTTGCAGCCGCTGCTGGACGAGGCGGGAGCCTGGCACGACTGACCCTGCGGGTCGGCCTCCCGGGGCTCCGCCCCAGACCTCGCGCCTCAAACGCAGGCGAGGCTGGATTTGCCCCCGCGGGGCCTCGAACGCCGGGGAGATCCAGCCCCGCCGGCGTTTGAGGCGCGGGGGTCCGGGGGCGGAGCCCCCGGCGGTGGCGCGGGATGAACGCAGCGGACCCCGGCCGCCCATGGGGGCGGCCGGGGTCCGGGATGGTGCGTCGGGTCGGCAGGCCTAGGCGGACACGGCTACGCCGTGCTCGGCGGCCAGGCGCTGGAGGTCCTCCAGCTCCGCCTGTTCCACTTCCGCGAGGAAGTCGTCGCCCGTCTCGCGGGCCTGCATGAGGTCCGACTGCGTGGCCCTGATGCGCTGCAGGAGACCCGCGGTGAATGCGTCCATGATGGGTTCGCCCCCTCTTCGTGGGTCGGCGGCGGCACGTGGCTGTCCGCCGTCAGGGAGTGGATGGGGTGTGCTTGTCGTCCTCCCCAGCCCCCGGGGCCCGGAAACCTCATCATGTGAGCCAATCCTCACTCCTGCCCCGCCGGCCCCCCTCCGAGCGGTGCCTTACAGCCGGTTTACCGGCGAAAAGGGCAGGATGGACGACGCAACAGACGCAATACACGTGTGCCCAGAAGGGCTCGGAGGAAGGAAACGACGTGCGCGTACTCGTCGTCGAGGACGAGCAGCTGCTCGCCGATGCGGTGGCCACCGGACTGCGCCGGGAGGCCATGGCCGTGGACGTCGTGTACGACGGCGCCGCCGCCCTGGAGCGGGTCGGCGTGAACGACTACGACGTGGTCGTGCTCGACCGCGACCTCCCTCTCGTGCACGGCGACGACGTGTGCCGGAAGATCGTCGAGCTCGGCATGCCCACCCGCGTGCTGATGCTGACCGCCTCCGGGGACGTCAGCGACCGCGTGGAGGGTCTGGAGCTGGGTGCGGACGACTACCTGCCCAAGCCCTTCGCCTTCACCGAGCTGACCGCCCGCGTACGGGCGCTCGGGCGGCGCACCACCGTCGCCCTGCCGCCGGTGCTGGAGCGGGCCGGGATCAAGCTGGACCCGAACCGTCGCGAAGTGTTCCGCGAGGGCAAGGAGGTGCAGCTGGCACCCAAGGAGTTCGCGGTGCTGGAGGTCCTCATGCGCAGTGAGGGGACCGTCGTTTCCGCCGAGCAGCTGCTGGAGAAGGCATGGGACGAGAACACCGATCCCTTCACGAACGTGGTGCGGGTGACGGTCATGACACTGCGCCGCAAGCTGGGGGAGCCCCCGGTCATCGTGACCGTTCCCGGTTCCGGGTACCGGATCTGACGAGGGTGGCAACGACTCCGACGCCACCCGCGGCGCCACCGAAACCGACCTGGGACCCCGGTCAGCCCGAGGGTCCCTTCCCATGGCTGAGGCCGACCATCCGGATACGGCTCACGCTGCTGTACGGCGGGATGTTCCTGATCGCCGGCATCCTGCTGCTGTCGATCATCTACCTGCTCGCGGCGCAGGCCCTCCGCGAGGGCAACAACATCCCGTACAAGATCATCAACGGGCAGAACGTCCAGGTCACCAGTGATTCCTGTCCCGGTGTCGCCAACATCAGGCAGATCGACCAGTTCGACGTCGCGATCAACCAGTGCATGGCCGCGCAGCGCCGGCACTCGCTGGACGATCTGCTGAGCCGGTCGCTCATGGCCCTGCTGGGCCTCAGCATCATCGCCTTCGCCTTCGGCTACGCGATGGCCGGCCGGGTGCTCTCGCCGCTGGGCAGGATCACCCGGACCGCCCGCCGGGTGGTCGGCTCCGACCTGACCCGGCGCATCGAGCTGGACGGGCCGGACGACGAGCTCAAGGAGCTCGCGGACACCTTCGACGAGATGCTCGACCGGTTGGAGCGGGCCTTCACGGCCCAGCAGAGATTCGTGGCGAACGCCTCGCACGAGCTGAGAACCCCGCTCGCGATCAACCGGACGCTGCTGGAGGTGCACCTCTCCGATCCGGGGGCCCCGGTCGAGCTCCAACAACTGGGCAAGACCCTGCTCGCCACCAACGAGCGCAGCGAGCAGCTGGTCGAGGGCCTGCTCCTGCTGGCCCGCAGCGAGAACCAGATCGTCGAGCGCAAGCCCGTCGACCTGGCGGAGGTCGCCTCGCGCGCCGTGGACCAGGTGCACGGCGAGGCCGAGGCGAAGGGCGTGGAGATCCGCGGCGAGCGCGCGCTCGCCGTCGTGCAGGGCAACGGCGTCCTGCTGGAGCGGATCGCCCTCAACCTGGTGCAGAACGCCGTCCGGTACAACGTTCCGGAGGACGGCTGGGTGGAGGTCACGACCGGGGTCCAGCACGGTCAGGCGGTGCTCCTGGTGTCGAACACGGGTCCCGTCGTTCCCGCGTACGAGGTGGACAACCTCTTCGAGCCCTTCAGGCGGCTGCGTACGGAGCGAACGGGCAGCGACAAGGGTGTCGGGCTCGGGCTGTCGATCGCGCGCTCCGTGGCGCGCGCACACGGCGGACGGATCCAGGCGGTGCCCCGTGAGGGCGGTGGCCTCGTGATGCGTGTCACTCTGCCCTTGTGAGACCTCATTCCCATGTTCGCTGTTGGCTGAATACTTGCCCTGTGCAGTCGATTGCTTTTGTGTGATCGATCACAGTGCCCGGTGTCCGGCCATGCGCGTTCGGTGACCTTCAGGAGGCCGGAAAGCCCGGGAAGTCCGGGTTTCCGGCCCCCCTGATGGCGGGAAATAGACGGGGTGGCGTTTGTGCAAGACGACCTCCGGACCGTGTACGGTCCCGGTCGTCATCCCAGCCAATCGGCTCTTCAGGCGTGCGGCTGGGTGTCGATTGAGTAACAGACCTTGATGTGAGGCAAAATCTCCGCCTCAGGTCGGGCACAAGTCCGGCCTCTCGCGCGTTACCTGCGCTGAGACACCGCTAACACCCAGAGGGGGAGAGCGAAAAATGGCAACGGACTATGACACCCCACGCAAGACCGACGACGACGTCGACAACGACAGCATCGAAGAGCTGAAGGCGCGGCGCAACGAGAAGTCTTCCTCGTCCACGGACATGGACGAGTTCGACTCGGTCGAGAGCATGGACCTGCCCGGCGCGGACCTCTCCAACGAGGAACTGGCCGTCCGGGTCCTGCCCAAGCAGGCCGACGAGTTCACCTGCATGAGCTGCTTCCTGGTGCACCACCGCAGCCAGCTCGCACGAGAGAAGAACGGCCAGCCGATCTGTCGCGACTGCGACTGAGAGGCGTCGGCCGTGGCTGGCTCGACACCGTTTCGCAAGTTCGGCTTGCGCAAACGTGGTGAACCGGCGGAGACGCAGGTGGGAACCACGGACCCGGAAACGGGTCCTGGAGCCCCCGGCGGACCCGCCGTGACCTCAGGCGCCGCGACAGCGGTGCCGTCGGCCACAGAGGCCGACGAGGCGTCCGGACAGGGGTCCGGGGCCCGTCGGCTCCAAGCCGTCAAGAACGGTGTACGCAAGGGCGGCGCGGGCGTCAGGGCCGCCGCCCTGTACATCGCCGACCGGATCATCGAGAACGCACCGCGCGTTCCGGTCCGGGACCTGGCGACCCTGCGCGCGCAGTTTCCGGGCCTCGGCCCCGATCAGCTCGCCGACAAGCTGATCACGGGCGCCGCCAACGGCACCTCCACCGTCGGCGCCGGCATCGGAGCGGCGGCCATGCTGCCCGTCCCGCCCGCCATGCTGATGGAACTGGCCGCCGAGATCACCGGGGTCGCCGCGATCGAGCTGAAGCTCATCGCCGAACTCCACGAGGTGTACGGCCTGCGGGCACCCGGCACGCTCCCGGAGCGCAGCTTCGCCTACCTGACCTCGTGGACGGAAGAGCGCGGGGTCGACCTGACCAAGCCGACGACGCTGAACGCGGCGCTCGGCGGTCAGATGAAGCGCGAACTGCGCCAGCAGATCACGAAGCGGATGTTCCGCAACCTTCCGAACCTCATGCCGTTCATGATCGGCGCGGCGGTGGGCGCGGTCATGAATCGCCGCGACACCCGCAAACTCGCCGAGAAGGTCCGTGGCGACCTCCGGAGCCGCGCCGTGGCCTGGGACGCCCTGCACCGGCTTCCGCCCCTGGAGCAGCCCTCCCAGCC
Organism: Streptomyces sp. NPDC002467; assembly: GCF_042889825.1. NCBI lineage: Bacteria > Bacillati > Actinomycetota > Actinomycetes > Kitasatosporales > Streptomycetaceae > Streptomyces > Streptomyces sp. NPDC002467. The sequence goes on along the minus strand of NZ_JBIARJ010000020.1, from coordinate 47,582 downwards.
CCTTCCCGAGGCCACCAGGGCCGCACTGGAGGGGTCCGCGGACTACTGAGCCGCCTTGGCGGCGAGGAGCGCCGCCCGCAGGGCCTGCGGCTCGCGGGTGGAGACGTAGACGTACGGGGTCGGGTCGGCCGGGTCGGTGACCTCGATGCGCAGCGCCGTCGGGACGTAGCTGCGCATCAGCATGAAGGCGCGGGTGTCGGCCTTGTAGGTGCGCCAGGCGCGGGCCTCCTCGGCGTCGAGGACCTCGGGCTCGCCCAGGGCCGTCACGGGGATCCGCGCCTCCCCGGCGGCCAGCGCGCCGTTCACCACGCGCACCCGCGCGGACCCGTACGAACTCACCAGCAGCCCCGCCAGCGCGCTGCCGCCGACCAGGCCCGCCAGCAGCGGCATCGTGCCCAGCGGCAGGAACATCAACGCGCAGGCCAGCCCGATGAGTACGGAGATGAACCACCACGAGCGGGGGGCGGTCAGGCGTTCGTCGTGGTGCGCGGGGGAGAGCTGCATGCCGTCAAGCCTGCCACGAGGCGACCGGCGGGTAGCCGCGCGGGTAAGGTCTGCGGCTGTGAGTGGACGAAACACAGCGTTGACGCCGCCGGCCGATGCCGTCGCACCGGTCCGGCACCCCGACGCCCCGGCACCGGGCGAGCTGCTCGGTGCGCACTACGAGCACTGCTTCGGCTGCGGTGGGGGCCAGCCGCACGGACTCCACCTGGAGGCCCGGGCGGGCGAGGGCGTGCGCGTCAGTGCCGAGTTCACCGTCAAGCCCGCACACCAGGGCGCCCCGGGTCTCGCCCACGGCGGGGTGCTGGCCACCGCGCTCGACGAGACGCTGGGCTCCCTGAACTGGCTGCTGCGCGTCATCGCGGTGACGGGCCGGCTGGAGACCGACTTCGTACGGCCGGTGCCCGTGGACACCGTGCTGTACCTGGAGGCCGAGGTCACCGCCGTGGCCGGACGCAAGATCTACTGCAGTGCGGTCGGCCGCATAGGCGGGCCCGAGGGCCCGGTCGCCGTGCGCGCGGACGCGCTGTTCATCGAGGTGAAGGTCGACCACTTCATCGACAACGGTCGGCCCGAGGAGATCCAGGCGGCCATGGCCGACCCGGACCAGGTCAGGCGCGCACGCGCCTTCGAGGTGAACCCCTGATGTCCCTGAACGACAGCTCTCCCGTCGACGTGCTGATCCGCCGCGTCGACCCCGAGGTGCCCATCCCGGCGTACGGCCACCCCGGCGACGCCGGCTGCGACCTGGTGACCACCCAGGCCGCCGAGCTCGCCCCCGGCGAGCGGGCCGTTCTGCCCACCGGCGTGTCCATCGCGCTGCCCGACGGCTACGCCGCGTTCGTGCACCCGCGCTCCGGGCTCGCCGCCCGCTGTGGGCTCGCGCTCGTGAATGCCCCCGGGACGGTGGATGCCGGGTACCGTGGGGAGATCAAGGTGATCGTGGTCAATCTCGACCCTCGCGAGAGCGTCCGGTTCGAGCGTTTCGACCGCATTGCCCAGCTGGTTGTCCAGCGGGTCGAGAAGGTGCGCTTCCACGAGGTGGCGGAACTTCCCGGCTCGGCCCGGGCCGAGGGGGGTTTCGGCTCCACCGGCGGTCATGCGGCCGTGGCCGGATCAGGCGCTGGTCAGCAGGGTGGGAATGGCTACGCTTCGGTCGTAACCGACCGGGAAGGACAGTGACGTGTTCGGACGTCGCAAGAAGAACGACTCCGTCAAGGACGGCGGCGCGGCCGAGCAGGTCGTCGACAGCGCGGACGGCGCTGCGGCCGACGCCGATGAGCAGGACGGTGCGGCCGCGCCGCGCCGCGTGAACCTGCCGCCGGCCCCGCGGCCGGACGGCCCCTGGGACGTCTCCGAGGTCCCCGGCAGCCCGGCCGAGGGCCGGGTCGACCTGGGCGGCATCCTCGTACCCGGTGTCGAGGGCATGGAGCTGCGCGTCGAGGTCGCCGGTGACGCGATCGTGGCCGCGACCGTGGTGCTGCGCGACAGCGCCGTACAGCTGCAGGCCTTCGCCGCGCCCAAGAAGGAAGGCATCTGGGGCGAGGTCCGCGAGGAGATCGCCGCGGGCATCACCCAGCAGGGCGGCATCATCGACGAGGTCGAGGGTCCGCTGGGCTGGGAGCTGCGCGCGCAGGTCCCCGTACCGCTCCCGGACGGGCAGACCGGCGCCCAGCTGGTCCGCTTCGTCGGTGTCGACGGACCGCGCTGGTTCCTGCGCGGAGTGATCTCCGGCCAGGGCGCGGTGCGCCCCGAGTCGGCCGGTCTGCTGGAGACGATCTTCCGGGACACCGTCGTCGTCCGCGGCGACGGCCCGATGGCCCCGCGTGACCCGATCGTCCTGAAGCTGCCGAACGACGCCCAGATGGTGCCGGACGGCGTGCAGACGGAGGAGCAGGAGAGCTCCCGCTTCGGCGGTGGCATGGGTCAGCTGGAGCGCGGCCCGGAGATCACCGAGGTCCGCTGACCTCCGCGGCCGCGAGGGCCGCGATCGTTTCAGGCCGTGGGCCGTACTCCCTGGGGTACGGCCCACGGTGCTCGGCGGCGCCCGCGTCAGGGATCCGTCAGGGATCGGCCGCGGGGCCGCCAAAGGTGCGTGAACGGGGCAAACGTCCTTGAGAATGGGCCCATGGGACGCGGCAGGCTAAGGATCTATCTCGGCGCGGCACCCGGTGTGGGCAAGACCTACGCGATGCTCTCCGAAGGCCACCGCAGGGTGGAGCGGGGGGCCGACTGCGTCGTCGGCTTCGTCGAGCACCACGGGCGGCCGCGGACCGAGGTGATGCTCCACGGGCTGGAGCGGGTCGAGCGCAAGGAGCTGACCCACCGGGGCGCCGTCTTCACCGAGATGGACGTGGACGCGCTGCTGGCCCGCGGGCCGGCGATAGCCCTCGTGGACGAGCTCGCGCACACCAACGTCCCCGGCTCGCGCAACGCCAAGCGCTGGCAGGACGTCGAGGAACTGCTGCGGGCCGGCATCGACGTCGTGACCACCGTCAACATCCAGCACCTGGAGTCCCTCGGGGACGTGGTCGAATCGATCACCGGGGTCCGGCAGCGGGAGACCGTCCCGGACGAGGTGGTCCGGCGGGCCGACCAGATCGAGCTGGTCGACATGGACCCGCAGGCCCTGCGGCGGCGGATGGCGCACGGGAACATATACAAGCCCGACAAGGTCGACGCGGCCCTGTCGAACTACTTCCGGCCGGGCAACCTCACCGCCCTGCGCGAGCTCGCGCTGCTGTGGGTGGCCGACCGGGCGGACGAGTACCTCCAGGTGTACCGGGGCGAGCACGGCATCCGCTCCACCTGGCAGGCGCGCGAACGGATCGTCGTGGGGCTCACCGGCGGCCCGGAGGGGCGCACGCTGATCCGGCGCGCCTCGCGGATGGCGGCCAAGGGTTCCGGCAGCGAGATCCTCGCCGTGTACATCGCCCGCAGCGACGGGCTGACCGCGGCCTCGCCGAAGGAGCTCGCGATCCAGCGCACGCTGGTCGAGGACCTCGGCGGAACGTTTCACCATGTGATCGGCGACGACGTCCCGGACGCGCTGCTCGAATTCGCCCGCGGGGTCAACGCCACCCAGATCGTGCTCGGCTCCAGCCGCCGCAAGACCTGGCAGTACGTCTTCGGCCCCGGCGTGGGCGCCACCGTGGCCCGGGACTCGGGCCCCGACCTCGACGTCCACATCGTCACGCACGAGGAGGTGGCCAAGGGCCGCGGGCTGCCCGTGGCCCGCTCGGGAGCCCGCCTCGGCCGGGCCCGGATCCTCGCCGGATGGGCGGTGGGGGTGGTCTTCCCCGTACTGCTGTGCCTGCTGCTCACCCACGTCGAGGCGGACCCGGGGCTCGCCAACGACATGCTGCTCTTCCTGGCGCTGACCGTGGCGGCCGCGCTGCTGGGCGGGCTCTGGCCGGCCCTTGCCTCGGCCGCGTTCGGCTCGCTGCTGCTGAACTACTACTTCGCCCCGCCCCTGCACCGGTTCACGATCTCCGACCCCAAGAACATCGTGGCCATCGCCATCTTCTTCGGGGTCGCCGTCTCGGTCGCGTCCGTGGTGGACCTGGCCGCCCGGCGCACCCACCAGGCCGCCCGGCTGCGCGCCGAGTCCGAGATCCTCTCCTTCCTCGCCGGCAGCGTGCTGCGCGGCGAGACGGCGTTGCCCGCTCTGCTGGAGCGGGTCCGCGAGACCTTCGCGATGGAGTCCGTGGCCCTGCTGGAGCGCGCGGGCGACACCGAGCCCTGGACCCGGGCCGGCACCGTCGGACCGGCTCCCGTGGACCGGCCCGAGGACGCCGATGTGGACATGCCCATCGGGGACCACATGGCGCTGGCCCTGTCCGGCCGGGTGCTGCCCGCCGAGGACCGCCGTGTCCTCGGGGCCTTCGCCGCCCAGGCGGCCGTGGTCCTCGACCGCCAGCGACTGGTCGGGGAGGCCGAGGAGGCCCGCCGGCTCGCCGAGGGCAACCGGATCCGGACCGCGCTGCTGGCCGCCGTCAGCCATGACCTCCGTACGCCCCTCGCGTCCATCAAGGCCTCCGTGAGCTCCCTGCGATCCGACGACGTGGAGTGGTCCGAGGAGGATCGGGCCGAACTCCTCGAAGGCATCGAGGACGGCGCCGACCGGCTCGACCACCTCGTGGGCAACCTGCTGGACATGTCCCGGCTGCAGACCGGCACCGTGACCCCGCTGATCAGGGAGATCGACCTCGACGAGGTGGTCCCGATGGCGTTGGGCGGCGTGCCGGAGGACAGCGTGCTGCTGGACGTGCCCGAGACGTTGCCGATGGTCGCGGTGGATCCGGGGCTGCTGGAGCGGACCGTCGCCAACGTGGTGGAGAACGCCGTCAAGTACAGCCCGGCGGGCGAGCCGGTGCTGGTGGCGGCCAGCTTCCTCGGCGACCGGGTCGAGGTGCGCGTCGTCGACCGGGGCCCCGGCGTGCCCGACGAGGCCAAGGACCGGATCTTCGCCCCCTTCCAGCGGCACGGGGACGCCCCGCGCGGAGCCGGAGTGGGCCTCGGGCTCGCCGTGGCAAGGGGCTTCGCCGAGGCCATGGACGGCACGCTGGCGGCCGAGGACACCCCGGGAGGCGGGCTGACCATGGTGCTGACGCTCCGGGCGGCGAGCCGGGCGGGCCCGCCGCCGCGCGTCACGGTGGACGGCGAAGCCCGCGCCACCGGACCGATCGCAGACATGATCATGGAAGACCTCGACGCGGAACGACAGAAGGCAGGACCTCAATGACCCGGGTGCTCGTGGTGGAAGACGAGCCGCAGATCGTCCGAGCCCTCGTGATCAACCTCAAGGCACGCAGGTACGAGGTCGACTCCGCCGCCGACGGCGCGAGCGCACTGGAGCTCGCGGCCGCCCGCCACCCCGACGTGGTGGTGCTCGACCTGGGCCTGCCCGACATGGACGGGATCGAGGTGATCAAGGGCCTGCGCGGCTGGACCCGCGTGCCGATCCTGGTCCTCTCGGCCCGCCACACCTCCGACGAGAAGGTCGAGGCCCTCGACGCGGGCGCCGACGACTACGTCACCAAGCCCTTCGGCATGGACGAACTGCTGGCCCGGCTGCGCGCCGCCGTCCGCCGGGCCGAGCCCTCCGCCGGCGCGGGGGAGGACGAGGTGGTCGTGGAGACCGCCGGTTTCACGGTGGACCTGGCCGCCAAGAAGGCCGTGCGTGAGGGGCGCGACGTACGGCTGACGCCCACCGAGTGGCACCTGCTGGAGGTCCTCGTCCGCAACAGCGGAAAGCTCGTCAGCCAGAAGCAGCTCCTCCAGGAGGTGTGGGGGCCCTCCTACGGCACCGAGACGAACTACCTGCGGGTCTACATGGCCCAGCTGCGCCGCAAATTGGAGGCGGATCCCTCGCACCCCCGGCACTTCATCACCGAGCCGGGCATGGGATACCGCTTCGAGAGGTAGCTTCGATGGGCGGTCGTCACGCCGGTAGGCTTCTTGCCATGAGTGCTGAACCGCGTCCCGAGAAGTCCGTGAAGCCGGCCAAGGCGGCCAGGCCGGCGGGCCGGTTCCGCCGGATGATCGAGCGGCTGTCGTCCTCGCAGGAGGAGCTGCATTCGGCGGAGCTGCAGGAGGACGCAGAAGCCGCGGGCTGCACGCGGATCTGCGACTGCCACGACCGCCAGATAGTCAAGGTGACGGGCACCCTGCGCACCGTCACCCTGCGGCCCCGCGCCGGCGTGCCCGCCCTGGAGGCCGAGCTGTTCGACGGCTCGGCGGCTCTGGACGTGGTCTGGCTCGGGCGTCGCTCGATCGTGGGAATCGAGCCCGGCCGCCGTTTGATCGCCTCCGGGCGCATCTCCATGAGCCACGGCCGCCGGGTGCTCTTCAACCCGAAGTACGAACTCCGACCGCTCGGACAGGAGCACTGACCGGTGATGTCACTCGACGGACCGACCCCCGCGGAACCTGCAGCCACGCCTGACGAAGACCAGAAGGCGGTGACGCAGGCGGCGCTGTTCGACGCCTTCGGCGGCATCCGGGGCACCGTGGAGACGATGCTCCCCGGGCTGCTCTTCGTGATGATCTACACGATCAACAAGGACGTGAAGTCCTCCGCCATCGCGGCGGGCGCGGTCGCCGTGCTGCTGGTGATCGTGCGGCTGCTGCGCAAGGACACCGTCAAGCACGCCTTCAGCGGCGTCTTCGGCGTGGGCGTGGGCGTGGCCTTCGCCCTGTTCACGGGCGACGCCAAGGGGTTCTACCTGCCGGGCATGATCTACGGCGTCTGCCTGGGCGCGGCCTTCACGCTCTCGGCGCTGGTGGGCTTCCCGCTGTTGGGCGTCATCCTCGGGCCGGTGTTCAAGGAGAACCTGTCCTGGCGCACGCGCAACCCGGGGCGCAAGAAGGCGTACGTGAAGGCCAGCCTCGCGTGGGGGCTGATCTTCCTCGCCAAGTACGCGATCCTCTTCCCGCTGTACTGGTGGGGTGACGCGACGCAGCTCGGCTGGGTGCTGATCGCGCTGAAGCTGCCGCCGATGGTGCTCGCGGTGTACTTCACGTGGGTGTTCCTGGCGAAGGCGCCGCCGCCGATCGACGTGATCGCGGAGTGGGAGGCCAAGGAGGCCGCCGAGGCTGCCGCCGGCGAGAAGCGGGCCTGATCGTGCCCGACGTGGGCGGGTGCGGCGCCGTTGCCGGGCTCTGCCCCGGACCCCGCGCCTCAAACGCCGGCAGGGCTGATTTCGGCCCGGCAAACGTGTAGGGGCGGGTGACCGAACGGTCACCCGCCCCTACACGGCAGAAGGGGCTACCGCCGGGCCTGGAGGAGGTCCTCCAGTTGCTCCTCGCGGGCCTGGGCGGCCACGAAGAGGAGCTCGTCGCCCGCCTCCAGGGTCTCCTCCGCGTGCGGGGTGAGGACCCGGTTGCCGCGGATGATCGTGACCAGCGAGGTGTCCTCGGGCCAGCTGATCTCGCCGATCTGGGTGCCCGCCACCGAGGAGTCCGCCGGCAGGGTCAGCTCGACCAGGTTCGCGTCGCCGTGGCTGAAGCGCAGCAGGCGCACCAGGTCGCCGACGCTGACGGCCTCCTCGACCAGGGCCGACATCAGACGCGGCGTCGAGACCGCGACGTCGACGCCCCAGGACTCGTTGAAGAGCCACTCGTTCTTCGGGTTGTTCACGCGCGCCACGACCCGCGGGACCCCGTACTCGGTCTTGGCGAGGAGGGAGACGACGAGGTTGACCTTGTCGTCACCGGTGGCGGCGATGACCACGTTGCAGCGCTGGAGCGCCGCCTCGTCCAGCGAGGTGATCTCGCAGGCGTCGGCCAGCAGCCACTCGGCCTGCGGCACCCGCTCCACCGAGATGGCGGTCGGCGCCTTGTCGACGAGGAGGACCTCGTGGCCGTTCTCCAGAAGTTCACCCGCGATGGAGCGGCCCACCGCGCCGGCTCCGGCGATCGCGACCCTCATGCGTGTGCCTCCTCGGGCCCCTCGGCGAAGGCCGCCTCGACCTTGTCGATCTCGTCCGTGCGCATCATCACGTGGACGAGGTCGCCCTCCTGCAGGACCGTCTGCGACGTCGGCAGCATGGCCTCGCCCAGTCGTGTGAGGAACGCGACCCGCACGCCCGTCTCGTCCTGCAGCTTGCTGACCTTGTGTCCGACCCAGGAGGCGGAGGTGTGCACCTCGGCGAGCTGTACGCCGCCGCTCGGGTCGCGCCACAGCGGCTCGGCGCCCGAGGGCAGCAGCCGGCGCAGCATCTGGTCGGCGGTCCACCGTACGGTCGCGACGGTGGGGATGCCGAGGCGCTGGTAGACCTCGGCGCGCTTGGGGTCGTAGATGCGGGCGGCGACGTTCTCCACGCCGAACATCTCGCGGGCCACGCGGGCGGCGATGATGTTGGAATTGTCACCACTGCTGACCGCGGCGAAGGCTCCCGCCTCCTCGATCCCGGCCTCGCGCAGGGTGTCCTGGTCGAATCCGACTCCGGTGACCCGGCGGCCACCGAACCCGGCGCCCAGGCGGCGGAATGCGGTGGGGTCCTGGTCGACCACGGCGACCGTATGCCCCTGCTGTTCCAGGGTCTGTGCGAGAGCGGAACCCACTCTTCCGCAGCCCATGATGACGATGTGCACGGCCGTCCTTCCGGCTGTCAGCGGCTCGCTGGTTCCCAGCCTCATTGCATGCTCTGGCTTAACAGGGTCTCAGACCATGGCCCAAGCTACACACGGGCGGTCACGAGTGTGACCTCTTGTGCTGCGGTTGGGGTCCTGCAGAGGAGGAAATGGGGTGGGATTGCAGTGTGAGGGGGTGGGGGGTTCGTCAGTCTGATTTCGAACGCTTACGATCCTCTGCGTGTCCAAACTGACCGACCTGCCCAAACGGATCCTGATCGGCCGGGCGCTACGCAGCGACCGTCTGGGGGAAACACTCCTCCCCAAACGGATCGCCCTTCCCGTTTTCGCCTCCGACCCGCTCTCCTCGGTGGCATATGCCCCCGGCGAGGTCCTGCTGGTCCTCTCGATCGCGGGCGTCTCTGCGTACAGCTTCAGCCCCTGGATCGCCCTCGCGGTCGTCGTGCTGATGTTCACCGTCGTCGCCTCGTACCGGCAGAACGTCCACGCGTACCCCAGTGGTGGCGGCGACTACGAAGTCGCCAACACCAACCTCGGGCCCAAGGCCGGTCTCACCGTGGCCAGCGCCCTGCTCGTCGACTACGTGCTGACCGTCGCCGTGTCGATCGCCTCGGGCGTCGAGAACCTCGGCTCGGCCATCCCCTTCGTCGTCGAGCACAAGGTGTTCTGCGCCGTCGGGATGATCCTGCTGCTCACGCTGCTGAACCTGCGCGGCATGAAGGAATCCGGAAAACTCTTCGCGATTCCCACCTACGTCTTCGTCGCCGCCGTATTCATCATGATCGCCTGGGGTGCCTGGAAGGGCCTCGTCCTCGGCGACACGATGAAGGCCCCGACCGCCGATTTCGAGATCAAGGCCGAAAAGGCGGGACTGGCCGGCTTCGCGTTGATCTTCCTGCTGCTGCGCGCCTTCTCCTCCGGCTGTGCCGCGCTCACCGGCGTCGAGGCGATCAGCAACGGCGTTCCCGCCTTCCGCAAGCCCAAGAGCAAGAACGCCGCGACCACCCTGGCCCTGATGGGCGCCCTGGCCGTGACCATGTTCTGCGGCATCATCGCCCTGGCCATGGCCACCGACGTGAGGATGGCCGAGAACCCCGCCGAGGACCTGCTGCTGGGCGGCGTGCCGGTCGGCCCCTCGTACGTCCAGAACCCGGTGATCTCCCAGGTGGCCGAGGCGGTCTTCGGCGACGGCTCGTTCTTCTTCATCCTGCTCGCCGCCGCCACGGCGCTCGTGCTGTTCCTCGCCGCGAACACCGCCTACAACGGCTTCCCGCTGCTCGGCTCGATCCTCGCCCAGGACCGCTACCTGCCGCGCCAGCTCCACACCCGCGGAGACCGGCTCGCCTTCTCCAACGGCATCGTGCTCCTCGCGGGCGCCGCGGCACTGCTGACCTGGCTCTACGGGGCCGACTCGACGAAGCTCATCCAGCTCTACATCGTCGGCGTCTTCGTCTCGTTCACGCTCAGCCAGACCGGCATGGTCCGGCACTGGAACCGGCACCTGAAGTCGGAGACGGACCCCGCCAAGCGCCGCCACATGGTCCGCTCCCGCGCGATCAACACCTTCGGCGCCTTCTTCACCGGCCTGGTGCTGGTCGTCGTGCTCGCGACCAAGTTCACCCACGGCGCCTGGGTCGCCCTGCTCGGCATGGTGATCTTCTACGCCACGATGACCGCGATCCGCCGGCACTACGACCGGGTCGCCGTCGAGATCGCCGCGGCCGAGGAACGCCCCGACGAGTACGTCCGCCCCTCGCGCGTGCACTCCGTCGTCCTGGTCTCCAAGCTCCACAAGCCCACGCTGCGCGCCCTGGCCTACGCCAAGCTGCTGCACTCCAACCGGCTGGAGGCGCTCAGCGTCAACGTCGACGAGGCCGAGACCAAGGCCCTCAAGGCGGAGTGGGACCGGCGCGGGATCAACGTCCCGCTCAAGATCCTCGACTCGCCGTACCGCGAGATCACCCGCCCGGTGGTCGAGTACGTCAAGGGTCTGCGCAGCGAGAACCCGCGCGACGCGGTCAGCGTGTACATCCCCGAGTACGTCGTCGGCCGCTGGTACGAACACCTGCTGCACAACCAGAGCGCGCTGCGCCTCAAGGGCCGGCTGCTCTTCACCCCCGGCGTGATGGTCACCTCGGTGCCCTACCAGCTGGAGTCCTCGGAACTCGCGAAGAAGCGGGCGAGGAAGCACGCGGAGTGGAACGCCCCGGGCGCGGTGCGCCGCGGACCGGTGGACGCCCCGCGTCCCAAGGACCCGGCGGCGAAGTAGCCTCCCGACCGGTTGGCGAACGGCCGGACGAGATCCACGTAAACTGGTGGGTCGGTCGTCCGGCCGTTTTCCTTTTTCAGTTTTTTGGAGTCTCCCCACCATGACGAGCGCCGAGCAGAACGAGAAGCAGTCACTGGTCGGGGAGGAGTACGAGGTCGAGGTCGGCCCCGTCGCGCACGGTGGTCACTGCATCGCCCGCACCGCCGACGGCCGCGTCCTGTTCGTCCGCCACACCCTGCCCGGCGAGAAGGTCGTCGCGAAGGTCACCGAGGGCGACGTGGACTCCCGCTTCCTCCGCGCGGACGCGATCACCGTCCTCACGGCCTCCAAGGACCGCGTCGAGGCCCCCTGCCCGTACGCCGGCCCCGGCAAGTGCGGCGGCTGCGACTGGCAGCACGCCAAGCCCGGCGCCCAGCGCCGGCTCAAGGGCGAGGTCGTCGCCGAGCAGCTGAAGCGGCTCGCCGGCCTCACCCCGGAGGAGGCGGGCTGGGACGGCACCGTCATGCCCGCCGAGGGCGACAAGCTGCCAGCCGGACAGGTGCCCCAGTGGCGCACCCGCGTGCAGTTCGCCATCGACGAGGACGGCAACGCCGGCCTGCGCAAGCACCGCTCGCACGACATCGAGCTGATCGACCACTGCATGATCGCGGCGCCGGGCGTCTCGGAACTCGGCATCGAGAAGCAGGACTGGCCCCAGATGGCCACGGTCGAGGCCATCGCCGCGACCGGCTCCCAGGACCGCCAGGTCGTCCTCACCCCGCGCCCCGGCGGCCGCCTGCCCCTCGTGGAGCTCGACAAGCCGGTCTCCGTCCTCCGCGTGGAGGAGAAGGACGGCGGCGTCCACCGCGTCCACGGCCGCCCGTTCGTCCGCGAGCGCGCCGACGGCCGTACGTACCGGGTCGGCATGGGCGGCTTCTGGCAGGTCCACCCGCAGGCCGCGGACACCCTGATCAAGGCCGTCATGCAGGGCCTGATGCCGCGCAAGGGCGAGATGGCCCTCGACCTCTACTGCGGCGTCGGCATTTTCGCGGGCGCCCTCGCGGAACGCCTGGGCGAGACCGGCGCCGTCCTCGGCATCGAGTCGACGAAGCGCGCGGTGGAGGACGCCCGCCACAACCTGGCCGACTTCCCCCGCGTCCGCATCGAGCAGGGCAAGGTCGAAACCGTCCTCCCGAAGACCGGCATCACGGAGTGCGACCTGGTCGTCCTGGACCCCCCGCGCGCCGGCGCCGGCAAGCAGACGGTCCGCCACGTGGCCGGCCTCTCGGCCCGCCGCATCGCCTACGTGGCCTGCGACCCGGCGGCCCTGGCCCGCGACCTGGGCTACTTCAAGGACAACGGCTACCGCGTCCGCACGCTGCGGGTCTTCGACCTGTTCCCGATGACGCACCATGTGGAGTGCGTGGCGATCCTTGAGCCTGCCGAAAAGGGCCGCTGACCTGGCGTTTCTCCGAGTGTGCGCTATGGGCGTTACGTGCGTTAGGTGCGATATCTTGACGCATATTCGACGCACGTGACGCACGCTTGACGCATGAGCGACCCACTGCCTGATGGGTCGTTCATGTGTGGTTTGAGGCGGCCGGTCGGGGCACTCACGTGTGTGGAGGTGGTCCCCGCAGTGGGGTGGTGAGGCCGACAGCTGCGCGGTTGGCCGGTCCCGCCCCTTCGTTTCTCGGCCGTGACGTTCCGTGATGCTGGGCCGGGTATCCGGCGGAGGTCGTCTCGGGGGCCGTAGGGGCTCCACTGCCCGAGGAAGGCCTTCAGGTCGTCGGCTTGTGGTTCGGGGATGTCAGGCAGTCGGGGTGGTGTGCTCAGCGGGTCGAGGCGCTCGACGGTGGCTGCCGCCCAGTCGATCCATGCCTCGGATTCGGTTTGGGTCTGCCCCGGCGGTCGGGTGGCGTGGCGCCATGTGGCTTCTTGGGTTTCGAAGTGCTTGACGCGATACGCCTCGGTGTACTGGATACGGGCTTCTTCCATGGCGGCTTCCCAGAGGAGGCGTTTCTGACGTGCCGCTTCGATCTCGCCGAGACGTCTGCGTTCGGTGGCTTCGCCGCGAAGGGTGACCTCCTGTGCGATCTCGGCGAGCTGGTCTTCGAGGGGATGGTAGGGGTGTCGGCCCATTCACTTGCCCGGTGCTGCTGGCTGCCGCTGAGGACGAAGCGGAGGCGTTCGGACGGGGTGTAGTCGAAGCGGGGGATCCTGACCCAGGAGTGCGTCTTGGCCTCGGCGAGTTGTTATCAGTGGCGCTGTGCTTGGTGCGGTCCTGCTCCGGAGGTACCTCACGGTCTCGCCTTGTGCGGTGATGGTGAAGTGAGGAGATGCTCTGCGGCGTCGATGAGGCGGGGGTGCGGAGTCGGTTTCCCCTGCCGAACAGGGCTGTCCTTCGGTTTCGGCAGTCGTGACAAGTGCTGGATGAGTCGGAGAGCTCGTCCTTGGACGGGGAGGGTAGGCGCCGTGCGCCAGGTAATGCTGGCTGGCGGTCGTCAGGACGATGCTCCACTTGCCGCCCTTCCGATAGACCGTGACCAGGCCCCGGTTCTGCAGTGCCTGGCACGTGGTCTTGTAGGAGCTGCTCTCCCAGACGCACGCAGGGCACCCGGCTGCCACCCACTCAAGTGCCACAAGCTGACGTTCATTGACCGGCCGTTCCAATGGTCTGCCCTCGACTTATGGCTGACATGACTGGGCGGATGGTGTCAATGACAGTGGTGCAGGGCAGGTGCTGCGTGGTGGGTTCACCTGAAGGAGTAGCCAATGTCACCTTTACCCCCGCAGGATTCGAGCCTGCGCACGGCTCTGGAGAGGGCTTGACCACCTGGCATTGTCGCAGGTCACAGCTCTATAGATGGCCGTTCGGTGAGTATGGGTCCACGCATAGTCCACAGCTCGTAGCATGCGCGTGAGCAAAGCTCTGGTCAGAACGCTGGCGTTGCCGTGCCAACCGCTGAGGTCATGGGGGACTACGTGAGCACCATCGGAACACTGCATTGTTGTGCGGGGAAGTACCTGCAGAGCTACACAGATTCTCGGGGACCCAGAGCCTTTCATACATATGACTGGCAGGGTGATCCGGAACGACTGAGCCCGTTGGACTGCTTGGCGCTGGCTCTGCTGAGCGTTCGCATCGGCTATAAGCAGGTAGTCACGTTGTTCCGTCCTGATAGCCCGGGAGCTGAAGTCCTGCAAGCAATGGAAGCGGTGCTTGCGTCAGGCGTGCACGACGGATTTCTTGGACGTGACGCTGGACTCGTCGCCGGTCCTTGGTCTTTGGTCGATCCGTGCCTTGGTCGCTACAGGTGAAGCCGGTGGAACGTGGCTGCCTGGCTTTAAAGCTGTTGCCGTCACCAAGATCCTCCACCGTAAGCGGCCTAACCATGTGCCGATTTTCGACAGCAGCGTCTACCAGTTCTACCTCGGTAACAAACCGGTCCCCGGAGCCTACGAAGACACCCCCCGCCGCTTGTGGCCGCTTCCAGCAAGCAGACCTACACCGTCACCGGGGTTGGATCGCAGGCTTCATCGTGCCCATCCGCACGCCTGGCGAGAGTTTCTCTCAGCCTTCTTCGAGCGGCAGGCATCATTATCTGGGAGCATATGGCCAGCGGATGCGACATATGACAGTGCTCTGCTGGCGCGGGGGCTATGTTCGTTGTTGCATTAGCGCGCCGGGCGGGTGTTTTCTACCCTGCTGGTGGTGTTGTTACGTGGACGCAGGTGTCTGATATGCAGCAAATCTGGGGTAGTGAGCGTCGCCGGACGGCGATCGGGCGGATGGCGTTGTCAGTGCCCGCACGGCGGGCGTTGGCGGACCGCCAATTGATGCCTGAGCGAACGGTCCTCGACTACGGCTGTGGCCGTGGCGACGACGTCAGAGCATTGCAGCAACTGGACTGCCGGGTGGTGGGGTGGGACCCGTATTACCGCTCCGACACACAACTGGTCACGAGCGATGTGGTGTTGCTGACCTATGTGTTGAACGTGATCGAGGATCCGGCAGAGCGGCGGCAGACCCTAGAGAAGGCGTGGGAGCTGACCTCGACGCTGCTAGTTGTCTCAGCGCGGCTGACATGGGAGAAGTCGAAGGTTCGCGGTCAGGAGTACGGTGACGGGCTGCTGACGAGCCGGCAGACGTTCCAACATCTGTACGCCGCGAGTGAGCTACGGGAGTACGTGGAGCAGGTGACCGGTGCGCGAGTGGTGGCGACTGCGCCCGGAGTTGTCTACGCGTTCCGGGACGAGGGTGCCCGTCTGAGTTATCTGGCACAGCGTGTGATCCCGGATGCCGAGTGGCTTGCCTCCGAGGACACTGCCTCGGCAGTGACCGCGGTGGTGGATTTCTTCGAGCGTAGGGGACGTGCGCCGCGTATTGAGGAGATGCCGCGGACTGTTGCGGAGCTGTTGGCTCACCTGCGTCCCGGCGAGGTCAAGCGCTTGGTGCGGGAGGGGGCTGATCCTGAGCGGGCCATTGCAGGGGCTAAACGATCGACGCTGAACACGTTGCTCTACCTGGCGGTGGAGCTGTTCAACGGTCGGGGGCCGTTCGGGAGTCTGCCTGCGGGCCTGCAGCAGGACGTGCGTACGTTCTTCCGCTCCTACAAGGAAGCGTGTCAGCGGGCTGACCGGCTGTTGTTCAAGCTCCGTGATGACAGTTATGTGCGCAATTCCATGAATGCCTCCGTCGCAGGCAAAGTGACACCGACGGCTCTGTATGTGCATCGACGCACGCTGGAGCGAATTCCGACGGTATTGCGCTTGTATGAGCACTGCGCATCGATCGCTGCCGGTCGCCCGGAGCAGTGGACAGTGGCAAAGCTCAAGCATCAGGGGCGAGCGGTGTCGTGGCTGGATTACCCGGACTTTGACAGAGACCCGCATCCACGGATCCGGTCCTCCTACATGGTGGACCTGCAGACGCTTCAGGCTTCCCATCTTTCCTATGAGGGCTCGGCCAACCGCCCCCTATTGCACCGAAAGCATGAGTTTCTGGCACCGGACGATCCGGACGTACCGCGATACCGCCGGTTGGCTGAGTCTGAGATGCGGGCAGGCTTGTATGAACGGCCACACCTGATTGGGACCGAGAAGGGGTGGGAGGCCGAGCTCGTCAGATGCGGCCGGCAGATGCGCGGGCACCGGCTGGTGCGCCGCACAGAGGATTAGGACTGATCAGCTGTCTTCAGGCTGCATGTGGGCGATGGTCTCGGCGATGGGTAGCGGATCGAAGTCTTTTGTTTGTGGAGGGAACCAGGAAAACCGCAGCCCGTTGGCGGCCACGTCGTCGGGAAGGCCCATCGCCTGGAGCACGTGGCTAGGGGTGTAGGAGGCGCTGGTGCACGCCGACCCTGTTGCGATGGCGACCTGGTCCTTGAGTCTGACGATCAGTGCTTCAGCGTTGAGCTGGTCGAAGGAGACGTTGAGGATGTGCGGCACGGTATGTGCCTGATCTCCGTTGAAGCGGAAGCGCGTCTTGCCGAGTGCTTCCAAGATCTGCTCGCGCATCGCTCGCGCGTCGCGATCCCAGTTGTCCCGGCTCTCGTGGAAGATCTTCGCGGCCTCGTAGAGGCCCATGATCAGAGGGACGGGGAGGGTTCCGGGGCGCAACTTCCTCTCCTGGCCGCCGCCGAACATGATCGGTTCCAGTGGCGCCTTGTCCCAGCCGCGACGTCGTGTAATGAGGGCTCCGACACCCTTTGGTGCACCGATCTTGTGGCCGCTGATGCTGATCAGGTCGATTGGCGCAGACAGGTCACCGGCGATCTTGCCGTATCCCTGAGCGGCGTCCACGTGCAGGTAGGTTGGCGTGGTCCGCAGGCGCTCGGCCAGCTCGGAGACCGGCTGGATGACCCCGGTCTCGTTGTTGACGTGCATCAGAGACACCGCGAGCGTGTCGGGGCGCAGGCGCTCCATCACCTGCTCGAAGGTGATACGGCCGGACGCGCCTGGCTCAAGAAAGTCCACAGTGAAGCCGCGGGTCTCCGCGAGGTGCGCCAGGGGCTCGAGGACGGCCTTGTGCTCGATGGCGGACGTGATGATGTGCTTTCGACCAGTGCGCTCGCCGAAGGGGGCCAGACCGAGCAGGGCGATGTTGTTGGACTCCGTGGCCCCGCTGGTGAAGATTACTTCCTCGGTCTTGGCGCCCACGGTGCTTGCGAGGAAGGAACGGGCTTGCTGGACCGCCTTCTTGGCGCGGGCGCCGTACTCGTGGGTGCGGCTGCCGGCGTTGCCGAAGTCTTCGGTCATCCAGTGCAGGACGACATCAGCGACCCTGGGGTCCACCCGTGTCGTCGCCGCCACATCCAGATACGCCACCACGGCGCTCACCCGCCTCTTTGCACGCTTCCGCTACAGGTTGTACGTCAAGTGATTAACGTACACGCTCGACCGTGGTGCACGAAGCCAGCATCCCACGACGTTGACGCCGTATCTGCGGTACTTCCGCCCGGGGCAGCCTGGGCTCCAGGCGCATCACGCGGAGGAGCGATACGTCATTTCGCATGCTTGAGTACGTCGAGGTGAAAGCGGCGTACGTTTCTCAGGAGACGTACGAGCACGCTAGAGTGCACGGGTGCAGACTGAAGCGGTGAGCAAGGCTGCGGGGCGGACTGCCTCGCGGGCGTCAACGGGTTTCGAATACAACTTCCCTGCGATCCGTGGAGTGCAGGCGGGGCGGGAGTTCTATGCGTCGATGTGCCCGCTGCGGCTCATCCCGAAGATCTTCCTCTTCGACGAAGATGATCTCTCCGCGGAGCTGAGAGCCCAGCGGGTGCTCAACAAGGGGCGCCTGCCTGCGCTCGCCCGCTACATCTTGGACAACCCCGACGACTACGTCTTCAGCGCCCTGACCGCCTCCGTGGACGGGGACATGGTGTTCGACAGTCAGGGTGCAGAAGGATCTGCACACCGCACAGGGCAACTGCGCATCCCCATGGACGCGCGCTTCCTCATCAACGACGGACAGCATCGCCGGGCTGCCATCGAGCTGGCGTTGAAGGGGAACCCCGATCTCGGGGATGAGACCATCGCCGTCGTCTTCTTCCATGACGCGGGTCTCTCCCGCTCCCAGCAGATGTTCGCCGACCTCAACCGGCACGCGGTCCGCCCGGCGCGCTCCATCGGCGTCTTGTACGACCACCGCGACGTCAACGCTCAGATCACCCGCACCCTCACCGAACGCTCGGCCGTCTTCAAGGGCTTCGTGGAGATGGAGAAGAGCACGCTCTCCGCCCGCTCGCGCAAGCTGTTCACTCTCAGCGCCCTCTACTACGGCAACCAGTCCCTCCTGCAGGGGCTCGACCTCAAGCAAGACGAGGCGACCAAGCTGGCGCAGTCGTTCTGGGAAGTCATCAACGACACCTTGGCGGAATGGGGAATGGTGCGCAGCAAGCAGCTCTCCGCCCAGGAGATGCGCCGCGACTTCATCCACAGCCACGGCATTGCCCTGCATGCGTTGGGCCGCGTCGGCAACTCACTCCTGCGGGGGCCCGTCAAGCCGGCCACGTGGAAGAAGCGGCTGCTTCCGCTGAAGGACGTGGACTGGTCTCGCGCCAACATCGACTGGGAGGGGCGCGCCATCGTCGGCGGCCGCGTTTCCAAAAGTCATCAAAACGTGACACTGACCGTTAACTACCTGCGTAAGCACCTGGGGCTCGAGCTGAGCCCGGAAGAGCAGCGCGTGGAAGATGCATACCTGCGAGGCGAGGCATGACCACCATCCCCCTCAACCTCGGGCTCACCCCCGTACGCCGCAAGCCGT
Source organism: Streptomyces sp. NPDC002467 (assembly GCF_042889825.1). Taxonomy (NCBI): domain Bacteria; kingdom Bacillati; phylum Actinomycetota; class Actinomycetes; order Kitasatosporales; family Streptomycetaceae; genus Streptomyces; species Streptomyces sp. NPDC002467. Next base: position 28,962 of record NZ_JBIARJ010000020.1, on the reverse strand, counting down.
TCGACGGACGCTCCCTGGAGGAGGTCGTCACCGAACTGACGGAGGAGATTCGCGAGCTCTACACCGCTGACGAGGTGCCCTGGGTCATCGGCTACAGCGGCGGCAAGGACTCCACCGCCGTCCTGCAGCTGGTGTGGATGGCCCTGAAGGACCTGCCCGCCGAGCAGCGCACCAAGACCGTGCACGTCATTTCCACCGACACGCTGGTGGAAAACCCGGTCGTCGCCGCGTGGGTATCCGCCTCCCTGGGCACCATGCAGGACGCAGCACAGGCGCAGGACCTCCCGATCGAGCCGCACCGCCTTACTCCGGAGATAAAGGACACCTTCTGGGTGAATCTGATCGGCCGCGGCTACCCTGCCCCGCGCCCGAAGTTCCGCTGGTGCACCGAGCGTTTGAAGATTAAGCCGTCGAACTCCTTCATCCGCAGCGTGGTCGCCGCTCACGGTGAGGCGATCATGGTCCTGGGCATCCGCAAGGCGGAGAGTCAAGCCCGCGCCCGCGCAATGGAAAAGCACGAGAAGCGACGCGTCCGCGACCGCCTCTCGCCCAACGCCAACCTGCCCAACTCCCTCGTCTACAGCCCCGTTGAGGCCTGGACCAACGACGACGTGTGGGAGTTCCTGATGCAGAAGCCCAACCCCTGGGGCTACAACAATCAGGACCTGCTCACCATGTACCAGGGCGCCTCCGGCGACGGCGAATGCCCACTCGTGGTCGACTCCAGCACCCCCTCCTGCGGCTCCAGCCGCTTCGGCTGCTGGACCTGCACCCTCGTCGAAGAAGACAAGTCCATGTCCGCGATGATCCAAAACGACGAGGAAAAGGAGTGGATGCTCCCCCTGCTGGAGCTCCGCAACAAGCTCGACGCCCCCTTTGGCCACTACGAAGAGGGCGACCCCGACCTCCCGCCTGGCCGCAAGGCACCCTTCCCGCGCCCGGACAAGCCCGCTCGTGACTTCCGCCGAATGAACGGCAAGGTCATGCTGTTCAACGACGGCGCCATCCACGGCCCCTACCTGCAGTCCTACCGCGAGGAGTGGCTGCAGGAACTGCTCAGGGCCCAGACCTGGATCCGTGGCCACGCCCCCGAGCACGTGCAGAACATCGAACTGATCACGATCGACGAGCTGCACGAGATCCGCCGCATCTGGGTGTTCGACAAGCACGAGGTCGAAGACACCCTGCCGCGGATCTACCAGGAAACCACCGGCGAGCCCTTCCCTGGTGGCCCGCTCGACGAACAGCTCGTCATGGGCTCCGACGAGATGGACGTCCTCAAGCAGGTCTGCGACGGCGACGACCTGCACTACAACATGGTCCGCGAACTCCTTGCCGTCGAACGGAAATACCGCACCATGGCCCGCCGCTCCGGTCTCTTCCAAGCACTCGAGCAGGCTGTGCAAAAGGGCTACTACGAAGACCATGAAGATGCCGTGGAATTCGCCACACGCAAGAAGAAGTGGCGTGACGACATCGCCGAGAACCTGACCTTCGACGACGAAAACGAACTTGATGCTCCTGCGTAAGATCACCCTCGAAGAATTCGGGGCCTACCGCGGAAGGCAGTCTCTCGACCTCACCCCCAAGAAGAACAAGCCGATCATCCTGATCGGCGGTCTGAACGGGTGCGGCAAGACGACGCTGCTCGACGCCATCCAGCTGGCGCTCTACGGCAACCGGGCGCGCTGCAGCGGGCGCGGCACCAAGGCGTACGAGACGTACCTGCGCGAAAGCATCAACCGTAAGGCCGATCCCAGCCGCGGTTCTGCCATCACCCTCGAGTTCACCGTCATGGCTGGCGGGCACGAGCACTACTACCGTGTCGTCCGCAGCTGGCACATCGGCGGTAAGACCCTCAAAGAGTTCCTCAACGTCTACGTTGACGAGACCTACGGCCAGCGGGTGAAGGCGCAGCCCAGCGCTGTGCCAGAGAGCAAGTTCAACCGGCTTCTCAGCGAGGGCTGGGCCGACCACGTCGAGTCCCTGTTGCCGCTGGAGATCGCCTCCCTCGCCTTCTTCGACGGCGAGAAGATCGAATCGCTGGCCAACCCCGAACGGGCAGCGTCCGTCATTGAGTCGGCCGTGCACTCCCTGCTGGGCGTCAGCACTGTCCAGCAGCTGCGCAACGACCTTCTGGCCCTGCAGCGCCGCCAGAAACTCTCCGACGAAGAACAACACCTCCTCGACAACATCCGTGCCCAGGAAGCCGAACGCGACGCGGCGCTGGCCCAGCATGACGTCGCCTATCAGGAACTGGCCCAGTCCCGCAGCGAGCTCGGCAAGGCGCAGCGCACGCTGGAGAGCTTGGAGAAGACGTTCGCCGACGAGGGGGGCGAGCTGTTCACCCGGCGGGTGGAGCTGGAGAACGACAAGAAGCAGACCGTGGCCCAACTGGCCCAGGTGCGGGGCGAACTCACGCAACTTGCCGCAGGGCCGCTGCCGCTGCTGATGGTCAAGCCGCTCCTGGACGACGTGCGCCGCCAAGCCGACAGCGAGCAGGAAGCCCAGCAGTCCGCCCAGGTCCTTGAAGTTCTGGAAGAACGCGACCAGTGGCTGCTGGACCTGCTCCCCGACGCAGCCCGCGCCGAGGTCATAGAGCAACTGGAGGGCGACCGCGCCGAGCGTGCCGCCCGCACCCAGCTGTCGGTGGATCTGCGCCTGCCGCACGACGCACTTGCCCAGCTCTCCGTCCTCGATGAACTCCTCAAGCGGGACATCGAGCGCTCCGCTCAGCTGCTCGAGCGAGCGGCGGAGCTGGCCGAGCAACTGGACCAGGTGGACCGGCAGCTCGCCGGCGTGCCTGCCCAGGACAAGGTCGAAGCCCTTCAGGTGGCGCGCGACGAGCAGATCGTGGAGGTTACCCGCCGCGAAGCCGCCCGCGACCGCGCCGAGGCCAAGTTGGAAGACCTCAAGCGACGCCGTGAGCACGTCACCACACTGCTAGAGCGTGCGCACAAGGAGTTCGTCCGCACCAAGGTCAAGGCGGAAGAAGTCGAACGGATCATCAGATACTCCGAGAAGGCCCGCGAGACGCTCGAGCGCTTCGGCTCCGCGCTCCTCAAGCGGCACATCAGCCGGCTCGAAGTAGCTGTCCTGCAGAGCTTCAAGGTCCTCATGCGCAAGCAGGCTCTCGTCCACGACCTGCGCATCGACACCGACAAGTTCACCCTCACTCTCACGGATGCCGACGGCGAGCCCATCGACCCGGCACGCCTGAGTGCAGGCGAGCGCCAGCTCCTGGCCGTCTCCCTGCTGTGGGGGCTGATGCGAGTCGCCGGCAACCGGCTGCCCAGCGTCATCGACACACCCCTGGGGCGACTCGACAGCCGCCACCGCGAACACCTCGTCGACCGCTACTTCCCCAACGCCAGCGACCAAGTCCTCCTGCTGTCCACGGACGAGGAGATCGACGAGTACCTGCTGGGCCGCCTGGAAAAGTCCATCGCCCACACCTACACGCTCGTCCACGACGACACCGAGTTCACCACTGCCGTCGTCGAGGGCTACTGGTGGAATGCAGGAGCCCAGAATGCCGGTTGACCACGTCCGCCTGTCCCAGCCGGCCAAGGACCGGCTGGTCTACCTCAAGCGCACCACCGGCATCACCCAGTGGAACGTGCTGTGCCGCTGGGCGCTGCTGCTGTCGCTGAAGGATCCCTCTACCCCGCTGGTGAAGGACATCGTCACCGACTCCAACGTCGAGATGAGCTGGAAGACCTTCGCCGGCCAGCACGGCGACCTCTATCTGGCCCTGCTCAAACAGCGCTGTGTAGCCATCGGTGAGGAGCCCACCGACGACAACGTCCAGCAGATGCTGACCGTCCACCTGCACCGCGGTATCGGCTACCTCGGCGCAGACAAGCAGATGGCCACGATCGAAGGCATGGTCGGCGTCGTCGTACCCGCCTGACCCGTCCCGCGTTTCTCCTCCGATTCCCCAAGCGCAATACCGCTTGGAGGGATCGGCATATGCACCCCCTGCGAGCTTGGCCCGCAGGGGGTGTTGCGCTTGCCCCTCCGTCAAGCCCGTGCCTCATCGTCCTTGCATGCAAGTCCCGTACAGGGCCGCGCTTGACGCAAGTAGCTTGTGTGATCATTTTGCGAAAGGTGTGATGGTCACGTATGTGCGAGTGGGGCGAATGCGCGCTGGCTGGCGGCGGGTGACTGCCGTGTAGGTCGGATACCGGTTTGTGTGCGAGCACATCGATGCCCGGCCGGGGGTTGAGGGCGGCGTCTGCAAGGCAACCGTAGCGGAGCATTTTTGCTGGTAGTAGCCCTGGTTGAGAAGACTCCCCGCGCTGGTCATGCGGGGACAGATGCGGCTTCAAGTGCCCAGGCGCGCTGCGTCCGATCGCGGTCGGTATGTGAGGGCAACCATCAGGGGCTCCCGCGTGTCAGCGTGATCGTCTACGCTAATTTTCCACAAAAGGCCGCAGACGCAACCTGCGGAGACATTGTCGTGTTTGGGGGAGAGGATCCAACATCGGTGAGGTGCGCATACACGCTGAGATCGTCAGTGACATCCTGCTGCGACATGCCGTGCCTGAGCAAGGGAGTCTTGCCGCTCTGCCCACGAGGACCGCACCGTGCGAGCAGGCCTGCAGGGTGCACGCTCGGACTGTCGCGCGGGTGAATGAGGCGGACTGGCGTTGAACTCTCTCCCACACAGGCGCTACTCCATGCTGGACGTCGACGAGGCTCCGGAGACTCCTGGTTTGTACGCCTGGTACGTGAGCTTCCGAGCGAGCCCGCATGACTGGAAGATGCAGCCCAGCCCCGAGGGCGACCAAGCCATCGAGGGATTTTTGCGCTTGCTTCGACGCTACGCGGGCTACTACGAGCCGCTGCCCATCTCCCTGCGTGGACGCGGCTCTTACGGCGCGGCATGGGAGGGTGACCTCGCGCTCGACACACCGCTGCGTCAGCCCGACGAAGAAGCCGACGTGCCTGCCGCGGAGGACGACAAGCGTCTGGCCATACTCATGGACTCGCTGGACAGTGAGGATAGACGGCGGGTGATGGCCACCATCTTGGAGATGGCGTCCCCGGTGTTCTCCTCACCGCTGTACATCGGTGTCGCGGAGAACCTGAGAGAGCGCCTGCGCAGCCACCGCCGTGATTTCACCAAGGCGTACGACTGGCTGCGTGAGCATCCCGAGGATGCCGCCGCGGTCCGGGCGAAAGGAAAGACGTTCGGCGCGCGGGCGGCTGCCCGCGACATGACCATGCGTCACCTCGAAGCCTGGGTGATCGATCTAGGTGATCAGGAAGACGACGCTGTGACTCTCAAGCATCTGCGCCAAACTGCACAGTCAGCAGAGTGGCTGCTGCACCGGCTGTACGCGCCCATCCTCGGAAGGCAATAGGAACACGATGTTCGGCTCAGGAACCAAACTCACCTTCCGCGACTACGTGCAGGGCACGTGGGGCACATTCGCCACGCCGGCAGGCCAGGTGGACTACATCATGACCAAGGCGCGGCTCGGCGAGGAGACCGACGACCCCGAGCGCCAGCTCACCAAGAGCCTGGCTCCCGTGCGTGAGGTCATGGAAGCCGGCGATCTGGACTTCAACCAGCTGCTGCAGCGTGACCTGGACGATCACCGCGTGGCGGTGAAGCTGATCCCCTACCTGCTGGATCTCAAGCCGACCGGACCTGCATTCCTGCCGCCCATCGTTGCAGTGCTGCTGCCCTTCCGCAGTAAGCGTCCCTCCCAGTTCGAACCGCTGGGCCAGCCCAGCGTGGTCACCGACGACGGGGCCCAGTGGCAGCAGGAGCAGGCAGGTACCGCCTTCCAGGTCCAGCGCCTAGTTGGCGACACCGGTCATCTCCACCCGGCTAGTGTCGGCAAGCTGTGGTGGAACAAGACTGAGGCGCAACTGGTCGTCCTTGACGGTCAGCATCGTGCCATGGCCCTCTTGGCCATCGAACGCACGATGACCAAGAGCTGGCAGAACTCCGGTGGCGCGCGTTTTCGCTCGTTCTACGAAAACCAGGTCCTTCAGGCGCTCGACGAATTCGGCGATGTCGATCTCAGTCGCATCGAAGTGCCTGTAACCGTGTGCTGGTTCCCCGACCAGACTGGTGAGACTGCGCGGCCTCATGAGGCTGCACGCAAGCTGTTCGTGGACGTCAACAAGGAAGCGCGTCCGCCGTCGGAGTCGCGCATCATCCTGCTGTCGGACGCTGAGCTTAGCAACGTGCTCACCCGCCGTGTGCTCAGCGAGCTACGCAACGACACGAGCGATGCGCTCCTGCCCATCTACGCCGTGGAGTACGACAACCCCGAGGTGAACTCCACTCGGCCAGCCCGATGGTCGGTGCTGACCAATATCCACCTGCTGAAGTTCGCAGTCGACCGCTGTGTTTTCGGCCCTCCGAAGTACCTGAGGAATGTCGCTCAGAAGATCGGCGGCCGACTCAGCCCGACGGAGCTGGACGCCTTCATGCAGGAGCAGCTGGACCTCGACAGCCTCCTGCCCGACCAGCTCGACGAAGGCGGCGTCACCTACCAGCGCGACAAGACCGGTAATACGGCGTTCCCTTTGGGCTGGATGGACGCCATCAGCGACCGGTTTGCCGCCACCTGGGGCAAGGCGATGCTCACCCTTTTGTCACGCACAGCTCCCTACGCTGCCCATGCCACTGCGCTGACGCAGCTGAAGGACGACTGGCACATAGACGACACCGGCCTCACTTTGGCACACGACGCTCTGTTCAGCGGGGTGGGTGTGTTCTGGACGCTGCGCGACAGCTACGAGCACTACCTGGACGGCAAGAACGCGGGCAGGAAGACCACCAAGTCCGATGTGATTCGCGCATGGGAGGCACTGAAGGGACGGGAGGAGATTTTCGAGACCTACCGGGCCCAGGCCTACCTGGACTCCGGCCGCAGTGCCGCCCTGAAGCAGTCGAAGGCCGCCTACGCCGTGTTCAACACCCACGCCTGCCAGCTGGGCATGATGATGACGCTCGGGTCGCTGTGGGAGCTGCGCAAGGACCAGCCCGGCGGCGCCGACATCAAGGACCTTCCGCAGTTCGCGGAGGAGCTGGTAAAGGCGTGGAACGCCTACTTCGCCCTGGAGGCGGGCAAGGCCAAGGACCGCAGGCTCGCCTTCAACAAGAACGAGATCGCCCACCCGCTGAACCAGATCGCCAACATGGACACCCCGCAGGCGGTCTACTTCCGCTACTTCTGGCTGCAGATACTGGATACCCCCCAGGCGTGGATGCATCTCTCGGACTGGTTTACCAACCGAGCTGCATTCGATGAAAAGCTCAGCACCGCGCGGGGCCTGTACCTGAGCCTGTGCCAGGACCAGCAGCTCAAAGCACTCAAAACCAGCCGGCCTGGTACCGCTGAGACGAAGCTGCGTGAGGAAGCCCAAAAGGCTGCCCGCACAGCGCTTGGCCGTGCCCTCAAGGAGTGGTTCTACGGCTCCGACGAGCCCTACAAGAACTGGCTGACACAGTTCGACAAGCACGGGGTGCCTGCGCCGGAACCACAAGAAGTGCAGGCAGAGAGCGAGCAGGGTGCAGCCGCCGCCGAGGAGATGGAGGACGAGCCGGTGACCAGTGTGAACGATCTTCTGAGTGAGTGATCTGTGCCCGCTGGCGACGGCCAACCACAGTCCTCGCCGCCTGGCACTGCAGTGTGGTTCACGCGTACGAACAGGGTGGGAAAAATGTCAGCTTCGCTCTCGTTGCTCAAGCCGACGTGGCACATCGTGTTGCCATGGCTGGAACAACTAGGGCCCGAGCAGGCCCTCGCACTTCAGCGGATGGGCGGCCCGGCGAATTGGTGGCTGCACGAGACGCCGGAAGAGACCAGCGCCCGCCGCCCCTACCTGGATGACGTCTTTGACCTGCTCGCTTCCTTCTTGGGCTGGGGCGATGAAGTTCAGTTGGACGCGCGACCCCTGTACCTGCTGCTTCCGTCGCTGCCGCAGCAGATGCCGACGGCAGAGCTGGAGCTGGAAACGACGGCGCTGGACGTCCTACAAGACGCAGGCGGTACAATCCTGGCCGACGTCGCCCTTCTGACGCCGTCGGCCATCGCGAGCCTTGCGAAGGTCCGCCATGAGATCAAGCGCGACATCCTTGCGGCCCTCGTGCGTGCCGCGGCCCTGTTTCCGCAGCCGGAACGAGTTCCGCACACGCCTTCGCCCTCCGAGCCGGAGAGCCCCGAGCACCCAGTCTCGAGATGGTTCATCTCACTCGACACCCGTCAGCAGGACCTGATCACCCTGCACCTGTGCGCTCATGCCCCGGTACCGGTCGACGAACTGGCCGGGCGCTACGGCAGCATGCGGTCATCGATGATGCGGTTGCTGGAGGAACTGCCTCAGGAGCTGCGGAGCGCAGCGCTGGCGTCCCCCAAGCTCGCCTGTGCTCTGAGAATGTTTGAGTCCGCGACGCAGACCCCTGTTACCCGCACCGATCTGGCAGAGCACCACCCCTGGCTCGCAGACTGTCTCCCCGGCAGCGAGGTGAGGGTGCTCGAGCTGTTGCTCGCCCTGCACTGGTCGGGAAGCGGCAATAGCGACTGGCTGTTCAGCGGCTCGCTGACGCATGCCCGCAAACTGACGCTCAACGCCCTGGGCCTGATGCCGGGCGAGACGTTGTCGCTGGCTGTGGCCACGCGGCTGCTACAGGATACCGGGCGTCCCCTCAAGGCCACCGAACCGTGGCTGGAGTACTGCGGGCTGCGTGTCGTCGGTGGCCGGCAGATCGAACTCGCGTCCGCACAGGAGCCCGTGTCCGCGCCCTCTCTGGCGGAAGCGGCAGACGTCCACTACGAACTGGCGCCTCCGCCCACCGCCGTGCCCGCCCCCCGTGATGGGCAAGCCGCAAGTACACCGTCTCCTGCTCCTTCGACTAGCACCGACCTTCCCGCGGAATTGGCGCCGGGCCGCGCGCCGCGCATGACGGACGTTCTCGAGGAGCTTCGCGTGTTCGCCTGTCAGCAGAGGCCAGGCGAACAGCTGGCCGAGCTGCTGAGGGACAGCGAGGAACTGCCCGAACCGCTGCGGACGCTAGTGGCACGCGCCCTTGTCGCGATCGCTACCCCAGACGGCTGGCAGCTGCCCGATGACGTCCCAGGGCCCGACACTCCAGACGATCACGCAACCCTGCCCAGCGAAGAGGGTGCGGCACCCGGAACTGTGCGCCACGTCCCGCCTACCGACCGCGCTCTGGCCGTACTCGAAGACCTTGGGCACCCCCTGGACTGGCCGTTGCTGGTCCATCGCGTAGGCACGGACGTGAACGCCCGCTCCCTGAAAGTGCAGCTGTCAAAGGACGACCGATTCGTGCGCAGCGACGTGAACTCCTGGGCGCTCGCCCAGTGGGGACTGCGCCCCTACACCAGTATCAAGGAACTGATCGCCCAGGAAGTGGACCGGGCTGGCGGTTCGATTCCCACCGACGACCTGGTCGCCCTCTTGACCCGCGAGTTCACCATTGCTGCCGCTAGCGTCCGTGTGTCCGCCTCGTCGTACCCATTCACCGCACGTAACGGTGTGGTCCGCCGGCTTAGCGATGTCCTTAGCGAACAGGACAGCGAACAGCCTGCAACTGACGCCCCCCGTCCCGACGACGATGGGCCGTCCGCGGACGACCTGATCAATCTCATGGGGCTGTGATGACCAGCCGTCACGACGGGCTGCGCGCAGCCGATCTACACGCCGACTACCGCAGCGACCGTTGCGACATTGTCGGCGACTTCTACCTCCCCGCCCTGGACGCTGCCGCTTCCTACGACCGCGCCGTTGGATACTTCAGCGCCTCGGTGCTGGCCGTCCTTGGGCAGGGGCTAGACGATTTCGCGGCACGTGGCGGCACGATGCGACTCATTGCCTCCCCTCAACTCGCCGCCGAGGACGTTGAGCAGATCCACGCCGGTTACGAGCTGCGTGCCGTGCTGGAGCAGGCTGCCGTGCGGGACATGAAACTTGCGGCCCAAGATCCGCGTGCAGCAAGTGGGTTGGACAAGCTCGGTCTGCTCATCGCCGATGGTCGCCTCGACATCAAACTTGCCTACATCAGCTCCTACGACCGCATCGGCATTTACCACGAGAAAATCGGCATCTTTCGCGACGATCAGGACCTGGTGGCCTTCAAAGGCAGCGCGAACGAGACCATGCCGGGTCTGGTCGGCAATTTCGAATCCATCGAGGTATTCCGCACTTGGGAGCCAGGCGACCGCATCCGGGCTGTACGTATCAGCCAGGACTTCGACGATCTGTGGGACGACCGCACCCCGCTGCTGCGCGTGCTCGATTTCACCGCGGCCGCTCACACGGTCATCCAGCGCTGTACCCCGGCTTCCGCACACGCGACGACTCAACTGCCCCCACTCGACGGCGCTCTGATTACTTTGCCGCGCCCGGAGACTGCCGGACGGCTGACGATCCCCGGCGAACTGGCGGTACGCGACTACCAGAAACAAGCTGTCGAGCGGTGGTTCGCGACCGGCGGCCGGGGCATCCTACGCATGGCCACCGGCACAGGTAAAACCCTCACTGCGCTGTCGGCCGCAGCCCAGCTGACCCGCGTCCTGCAAAAGCGAGACCAGTCACTGCTGACCGTCGTTATTGCCCCCTACCAGCACCTTGTCGACCAATGGTGCCAAGACGTCGCCTGGTTCGGGGTGCAGCCCATCCGGGCTTATGAATCCACCAGCAGCTGGTTCGGCAAGGCCTCCTCGCTCCTGGATGCACTAGCCCTGGGCAGCGCCCCAGGCGGTGTCCTGGTGACCACCAATGCCACCTTCGCAGCCGGCCCGATGCAGTCGATCTTGGCCCGCCATCGTGGCCGGCTCCTCGTCATTGCAGACGAGTGTCATAACCTCGGCGCCAAGCGCCTGCGCGAAAAGCTGCCCACCTCGGCCGCGTACCGGTTGGGGCTGTCAGCCACACCGGAACGCTGGTTCGACGACCAGGGCACCGAGGCATTGACCGACTACTTCGGCGGCGTCGTCTTCGAGATGGGCATCGGCGACGCCATCCGCGCCGGCGCCCTGTGCCGTTATACCTACACACCCGTCCTGGTCGAACTGGACGACGAGGAGGCATACCTCTACGCCGAGGTGACTGAGAAGATCGCCAAGATCATTGCGGCGGAGGGCCTCTCCCACGACACAGACGACGACAGCCCCTTGGGTCAACTGCTGCGGCGGCGCTCCAATATTCTCGGACACGCCCGCGCCAAACTCCCCGCCCTGCGCCGCGAGATCACCGAACGGCGCAACGACTGGTACCAGCTGCTGTACTGTGCCGAAGGCCGCCACCCCCTGTCCTATGATGGCGGCGACCCCCACGAGCCGACCCAACTACAGCAGGCACTAGCCATGGTCGGCGCCGAGCTGCGTATGCCCGCAGCCCCGTACACCGCCGAGACCAAACGCCCCGAACGTCGGCATTTGTTGCGCCAGTTCGCCACCGGCACTCAACTACAGGTCCTGTTGTCGATGAAGTGCCTCGACGAGGGAGTGGACGTGCCTGCCGCACGTACCGCCTACCTGCTGGCCAGCTCCTCCAACCCGCGCCAGTTCATTCAGCGCCGCGGGCGCGTCCTGCGCAAAGCGCCAGGAAAGGACCGCGCGGATATCGTCGACTTCATCGTCGTACCCCCCAGCGATGCGAGCGACCTGCAACGCGAGACCGAACGCCGCATGGTGGCCCGAGAGCTGGCACGGGTAACGGAGTTCGCCCGACTTGCCGACAATGAGGCACGCACGCTCGACCTCCTGCGCCCACTGCGCCTGCGCTACGGGCTCATGGACACCTGACAGCACTGTGCACGACCGACCAGCCCGACGTTGGAGAAGGACCCATGGGGACGACGGAAAGCCTGAAAGACATCATGGATGACCTGTCGCCTGAAGCCAGGAAGCTCGTGGCGAAGGTGTGGCAGCTTGAGCGTGAGCATCTGCACGTGAAGAATCCGACCCTGCTCACCGACGAGATCGTCCGCGCCGCCAAGGAGCTGGCCAAATGAAACTGCTCAAGCTCACCCTGGACAACTTCCGAGTCTTCTACGGAACCCAGCAGCTTGATCTTGAGGTCACCGCGGACAAGCCGGCCATCCTCATCTTCGGCATGAACGGCGCGGGCAAGACCACCCTGCTGAACGCCTTTACGTGGGCGTTGTACGGCTCCTTCTCCGACGACGTAGAGCACAAGGAGCGGGTCATCAACGATCAGGCCTGGACGCAGACGGCGTTCGGTGGCATGGTCAGTGCCTCGGTCAAGGTCGAATTCGAGCACGAGGGATTGCTGTTCACGGTACTGCGGACAGTCACGACGACCAAGAACAGCGAAGAACAGGTCGAGCTCGCCCCCAAGCTCATCGTCACCGAATCCGAGCACGGGGTGAGCACTACCGTCACCAACGGCCAGGACCGCATACAGAAGATCCTTCCCGAAGGGCTGCGGCAGTTTTTCTTCTTCAACGGTGAGCGCATGGAACGCATGTTCACTGGAGACCGCACCGACGAGGTCAAGCAGGCGATCAAGACCCTGATGGGACTGGAAGAGATCGAGCGGGCCATCGCCACCCACCTGCCGGGCGCCTCCCGAAAGCTGCGCAAGCAGATCTCCAGCAACGGTGACGGGCGCCTGCAGGCGCTGATGGCCGAGCAGGAAGAACTGGAACAGCGAAAGCTCGACGTCCACAAGCAGCTGCTGCAACTCTCGGAGACCGCAGGTGGCTATGAACGGGAAGTCGAGGCGGCCAATCAGGCCCTCTTGGCCAACGGTAAAGCGGCACCGCTGCAGCGTCAGCGCGCCAAGCTGCAATCCCGCCTCAAGGAGCTGCTGGAAAAGCGCGCCGAACGCCATGAGAAGAAGCGGGACTTGCTTGCACGCAGAGGCTTCCTTGCCTTCACCGGCGGCATCGATACCAAGGTCCTGGATCTCGCCGAAGGCATGCGTAAGCGCCGGGAGCTGCCCGCGGGTATCCAGCGCGACTACATCGACGGTCTCCTCGAAGACGGCTTGTGTATGTGCGGACGTGACCTGCCCGAGGGGTCCGAGGCACGACTTGCCCTAGAAGAGCGCCGCTACAACGCCGGACTTGCTGATGTTGAGACCCGATGGATGTACCTGCGCGGCAAGGCGGCCGACCTGACACTGGCGCGGGCCGATTTGCTGGCGAATCTGCGGGAGTGCGTCGCCGACATTGAAGAGATCGAGTCCTCGATCCGGCAGATCGATGCTGAGGACAGCGAGATCGACCGTGAGTTGAAGGGCGTCGATACTGTAGATGTCCAGCGCCTGGAGGAACGACGCAAGGAGTTCGACCGCAAGCGCCTGGATGCCCTGCAGCAGCACCGGGAGGCACAGTCCCAGGTAACCGAGCTGGAAGAACGGATCGACAAGGTCAAGCGCCAGTTTCACTCCGCGCGGGTGCAGGACGAGGAGTCCAAGCGGATCCAGCGGCAGGTCGCCCTGGTTGATGAGGTTCTTACTGCCTTCCAGCGGATTTTGGCGGTGAAGACCGAAGAGGTGCGCCAGCAGCTCGACCAGAAGGTCAAGGGCGTCTTCGGGCGGATCTGCATCAAGCCCTTCACTCCCCACCTCACCCCCGAGTTCGCACTGGAACTGCTCAACCACTCCGCCGGCGTTGCCGCCGCCCGCAGCACCGGAGAGAACCAGATCCTGGGCCTGTCGTTCGTGGGCGCCGTCTCGGAGCTGGCCAAGGAAACCCACGACCGCAAGCAGAAGGCACCCGACGCCGTCCTGGGCGGCGGGGGAGTGTATCCGGTGGTCATGGACGCCCCGTTCGGAAACCTGGACGTCTCCTATCAAAACGACATCGCCGAGTCCCTGCCCAAACTCACCTCGCAGATCGTCACCCTGCTGTCGAAGTCACAGTCCCGCGGCATGGTGCTGGACCACCTCGGCACAGCCGCAACCCGCATGTATGTGCTGCGCTCCTATATCACCAACACCGACGCAGACGAGGACACCATCACCATCGACGGCCACGCCTACCCCTATGTGTCCCACGGCGACTTCAACCGCACCGTCCTGGAAGAGGTGACCCTCTGATGGCCGTCGAGATCCGCTTTCGCCGTCCTGCCGAACACGAGCAGCTGCTGTCTCTCCTCACCGGCAAGGACGGCCCCTTCCGCACCAACTACGAAGCACTGCTGTTCGCTGCCTCCCTGGGGCACCGAAAGGAACGCCGCGTCTCGTTCGAGAAATCCGGGGAGATGATCCGCTACGCCCTGATCGAAAACCGCGAGTACGGAGACGTGCTCATCGACCTGATTGCCGCAGCGGAGCTTCCCGAGGACGCGAAGATCCTCGCCGACGAGCGGATCGCCGAACGGCTGAGGATCTTCGAAGATTACGCCAACGGCGGCCTGCACTACCTCCAGGCGGAGATCAATACTCGGGGCAGCAGAGACCTCGTCGCCATCGTCAGCTCGCTCGTGCTGGATGCGCTCACCCCCACCGCGGACACCACCGACGACCCCGTTAAGGACATGCTGGACGCCTTGGAGTGGTAGCACCGAGCATCTGAGCCACGCTGTCGGACGCCGCATCCTCTGCGCCTGACAACCTTTCAACTGCGTTGACTCGCACCGTGCCAGCACGGTGCGAGTCAACGTGACCCAGCGGGTGCACGTCACCGTTGTCGACACCATCAAACGTACGAGAAGCGGAACCTCACGTGACTGGTCTGACCGAACCCAAGCCGCCATGGTGCCACGTCCTCTCCGACCTGCTGCCGTCTCTGCGCTTCGGTGACCCGCACCAGCTGGGGCTTGCGCTGAACGATGCCCGCCTGCCCGACACCTGGTGGAACGACACCCCGCTAAGCGATGCCATTGCCACCACCGGCGCTGCAGAGATTGCCCAGCGCGCCGCCCACACACTTACCGCCCACTGGCCGCACTTGACACTCGCCACGGCATTGCCACAACTGTGCTTTTGCCCAGAAGGCCAGCACGCCGACCTTCACACCACCATCGGCCATGCCGCCAGCGCCGACGAAGAGGCCCTTACCCCGCTCGTCCTTGCCCTGCTGCGTCCTTTCTTTACTGGCGGACGCGACCTGGCGCAGCCTGTCACCACCGCACCGGACACCGCAGCCATGGATGAGCACGACAGGGACGTTGCCGTGCTCACCACCCTGCTGACACGCCTGCTCCTTGCCGACGCGCCCCCCGCCATCCGCGCTGCCGCAGACACGCTGCGGACATGGGCTCAGCATCCCGGACACGACAGCGACACCGATGCTGCCAGCCCAGCACCTTCGCCGGCTGTCGCGGACACTGCGATGCCCACCGCGGTGTCCGCCCTGACCGCACATCCGCTCGCTACACTCGACCTGCTTGTTGGCACTTGGAACGAACGGCAGCTTGCCATCGCGGCAGGACGCATCTTCGCCCAGAGCCGAACCTCACTGGAGAGCCTTGGCGAGCAGTTCGGAGTCAGCCGCGAACGAGTCCGGCAGATCCAGGTTGAGCTTGAGAAGAATTTCCATCAGTGGCTCCACAGCGACGACGGCCAACCCCTCCTCGACCACCTCCTGGCTGTCCAGGAACACCTCGGGCCGGTAGCAATCGAAGAGACCTTGCGCGCCATACACCCCGCGCACGAGCAGTCCGTTGCTGCTCTTGACCTTCCCCTGTGGCAAGTCATCGCCGCCCTGCTGCCTGAGCGCACTTGGACCAGCGGCTGGCTGGTCCAAGGCGATCTCGATCAGCGCCTGGAACAAACGCGTACCGAGCTCGCGGAACGCTGCACCAGCTCGGCGCCTACGTGGTCCGACGTCGTGGAACTGCTGGCACAACAAGGCATCCGCGACACCGACGCCGATGCCTGGCTGCAGGCAGTCAAGGGCTTTCGCGTCGTCGAAGGACATCTGCTGCCCTGGGGGCGCTCGATCAGCGACCGCGCCGAAGCCGTGCTGACTCTGGTGGGCCATCCCCTGTCGATGGAAGAGCTCTACAGCCGCCTGGACGACACCACCGCCCTGGCCAGCCTGCGCAACCAGATTCAAAGCGACGACCGCTTCCTGCGACGTGCCCGCGACCTGTATGGCCTGCGCCGATGGGGCGGTACCGCATATCTCGGCATCCGCGAGATGATCAACAGGGAACTAGCGAACACCGGCGGCCAGGCCCCCATCGAGGACATCGTCACCACACTCTGCTCGCAGTTTGACGTGTCGGAGAAGTCCGTCCGCGCCTACCTTGCCGCCCCGGAATACGACCGCTTCCAGCGAGGCTGGGTTCGCCTGGCCACCCCTGAGGACCCCGCACTCGCCGACTACCAGCCGCGCCGCGAGGTGGCACAGACCCGGCGCTGCTTCCAGACCGGCCAGGGCACCTGGTGGTACCGACTCGACGTCAACGGCGAACACCTACGCGGCTCCGGCTTCACCATTCCCACCGGCTTCGCCGCTCACCTGGGCCTCGTCCCCGGCGGCCGACTGGAACTGTCCCACGCGGTCGGCACCACGCACCTCGTCTGGCGCAACCAGCCTGCCTGCGGTTCCTTGCGCACCCTGCTCGAACGCATCGAAGCAGCAGAAGGAGACCACGTATTTCTAGCGGTCAAGGGCGGTCACCTCAAAGCGCTGCGCCTGGCCGAGACGGACGAACACGACCTCACCGGTACCCAGCGCGCCTTGCGGCTCATGGCCTTGTCGGGTCAGATCCTGGAAAGGGACATGCCAGCCGTGCTGGGCCAGCGCGTCGGTCTCAACGACGCCACAACCATGGACGACGTCCTCACCCACCTGCGTGCACGCGGGGACAGAGACATCCTCGAACTGCTCAGCCCCCAGTACCCCGCCGCCCTCGACGACGCCCCGGCAGCGCCCGATCCGGCCGATACTTCCACGCCGGAACCCGCCCGCACTCTCGAGCCCGCACCTGCACCCGAGACAGCCCCGGTGCCTGATGAGCAGTCCACCAATGAACCGGCTGCGGAAACCCACCAGCTTCCGGGGCCGCGCGATCCTGCCTGGGACGCGGAGATCATCCCCCTGCTCGACCCGGACAGCGAAGCTGACCTGATCGACATCGCCCACGCCGTTGCCGCCCGTGGCAAGGCAGCGCCCGTCTTTGGTTATGAACTCGGCGACGGTGGATGGCCAGCAGACTTTGCCTGGGACCAGGACCCGGGCATGGTCGCCATTGTTTCCTGCGTATCCCGCGCCGTCCTGGAAGCCGAGCGCCGCGACAGGGCCTACCAAGTAGCCGGCTGGACCATTCGCGATGCCACCGACTGGCTTACCCATCTCGACGAACTCCTCGCCCGGCTTCCCGACGCGCCTGCCGGCAGCTGGAACGACCCCGCCAACCGGACAGATCCCTCCCAACAAGCGGAAGACAACCTGTGATGACCGTCCGTCTCAGCCTCTACCAGAAGGCCGAGCACGAGCTGTACAAGCTCGACCGCTCGGTGAAGGCCAAGTTCTACGACTTCTCCCACCGCTTCCGGGAGAACCCGCACAGCAATGGCCTCCAACTCAAGGCCCTCAAGGGCGACTCGCAGATCTTCTCGGCACGGATCGATGATTCCTACCGGGCCCTCCTCACCCGCACCGGAACAGACAAGCACGGCGACGAGAACTGGCTGATCATCGCGGTCCGGCACCGCCGGGACGTCTACGAACAACTCTCCGTCGCCATCAACCGGGTCTCCGGAGAGATCGAGTTCGTCGACCTCTCAGTCGTTGGTGAAAACGCCCTGCGCCGCGCCGGTATCCAACTCGTCCCTGCCGAACCGGACACCGCCGGCGCACAAGCAACACCGCCCGCACAGCCCGCGGCTTCCATCCGTGACGAAGCACCGGCCCTTGCCGCCCCCGCGCTCCTGGCCGCCCACTCCTCGAAACTGCTGAGGGAACTCGGCGTCGCCGAATCCCTCATCGACGTCGCGCTCACCCTCACCGACACCGCAGACCTCGACCGCCTGGTTGCCGGAGCACCCCTGCTGTCCCAGGACATCCTCTATGGCCTGGCTGCAGGGATGAGCCCAGACGAGGTACGCGCCGAGATCACCGATGCGGTCGCTTCACCGGAACACATCGACCTTGCCGACTTCGGCGCCGCCCTCGCCCGCACCACCGTCACCACCGTCGACGACGCTATGCAGAAAGTCCTGGAAGCGGGGGACTTCCAGGCATGGAAGGTCTTCCTCCACCCCACCCAGGCGCGCCTGGTCAACCACGACTACAGCGGCCCCGCCAGGGTCTCCGGCGGCCCCGGCACAGGTAAGACCATCGTCGCCCTGCACCGCATCCACCACCTCCTGCGGCAGCTCAAGCCCGGCCGGGACAAGCCCATCCTGCTGACCACCTTCACCAAGAACCTTGCCGCAGACCTGCACGCTCGCCTCAGCGACCTGATCGGCGATCCCGCACTGTTGGCCCGTGTCGAGATCACCCACATCGACGAGCTCGCCTACAAGGTCATCACCGAGAACGCACTCAGCGGCCCCATCAAGCGCCGTATCGACGACCGCACGGCCCTCAACGAGCTGCGCACTGCCCTCAAAGAGCTCGGGCAGGAGGGTTCCTTCGAGCCTGAGTTCCTTCTGGAGGAGTGGGAACATGTCATTTTCGGTCAGTCCGTCGCCACTCGCGCCGCCTACTTCCAGACCCGCCGAGCCAGCCGCGGGCACCCGCTCACCCGTCCGGAACGCGCCGCGATCTGGACCATCCTCGACCACTTCACCACCATCCTCGACAGCAAAGGCATCGAGACCTGGGGCCAAGCCGCCGAGCGCGCAGCCCGCTACGAGATGGAACGTGCCGCCCGCATCCAAGCCCGCCAGACATACAAGGAACAGGTCGGCGGCCGCGACCTCATCCACCGTGACGCTGAGGCATCCCTGCACGACCTCAGACACCGCTACCGGCACGTCGTCGTCGATGAGGCGCAAGACCTGCGCGCTGCACACTGGAAGATGCTCAGAGCGATGGTCGCCCCTGGTGACAACGACATGTTCATCGCTGGCGACACCCACCAGCGCGTCCACGACAATCATGTCTCGCTCAGCTCGCTAGGCATCAACGTCCGCGGCCGTTCCGCCCGCCTTACCCTGAGCTATCGCACCACCAAAGAGATCCTCGCCCAAGCCCTGTCAATGATGTCCGGCGAGAGCTACGACGACCTCGACGAGGGCACCGACACCCTCACGGGCTACCGCTCCGTGCTCCACGGCCCCGTCCCCGACCTGCACGGCTACACCACCTGGGAGGACGAACTCGACGGCCTCGCAACCACGTTGCGTAACTGGGGCGACGAACTCGCCGCTCACGGCAACGGCACCAGACGTGACACCCGCGGCCTGATCGCCGTAGCCGTTCCCGACCGCGACAAGGTCAGCCAGGTTATCTACCACCTCGCCACCAAAGCTGGCCTCGGCTACGCCCAGCTGACCTCCGACGGCCCCCGCGGCGCTGGCACCATCCACGTCGGCACCATGCCCCGCTTCAAGGGACTGGAGTATCAGCGCCTGGTCATCGTCGGCGCCAACGACCGCCTTGTGCCGAGGATGGAGGCCATCGAGCGCTACAGCACCGAAGACCCCGCACGGTACCGGCGAGAGCTGCGCAAGGCCCGCTCGATGCTCTTCGTCGCCGCGACCCGGGCACGAGACGCCCTGGCCATTACCTGGCACGGTGCTCCGAGTCCGTTCCTGGCCAGCTCCACAGCTGACCTGCAGCAAGGGCAGACGAAGTAGCTCTTTCTTGGCGAATAAGTCCGTTTGGAGGGATGAGGGCGTGGTGAAGTTGAAATTGATCAATGAGGTTGCCCCATCTGCGGCGATCACAGGTCATCGAGTGACTTCGCGCATCGGATGCGCACGGGAACCATGCTGGCACCTCGCCCGTTGATCCACGAGGAACGGTGTCCTTCATGGCGCCGGAGCGACTGAGCACCCTGCGCGAGGTGGGTCCAGCGGCCGATGTGTTCGTACTGGGCGCGGTCCTTGCCTACGCCGCGACAGGGCGTGGGCCGTTCGATGGACACACCGGCACGCCACCCATTGCGATCGCGGTGAAGATCGCACAGGACGCCCCCGACCTCGCAGAGGTGATCACTGAAAGGTCGGCGTCGCTGGCGGCGGTGAGTGACTTGTGGCCCTTGCGGTCGCATTGCGCAATCTTGGCAGCCCTCGCCGTGAAGTGATGAAGGCGTGCTGCTCGCGTGGTCACCCCGATTTTTTTCGGAAGTCGTCACGCTGATGAGCTCGCCCCGCTTGGTGGGGGCATCCAGGCCGTCGAGTGGTGTAGCCGTGCGTCGATAGGCCGCGCGTAGCGCCCATGACGCACGTAGTACACATGGATCTTGAGTCCGTTTTGCACCGCATGTGTCTCTGACCTGCAGCTTTCCTTAACCTGTTTTGGCTTTACCCCTTCCCGTTTTGGCTTTACCCCTTCCCGATGACGCACCACGTGGAGTGCGTGGCGATCCTGGAGCCGGCGCGGGACGACGCCTGACCTGCGGTTTTCGGCTTGGGATCCTGCTGTGACCTTTTCCGGAGGGACAGGTCGCAGCAGGCCTGCCTGAACTGCCGCTTCGGTGGACTGCCGCCTGCTAAGTGATCGGGAGCGCCGTCATGCGGGTCGGTTCGCGGATGTACAGGGAGTCGGCCGTGGGGTTGGTGGTGAGGGTGAGAGCCTGGGCCTCGTAGCGCCAAGCCGTGCGGTGGGTGCGGGTGTCGATGGCTCGGACGCCCTGGGTGTCCGCGGCGTAGACGTGGGTGGTGGTGGCCACCAGGGCCGTTTCGCGGTTCGGGACGGTGCCCTGGGGTGGGGTTTCGCGCCAGCGTTCGGTGCCGGTGCGGGCGTCGAGGGCGATGATGCCGAGGCTGCCCTCGACGGCGAGGACGACACCGTCGCGGACCGTCGGGAGGCCGTAGCGGCGCTGCTTGTCCGGTACCTGGCCCACGTCGCGGCCCGCGCCGAAGGTCCAAGCGGGCTTGCCGTCCTTGAGGCGCAGGGCCTGGAGTTCGGCCGCGCCGATGTACACGTGGTCGTCGTCCGTCGCCGGCTGGTCCGGGGTGGCGCCCGGAGCGGTCACCGTCGTGGTCCAGCGTTCGGCGCCGGTGGCCGCGTCGTGGAGGGAGAGGCGTACGTCGTCGCCGCCTTCGAGGCGCTGCCACAGGAGCACCCCGTCGCGCACGGGCCGCAGGCGGATGACGGCCGGCCGTCTCACTTTGACATGGTTGGTGGTGGGGGCCGGCGGCTTGGGGGCCGTGGACGGCTGCCGCCAGAGTTCCTTGCCGGACTTCACGCTCGCGGCGACCACGGACCACTGTGCCCCGTTCGCCGCCTTGGCGTGGAGGTACACCGTGTCGCCGTCCACGCACAGGATCTGGGTGAGCACCTGCGTGCCGTCGTACGCGGGCAGGCTCATGAACGGGGGGAAGACCTCCTTGCCCACCTCGATGTTCTCCTGGGGCAGGACGCAGAGGGTGACGGCCTTGTCGAGGGCGTCCTCGTCCCCGAGTCCGTACAAGGTCTTGGCGTCGGTGCCGATCCGCCAGCGGTCTTCGTACCCCTTGTAGTAGAGCGGCAGTTGCTGGCCGGTGGTGGGGCTGATCAACCGGATCGCGGTCTCCTCGGCGACCGCCAGGGAGCCGTTGACCCACAGCGGCTCGGACATGACCAGGGGAGCCTTCAGTCCGGACCACCACGAGGCCTTGGGCGCCGGAGCCAGTTCGGGGCCCGTCTTCGCGGGCTTCTTCCGCGGCTGGCTCGCCCGCCAGGCCCACCAGCCGCCGCCCGCCGTCAGGACGGTTCCCGCGACCACCGCCGCGCCGCTCAGCCGCAGCATGCGGCGTCGCGAGAGGTCCGGTTCCGCGGGGGGCACGGTGTCCGGTGCGGTGGCGGGGGCCGGGAGTCGGGGCGGCGGGTCCTGCCAGACGGCCGCCGCGCGCCGGGCGATGTCCGCGAGCACCGGCTGCGGCAGTGCGTCCGCGAACACGGCGGGGCCCGGGCCGAGCAGCTGCGCCAGTTCGGCGGTGCCCGGCCGCAGCTCCGGGTCCTTGGCGAGGCAGCGGGTGAGGAGCGGTACCAGGCCCGCCGGTACCCCGGTGAGATCGGGTTCGGCGTACCGGACCCGGTAGAGCAGGTCGGCGGCCTGGCCGCCACCGAAGGGGCCGTGCCCGCAGGCCGCGAAGACCAGGACGCCCGCGAGGGCGAACACGTCGCCGGCCGGCGTGTGTTCGAGTCCGCCCGCCTGCTCGGGAGACATGTAGGCGGGGGTGCCGGCGGCGGCGCCGGTGCTGGTCAGCCGCTGGTCGCCGAGGGCGCGCGCGATGCCGAAGTCGATGACCTTGGGCCCGGTGGCGGTGACCATGATGTTGGAGGGTTTCAGGTCGCGGTGCACCACGTCCGAGCGGTGCAACTGGCCCAGTGCGTGGGCGAGGTCGGCGCCCAGTGCCCGGACCAGGGCCTCGGGCAGGGGGCCGCCGAGACGGACCGCCTCGTCGAGCTGGGGGCCGATGACGTACTCGGTGGCCAGCCATGGCGTCGGCGCGAGCGGGTCGGCGGCGAACACGCGGGCCCCGTACCGGTCGCCGATGACCCGGGCCGCGTCCGACTCCAGCCGGAACCGGGTGCGGAACGTGGTGTCGGCGGCGATCCGGGCGTGCACGGTCTTCAGCGCGACGGTACGGCCGCCCGCGGCGCGGGCCAGGTAGACCGTGCCCATGCCGCCGCTGCCGAGCCGGGCCAGCAGCCGGTAGTCGCCGAGCTGCCCCGGGTCGTCGTGCGTGAGCGGGGCGAGCGGGGCGGGAAGGGGAGGCATCGGGGTCAGTGCACTTTCTGGGGCGACGGCGTCGTGAACGGCTCCCATGTGGCGGGGAGGTCGGCTGCGAGCAGCCATGCGGACTGGGCGGCGAGCGCGGCGACCACCCGCCCCGGCATCGGAGCGGGAGGAGAGGGGGCGGGGGTGGGCGCGGGGGAGGACGGCAGGCGAGGATCGGGTACCCGCGCCGGCGCGTTCAGCAGGGACAGCAGCTCGGCGGCGGACCGGGGCCGGTCGGCGGGGTCGCGCGCCAGGCACCGGCCCACCACCTCACGCAGCCCGGCTGGCAGTTCGCTCCGTTCGGGCACGGTGTGGCCGGTCGACGCGAAGGCCAGTACGGACCCCAGCGCGAAGACGTCGCCGAGAGGCCCGGGAGCCGCCGCCCCCGAGGCTTCCTCGGGGGCCAGGCAGCCCGGGTCGAGCCCCGGCAGCCCGGCGCGCGCCACCCCGGCGGGAGCCGCGGCGCGCACGGCACCGAAGCAGGACAGCAGCGGCCCTCCGGGGGTGACCAGCACGGCGGCCGGTGACAGACCGCCGTGCACCACCCCCTGGGCGTGCGCGGCCGTGAGCGTCTGGGCGAGGACGGCGCCGAGGCCGCGCACGACGTCCTCGGGCAGCGGACCGCCGTAGGCGGCGAGCACCGTCGGCAGCGGCAGCATCGGCGTGTAGGGGGCCGTGTACCAGGGGAATCCGGCCGTGCCGCCGACCTCGGTGACGGTGAGGAGCCCCGGCAGGGCCAACCGCCGGGCGCCCTCGGCCTCCAGAGCCCACCGGGAGGGGTCGGCGCCGACCCGGGGGCAACCGACGAGGACGGTGCGTTCCCCGTCGGCGCTGCGCGCGAGGTACCGGCGGTCGGGCACGGTGCGCTCGGCGGATTCGGCATCGAGCCGCGCCAGGGTCGTGAACGGCCCGATCAGCGGGGGGTCGTCCTGCCGTAGGCGGTCCATGCGCGCTGTCTCCCGGTTCGGTCGGTCTGCCCGAGCCTAGGCGATGTTCAGTTCACCACCGGCAGGGCGGTCAGGTTCCGGCTGTTTATGGTGAAGAGGCGGTTGCCCGCGCCGGCCATGGCCCAGAGGCCGCGCGAGTCGGGGGACCAGGTCCAGAGCCGCCGGCCGCCGCCGTCGATGTCGAATGCGGAGACGCCCCGCCCCTCCCCTTCGACGGCGAAGAGCGTGCGGGCCTGCACGACGGGTGGGACGTACGGAAGCGGACCGTTGAGCGCGCTGCCGAGGGGGACCGTCCGTCCGGTGGCGAGCGGCGCCCGCGTCAGCTGTGTACCGTCCAGGGCCCACAGGCTGTCGCCGGAGCGTGCCGGCGGGCGCCAGCCCGCGGTGTTGTCCGTGCGGAGTCCCTGCGCGTCGACGGGGTCCCACAGCTCCTTGCCCGTCTTGAGGCTGACGCCCTTGAGCCTGCGGCCGCCGAGGTACACCGCGTCGTCCACGATGAGCGGCTGCGTGGCGTAGCGCGCCTGGGAGGTGATCTCCCAGGCCGGGGCGCCGGTGGTGGTGTCGAAGGCGAGGACGTTGCCGTCGTCGCCGACGAGCACGAGCCGGCCCGCGCCGGCCGCGGCGTACGGGCCGGGGGTCTTGACCGCGGGCTGCGGTAGCGCCACGGTCCACCGGACCGTGTGGGCGGCGGTGTCCACGGCGCGCAGCCGTCCGTCCCGGGTCACCAGGTACACGGCCGTCGCGTCCGCGGCCAGGACTCGGCTGGTGTCGGCGTCGGCGACCGTCCACAGCCGCTTGCTGGTGGAGGCCTCGTGGCAGAGCAGGCCGCCATTGGGGCCGCCGGTGACGAACCGGTGCCCGGGCAGGGCGACGAGACCGGCCGCGGGATTGGTGGCGGGCAGTCGCCACTTCTCCGTGCCGTCGGTCGTCAGTCGGGCTGCCAGCCCGCCCTCCTTGGCGGCGAAGACCACCACGTCGAGCAGGGGGAGCGGGGCCGTCAGCATGTCGGTCGCCAACTCGTTCGCCTCCCGTGCGGCCACGGGCAGCGGTCCCCAGAGCGGCTTCGGGGGCTCGCCGGACTTGGCGGAGAGCCGGGACAGCGGCTTCGCGTCGGTGGCCTTCCCCGCCGGGGGGAGCCCGTCGCCATCCCGCATCAGCCACCAGGCGCCGGTGGCCCCGCCGGTGGTGGCGAGCGCCCCGGCGGCGGCCAGGGAGAGACGCAGGACCCGGCGGCGGGAAGGGGCGGCCGCCGGGCCCTCACCGATGACGGTGGCGGCCTGTCGCTCGGCGTCGCCGGCGCGGCGGGCGATGTCCTTGGCCAGTGGGCCCGTGCGCCAGATCCGGTCGGCGCCCGGAGGCGGGGCGAAGGCGCCCGTGATCTGCTCGGGGGTCGGGCGGTGCGCCGGGTCCTTGGTGAGGCAGGGGGCGATCAGGTGGCGCAGCTCGGCGGGGACGTCGTCGAGTCGGGGCTCCCCGTGGACCACCTCGTACTGGACCGCCGCCACGTGCGTCCCGTCGAAGGTGCGCCGGCCGGTCGCCGCGTAGGCCAGTACCGCGCCGAGGGAGAACACGTCCGCGGCCGGCCCGACCCGCTGCCCGAGCACCTGCTCGGGCGCCCCGTAGCCGGGGGTGACCGGCACCTGGCCGGTGGTGGTGAGCGTCATCCCGTGCTCGGGGCGGGCGATGCCGAAGTCGATGACGCGCGGGCCCGTGGAGGTGAGCACGATGTTCGGCGGCTTCAGGTCGCGGTGCACCAAACCCGCCGCGTGGATGTCGCGCAGGGTCGCCGCGAGCGAGGCGGCGAGCGCGCGGACGGCATCGGGATCGAAGGGACCGTACGCGCGGACGGCGTCGTCGAGGGTGGGCCCGGACAGGAACTCGGTGGCGATCCAGGGCCGGCTGTCCTCGCTCTCGGCGGCGAGGACACGGGCCACGCCGCCGCTGGTCACCGCCTGCGCGGTGTGCGCCTCGCGCAGGAAGCGCTGGGCGAGGTGCGCGTCATGGGCGAGTTCGGGCAGCAGTACCTTCACGGCGGCGGTTCTGCCGTCGTTGTCCCGGCCGAAGTACACCTTGCCCATGCCGCCCGCGCCGAGGACGCCGAGGACACGGTACGGGCCGAGTCGGACGGGATCGCCGACGCCGAGGGGTTCCATGGTGTGTGCTGCTTCCTGTCGTGTCGTGTCGATGCGTGTCCGTCGTCCGCGTCAGCGTTCGATGGGCAGGCCCGTCGGTTCCTTGATGCGCTTCATGATGATCTGCGAGTTGACCTCGGTGACGCCGGAGAGGGCCGTCAGCTTCTCGATCCAGAGGCGTTCGTACGCCCGCAGGTCCGAGACGGCGATCCGCAGGAGGCAGCCGGGGCTGCCGAAGAGGCGGTAGGCCTCGATGACGTCCGGGATGTCCTGGAGCGCGGCCTCGAAGGACTCGACGGCCTCGCGGTCACGGCGCACCTCGACCGAGACGAGCACCTCGAAGCCACGGCCCACCGCCTCGGGGGAGATCACGGCGCGGTAGCCCTGGATCACCCCGTCCTGTTCGAGCTGGCGCACACGGCGCATGCAGGGGGAGGGAGTGAGGCCCACGCGCTGGGCGAGCTCCTGGTTGCTGAGCCGTCCGTCCGCCTGGAGCTCACGCAAGATATCTCGGTCGATGGCGTCCATGACGCAATTATCCCCCACTGAATGTTACAGAGGCGCCTGAAGTAGCAATCACATTGCGCGTAGATCGCTCTATCATTGCTGCTTTAGGTACATATGTGCGGGCTTTTTCGGGGTTCGTTCGGGGTTAGAGGGAAGGGCGGCCAACGGCCATGGGACGGATCGTCGTCATCAGCACCGGCGGGACGATAGCCAGCCGCTGGCAAGGTTCCGGCTTCGCGGCGGACGCGGACGGGAACGAGGTCATCGCCACCGCCCCGATGCCCGAAGGGGTCACCGTCGAGGTCGTGGACCTGTTCAGCGTGAACAGCCCCCGGCTCACCACCGCCCACCAGCTGACCCTCTTGCGCACCGTGCACGAGGTGCTCGCGGACCCCGGCGTCGACGGCATCGTCGTCACGCACGGCACCGACACCCTGGAGGAGTCGGCGTTCCTGGTCGACCTCCACCACCACGACGCGCGCTCCGTCGTCTTCACCGGCTCTCAGCGCCCCATGGGCACCGCGGACGGGGACGGGCCGGAGAACCTCTACGACGCCCTCCTCACCGCCGCCAACACGCGCGGGCTCGGCGTACTGATCTCCTTCGCGGGACGGGTGCACGCCGCACGGGGCACGGTGAAGACCCAGGCGGTGGCGCTGGACGCGTTCGCGGACCCGTCGAAGGAACTGCTCGGGAAGATCGGCTTCGGCAAGGTCACCATCCTGCGCACGCCGCAGCGGCCGGAAGCCCTCCCGCTGCCGGCGATGCCGGAACTCCCGCCGCGCGTCGACGTGGTGGTGCACCACGCCGACGGGGACCCGGTGCTCTTCAACGCCGCCATCGCGGCCGGGGCGCGCGGTGTCGTCCTGGTCGGCACCGGCGCCGGCAACGCGACGCCGGAGATCGTGGACGCGGTCAAGGCCGCCGTCGAGGGCGGGGTGCTGGTCGCGCTCACCACGCGGGTGATGGCCGGGCCGGTCACCGAGATCTACACGCACGGCGGCGCGGTGGACCTCGTCGCGGCCGGAGCCGTCCCGACGGGCACCCTGCGGGCGGGCCAGGCGCGGATCGCCGTGCTCTCCGCGCTGCTGGGAAGCGACGACACGGCGGAACGGACGGCCCTGCTGCGCCAGACGCTGTCCGCGCCCGGATCGGTCCTCGTCGAGGTCTGACGGCCGGAAGCCGCTGCTCAGGCGGGTTCCGGAGCCCTTGCGGGAGCTCTTACGGAACGTCTTCGGGAGCGTCTGCGAGGCGCCGCGGAAATGGATTGATCAACCGGAACGCGGCTGCCAGGATCCGGGCCATGCCCCTCTTCTCCGCGCACGACGGCACCGACCTCGCCTACCGCGAGGTCGGTGACGGCGCTCCGCTGATCTGCCTCCCCGGCGGGCCCATGATCGACTCCGCCTACCTCGACGAGCTGGGAGGGCTGTCAGCCCACCGGCGCCTGATCGTGCCGGACCTGCGCGGGACCGGCCGCTCCGCCATACCCCCGGACCCGGCCGGCTACCGGTGCGACCGGCTCGTCGACGACGTGGAGGCCCTGCGCGAGCACCTCGGCCTCGCACGCATCGACCTGCTCGCGCACTCGGCCGGCGCGAACCTCGCCGCCCTGTACGCCGCCCGCCACCCGCGGCGGATCGGCCGGATGGTCCTGATCACCCCGAGCGTCGCCGCCGTCGGCATCGAGGTCATCGCCGAGACGCGGCTGCGCACGGCCCGGCGCCACTCCCACCAGCCGTGGTTCGCCAAGGCATACGCCGCCCTCGAAGCCATCCTGGCCGGACAGCGCACCCCGGAGAACCGGCAGGCGATCGAGCCGTTGTCGCACGGCCGTTGGGACGCCGAGGCACAGGCCCGCAAGGAGGCCGAGGAAGCCTCGCGGAACCACGAGGCCGCCTCCGTCTACGGCTCCGAGGGAGCCTACGACCCGGCCGCCACCCGGGCCGCGCTCGCCGACTTCGACCGGCCCGTGATGCTGCTCGCGGGCAAGGTCGACACGGGCGCCCCGCCGGAGGCCGTGGCCGAGTACGCGGAGCTCTTCGAGGACTCCTGGCTGGTCGTCCAGCGCCGCGCCGGTCACTACCCGTGGCGCGACGACCCGAAGGCCTTCACCACCGAGCTGCTTCAGTTCATCGACTGACCGGACGCGAACGCCGCCAGGATCCGGTCCGCGGCCGAGGTCGGCGTGACGGTCCCCGCGCGTACCGACTCCTCCAGGGCCGGTGCGAGGCCGCGGACGGCCGGGTCGGCGCGGAGACGTTCGAGGAGTTCGTCGCGGACCATCGACCAGGTCCACTCCACCTGCTGCGCGGCCCGCTTCGCCGTCAGACGGCCGCCCGCGTCCAGGAGCGTGCGGTGTTGTTCGAGGCGGTTCCAGACTTCGTCGAGTCCGGTGGATTCGCGGGCGCTGCAGGTGAGGACGGGTGGGGTCCAGGCGGCGTCGGTGGGGTGCATCAGGCGCAGTGCGCCCGCGAGTTCGCGGGCTGCTGCTTTCGCGTCGCGTTCGTGGGGCCCGTCGGCCTTGTTGACGGCGAGGACGTCGGCCAGTTCGAGGACGCCCTTCTTGATGCCCTGGAGCTG
>NZ_JBIARJ010000019.1:0-198974 GCF_042889825.1 Streptomyces sp. NPDC002467 | reverse complement strand
CCTCATCCTCGTCGTCGGCATCGCCATCGACCTGCTCATCTTCAGCCCCGCCGAACGCTGGGTCCTGCGCAGCCGCGGCCTCCTGGTGAAGAGCTAGTCATGGCTCCGGCTCAGGCTCCCGCCCTGCTCGTCATAGCCCACGGCAGCCGCGATCCGCGGCACGCGGAGACCGTGCACGCCCTGACCCGGCGCGTCCGTTCGCTGCGGCCGGGGCTGCGGGTGGAGACGGCCTTCCTGGACTTCGACGGCCCCTCGGTGGGTCAGGTCCTGACCTCGCTCTACCTCTCGGGCGTACGTGACGTGGTGGCGCTCCCGCTGCTGCTGACCCGCGCCTTCCACGCCAAGTCGGACGTCCCCGCGGTGCTGGCCGAGTCCTCGGACCGGCTGCCGGGGCTGTCCGTGCGGGTGGCCGACGTCCTCGGACCGTCCCCGCTCCTCCTCGAAGCCCTGGAGCGCCGGCTCACCGAAGCCGGCCTCACCCCGGCGGACCGCTCCACCACCGCGGTGGTGCTCGCGTCCGCCGGATCCACAGACCCGGAGGCGATCGCAGTGATCGCTGAAACCGCGCGGGAGTGGCGGCGTACCGGTTGGTGCGCCGTGCGGCCTGCGTTCGCCTCCGCTGCCCTTCCCCGTACGGAGGACGCCGTACGGGCCCTGCGCGCCGAGGGCTTCGCCCGCGTGGCCGTCGCCCCGTACGTCATCGCCCCGGGCCGGCTGCCGGACCGCATCGCCGCCGGCGCGGAGGCCGCGGGTGCGGACGTGTTGGCCGGGGTCCTGGGCGCGGCCCCGGAGCTGGCCCGCCTGCTGCTGCTCCGCTACGACGGGGCCGCGGCGGCCGCGCCGGCCCGCCTCGCGGCCCTGACCGCCTGACCTCGGCGCGGACACCCGCTTCGAGCGGCTTTAAACCGTCGCGGAGTTATGCCCAAAAGATCACTGTCCGCATCGTGGACGGTCGGATGCAATGGGCTCGGCGCCTGGTCAGGCCCGCCGACGGTCGGCGGCGATCCCAGTGCGCGCGAAAGGGAATCCCTCATGATCCGCACCCGGTACGCCGCCGCTCTGGCCACGCTGGCCGTCACCGCCCTCGGGATCACCGCGAGCCCCGCCTCCGCGGCGCCCGGCGACACGGTCAACATGTGTTCCAGCACGCTCACCCCGGACGGCTGGGTGGACGTCCAGTGGTGGAACAGCGGCGGGTGCGGCTCGGGCTTCAACCCCAACAGCAAGCAGATCAAGGACCTCCGGGGCTACCCGGTCGGCACCCAGGTCAACGCCTGCGGCTCCACGTGGCCCCCGGCCGGCTGGACCATCGTCAGCTCCTACTACTCCAGCGGCTGCCGCTACTCGGCCGTCCCCAGCTTCAACGCCAACACCTGGACCCTCAAGCGCACCTCCTGACCCACGGCCGGGCGCCGCGGCCGGGAGGATCAGCCCCGGGCCGCGGCCTCGTCCGCGAGGGCGGTCAGGTCCGCGATGGTCATCGCGCCCGGCGGGAGCGACTCGCGGGCGAAGATGTTCGCCGCCTGCCGCAGTACGTCGTTCACGGGTGTCGGGACCCCGTGCAGGCGGCCCAGCAGCGAGATCTCCCCATTGAGGTAGTCCGCCTCCACCGACCCGGTGCCCCGCGCCAGGCTCTGCCAGGACGACCCGCCCCGGACCCCCGCCGGCTGCTCGACCTTGCCGTCGCGCGCGGCTGCCTGCTCCGCCTCGGAGGCGTACGCGATGCCCGCCGCCGCGAAGGCGGCCTTCCCCTCCCGGACGGCCCGCAGCAGCAGCGCGGCCTTCGCGGGCTCCGGCTCGGGGCCCGTCGTCGCCTGGATCGCGTTGCCGAGGTTCCCCAGCAGCTTCGCGTGCTTCCACCGCATCACGTCCTCGACCACCGGCGCCTCGAAACCCGCCTTGTCGAGGTCGGCCGCGACCGCCCGGGCCGTCCGGTCGGCGGGGCCGCCCGCCGCCGGGCCCAGGTGCAGGATGCCGGTCAGCGGCGCGCACAGCGCCGAGACGACGCCCGGCTCCAGGAAGGTGGACGGCAGCCACACGCACACCCCGTACACGCGCGCGAAGCGCCGGAGCGCGAGGCGTTCGCTCTCCACGCCGTTCTGCGCGCACAGCACCGGCAGCCGCTGCGCGGCCGTGCCGCCGCCCGCTACCTCCGCGTCGCCCCACGCGTCGAGCGCGGCGATCGCGTCCTGGGTCTTCACGGTCAGCAGCAGCACGTCGTCGGGGCGCAGTTGGCCCAGCTCGGCCGGGGCCGTGACCACCGGCAGCCGGTGCACCCGCTCCCCGTCGGCGGTCGTGAGCCGCAGCCCGTCGGCCCGCAGGGCCTCCGCGTGGGCTCCGCGCGCGACGAGGACCACCTCGCCGCCCGCTTCCGCGAGCCGTCCGCCGATGGTGGCGCCCACCGCGCCCGCTCCGATGATGATGTAGCGCATGGGAGGAGCCTGGCACACCCGGCCCCCTGGGTTACGGTCGGGGCATGGCGAACGAGACGTTCACACTGGGCGGCGACCTTCCCCTGCGACGGCTGGGCTTCGGTACGGGCGGCCTGGTGGGCCCCGGCTACTGGGGTCCGCGCGCGGGCCGCGCCGAGGCCCGCGCGTTGCTGCGGACGGCGGTCGAACGCGGGGTCACTCTCATCGACACCGCCGACAACTACGGCCCCGACCTGGCCGAGGAGCTGATCGCCGAGGCCCTTCATCCGTACGGGGACCGGCTCGTCGTCGCCACGAAGGGCGGGGTGGTGCGCACCGGCCCCGATCAGTGGCACGTGGCGGGCAGCCCGGAGCAGTTGCGCCGGCAGTGCGAGGCGAGCCTGCGGCGGCTTCGGCTGGAACGCGTCGACCTCTACCAGTTGCACCGGTTCGATCCGGCCGTGCCGATGGCCGAACAGCTGGGTGCGCTGGGTGAGTTGCGGGCGGAGGGCAAGATCCGGCACATCGGTCTGGACACGGTCACGGCCGAGGAGCTCCGCCTGGCTCTCGACTCGGTGCCGATCGCCTCGGTCCAGAACGCGTACAACCTGATGAACCGCACGTCGGCGGAGGTCCTCGCGGTGTGCGAGGCGAACGGGATCGCCTTCCTCCCGTACTACCCGCTGGGCAGCGGTTCCCTGACCCGGGAGAGCGCGGCGGCCGTCACCTCGGTGGCCGCGGCCCACGGGGCGGGCCCGGGCCAGATCGCCCTGGCGTGGCTGCTGCACCACTCCCCGGTGCTGTGCCCGACGCCCGGTACCGGTTCCCCGGCCCACCTGGCGGAGAACCTGGACGCGGCGACGATCCGCCTCACGGCGCGGGAGCTGGAGTTGCTGGACGCCCTCGGCTAGGCCGTCTCCTGGGGGGCTAGGCCGTCTCCTGGGGGCCCGACAGGCCGTAGACGGTGCAGGGGCGGTCGAGGATCGTGTCCTCGCGCAGGGGCGTGAACCCGAGGCGCCGGGCGACGGCGGCGGAGCCGGTGTTGCCGGGGTGGATCATCGCGGTGATCTGTTCGAGCCCCAGGGTCCCGAAGCCCCATGCGAGCACCGCCCGGGCCGCTTCGGTGGCGTAGCCCCGGCCCCAGTGTTCGCGGGCGAAGGTCCAGCCGATCTCGGTCTCGTCGAACTGCTCCCACCAGAACAGCCCGGAGCGTCCGATCGCCTCGCCGGTACTGCGCAGTTCGACGGCGCACAGCCCGTGACCGCGCTCGGCCCACTGCCGCCCTATCGCCCGCAGGCGTGCCGCGGCCTGCTCCGCGGTGTAGCCGCCGACGAACCGGTTGACCTCTTCGTCTGCGTGGAGACGCACCCACCAGTCGGTGTCCGCTTCGGTGAGCGGGCGCAGCCGGAGGCGTTCTGTGGTGATCACTGTCGCTCGTTCCTCGATGTCGCGGGGATGGCCGGAGGCCCCGTCCGGAGGCTCCCGTTCAAGTATCAGTCGGCGGAGGCGAGTTCGCGCACGGTGAGCTTCCCGTCGGGGGTGAGGGTGAAGGCGGTGGGGTGCATGCTCGTGGTGCCGTGGGCGTCCTCGCCGTACGCCTTGAGCGTGATCCCCTCGGACTTGCCCATGTGGATCTCCGCTTCGGCGGCGTGCGCCCACGTGTTGACGCGGATGTACACCGACCAGTGCGGCACTTCCCGGGAGCGCCAAACGCCCCATGTCGCTTCGGGGAGCAGGCCCGTCGCCGGGCCCCGCAGAACGGCGAAGGCGCCGGCGGCCGTCAGGGCGGCGGCCAGGGTGAGGCGGATCGCCGTCCTGCGGGACGGGCGGCGTAACGCGGCCACGGAACCACTCCTGTCGTTCGGGTCGGTTTACGGACGTGCGGTGTCCTGGGAGCCGGTCAGTTCGACGAGTTTGGCGACGGTGTTCCAGTTGCGGGTGGTGGCGTCCAGGCCCTTGAGGAGCGAGGGCTTGTGCAGGGCCGCGCCCAGTTCGGAGCGGCCCAGGCCGTTCGGGGCGTAGAGGTAGACGACGCGGTCGCCGAGCCGGTACTCCTCCGGGAGGTACGCGGACGCGTCGATCGCGGCGAAGCGGTCCGCGCCGGGGTCCTCGGAGAGGAAGGTGGCGTGGAGCTGCTTGCCCTCCAGCTCGGCGGCCGGGAAGGGGCAGGCCTCGGCGACGGCGCGCAGGTAGTCCCCGTCGACCACCAGGCAGGCCACCGGGAAGCCGAAGTGCTCCTCGATGGCCCCCTCCAGCTCCCGGGCGAGCGCGGCCGGCTCCTCGCTCGTGCTGCTGAAGACGGCGTTGCCGCTCTGCAGGTACGTCGCCACGTCCGCGTGGCCGAGCCCCTCCAGCACGGAGCGCAGCTCGGCCATCGGGACCTTCTTCTTCCCGCCGACATTGATGCCGCGCAGCAGCGCCGCGTACTTCTTCGCCTTCGCCATGGGGGCAGCGTAGGCCCCGGCTACGACAACGCGCCCTGGGACAGCTCGGCTTCGATCAGGTCGGCGGCCCGCCGGGTGCCGCCCTCGCCGGCCATCGCCGCGCGGAGGGCTTCGGCGCGGACGGCGACCTCGGGGTCGGCGAGGAGTCCGAGCACGGCCTCCCGGAGCGTCTCCGCGTCCGCCCGTTCCATGGGGACGTGACGGGCCACGCCGAGGGCGGCCAGCGTGTCGGCGTTGCCGAACTGGTCGACGGCCTGCGGGACGGCGACCATCGGGGTGGCGGTGGCGAGGCCCTCCTGGCTGCCGCCGGCGCCCGCGTGGGTGATGAAGGCGTCTGCCTGGCGCAGGATGTCGAGCTGGGGGACCCACCGGTGCACTTCGACGTTGGCCGGGACCGGGCCCAGTTCGGCCTCGTCGGTGAACTTGCCGATCTGCAGGACGACGTGCCAGTCGGGCAGGTCCCCGAAGGCCTGCGCGCACGCACGGTAGAAGGCGGGTTGCTTGGTGAAGGCGGAGCCCAGGGAGACCAGCAGCACCTTCCTGCCCTCGGCGGCGGCCGGCCTCCGCCAGGTGCCCCGCGTGGCGGAACGGTCGCCCTGGCAGGCGCCGACGAAGGTGTACACGGATGCGTCGACGCGGTCCGCGTGGGGCTGGAGCGCCTTGGGGATGAGGACGAGGCTGCGGCGCGGGCGGCCCTGGAAGCGGTCGACCTGGTCGCCGAGGCCGTTCTCGGTGAGCCACGCGGCGAACCGGGCGTAGTACGCCTTTCCGCGCTCGGACGCCTTCAGCGCGGCGAACATCGGCTCGGCCACCTCCTCCTCGTACCCCTCCCAGGCGACCAGGTTCGGGGAGAGGGACACGGCGGGGACGCCCCAGCGGTGGGCCAGGACGGGCGCCGGGTAGGAGGTGATGTCGTGGATGACCAGGTCCGGCTCGTCGCCCGCGAAGGCGTCGGCGAGCTGCGGGAGGGCCTGGACGGCGTCGTGCAGGAAGGGTTCGAGGTGGTCGATGAGTTCGGTGCCCCATGCCTCGGGGTCGTCGTCGGTGGGAAGGGTGGAGGTGTAGATCACGGGGGTGGCGCCGGTCTCCGCGACCTTCTCGGCGAAGGCCGCGGGAATGGCGTAGCTGACGCGGTGGCCCCGGGCGACGAGTTCCCGGATCACTTCGATGCTCGGGTTCACGTGCCCGTGGGCGGCGATGGAGAACATGGCGATGTGCGCGGGCTTGGCTGCTGAGGTCATGCCCCTCACCGTAACGAGACGATACGTCTCGTGCAACCGTGAATGCGGGGCACCGCGTGATCCGGATGGGAGACTTGGCGCATTGCCGACGAGCCGGATGCGGAGGACCACATGGACGAGGCGCGGGCCAGGGACGTACTGGGCGCCGCGGGCCTGGACGGCGGCGGCCGGAGCGGCGCCGCGCTGCTCTCCTTCGGGGAGAACGCCGTGTTCGCGGTCGGCGACCTGGTCGTGAAGGTGGGCCGGGAGGCGGCCCTGCTGGAGCGCGCCGAGCGGGAGTTGGCGGTGGCGGGCTGGTTCGCCGAGTGCGGGGTCCCGGCGGTGCGCGCGGCCGAACCGAAGCCCCGACTGGTGGACGGTCACCCGCTGACCCTGTGGCACCGACTCCCGGACGCGGTGCGGCCGGCCGGACCCGAGGACCTGGCGGCGCTGCTGCGGCGGCTCCACGCCCTGCCCGCGGCGCCGTTCGAACTGCCCGCGCGGGACCTGCTGGGCGGGGTCGAACGCTGGCTGCGGCTGGCCGGGGAAGCCGTCGACCCGGCGGACTCGGCATACCTGAGGGCGCGCCGCGACGCCTACGCCGGCGAGGTCGCCGCCCTGACCCCGCACCTGCCCCGGGGCCCGATCCACGGCGACGCCCTGCCCCGCAACGTCCACGTGGGCCCGGACGGCCCGGTCCTGGTCGACCTGGAGACGGTGTCGGCCGATCTGCGCGAGCACGACCTGGTGGTGATGGCCCTCCAGCGCGACCGGTACGGCCTGCCCGCCGGGGCGTACGAGTCCTTCGTGGCGACCTACGGGTGGGACGTCCGCGACTGGGAGGGCTGCGCGGTCCTGCGCGGCGCCCGGGAGACGGCCAGTTGCGCCTGGGTCTCCCAGCACGCCCCCGCCAACCCGAAGGCCCTGGTCGAATTCCGCCGCCGGGTGGAATCACTGCGGGCCGGCGACCGGGAAACCCGCTGGCATTCCTTCTGAGCGCCGCCTATCAAAGGATCATGCGCTTTCCCGTCACCATCCACCGGCCCCGGCTCGGCCCGCGGGAGTTCACGGTGATCCGCCCCGCCCGCCCGCCGGAGCGCGCGCTGCTCGTCGAGGACGACTGGTTCCTGGGCGCGTACGTCGATCAGGGAGCGGCTCGGCTCCTCGGCGGGCTGTGGGGCCTGGCCGCCACGTCGCCGCGCGCCCTGGTCCACGTGCCGCTGCGCCGCGCCGGCGCCCCGGGGGACGCGGGGTCGCGCCCGCTCGACCTGGTCCTGCTGCACCACTCGCTCCAGTTCGCGCCCTCGCGCTGGAAGGAACTGCGGGGGCGGCTCGGCGCGGGCCGGCGCCGCACCGTCACGGTCTCCACCGCCCGGCCGGAGATCGACTGGGAAGCGCTGCACCACGCGGAGAACCGCGACCTGTTCCACCATCACGTCCACGCCGAGACGCTGTTCGTGACGGGCAGCGCGAAGGCGTTCCGGGAGACCGCGGGCCACTTCCACGACGTGGCCGCGCACGGCCCGGGCCACGCCGCCGACCGGCACTACTGCGCGCGGCTGGACCACGGCGACGACAGCGCGCGGGAGATCCACATCGAGTACAGCGGCAGCTTGGCCGGGGAAGAGTCGCCGAAGTAGCTCCGGCCCGGACGAGCGGGCCCACCGGGCGCGCCGAACGGGAACGCCGCGCGCCGTCCCGCTGCCCCCGTCCCGGCGCCCCGCCGTGAGCACCTCGCGGGCGGTGTGTGACCATCACGTGCCGGAACCGAAGGCTCCGGTACGGGGCCGGGTCGTGGCCCCGCCCCACCCGCCGTCACCCGAGAAGCCGGCCGCACCATGAACCACACCCTCCCGCCCAGCCTCTGGGAAGGCGCGGCGGCCCTCGCCTCGGCCGTCACCGCGCTGGCCCTGGGCGCCTGCGTCGTCCGGCACTTCCGTGCGGTCCGCGCCCGCGATGCCCGGCGGATCCGCCGGACGGAGCCCTCGTTCGAGCTGCCCGTGGTCATCGCCACGCTGCTCGGCTTCGCAGCCGGTGTGCTGCTCTCGGATCGGCGGGTGTCCCTGGACCGGGACACGGCACGGGCCCTGCTGATGCCGCTCTTCGCCGGCGCGTCGGCCCGGGCGCTGATGAGCGAGAGGCGCCACGGCCGCCGGGCCGCCGCGCTGCTGGCCCTGCTGGTCGCGACGGCACTCGCGGGCACCGGCTGACGGGACACGGAGTCCGCCCGCGCGCCAGCGTCCGGTGCGGCGCCGGGGCGACCGCGCCCCGGGCCCTAGGAGGCGCCCGCGCTCCTCGCGGCGGCGCGCCGTTCCCATTCACGACCGATGCCTCGGATCAGTGCCGGGTACACGCCCAGGTAGCGGAAGGGCTTGATGCCCAGCATGTACAGGGCGCCGAGGCGGCCGTTGGGCTTGACCAGGACGGTCATCCGGCCGTGGTGGCCGCCGGATCCGTCCGGGACCCAGCCGATGTGCATCACCCCGTGCACGGTCCGGTTGGCCATCTCCGCCGCCCACTCGTCGTGGGTCAGGTAGACGGAGGTGAAGGAAACCGACTTGGGGTCCGGGCCCCGGGGGCCCTCGCGGAGGTCCGCCGGGAGTCGGTCGCGCAACGAGGGGACCCGGGCACCGAGGCCGTCGGAGGGCTCGTCCCAGCCCAGCAGGGCGCCGAGCTTCCAACGGATGGCGAACAGCGCGCGGCCCACGGGAGAGCGCACGGGGTCCCCCTCGCCGTTCGCGAACTGGTCCACGAGCAGGGCCAGGTCGTCCGGTCCGCCCGGTGTGGGCAGTTCCCAGACGTCCTCGACGTGGAAGTCGCCCGCGATCTCGTGGATCCGCCAGGGGCGGGAGGTGTGCGCGGTCTTCGGGAGTCTCACGAGCAAGCTCCTGTCTATACGATGCCGTATAGAAGAAGGCTAGCACCCGTCTATACGGTGGCGTATAGACGGGTGGACGTGAGGGGAGACACACCGTGGGCGTGACCCGCACACCACGCGGCAAGTGGATCGAGGAGGGCCTGCGGGCGCTCGCCGCCGGCGGGCCCGAGGCCGTCCGGATCGAGGTGCTGGCGCAGGCGCTCGGCGTCAGCAAGGGCGGCTTCTACGGCTACTTCCAGGGCCGCGGCGCGCTCCTCGACGAGATGCTCGACACGTGGGAGCGCTCGGTCACCGAGGCGGTGATCGAGCGGGTCGAGAGCGGCGGCGGGGACGCGAGGGCCCGGCTGGAGCGGCTGTTCACACTCGTCGCCGATCTCGGCGACGGCCCGGCGACGGGCGTGGCGCTCGACCTCGCGATCCGCGACTGGGCCCGGCGCGACGAGGACGTCGCCGAGCGGCTGCGCCGCGCCGACAACCGGCGCATGGACTACCTGCGTTCGCTGTTCCGCGAGTTCTGCCCGGACGAGGACGACGTCGAGGTCCGTTGCATGCTGACCTTCTCCGTGCGCCTCGGCAGCTACGTCGTCGCCGCCGACCACGGCGCCCACAGCCGCGCGGAGGTCATGGAACTGACCCGGAAGTGGCTCCTGCGCTGACCGTCGACCGGCGACCGGCGACTCAGACCCGGTACGGCACCACGGGCCAGGCCCGCTCCACGACCGCCTCGGGATCCGAGGTGCGCCGCAGGTAGCTCTGCAGGGAGGCCGCCTGCTCCGCCGCCGCACGGACCTGGAGATCGTGCAGGTCCGCCAGCCCCACCGAGCCTATGGCGGCATGCCGCGCCCCCATCCGCCGGGCCGCGCCGGCCGCGGCCAGCGCGTCCGCCACCGCGTCGTGCGCGGCGTCGAGCGTGACCCCGTAGTGCTCGCAGAGGGCCTGGAGGGTCCGGCGGCCCTTGCGGTAGCGGTCGGCGTGCTTGTCCAGGACGAGCGGGTCGATGACCGGCGCGGGCCGGCCCGCCAGCCGCCGGCCGAGCGGCACGAGCCCGTGGCGGCGGCACTCGCGGTCCAGCAGGGTCAGGTCGTACCGCGCGTTCATCACGACGAGCGGCGTGCCCGCGGCCAGCTCCTGCGCGAGCGCCCCCGTTATCTCCTCGACCGCGGGCGCGGCCGGAGATCCGTTCGCCCGGGCGTGTTCCGTGGAGATCCCGTGGATCGCCGAAGCCTGCTCCGGGATGGGCACCCCCGGATCGAGCAGCCACGTCCGCTTCCGCGCGACCCTTCCGTCCGGCTCCATCGTGACGACCGCGGCCGTGACGATCCGGTCGTTCTCGATGTCGGTCCCCGTGGTCTCCAGGTCGAAGGCCACCATCGGCCCGCTGACCCAGCTCATCCCCGATCCCCCCATGTCGTGCCTCTCCCCCGTACGCCTTCTGCCAACGGCTTTCAGCCTGCCACGCCGCACTGACAAGCCGTCTCCCGGGTCCGGGGCGGGGGCCCCGACGGGGTCAGGACACCGGCCGGGAGTCCTCCCACACGGCTTCGAACTCCTCCCGGTACGTCGTGAACAGCCCGTGGTCCGCGTCCTTCGGCACGCCCCGGCCGCCGCCGCGCAGGACCAGGACCGGGGCCTCCATGCCGCGGGCGCGGCGCAGGTAGGACTGGACGACCGCGATGCCCGAGGACTGGCCCTCCACCAGGTAGGCCGTGAAGCGGGGGGTCTCGTCGAAGACGTGGATCTCGAAGCGCGAGGGGTCGCCCAGGCCCGCCCGGACGCGCCGCACGTGCAGGATGTTCATCTCCACCGAGCGGCTCAGCTCGCCCTTGCGCAGCCCCAGCTCCCGCTCGCGCCGCTTGATCGCGCTGCTCGCCGGGTTCAGGAACAGCAGCCGCACCCGACAGCCGGCCTCCGTGAGCCGGACGAGTCTTCGCCCGGAGAAGTTCTGCACCAGCAGGTTGAGGCCTATGCCGATGGCGTCGAGCCGCCGCGCCCCGCCGAAGAGGTCCTCCGCGGGGAGCTGGCGCTGGAGGCGCACCCGGTCGGGGTGGACGGAGATCACGTCCGCGTACCGGTCGCCCACCAGGTCCTCGACCGCGTCGATCGGCAGCCGGTCCGCGCCCGGCGAGCCCGCGCCGCCGCCCAGTACGTCGAGGAGCCGCGCCGAGGCCCGTTCCGCCTGCTCCAGCACGGGGCGCGACAGCGCCCGGTTGCGGGAGACCACGTTGCGGGTGACCTCCAGCTCGTCCAGGGCCAGCTCGATCTCGCGCCGGTCGTCGAAGTACGGCTCGAAGCACGGCCAGTGTTGGACCATCAGCTCCCGCAGCTGCGGAAGGGTCAGGAAGCTCAGCACGTTGTCGTCGGCCG
This sequence comes from Streptomyces sp. NPDC002467, assembly GCF_042889825.1. Lineage (NCBI taxonomy): Bacteria > Bacillati > Actinomycetota > Actinomycetes > Kitasatosporales > Streptomycetaceae > Streptomyces > Streptomyces sp. NPDC002467. The sequence continues at coordinate 187,657 of NZ_JBIARJ010000019.1, read as the reverse complement.
GGTCGAGCAGGTAGCCCTTGCGCCGGCTGACCTCCCGCACGGCCACCGCCCGCTGCACCCACTCCTGCCCGGCGGGGCCCGCGGCGGCGACCACCCAGTCGTCCTCGCCGTGCACCGGCTCGTAGATCGGCCGCAGCACCGCCCCGACCACCGACCGCAGCCGCTGTTCGACCAGGTTCAGCCAGATGTACGCACGGCCCGCCCGCTGCGCCCGCGTACGGACCTCGCTCCAGGCCTCCGCGCCCCAGTCGAGCTCGGCGCCGGCCCGCGGGCTCCCGGCCGCCTGCGGGGCCAGGGACACCGCCGCGGCCGCCGTCCCGCCGGGGGCCGCGCCCACGGCGTCCGCCGGGCCACCCTCGTGACCGCTGTCACCAGGGGGCAGCTCCAGACCTCCCGAGCTCACCCGTGCACCGCCTTCTGCGTCTGGACGCCCGTCTCCAGTGATCACGGAAGGGTACTCCGCGCGCGCGGCCCACTGCAGCCCGATGAGCCTTACACCGGTTGTCCGTTGACCCATTATCCGATGCGCAGACAGTCCGCTGACCCGCATATCAGGTCTGCGGGTCACCCGGTAGGACCCCGGCCAAGTCCCCGTGTGGGGCCCCTCTTTCGGGGAAGATCTGGCAGTGACGTGGTCCACGCCGGATCAGCCGCAGTAGGACGGGAAGAGTCGTTATCCATGCAAGTCTGGCCTGGACAGGCGTATCCGCTCGGCGCCACTTACGACGGCGCCGGCACCAATTTCGCGGTCTACTCCGAGGCAGCCCGACGCATCGAGCTGTGCCTCCTGCACGACGACGGTTCGGAGACGGCCGTCGAGCTGCGCGAGACGGACGCCTTCGTCCGGCACGCGTACCTGCCGGGCGTGATGCCGGGCCAGCGGTACGGCTTCCGCGTGCACGGACCGTACGAGCCCGAGCGCGGGCTGCGCTGCAACGCGTCGAAGCTGCTCCTCGACCCGTACGCGCGTGCGATCAGCGGCAGCGTCGACTGGGGCGAGCAGGTGTACGGCTACCACTTCGGCCGACCCGACTCGCGCAACGACCTGGACTCGGCCCCGCACACCATGAGCTCGGTCGTGGTGAACCCGTACTTCGACTGGGCCAACGACCGGCCGCCGCGCCACGAGTACCACCACACCGTGCTGTACGAGGCCCACGTCAAGGGCCTCACCATGCGCCACCCGGATCTGCCGGAGGAGCTGCGCGGCACCTACGGGGCGCTCGCCCATCCGGCGGTCATCGGGCACCTGGCCAAGCTCGGGGTGACGGCGCTGGAGCTGATGCCGGTGCACCAGTTCGTCAACGACCACCGACTGGTCGACGACGGGCTGAGCAACTACTGGGGCTACAACACGATCGGCTTCTTCGCCCCGCACAACGGCTACGCCTCGGGTGACCGCGGCCAGCAGGTGCTGGAGTTCAAGTCCGCGGTGCGGGCCCTGCACGAGGCCGGGATCGAGGTGATCCTCGACGTGGTCTACAACCACACCGCCGAGGGCAACCACCTGGGCCCGACGCTGTCCTTCCGCGGGCTGGACAACGCCTCGTACTACCGGCTGACGGAGGACCCGCGGCACTACATGGACACCACGGGCACCGGGAACTCCCTGCTGATGCGCTCCCCGCACGTGCTCCAGCTGATCATGGACTCGTTGCGCTACTGGGTCACCGAGATGCACGTGGACGGCTTCCGCTTCGACCTGGCGGCCACACTGGCCCGGCAGTTCCACGAGGTGGACCGGCTGTCCTCGTTCTTCGACCTGGTCCAACAGGACCCGGTGGTCAGCCAGGTGAAGCTGATCGCCGAACCGTGGGACCTGGGCGAGGGCGGCTACCAGGTGGGCAACTTCCCGCCGCTGTGGACCGAGTGGAACGGGAAGTACCGCGACACCGTACGGGACCTGTGGCGCGGGCAGCCCCGCACGCTGGCGGAGTTCGCGGGGCGCCTCACCGGCTCCTCGGACCTCTACCAGGACGACGGGCGGCGGCCGCTGGCCTCGATCAACTTCGCCACCTGCCACGACGGTTTCACCCTGCACGACCTGGTCTCGTACAACGAGAAGCACAACGAGGCCAACCGGGAGGGCAACCGGGACGGCGAGACCCACAACCGGTCGTGGAACTGCGGGGTGGAGGGTCCCACCGAGGAGCCGGAGGTGCTGGAGCTGCGCGAGCGGCAGATGCGCAACTTCATCGCCACGCTGATGCTGTCGCAGGGCGTGCCGATGCTCAGCCACGGCGACGAGTTCGCCCGCACCCAGGGCGGCAACAACAACGCGTACTGCCAGGACAACGAACTGTCCTGGGTGGACTGGCCGGTGCCGGGCAAACCGGCGCCCGCGCTGCTGGAGTTCACCCGGCAGATGGTGTGGCTGCGGCGGGACCACCCGGTGTTCCGGCGGCGCCGGTTCTTCCACGGGCGGCCGGTGGAGGGGACCCACGACGAGCTGTCGGACATCGCGTGGTTCACCGCGCACGGCGAGGTGATGCGGGCTCGCGACTGGCAGGCGCAGAGCACCCGCGCGCTGACCGTGTTCCTCAACGGGGAGGCCATCTCCGAGCCGGGCACGCGCGGCGAGCGGATCACCGACGACTCGTTCCTGCTGATGTTCAACTGCGCAGCGGACGCACAGGAGTTCACCCTGCCTGCCGGGCACGGCGACCAGTGGCGCCTGGTGGTGGACACCGCCCGGGAGCAGGTGCCGCCACCCGGTACCGGGCCGCAGTTCGCGGCCGGGGACCGGGTGACGCTGACCGGTCGGAGCCTGGTGGTGCTTCAGCGCCCGGCGTAGCCGGCGGCGGTGTCGGGGGCCGCGTCGGCGTCGGCGCCCGACGCGTCACCGGCCGCTCGCGGCCCGGGGGCCGCGGGCGCACCGTCCTCGCGGCCCGGGTCGGCGCTCCCGAGCACCGTCCGGCCGCGGCCGGCGGGCACCCTGGTGCACAGGGCGATCACCAGGGCGAGCCCGGTCGCCCCCACCGACACCGCGAAGGCCCCGGAGGGTCCGTACCACTCGGCCAGCCGGCCCGACAGGGCCAGGGCGATCGCCTGGCCCGCCACCAGCGAGCTGGTCGCGAAGGCCATCGACTCGGCGAGCCGGGACGGCTCCACGTGCCGCTCGGTGAGCGCGAACGCGGTGATCAGGTGGGGTGCGACGGCCGCGCCGAGGAGGGTCACGATCAGGTACAGCCCCCACAGGCTGCCGGTGAACAGCAGCGGCGCGGAGAGCAGCAGGGCGGCCGCGGTGGCCACCCGCCAGCGCAGCCGGAGCCCGAAACGGGCGGGCAGCGCACCCAGGGAGAGCCCCACCGCGGCACTGACCACGCCGTTGGCGGCGTACACGATGCCCGCCTGGCCCGGCACCCCCAACTCCTCGGTGAGCGAGGCGATCCCGGCCTGGAGGCCGCCGAACATGGCGCCCTGGAGGAAGAGCGAGCCGCGCACGGAGTACACCACCCCGGCGGGCCGGGCCCGGCGCACCCCCTCGGCGCGTTCGGGTGCGGGGCCCCCGGCCACGGCGGCGGCGGTCGGGTGGAGGGCGAAGGCGGTGCCGAAGACGGCGACCAGCGCGGCCGCGCCGCCGAGGGCGACGGCGGGATGGGCGACGAGGGCGGCCAGTCCGACCAGGGCGGGTCCGATGACGAACGAGACCTCGTCCATGGTCCCTTCGATGGAGTGGACGGCCCCGATGACGCCCTCGTCGGCCTTCGCGCGGTGCACGAGGGCGACGGAACGGGTCCGGGCGAGCGGCCCGATCAGCGGTACGGAGGCACCGGTGACGGCGCCGATCGCGGCGAGCGGGACGGTGCCGAGCCCGCCGAGTGCGCCGACGACGAGCCCGGCGGTGGCGACGGCGTTGACGACGGCCGCGGCGAGCACGACGGGCCGCTGTCCGTGGCGGTCGGCGAGCCGGCCCAGGACCGGCCCGAAGAGGACCTGTCCGGCGGACAGCACGCCACCGACGATTCCGGCCGTGGCGAGGGAGCCGCTGGTCTCCGCCACCAGCAGGACGCTCCCGAACTGGGACATCGCGACGGGCAGCCGGGCGAAGAAGGAGAAGAACGGCAGGAGGGGCCCGGTCAGGGCGATGACTCTTCGATAGGTGTCGACGGTTGAAACCACCCGAGCCACGCTAACCGGGCGCAGTCACCCGTATGCATTGGGCCATGGCACGGAATCCTGCCGGCTGGGTACGTACGTTCTCATGAGCCAGCCGCCGTCAGACATCCCATCGGAATCCGGCACCCGGAACGCCGCCACCGCCACGCCGCCGACCTCGACCTACCGGCTCCAGCTGCGACCCGAGTTCCCCTTCGCGGCGGCCGAGGAGGCCGTGCCGTACCTCGCCTCGCTCGGTGTGTCGCACCTGCACCTCTCCCCCGTGCTGGAGGCCGTGCCCGGCTCCGCGCACGGGTACGACGTCACCGACCACTCCCGGGTGCGGGCCGAGCTGGGGGGCGAGGCCGGGCTTCGCTCGCTGGGCGCGGCCGCCCGGGCGCACGGGCTCGGCCTGGTGCTCGACATCGTCCCGAACCACATGGCGGTGCCGACGCCGCTGCGACTGAACCGGCCCCTGTGGGAGGTGCTGCGGGAGGGACCGCACTCCCCGTACGCGCGCTGGTTCGACATCGACTGGGAGGCGGGCGGCGGGCAGCTGCTGCTGCCGGTGCTCGCGGGACCGGCGGAGTCCGCCGAGCCGGCGGCCGACGGGGAGGTGCTGCGCTGCGGGGAGCACGAGTTCCCGCTGCGGGCGGGGACCGCCGGTCTGGCGCCGGCCGAGCTCCTGGCCGCGCAGTGGTACCGGCCGGCCTGGTGGCGGGAGGCCCGGACCTCGCTCAACTACCGCCGCTTCTTCACCATTTCCGAGCTGATCGGGGTCCGGGTGGAGGACCCGGAGGTGTTCACCGCCACCCACGCGAAGGTGCTGGAGCTGGTCCGGGACGGGCTCGTGCAGGGCCTGCGGATCGACCACGTCGACGGGCTCGCGGACCCGGAGGGCTACCTGCGCAGACTGCGGGCGGCGGCGGGTGACGGCTGCTGGGTGGTGGTGGAGAAGATCCTGGCCCGGGACGAGCGGCTGCCCTCCGGCTGGCCGGTGGCCGGGACCACCGGCTACGACGCGCTGCACCGGGTGGACGGGGTGTTCACGGATCCGAAGGGCATCACGGAACTCACCTCCCTGTACCAGGAATTGACGGGGACACCGGACTGGGAACGGATGGCGGGGGCCTGCGCCCGCGAGGTGCTGACCGGCGACCTGGCCGCCGAGCTGGCGGCGCTGGAGCGCCGGGCCGGGCCCGAGTCGGCGGACGCGGTCCGGGAGTTGCTCATCGCCTACCCCGTGTACCGGCCGTACCCCGGGGATCCGGAGCCTGCTCCGGCCGCGCTGGAGCGGGCCGCGGCGGTGGCGGGTGCGGGCGCGGTGGACGGCGTACGGGAGCTGCTGGCGCGGGATCCCGCCTTCGCGGCCCGCTTCGCCCAGACCTCGGCGGCCCTGCGCGCCAAGTCCCTGGAGGACCGGGCCTTCTACCGGTACGCGCCGCTGCTGTCTGCGACCGAGGTCGGCGGCGATCCCGGGCGGCCGGCGGTGCCGGTGGCGGAGTTCCACGCGTACTGCGCCGAGCTGGAGCGGGACTGGCCGGGCTCGGGCACGGTGCTGTCCACGCACGACACGAAGCGCAGCGCGGACGTCCGTGCCCGGATCTCCGTGCTGTCCCAGGCACCGGCCGCGGCGGAGCCGCCCGGCGGCGGGCCCGACGCCCAGCTGTCGTGGGTGGCCCGGCAGACCGCGCTGGGCCTGGGGCCGGTCCCGGATGCCGCGCCGCGGCTGGCGGGGGCCCTGCTCAAGGCAGTCCGGGAGGCCGGGCTGCACACCAGTTGGACCGAGCGGAACGAGGCGTACGAGGCGGGCGTGGCCGGGTACGCCCCGGCCGACGCCGACCTTCCGCCGGAGCTGGCGGAGGCGGCCCGGGCCAACCTGCTCGGGATGGCGCTGCTGCACCTGACGATGCCGGGGGTGCCGGAGGTCTACCAGGGCGCGGAGACGGAGTACCGGGCGCTGGTCGACCCCGACAACCGGCGTCCGGCCGTGTTCCCGCGGGAGGCGCTGGCCCGGCTCGACGCGGGTGCCGCGGCCGTCGGCCCCGCCGAGGAGAAACTGGCCCTCACCTCCGCCCTGCTGCGCCTGCGCCGCGCCCGCCCCGACCTCTTCACCGGCTACACCCCGCTGACGGCCCGGGGCCCGGCGGCGGAGCACTGCCTGGCCTTCGCCCGCGCGACCGGTCTGGTGGCGGTCGCCACCCGCCTCTCGCACCGGCTGGCGGGGGCGGGTGGCTGGCGCGGCACGGTACTGCCACTGCCGCCGGGCCGGTGGACACCATTGCCCTCCGGGGGCCCGCACGCTTCCTACACGGGCGAGGCGCCCCTGTCCGCCCTCCTGTCCACCCGACCGGCGACAGCCCTCGTCCGTACGGACTAGCCGCCGATGCCTTCCGCGTGCCGCCCGTACCCCCCGACGGCGCTCCGCGCCCGCGCCTCAAACGCCGGCGGGGCTGGTTTCGGCCACTGCCGCCCGTCTGGTGACCCCGCCGTTGTCGGGGGCTCCGCCCCCGAACCCCCGGTCCTCAAACGCCGGACGGGCTGGAAGATCCAGCCCCGCCGGGCACCATCCAGCCTCGCCGGCGTTTGAGGCGCGGGTCCGGGCGGAGCCCGGGGAACGGTGGAAGGGCGGGTAGGGGACGGCTCCGCGCAGCGGCACCCGGGGCGGGCCGCGGGGTGGGCCGTCGGGGTCGGGCGCGCGCCGGGGCACCTCCTCGGGCGTCGAACCGGGTGCGGTGCGGTGGAACGGGGTTCGTTCGACGCCCTGCGGGGGCGCCCCGCCGCACACCCGACCCCGACGGCGCGGGGGTGCATGCGGAGCACCCGCGTGCTGCCGGGGCAAGCCACCGCGCACGCGACCCCGCCGGCGGCGGTAGCGGCCAGGGGACGGCAAGGCACCCGCGTACGACAGGAGGCGGCCTTGGCCAGGGGTTTCACCCGGGGAAATGCGCGGGCCCGGGAGCAGTAGGCGGGCGCCCCGGCGGGCATGGCATCCCTTGTGACCCTCCTCCGTGACACGCGCTACCCCACACCGCACGAACTCGCCCTGACCGCCCGGGCCCTGGCCGACGAACACCCCGGCGACGCCCGGATCCGCCGGGCCGGGACCTCCCGGGCCGGGCAGCCGCTCTGGGTGCTGTCCCTCGCCCCGACGGGGCACGGCCGCGGCCGCAACGTGCTCGTCGTCGCCGGAGCGCACGCCAACGAGCCCGTCGGCGGGGCCACCGCGCTGGCCCTGGCGCGGCGGCTGCTCCGCGAGCCCGCGCCCCGGGCCGGCTGCGGCTGGCACTTCCTGCTCTGCGCCGACCCCGACGGGGCGGCCCTGCACCGCACGCCCCGCCCCTACTCGCTCCTCGACTACCACCGCAGCTTCTACCGGCCTCCCGGGCCCGAACAGCCGGAGTGGGCGCCGTCTTTACTGCCTCCGGACCGGCTGCCGCCCGAGACCCTGGCCCTGACCGCGCTCATCGACGAACTCCGTCCCGTCCTCCAGGTCTCCCTGCACGCGACGGACCTCGGGGGCTCCTGGGTGCAGCTCACGCGGGACGTACCCGGTCTCGCGGAGCCCTTCGGCAAATCGGCCGCCGAGCTGCGCATCCCCGTGGAGAACGGGGCCTCGGACGCCGCCGGCTGGCCCTCCCCCGGGCCGGGCATCTTCGTGATCCCGGAGCCGGGGAGCGAGGCCGCCGGGGCCTTCCACCCGGAGGACACGCGGCTCAGCACCTGGTACCACGCGCACCGGTACGCGGGCACCACCGCCATCGTCGAAGTCCCCATGTGGGCCTCCGACCTGGTGGGCGATCCGGCTCCGCACCCCGACCCGCGCGGCGCCCTGCGCCTGCTGGCCGGCCGGCTCGCCGCGGACGCCGATCTCGTGGCCCGGGCCCGGGAGGGCGCCGCCGCCGGGACCGACGCGACGGCCGGGGCCCTGCTGCGCGCCGTGGACTGGACCCTCTCCCTGATTCCCCGGATCGCCGGGGAGTGGACCGGTGGCGGTGCGCCCGCGGAGGCCACCGCGGCGTACATCGCCAGCATCGACGCCTTCGGGCGGCGCCTGTCGCTGCGCGCCGCCGCGATGCTGCTGAGGGTGCTCCGCGCGCAGGGCCATCCGGCGGCGCCCGGGGTGGATCGGCTGGTCACGGGGTGGTGCGAGGAGTTCTCGGCGCGTTTCGGGGCCCGTTGGGTACCGGTGGCCACGCAGGTGGAGCACCAGTCCCGTACGGTCCTGGCGGCGTACGAACGCCTCGTGGCGGCCGGGCGGTAGCGCGTGCTCAGGCTCGGGCCGGGTCCGTCGGCAGCGCGTACCGGCGCTTGGGCCGGCCGGTGGCGCCGAGCCGGTCGTAGAAGCGGATGGCGCCCTCGTTCCATTCGGGGGTCTGCCATTCGACGTGCCCGAGACCGAGCTCACGGGCCAGGCCCCGCACGGCGTCCATCAGCGCGGCTCCGAGACCGTGGCCCCGGGTCCCCTCCGCGAGGTAGAGGCAGTCCATGTGGAGGTAGTGGCGGCCGTCCCAGAAGGCGAACTCGGCGGAGCAGGCGGAGTATCCGGCGACCTCGCCGTCCGGGGTCTCGGCGAGGAGCACCCACAGCCGGGCGTCCTCGGCGAAGAGCTGCGGGCCGAGCCGCTCGGCGAGCCCGGGCGGGCGCGGCGCGGACTTCTCGTAGGCGACGTGTTCGTGGATCAGCTCGACCAGACGCGGCAGGTCGGCGGGGCGTGCCCGGCGGATGACGGGGGTGCGGTGCGGTTCCATGGCGCCCATGCTGCCTCAGGGGCAGCGAGGGCCAGGCGAGGTCCGGAAGAGACGGCCTAGCCCGCCGAGAGGCGGAAGGCCATTTTTCCGAAGCTGATCTGGTCCCCGTCGCGGACCAGGGCGGAGCCCGTGACGCGGAGCCCGTTGACCGTGGTCCCGTTGGTCGAGCCGAGGTCGCGCACCACCCACACCCCGCCCTGCATGCAGAGTTCGGCGTGTACCCGGGACACGGTCTCGTGGCTGAGCCGCAGTCCGTTGCCCGGGTCGCGGCCGATCCGCAGGGGTACCGAGCTCGGGTGCGGGAGCAGCAGTTTGGGGAGCTTCTCCGCCGCCCAGGCGCGCCGGACGCCGACGCTCACGGCGGAGGCCCGGCCGACCCAGCCGAACAGCCGCCGGGTCCATCCGCTTTCGGCGGTGCCCGCCCTGCTCTGGAGATCGGCGGTGAGGACGGCGAGGTCTTCGGAGCGGCGTGCGACCAGGGCGAGTTCCATCCGGCGCAGGAACGTGTCGTGGGACAGCTTCCCGAGGGCCGCACCCTCCCGGAGCTGGCCCAGCGCCCGGTCACGCTCGGCATCGGAGAGCCGCGGCACGGGGTAGGCGGGGAACTCGAAACTCGACGTCACAGGGTGATTGTCGGCCCGTCGGGGGCGGAGTGTCCAGAACTCCCCCGCCACGCCCGGAATGATGGGCACGATACGCATGCTGGACACCGCCGGAGACGAGGGGACCCGTCCGTGCAGTTCGAGGTGTGGGCACCACTGACAGGTCGTGTCGCCTTGCGACTCGACGACGCGACCTACGACATGACGCGCGATCCGAGCCGTGACGGCTGGTGGACGGTCGAGGCACCCGCCGGGGACGGCAACCGGTACGGGTTCCTACTGGACGCCGAGACCGTCCCGCGGCCCGATCCCCGGGGCCGGCGGCTGCCGGACGGCCCCGACGGGCTGTCGGCGGTGGTCGACTTCGAGGCGCTCGCCGCCCCCGCGCCGGCCCCGCCGCCCCGCACCCGGCTCCAGGACGCCGTCCTGTACGAGCTCCACATCGGCACCTTCACCCCCGAGGGCACCTTCGACGCCGCCGCCGACCGGCTCGGCCACCTCACCGGCCTCGGCGTCACGCACGTGGAACTGATGCCGGTGTGCTCCTTCCCCGGCCGGCACGGCTGGGGGTACGACGGGGTCGCGCCGTGGTCGGTGCACGAGCCGTACGGCGGCCCCGCCGGGCTGGCCCGGTTCACGCAGGCGGCGCACGCGGCCGGGTTGGGCGTGGTGCTGGACGTGGTCCACAACCACCTCGGCCCCTCCGGCAACCACCTCCCGGCCTTCGGCCCGTACTTCACCGACACGCACCACACCCCGTGGGGCGCGGCCGTGAACCTGGACGCGCCCGGCTCCGACGAGGTCCGCGCGTACCTGCTGGGCAGTGCGCTGGCCTGGCTGCGCGACTACGGGATCGACGGGCTGCGGCTGGACGCGGTGCACGCGCTCGCCGACGACCGGGCGCTGACCTTCCTGGAGGAACTCGGTTCGGCCGTGGACGTGTTGGCGGCGGACACCGGGCGGCCGCTGTTCCTGATCGCCGAGTCGGACCGGTGCGACCCGCGCACCGTCACCCCGCGCGCCGACGGGGGTCTGGGGCTGCACGCCCAGTGGAACGACGACTTCCACCACGCCCTGCACTGCGCGCTGACCGGTGAGTCCCAGGCGTACTACGGCGACTTCGCCGGGTCCCCGCTCGCCGCGCTCGCCAAGACCATGACCAGGGTCTTCTTCCACGACGGCACCTGGTCCTCCTTCCGGGGCCGCACCCACGGGCGGCCGGTGGAGCGGCGCCGGACCCCGGCGCACCGGTTCCTCGGCTACACCCAGACCCACGACCAGATCGGCAACCGGGCGCTCGGGGACCGGCTTTCCGCCTCCCTCTCCCCGGGCCTGCTGGCGTGCGCCGCGACGGTGGCGCTGACCGGGCCGTTCGTGCCGATGCTGTTCATGGGCGAGGAGTGGGGGGCCGGGACGCCCTGGCAGTACTTCACCGACCATCCCGACCCGGAGCTCGCCGAGGCGGTACGGGCGGGCCGGCGGCGGGAGTTCGCGGCGCACGGCTGGAAGGCCGAGGAGATCCCGGACCCGCAGGACCCGGCCACCCGGGACCGCTCGCGCCTGGACTGGGCGGAGCCCGGACAGGGAGCGCACGCCCGTCTGCTGGCCTGGTACCGCACCCTCGTCGCGCTCCGCCGCACCCTTCCGGACCTGCGCGACCCGGACCTGGCCGCGGTCCGGGTCGCGTACGACGAGGAGCGGCGATGGCTCACCTTCCGGCGCGGGGACGTCCGGGTCACGGTGAACCTGTCCCCGGAGCCGGTGACGATCGCGCTGGGCCGCAACGGGGTGCGGGTGCTGGCCGCCTGGGAGCCCGTCGAACACCCCGGCGCGGACGGGCGGATCCACGTACCGGGCGAATCGGCGGTGGTCCTGGGCCCGTGAGGCCGGCGGCCCCTTCGCCTATTCGACGATCGCGAGTTCGCGCGGGGCGTTGTTGAGGCGGCGCCCGCCGTCCTCGGTGACGGTCACGATGTCCTCGATGCGGACGCCGAACCGGCCGGGCAGGTAGACGCCAGGCTCCACGGAGAAGCACATGCCGGGGACGAGGGGCCGCTCCTCGCCCTCGACCATGTACGGGGGTTCGTGGGTGGTGACGCCGATGCCGTGGCCGGTGCGGTGGATGAAGCGTTCCCCGTAGCCGAATTCGGTGATCACGGCGCGGGCCGCCCGGTCCACCTCCTGGCAGGAGACCCCGGGGCGGACCGCCGCGAAGCCGGCCTGCTGGGCCTCGCGGACGATGTCGTGCACGCGCTGCTCCTCGGGGGTCGGTTCGCCCACGTGCACGGTGCGCGAGATGTCGGAGCCGTAGCCGTGGCGCAGGCCCCCGAAGTCGAGGACGACCATGTCCCCGCGCTCGATGACCCGTTCGCCGGCCTCGTGGTGCGGGTTGGCGCCGTTGGGGCCGGAGCCGACGACGGTGAAGTCGACCTGGGAGTGTCCGTGGGCGCGCAGCAGGGCGGCGAGGTCCTCGGCGACGTCGGTCTCGCGGCGGCCCGCGAAGGGGACGTGGAGGATCTGCTCGTAGGCGGCGTCGGCGGCCTCCCCCGCCGCCGCGAGGCGCTCCAGTTCCCGTTCGTCCTTCACGGCGCGGAGCATGGGCAGGGCGTCGGTGAGCGACACGTAGGAGCCGGCCGGCAGCTCCCGCTGGAGGCCGAGGAGATGCAGGGCCCAGGTGTTGTCGCTGACTCCGAAGCGGCCGGCGGCGTCCAGCAGCGGGGCGGTCACGGCGTACGGGTTCTTCCCGTCGGCCCAGTCCCGCAGGGTCAGCGCGGGGGCGCCGGCGGCCTTGGCGGCGTCGGGGGCCTCCAGGGCGGGCACCACGAGGACCGGGTCCTGCCCGGCGGCCAGGACGAGGAGGGTCAGCCGCTCGGTCTCGGCGGTGGGGCGGTAGCCGGTGAGGTGGGTGAGGTCGGGCCCGGGGGCGATGAGCAGCCCGGCGAGTCCCGCGTCGGCGGCGGTCTGCGCGGCGGAGGCCATCCGGGCGGCGTAGTCGTCGGCCGTGAAGGGTGCCGGGCTCGGGGATGCGGCGTCACGTGTCATACGGGCGATCCTGCCGTGAGGCGCCCGGCGAGCGCAGCGGCCGCGCCGGTCGGCGTGCCGGGCGTGAGCAGCTCCGTACGGTGCACGAGACGGGGCGCGGAGAGCGGTACGGCGACCCCCGAGCCGGCGGCCTCGGCGACGCGGCGGGGCAGCAGGACCAGGCCGTGACCTGCGGTGGCGAGGGCGCAGAGCCCGTGCAGGTCGGTGCCGTCGTAGCGCAGGGAGGCCGCGCGGGCGGAGTTCATCGGCGGGGTGCACAGGTCGGGGGCGTCGAGCCAGCGCGCGTCGACGAGGTCGTCCAGTCGCAGGGAGGCCCGGCCGGCGAAGGGGTGTCCGGCGGGCAGCAGCACGGCGACCTCCTCCTCGTCGACGCCGGTCACCGTGAGCGGGGCCACGTCGGGCAGCCTCAGCGGGTCGCTCGGCGCGGCGGGGCCGTCGACGAGTCCCAGGTCGCAGCCGCCGGTGGCGACGGCGGCGGGCACCTCGGCCGGGGGCACGACCCTCAGGGTGACCCCGGTGGCGGGCAGCGCCGCGAGCAGCCGCGGCCCGAGGGCCAGGGGGGACGCGGCGAGGGTGACCCGCCCGGGCGGGGCGGCGGCCAGCCGCAGCACGTCGGCCCGCGCGGCGTCGAGCCGCAGCAGCAGCGGCCCGGCGTGCTCCAGCAGCCGCGTCCCCGCGGGGGTCGGTGCCACGGGCCGCCGGGTGAGCAGCTCGGTCCGCAGGTCGGCCTCCAGGCCGGCGATGTGCTGGGAGACGGCGGACTGGGTGTAGCCGAGGTCCCGGGCGGCGGCGGAGAAGGAGCCCAGCCGGACGACGGCGACGAAAGTACGGAGGAGGTGCGGATCCATGGCCCCAGCATGCCGCTCCCCTGCGGGGCGCCCACCGTGCACACCCGCGCCCCGGGCCGGGGTGCCGCTGCGCGGAGCGAGTCCCGTACCCGCCCTTCCACCGTTCCCCGGGGCTCCGCCCCGGACCCCGCGCCTCAAACGCCGGCGAGGCTGGATGGTGGGTGCATCAGGAATGCTTATCGGGTGTGCAGGAACCATCGTTGGCGGTGAAGTATCCCCCCGCCGCAAGATGATCCCCATGACCACCGCACAGACCGCGCGGATCGCCCTCGTCGGCGACCGCTCTCCGCACGTGAAGTCCCACACCCGCATCCCGCTGCTGCTCGACGCCCTCGCCGCTCGCGACGGGCTCGTGCTCGACGCCTACTGGATCCCCACCGGCGAGGCCGGAACCCTGCGCGGCTTCGACGCCGTGTGGGTGCTGCCCGGCAGTCCGTACGCCAGCGAGTCCGGGGTGCTGGCCGCGATCCGGGTGGCCCGGGAGGAGGGCATCCCCTTCCTCGGGACCTGCGGCGGCTTCCAGCACACGCTGCTGGAGTACGCCCGCACGGTGTGCGGCCTCGCCGACGCCGCGCACGCCGAGAACGACCCCGACGCGGCGGACCCGCTGATCACCCCGCTCGCCTGCTCGCTCGTCGGTCACCAGGGCCTCGTGCGCGCCGAGCCCGGCTCGCTCGCCGAGTCCGCGCTCGGCGCGGAGCGCTCGACGGAGCACTACCACTGCAACTACGGCCCCGAGCCCCGCCACCTGCCCACCCTCGCCGCGCACGGGTTGCGCCTGTCGGGGCACGACGAGGACGGGCAGGTGCGGATCGCGGAGCTGCCCGGGCACCCCTTCTTCCTGGCGACCCTGTTCCAGCCGGAACTGCACGGGGACGGCACGGTGCCGCACCCGATCGTCCGGGCCCTCGCCGTGGCCGCTGTGACCCACGCCACCACCGCCCGCCGGACCGCCGCCCCGGCGGAATAACGGGTCGCAGGACCACCCCGCCGATCGGCTATGCTGTGCTTGCACGTCGAACGGGTGGTCCGCCGCCCTTCGTGGTGGGTGTAGCTCAGTTGGTAGAGCACCTGGTTGTGGTCCAGGTGGCCGCGGGTTCAAGTCCCGTCACTCACCCTGTGGGTCCCGTGAGGGGTACGAGGTTTCCTCGTACCCCTCACGGGCGTTTCCGCTACGCCTCGACCAGGCGGAGCAGCGCGGAGAGGTCCTTCTCGAAGGTGAACTCGCGTATCAGGGTCGTGGGACGCCCGTCTTCCATCCGCCACACGAACTGGTACAACGCCGGGACCCCGTCCTCGACCCTCCGCATGACCACCGACGCCTGGTCTCCCCATGCCGTCGCGCCGGGGAACGTGACGTCGTCCACGGAGTCCCCCAGCCGCCGGCCCTGCTCGCGAAGAGCCCGGAAGCGGGCCATGAACTGGGCCTTGGTGAGCGTGACCGACCGGCCCGCCTCATCGGTGCGCAGGTTCTCGAACCCGGGGTCGTACAGCGCGTCCAGCCGGTCGACGTCCAGCGCAAGCCCGGCGTCGAGGTACTCCCGCATGCGTTCCACGAGCTGCTCGTACATGATCGTCTCCCCTGTCGGCTCGGAGCCCCGGACGGGCTCGTGGGACCACTGTCGCGGCCGCCGCCAACAGATCGCCCACAAGCCGCCGACAGGCCGCCGACGTCACGCCCTCAGGAAGGCCTCCACTTCGGTGGCGAAGGCCACCGGGGTCTCGTGCGGCGGGTAGTGGCCGGAGCCCGGGATCGTGACGATCCGGCAGTTCGGGTACCAGGTCCGCCACGTGGCCCGCATCACGTCGACGGTGAGCGCGAGGTCGTACTCCCCTACCAGGACCAGCACCGGAACGGTGTTGCCCTTCACCGCGGAGGACAGGTCGAGCGGCTGCCAGCTCGCGAGGTAGCCGGCGAAGGCCTCGGGGCGGGAGATGCTCAGGGAGTGCTCGACCATGCCGTCGAGCCAGTGGCGGCTCGCGCGGTTGCCGGTGACCAGGTCGAGGATGGTCCGGCGCTTGGCCGGGTCCTCGGCGGCACCATAAAAGAGGGCGTGGGTCGCGTCGTCCATCTCGTACGGGGCGGCCGGCACCGGCGTGAGCCCGATGAGCTTCTCGACCCGCTCGGGGGCGCGGACCAGGACCTGCTGGATCGCCTTGCCGCCCATGGAGTGGCCGAGGAGGGAGAAGGTGTCCCAGCCGAGCTGGTCGGCCAGTTCCAGGACGTCGTCGGCGATCTCGGCGAGGGTGTGGCGGCCGGACACGTCCCGGCGCTCGCCGTAGCCCCGGTAGTCGAGGAAGGCGTACGAGAACTCCTCGGGGTCCAGGTAGTCCAGTACGGAGCCCCAGTTCGCGGAGGTCCCGAACCAGTCGTGCAGCACGATGACGCGTACGGGTCCGGTCCCGATCCGGCGGTGGGCGATGGCCATGCGTTCTCCCTCGGTGACGGTGGTGGGGTCTGCCGACGCCGTACTGTCTGCCCATCCGGCTTACGATCACACCGTGCCGACGAAACCGCCCCGCAAGCCGCTGGTCATGGGGGACTTCTCGCGGGCCGACGGGGCCCGCCACCCCCACCACCCCACGAGCTACGAGATCAGCGACCAGGCGGAGATCCGCGAGGTGCGGGCCGTCCGGCGGATCGGGCGCCGGCGGGCCGCCGCGGCGGCCGCCAAGGGCGTCGAATTCTGCTCGTGCGGGAATCCCGACGCGGACACGCACCCCACCCCCGAGTCGAACCGCCTGCTCGACCCCCTCTCCCCCGAAGGGATCCCGGCCCGCCACCGCGCCCGGTGGGTGGCGGCCGCGCCCGCGGGGCTGCGGGAGTACGCCGGCGCGCTGGCCGGGGGCTGGGAGGACCCGGTGCCGCCGCGCGGGGTGCCGTCGGCCGTGGTGTTCGGCTGGCTGGGTGCCGTACGGGCGGAGCCCCGCGACGCGGCGTGGCTGCTCGCCGAACGGGGCCCGGAGCGGCTGCTGGCCGGGGTGGCGACCGACGAGCTGGCCTGGGCGGTGCGGGAGACGGACCGGGTGGGCCTGGAGGGTGCCGTGCGGTTCTTCGCGAGCGAGGAGTTCACCACCCGCCACCCCAAGCGCCGCCGGGTCCCGGACACCGCCCGCGACCTGCTGCTCCGGCACGCGCGCAGCCACCGACCCAAGGACCTGCCGGTCCTGGAGCGGCGGCTGCTGCGGGCGGCGGAGGACCGGGTCAGACGGTCTTGAGCGCCGGGTCGGAGACGCCCGGGGCGCCCGTCTCCACGTGGCCCGCGAAGCGGCGCAGGAAGGTGGCGTCCGCGTCGGAGACGACCGTGACGTCGTACCAGCGGCCCGTCGCGCCCAGGTCCGCCGTGTACGCGGCCGTGCCGCCCGCCGCGACCCGCAGGGTCTGGGTCGCTCCGTTGTAGGAGTTGGTCACCTTGAGGTTGACCGCCGCCGAACCGGAGTTGGTCAGGGTCAGCCTCAGGTTCCCGGTGGCGTCGTCGTGGCGGGCCGTGACCTCGGGGCCGGCTTTCTTCGCCGGGCCCTTCCAGGTGCGCAGGAAGCCGTTCGGGCCCCAGACGGTGAGGTTGATCTGGTTGCCGGTGGAGCTGCTCGTGGACCAGGTGTCGGAGAGGGTCTTGCCCGCCTCGACGGTGTAGGGCCAGGGGCCGTCCGTGCGGTTGCCCGAGGTGCTGTGGAAGTGGGCGCCGAGGGTCGGACCGGAGGCGAAGGTCAGGGTGAACTTGCCGGTGGAGGTGGTGGCGCGGCCGTCCACGTACGGGCTGTAGCCCAGCGCGCGGGTCGGCTTGGACCCGGCCTCCTGCTTCGGCAGCGTGCCCGTGGCCGGCGGGACCGGGTGGTAGGACGGGTGCGCGTTGTGGTCCGGCGGGAGGTAGGCGTCCGTCGACGGGAGCGACGCGGGGGTCGCGTCCGCCTTGCTGAAGTCGAAGGCCGAGGTCAGGTCACCGCAGACGGCGCGGCGCCACGGCGAGATGTTGGGCTCCTGCACGCCGAAACGCTTCTCCATGAAGCGGATCACCGAGGTGTGGTCGAAGGTCTCGGAGCAGACGTAACCGCCCTTGCTCCACGGGGAGACCACGATCATCGGGACGCGCGGGCCGAGGCCGTACGGGCCGGCCGCGTAGCCGCCGCCCCCGTTGTAGAGGTCGCCGGTGACGCTCGCCGTGGACAGGCCCCACGCCGAGGAGGCCGGCGGGTACGGCGGGACGACGTGGTCGAAGAAGCCGTCGTTCTCGTCGTAGGTGATGAACAGCGCCGTCTTCGCCCAGACCGCCGGGTTCGAGGTGAGCGCGTCCAGGACCTGGGAGATGTACCAGGCGCCGAAGTTGACGGGCCAGTTCGGGTGCTCGCTGAAGGCCTCCGGGGCGGCGATCCAGGAGACCTGCGGGAGGGTGCCGGCCGTGACGTCCGCGCGCAGGCGGTCGAAGTAGCCGTCGCCCGCCTTGACGTTGGTGCCCGTGCGGGCCTTCTCGTACAGGGCGCTGCCCGGCTGGGCGTTGCGGTAGTTGTTGAAGTACAGCAGCGAGTTGTCGCCGTAGTTGCCGCGGAAGGCGTCGCTGATCCAGCCCCAGGAACCGGCCGCGTTCAGCCCGTCGCCGATGTCCTGGTAGACCTTCCAGGACACTCCGGCCGCCTCCAGGCGCTCCGGGTAGGTCTTCCAGCCGTAGCCGGCCTCCTGGTTGCCGAGGACCGGGCCGCCGCCCACGCCGTCATTGCCCGTGTAACCCGACCACATGTAGTAGCGGTTGGGGTCCGTGGCGCCGATGAAGGAGCAGTGGTAGGCGTCGCAGACGGTGAACGCGTCGGCGAGGGCGTAGTGGAACGGGATGTTGTCCCGGGTCATGTACGACATGGTCGTGGCCGTCTTGGCCGGGACCCACTTGTCATACTTGCCGTTGTTGTACGCGGCGTGGCCGCCCGCCCAGTCGTGGTTGAGGCCCTCGACGAACTGCATGCCGAGGTCGTTCACCTGCGGGTTGAACGGGAGGATGTCCTTCGTCCCGTTGGACTGGAAGAAGACGGACTTGCCGTTGTCCTGGAGGACGGGACGGGGGTCGCCGAAGCCGCGAACGCCCTTCATGGTCCCGAAGTACTGGTCGAAGGACCGGTTCTCCTGCATGAGGACGACGATGTGCTCGATGTCCTGGATCGTACCCGTGGTGCCCTGCGCCGAGATGGCGGCCGCGCGGGCGATGCTCTCGTTGAGCATCGCGACGGCGGCGGTGCCACCGGCGATCTGCAGGAACCTGCGCCGATTGAATTCGGTCATGGAGTGACGTCCTCTGGGGGTGAGGGGGGTGTCTGGGGGCGCCCCAAGAACAGCGCCCCCGGGGTACCGGACGGAGATCACTTCGTGACGGTGCGCCGTACACCTGGAGAACGAAAGCTCTCCCGAACGGCCCTCGTATCTGCTGGAATGACCTCCCACACACGTGCACGGGGGGCTTGGAAACGGATGGCCGGGAACGACTTCGGGCATGCCCTCGGGCTGTCCCGCGCGCTCTCCGGTCTGCCGCTCTCGCCGCTCGTGGGAGGGTACGGGGAACTCGTCTCCGCGCAACAGACCCTCGGCTTAAGCCACTTGGGCGAACTCCTGATGTCCGGCGGCGCCCGCTTACGCGTGCTCGACGGGGTCTTCCGCGTCGAGCGGCCCGGCCGGCGGGCGCACGTGAACGCCCGGGTGCTGCGGGGGATGCGCGCGCACCGGCCCGAGGCGGCGTGGCTGCTGGACCGGCTGGCGGGGATCCAGGAGGAGGACCCGGCGGCGCTGCGGCGGATCCTGCTCTACCAGGTCGCCCAGCTGCTCCACGACCACCCCGCCGGCCATCTGCCCGCCACCGCGGCCGGTCTGGGCGTCGACCCGGCGGAGACCGCCGCGCTGGTCCACGCCGCCGCCGCGCGGCCCCGGCTGGACGCGGGCCAGCGGGCCGCCGCCGAGGGCCTGGAGGACGACTGGCGCAGCCGGCGGGTGCGCGCCGGCGGCCGGAAGGCGGCCCTGCTGCCCCCGGGCGGCGGGGACGGGACCCTGGAGGCCCGGCTCGCCGAGCTGGCCGACCGGGCCGGGGCCGCCGACGCCGCGATCGGCACGGCTCGGCGCCACGAGGAGCTGGGCGATGCCGACCGGGCGTCCGTGCGGTACGAGGAGGCGGCCCGGCTCGCGGGTGACTGCCCGCGCGCGGTGCGCGGGCTGGTGCGCACCCACCGGGCGGAGCCGGGCGATCCGGGCCCGCTGGAATCCGTACTCGTCCCCGGCGGCGTCGAAGTGCGCTGGCCCCCCGGCCTGTTCACGGGCCGGGCCTGGCGCGTGGTGCGGCTCACCCAGGGGGAGCCTGCGGGCTCGCCCCTCGCCGAGGTGGCGGGGCGGCCCCACCACGGCGTCCTGCTGGACCGGGACACCGGGATCGGGGTGCGCGTACGCCACGTCGCCCTGCCCCTCGGGGCCGACGGCGCGGTGGACGGCCCGCCGCTGATCGGGGCCCCGGTGACCGTCGCCCCGGCGGTGACCGGGCTGCGCGTCGCCGACGGCAACGGCCGGATCGAGGTCTCCTGGACCGCCCCGGCGGGCACGACCGGATCCGTGGTGACCCTGACCGGGCCCACGAGCCGCCGCGTGTCGGACGCGACCGTGCAGAGCCTGCGCTTCGACTGCCTGGAGCCCGGCGCCTACGAACTGACCGTCCGGGCCCGCTACACCGCGCCGGACGGCCGCCCCGACCACGCCGTCCTGTCCGCTCCGGTGACGACTCCGGCGACCGTCCACCCGTGGCCCCCTCCCGTACGCGCCGTGACGGCGACGCCCAGGGAGGGCGGCGGACTGGACTTCCACGCGACCGGCGCGGAGGGCGCCGCGATCCGTCTGCCGGTATGGCCCGCCGACCCGCCCGCCGTCGGCACCGAACTGAGGGTCGCCGACCTTCCGCCCGAGCCGGACTGGATCACCCCGGCCGAGGCGGGACGGATCAGCGGCGAACGGGCGTGGACCGGGCTGCCGCCCGCCGGCGCGCTCGTGACCGTGACGGCCGTCGCCGTGCTCGGGGAACGGGTCGTGGTCGGGCCCGGGGTTCCGGTCGAGGCGCCGCTGCCGGTGACCGGGCTCGCGGCGCGGCGGACCTCCCCCGAGGAGGTGCGGCTCACCTTCGACTGGCCTGGCGGCACCGGCACGGTCACCGCCGCCGTCACCCAGGACGGCCGGGTCACCGAGCACGCCGTGGCCCGCAGCGTGTTCCTGCGCGAGGGGCTCCGGCTGCCGGTCGCGCCCTCCGCCCTGCGCGTCGTCGCGTACGCGGCGCCGCGCGGCGCGCGGTCCGTACTGGCCGCCGGATCCGACGACGCGCGGGCCGAGCTGCCCGCCGACGTGGCCATCGCCTACGCACTCCTGCCGGGCGTCCGGCGGGGCCTGCGCCGGGGGCCCGCCGTCCTGCGGGTCACCGTGCGGGCGCCCGGCGGCTCCGCGGACCTCCCCGACTTCGTACTGGTCGCTCGTGGCGACGGCGGCCGCAACCCGCAGCGCCCGCCCGGCCCCACCGGCGGTACGACCCTGTACCGGCTGACCGGCGACGAACTCGCCGCAGCCGGGACGATGGAGCGCGAGATCGACCCCGCCGTCGCACCCGGACGTCCCTACGCCGTCCGCGGCTTCCTCCTCGGCGGCCGTGCCGCCTCCGTCCGGCTCGAAGAGCCCCCGATCCACTCCCTGGTGGTGCGCTGACTTGACCTCCGTCGTCTGCCCCTACTGCTTCGACCGGTCACCGGCCGCCAAGCTCCCCTACCGCTGCCAGATGTCCCCCACCGGGGTGCGCGGCGGCACGCCCTGCACCGCCGAACTCGACACCGCGTGGGCCGAGTTCATCGGACCGGGCGTGGCGCCCGCGCTGCGGATGCGCGGGCCCGTGTTCGCCGCCCCGCGCGGGTTCGGCGGGCGGATCCCGCGGCAGCTGCCGCTCGGCGGCGGGGGGTCCCGCGCGGACTGCCCCGACTGCGGGGTGTCCACGCCGGTGCGGGTGTGCCGGCGGTGCCACAGCGACTTCCCGAGCGACTACTGCGACCAGGACACCCGGATCATCGCCCTGCTCGGCCCCAAGGGCTCGGGCAAGAGCACGTACGTCTCGGTCCTGGTCAACGAACTGCGCGGCAGGGTGGGCCGGGCCTACGGCGCCTCGCTCACCCCGATGGGCGGCGAGACCCAGCGCCGTGACCGGGAGATGGCCGAGGACCTCTACGACCGGCTGCGGCTCCCGGGCGCCACCCGACCGGCCGCGCTCGGCTTCAACGACCCGCTGCTGTACCGGCTGAGCCTGCCGCTGCGCCGCCGGCTGCGCGGGGACGGCAGCCGGCACACCGCGCTGGTGTTCTTCGACGCGGCGGGCGAGGACCTGGGCAGCGCCGAGGCCATGGACCGGTACACGACCTACCTGGCCGCCGCCGACGGGATCATCATGCTGGTGGACCCCCTGCAGATGCGGGCGGTGCGCGACCGGCTGCCGGTCGACTCCGAGCTGTCGCTGCCCGTCGTGGAGACCCCGCCGCAGCAGATCGCCGGAGACCTCGCGGCGCAGCTGCGGGCCCGCGGCCGGGGCTCCTCCCGGGGCCGGGTCACCACCCCGGTGGCCGTGGCCGTGACCAAGACGGACTCCCTCGCGCCGCTGGTGGATCCGCACTCCCCGCTGTTGCGCAACGCCGAGCACCGGGCCGGCGCGGTGGACGAGGACGACCGGCTCGCGGTGCACGAGGAGATGCGCTCGCTGCTCGACGGCTGGGACTCGGGCGCCCTGCTGCGGCAGTTGGAGCGGGACTTCGCGCAGCTGTCGCTGTTCGGCCTGTCGGCGCTCGGCTCGCCGCCGCCCGCGCACGCGCCGGCCGACGCCCCGAAGTCCGGTCCGCAGCCGCTGCGCGTGGAGGATCCGCTGCTGTGGCTGCTGGGGCTCGGGGGTCTGCTGCCGCAGGCTTCCGCCGCCGCGCGCACCGGTGGCGGTCGTGGCGGTGCGGAGGGAGAGGCGTGAACCTCGCGCAACTGCACTACACCTCGGCGCCGCCCGGCCCCGACGGCTCCGGGTTCCGATTCACGGCCATGACCCCCGGGGTGCCGGCCGCGCTGCTGCGGGAGGCGGAGCAGCTGATCGGTTACGAGCCGCCCAGGGATGCGCCGTCCCGGCCGGGTCCGGATGAACTTGCCACCTTTCCGCAGGCATTGAGCCTGAGCGTGCTGGCGGACGGGAGCCGGCTGCTGGCCCGCTCGGTGTACACGGGCGCCGACTACAGCGGCCGTTGGGGCAACTTCCACGCGCACGCGGTGCACCTGCCGCAGCAGGCGGGCTCCGGTCCGGCCGTCGGCGAGCTGCCGATCACCTCTTGGGGCTCGAAGCAGTGGGCCGCGGAAACGCCGGCGGGCGGCGCGCCCGCGCTGGAGGCCGTGCCCGTTCCCGGGCCGCACGACGAGGCGGCGATGGCCGGCTTCGTCACCGAACGGGGGCCGTGGCTCGCGGGGTTCTTCGCCGATGTGCGCCGGCTCGGCGAGGACCCGGCGGCCCCGCAGATCGTGCTGGTGGAGGCGGACAGCGAGGCGGTGGCCCGCTGGATCATGCTGGCGTGCAGCGTGGTGCCGCACGAGCGGGGCCAGTGGCTCACCTTCAGCACCTACACCCGGCGCCCGCAGCTGGCCCGGCATCAGATCATCGGCGTGGTCCCCGAGGACGGCCCGGGCCTCGCCGGGCAGGAACACCGCTACCGGGTGTACGACGTCGCTCGTGCGACGGCCCCCGCCTCCGGGGCCCCGAACGTGTGGGCGGACACCTCGGCCCGGATCTGGCAGGCGGGGCGCCAGAAGCTGTTCGCGGCGGTCCGCCTGCTCGGCGCCGATCCGTACGACGCGGGCCCCCTGGCCGCGCTCGCCCTCGCCGCGGACATCCCGTTGGCCTCCCCGGCCCGGGCCGCCGCCGCGGACTGGGCCGCCGGTCACCGGGACGCCCTGGAAGGGGCCCGGCTACACGCGCTGGCCCTGGCGCTGGGCGCGGTCCCCGCCGGCGGGGACCGGGATCCGGCCGAGGCCGAGGCGTGCGGGCGGCTGCTGGTCGCCCTGGACGGCTGGGCCCCGCCCGCCGTGTGCGAGCCGCTGGCGGAGCGGGCCCTCGCCGAGGCGGTGCGCGGCGCGGCCGTGCCCGCGGCGCTGCCGTCCGCCGGGGCGTTGGGCGGGCCCGCGCGGGCCCGGCTCGCCGCCGCGCTGGAGCCGGAGCTGCGGGCCGCGCTCGCGGCCGCGGAGACCGCACCGGCCGACCGGGCCGGGCTGTTGCGGATCGCCTCGGTGCTGGGGACCGACACGGCCGACCTGGTGCCGGGCGCGGCCCGGCAGTTGGCGCTCGCGCTGCTCGCCGATCCCGAGGCGGTGTACGGCGAGGGGGTGCGGGCCGCGTTCGCGGAGCTGCCGGCGCTGCGGGCCCTCGTACTCGACCAGTTGGACTCCCTCGCCGCAGGCCAGACGGCGGCGGCTCGCGACCTGTTCGCCCGTACCGGGCTGCGGCTGACGGCCGCCGACGCGCGCCCGCACCTGCGGATGTGCGCTTCGGCGGCGGGGGTGGTCGCGGCCGCCGCGGACCGGGTCGGGGCGCTGCACGCGCTGCTCGCCGAGTCCGGGGTCTCGCTGTACGCGGAGCCGCTGGTGCTGCGGACCGCGATGCGGCTGGTGTGGGAAGGGGAGCCGCCGGCGGCGGGTGAGGCCGCGATGGTGCTCGGGGCCACGGGTGCCCAGGTCCACCGGGAGGCCGGAACCTGGGAGTTGCTGGTGCGGGCGGCGGCCGGGGCCCCGGCCGGGGACGTGGCGGCGGCCGAGCTGGCGCCGGAGGTCCTGAGCCGCTTCCTGGAGGAGATCCCCGCCTCGCTGCGGCCCTCGCTGCTGATGCTGGAGCTGGCGCGGGACCTGCGGGCGGGTACGGCCGGCCCGGGCTGGGTGCGGCGCGCCCTGGACCTGGGGTCGGCGGACCCGGGGCCGGGGGCGCGGGCGCAGGCTTACGCGGCGGTGTCGGCGCGGCTGCTGTCGACCGAGGACCGGCCGGAGAACGAGCTGCGGGCCCTGATCGAGAGCGACGACGTGGAGTTGCTGGCCGCGTACCGGCTGGCCGCGCGGGAGGAGGAGGTCACGGCCCGGCTGCGGCTGGTGCCCGCGTTCGCCGCGGACTGTTTCACGACATGGTCCTCGCAACCGCAGGCGGGCCCGGTCTGGCAGGAGTCCCGCACCGACCTGCTCGAAGGGGTGCTGCGGCCCGTCGTACGGGGGCTGGCACCGGCGGAGCTGTCCTCGGTGGAGGACGCGCTGGCCCGGCTGGGCGGCCGCTGGGCGGAGGACTTCCGCACCTGGCAGCGTCCGACGGCGATGGGCCGGCTGCGGGACCGCTTCAAACGCCGGTCCGCCCCTTCCCGACCGGGGGCGGGCGGGACCTCCCGTACGGGTGCCTCGGACGCTCCGGACGACGCGGGCGGGAATCGGGGTGGGGAGTGGTGAACACCGATTCACCCACGCTCGAACTCGTCCTGCGGGGCCTGCTGTACGGCACCGGGATCGTCGCCGTCGGCCTGTGCCTCGCGTACGGGCTGTGGCGGTTCCTCGGGCTGGCCCTGGTGGCCGCCTGGCGGGCGTTCGGGCCGCGGACGCCCGGGGACGCCGATCAGCGGGTCGTCCCGTACCTCGGGGGCGAGCCGGCCCGGCGGGCGTACTGGGCCTCCCAGATGTGGCAGGACTCCTGGTACGCCGGGCTGTTCGCCTCCCGCACGGTCTGGTACCTGCTGGCCCGGCACTGGTTCGGCAGGGTGGTGCGGGACCGGCAGTTGCAGGGCCGCAGCGGCCGGACCGGCCTGCGGTCCGGCAATTCCCTGGGCCGGCTGGTGCACCGGCTGCTCGCCCCCGGTACGGCGCTGGCCGCCGTGCTGTCCGCGGTGCTCGCCTCGGCCCTGCTGTTCTGCATCGCCGTGGTCTTCGCCGTGCAGGTCGTCCTGGTCGCCCTCGCGGCCCTCGCCGCCGTCGCCGCCGGGCGGGGCGCCGAGCGGCTGTGGAAGCTGACCCGGGGCGTACGCATGAAGTGCCCCTACCCGAGCTGCTACCGCCCGTTCGCGCTGGCCGTGCACCTGTGCCCGGGCTGCGGGGCGGCCCACCGCGAGCTGCGGCCCGGCGGCTTCGGCACCTGGCGGCACGAGTGCCGCTGCGGGCGGGCGCTGCCGACCACCGCGCCGGCGGGGCGGCGGCGGCTGCGGGCGCACTGCCCGCACTGCGACCGCCCGCTGCCCCCGGCGGTCGACACCACCCGGGTGGTGCACCTGCCGCTGATCGGCGGCACCTCCGCGGGGAAGACCATGCTGATGGCGGCCGTGCTGGAGGGTCTGCGGTCCTGGTCGCACCAGTCCTCGCTGAAGGTCGAGTTCGCCTCCCCGGACGACCTGCGCGAGGCCAACGCGCTGGGCATGCAGCTGAAGGATTCGGGGTGGACGCTGAAGACCCAGGGCGGCCAGCCCCGCGCCCTGATGCTGCTGGTGGGGCGGGGTCTGCGGCGCAGGCTGCTCTACCTGTACGACCCGATGGGCGAGTCCCTGCGCGACGCGGACAACACCCGGCTCCAGGGCTACCTCGCGCACGCCGACGGGGTCCTGTTCGTCGCGGACGTGCTCGCCTCGCCCGTCGTGCGCCGCGGGCTCCGCGCGGGCGACCCCGAGCTTGCGGCGGCCGCCCGGCCGGCCGACCTCGGGCCCGTGGACACGTACGCGGCGCTGGCCGGTGAGCTGCAGGGGCTCAGCGGGCGCCGGGGGCGCCTGGCGGTGGCCGCGGTGGTGACCAAGCGGGACACCCTCGACCGGCTGACCTCGCTGCCGCGGCCCGCGGAACCCGTCGACGCCTGGCTGGACGACATCGGCCTGGGCGACCTGGTGCGCAGCTTCCGCCACGATTTCGCGGCGGCCCGCTACTGGGCGGTGAGCGCCCGCGCGGCGACCGGGGCGGGAGCGCTCGACTCCGAGCGGCTGCGGGCCGCGGAGCCCGTGCTGTGGCTGCTGGCGCGGAGCGGGCTGCGCGTCGGGCGGTTGACGGCGGGCGGGCTGCCCGGCGCCGCGCCGGCAGCGAACCGGATCTCGTCGGAAGGGAGCAAGACCCCATGATTACACCGCAGATCGCGAGGGGCCGGCGGTGGATGCTGGCCCTGTTCGTGGTGGCGGTCGTGGTGACGGCCGCCGCCTCGGTGGTGGCACTGGTGCGGTTCGTGCCGCAATGGACCGGGAGTTGAAGGAGACATGCGGTGAGTGACATCCCCGGCGGGCCGATGGCGAACAGGCCCGTCCATTTCATCTGGCTGCTCGACTGCTCGTATTCGATGCAGGGCGAGAAGATCGGTCAGCTCAACTACGCGATCAGAGAGGCCGTTCCGGCCATGCGCTCGGTCGCGCAGGACAATCCGGCGGCCCAACTGCTGCTGCGCACGATGACGTTCTCCACGACGGCCCGCTGGCACCACCAGGACCCGGTGCCGGTGGAGCAGTTCACCTGGCAGGACGTGCAGGTGGACGGCATGACCAATCTGGGTGACGCGCTCCACCTCGTCTCGCGCGAGCTGGACACTCCGCCGATGCCGCAGCGGGCCCTGAAGCCGGTGCTGGCGCTGGTCTCCGACGGGGTGCCGACGGACGACTGGAAGGCCGGGCTGCGGGCGGTGGACGCGACCCCGTGGGGCCGCAAGGCGGTGCGGGTGGCCATCGCGATCGGCGCGGACGCGGACCGTACGGTACTCCAGGAGTTCCTCGGGAACCCCGAGCTCCAGCCGCTCGACGCGAACAGCCCCAAGCAGCTGGCGGCGGCGATCCGTTGGGCCTCGACGGCCGCGGTGAAGGCGGCTTCCCAACCGATGGCGGGCTCCGCGGACACCATCGTGAAGCAGCCTCCGTACGCCCCGCCCGCGCTCGCCGACGACGATGACGACGTGTGGTGAGCGGACCCTTGCCGACCGACGGATCAGCACGGCCGCTCTGGGAACGGCTGCACGGAAGCATCCAGGGCGTGAACAAGACGCGCAACCAGGACAACTACCACGGGGAGGGCCTCGGCACGGACAGGGCGCCGCTGATCATGGCGGTGGCCGACGGGCACGGCTCGGCGGTGCACGCCCGCAGCCACGTGGGGTCCCGGTACGCCGTGGACCTCTTCGTCCAGGAGGCCCGGCAGTTCGCCTCGCTCGCCCAGCCCCGGGACGAGGGGCGGCCGCCGAGCCTGGCCTGGCTGATGCGCTACGCCGAGTACTCCTTCCCGCGCCAACTCGTCAGTGCCTGGCGGGAGAAGGTGCTGGGGAACTGGGAGCGCCACAGCCCGCCCGGGGAGCCGGCGGTGCCCGAGGAGGAGAAGCTGCTGCTGTACGGGAGCACGCTGGTGGGCGCCGTGCTGACTCCCCGGGTGTTCGCGGCCTGGCAGCTCGGCGACGGCGAGCTGACGGTGGTGGGCGAGGGCGGACGGGTGAGCGTGCCGCTCGCGCCCTCGGAGGCCGATCTGGGCGACGAGACGGAATCGCTGTGCACCCCGAAGGCGTGGCTGCGGGTGCGGACCCACTGGGCGCCGGTGACGGCGCCGTCGAGGGCGCCCCGGCTGGTGGTGCTGTCCACGGACGGGCTGTCCAAGAGCTTCGCCTCCGACAAGGGGTTCCGGCAGTTCGTGGCCGGGCTGGACGAGCGGCTGTCGGCGGAGGGCGGCGAGTCCGTCCGGGCCTCGCTGCCGGAGTGGCTGACCAAGGCGTCGCAGCACTCGGGGGACGACACCACGCTGGTGGCGGCCTGGCACTCCGGGGACGAACCGGCGGAGCGGATGGACGTGGTGGGCGCACCGGGCCCGGTGGAGCCGGGACCCGCCGCGGAGCCGGTGGACGTTGCCGAGGGCGAGGGCGTGGCCGTGGCCGAGGGCGCCGTAGACATGGAAGACCTGCGAGACCCGTACAGGAGCGAAGAATGAGCGGCATGCTCGACATCAGCACCCGGCTGACGGCCGACAGCGGTACGAGCGTGGAGGTGTGCGGCCTGCTCGGCGCGGGCGGTCAGGGTGAGGTGTACCGGGTCCGGACGCCCGCCGGGGAGCGGGCGCTGAAGTGGTACTACCCGACGTGCGCGACCCCCGCGCAGGAGGACATCGTCCGCCAGCTGGTGGACCGGGACTTCGACGACGACCGCTTCCTGTGGCCGCGGGACTTCGTGTCCGACGGGCGCGGCGGTTTCGGGTACCTGATGGACATCCGGCCGGAGCGGTTCAAGGGCCTCCCGGCCCTGTTCCGGCGCCAGTTGAGGACGACCCCCAGGGCGCTGCTCAAGGCCTGTCTCTACACCGTCGAGGCGTACCAGGCGCTGCACTCGCGCGGGATCGCCTACCGGGACATCTCCTGGGGCAACATCTTCTTCGACCCGGCCACCGGTGAGGTGCTGGTCTGCGACAACGACAACGCGGTCGTGGAGGGCGACAGCACCGGCATCTCGGGGACGATGGAGTTCATGGCGCCCGAACTGGTGCGCGGTGACCCGGGGGTCTCCCCCGGCACGCAGAGCGACCTGCACTCCCTGTCGGTGCTGTTGTTCATGTTCCTGATGAACCATCACCCGCTCAAGGGCCGGCTGGAGTTGGCCATCCGCTGTCTGGACGAGGCCGCCGAGCGGAAGCTGTACGGGAAGCAGCCGCTGTTCGTCTTCGACCCCGTGGACCGTTCGAACGCGCCGGATCCGGTGGAGCATCCGACCGTCCTGGCCACGTGGGGGGTGGCACCGCCCTCCCTGCGCGATCTGTTCGTCAAGAACTTCACGACGGGACTGCGCGATCCGGCGGCCCGGGTGCGCGAATCGCAGTGGCGGGACACCCTGCGGGCGGTGCTCGACGCGGTGGTGGACTGCGCCCACTGCGGCAAGCAGAACATGACCGAACCGCTGTCCGCGGTCCCGGGCAACTGCTGGGCCTGCAACGCCACACTGGTGCTGCCGCCCCGGCTGGTGCTGACCACTCCCCCGCCGCGCACCGAGCACCACATCCTGCTGCACCGCACCTCTCGGGTGCAGGCGCACCACCTGGCGCCGGAGCCGGCGCGGCACGACTACGGGGACGGCACGCTGGTGGCGCAGCTGACCGAACATCCGCAGCGGCCCGGGAAGTTCGGGCTCGCCAACCGGTCCGGGAGCTCGTGGACGGGCACCCGGGCGGACGGCACCACGCAGGAGATCGCCCCGGGGCAGACCGTGCCGCTGCGCTCGGGCCTGGAGCTGGACTTCGGCGGGGCGCGGGCCGTCGTACGGTCGAAGTGAGGCGGGCCGCGCCGGCCCCGGCCCGGGGGGTCAGCCCAGCAGGCGGCTGATCTCCTGGGCCAGGGCCGGCCCGGTGCTGCCGGCGCCGAGGCCGAGGCCGAGGGTGATGGTGATGGTCTCCAGCGCCCGTCGGACCGCTCCCGGTTCGGCGGCGCACTGTTCCCGGCCGGCCTGTTCGAGCTCGCCGTGCAGGGTACTGGCGGCGCTGTCTCCTCCCCCGTCGTTCTCGTCGCCTCACCTTGTGTACTCAGGCGGACAGGGTGGGAACGCCGGTCGGACTGAGCATCCGTACTCAGGCCCCGAAGAAGGCGGGTTGTCATCGTGGGGCCATGTTCATTCAGCCGTGCGATCCGCCGTCGCGTGCCGGGATAACCGCCGTGGCCTGCCTGTTGCCCGAGGACGCGGTGTCCTCCGACGACCTCCAGCGGGAGGTGGCGCTGCGCTCCGGCCTGCCGCTCCCGCCGAGGCTGCTGACGCAGGCCACCGGGATCCTCTCCCGCCGGGTCGCCGGGGACGGGGTGTACGCCTCCACCCTCGCGGTGGGCGCGGCCCGCCGGGCGCTGGCCTCCGCCGGGCTCGACGCCCTCGACGTGGACCTGCTGCTCTTCGCCTCGGCTTCCCGGGACCTGGTCGAGCCGGCCACCGCGCACATCGTGCAGGCGGAACTCGGCTCGCGGGCGCACGTCCTCGACGTCACCAACGCGTGCAACAGCTTCGTGGGCGGGATCGACCTGGCCCGGTCGATGGTTCTGGCGGGGCGGGCCCGGCGGGCCCTGGTGGTGACCGGGGAGACCCCGTCCCGTGCGGTGCGCAGGGACCCCGCCTCGCTCGCGGAGTTCCGCGAGTGCTTCGCCGGCTACACCTTCGGCGACGCGGGCGCGGCGGTGGTCGTGGAGGCGGTGGAGCGGGGCGGGATCGTCGACGTGGACACCGAGACCCACTCCGAGCACTGGGAGGTCGGGGGCATCCCCGGCGGCGGGTCGCGGCACCCGCGCGGGGACTCGTACACCTATTTCCGCGGTGACGGGCACGAACTGCGGGGCGTCTTCGAGAAGGTGGGCACGGCCGTCGTCGACCGGACCCTGCACCGCAACGGCATGGGCTGGGACGACTTCGCCAAGGTGCTGGTGCACCAGGTGACCGTGCCGTACCTGGAGCGGTTCGCGGAGATCACGGGGGTGCCGGCCGGGAAGCTGGTGGTGACCGTGCCCGAGCTCGGCAATGTCGCGAGCGCGAGCATCGGCGTCCAGCTGGACCGGATCTTCGGGGAACTGGCGCCGGGGGAAAGGGTGTTGTTCGTCGGACTGGGCGGCGGCATCAGCATCATGACGATGGTCTGGGAGAAGTCGTGAGCCGCATGTGGGTGGTGGTGCCCGCGCACGACGAGGCGGCCCGGCTGGCGGACACCCTGCGGGCGCTGGCCGCCCAGCGGGACCGCGCCTTCACGCTGCTGGTCGTCGACAACGCCTCCACGGACGGCACCGGTGCCATCGCGCGGGAGTTCGCGACGGGCGCGCCGTTCCCGGTGGAGGTGATCGAGGAACCGGAGAAGGGCGTCGGCTCCGCCGTGGACACCGGATTCCGGCACGCCATCGGCCGGGGCGCGACGATGCTCGCCCGTACGGACGCCGACTGTCTGCCCCGGCCTGGCTGGACGGGCGCCGCGCGGGCCGCGCTCACGGACTCCCCGGGGCTGGTGTGCGGGCGGATCACGGCCCGGCGCGACGAGCACGGGCCGCTCGGCCGGACCGGGTTCGGGGTGCTCGTGCGCCTGGCGGCGCTCTTCGGACGGCTGCGGCCGGAGCACGCCCGCCGCAAGGGCTACAAGGCCCCGTACCGGATGCACGCCGGGAACAACATGGCGATCACATCCGAGCTGTACCTGGCGGTCGGCGGCATGCCCCGGCGGCCCTCGCCCACCGACCGGCTCTTCCTCAACGCCGTACGCCGCCACACCGACCGGATCTCGCACTGCCGGGCCATGGTCGTGGAGAACTCGACGCGCCGCCTGCGGGCCTACGGGGTCGCGGGCACCGCCCGCTGGTACCTCGACCAGGGCAGCGGCCGCCACGGAACGGACCCCCGCTGATGCTCGACCGACTCGACCACGCGCTGCGCGCCCGCCCCGAGGCGCCCGCCGTGCTCACGTCCACTCGTACGGGTGCTCCCCGGGTCCGCGCCACGCGCGGCGAACTCGCCGAGCTGTCGGACGCGTTCGCCGCCGCCCTGCACTCCCGCGGACTGCGCGCCGGGGACACCGTCGGGGTGGCCGTGCGGCCCGGCCCCCGGGCTCTGGCCGTCCTGCTGGCGCTGTGGCGGCTCGGGCTGCGCGGGGCCGTCCTCGACCCCGGCGCGGGACCCGACGTGCTGCGGGCCCGCCTCGCCCTGGCCCGGCCCGCGCTGGTGCTCGCCGACGCGGCCGCGCAGGCGGTGGCGGGCTGGGCCCGGCCGCTGGCCCGGCGGGCAGGCCTGGCGCTGCCCGAGCTGGCCGCGCTGGGGCCGGTCGCGACGGTGGGACCCCGGCTGCCGGGGTGCGCGGCGGCACTGGAGCGGGGCGCGCCACGGGCGGGGGTGCCCGTGCGCCGCGACGCCGGCGGGGACTGCGACGCGGTGATCGTGTTCACCTCCGGTACCACGTCCGCGCCCCGGGCGGTGGTGCACACGCGGTCGAGCCTGGCCGCCGGAATGGCCACCGTCTCCTCCCTCTTCGAGGCGACCCCCGGGGTGCCCGTGCTGGGCGGCACGTTCTTCGTCCTCGTGCCGTCGCTCACGCACGGCGCACCCGTCGCCCTCCCGGCCCGCGATCCCCGGGTGCTGGCCCGGCAGTTGCACCGGCTGCGGCCCCAGCACACCTATCTGACCCCGCCGCAGTTGCGCGACGCGCTGGCCGCCGGCGCCCGCTTCCGCGGCCGGGTGTGGACGGGCTCCGCGCCGGCGGGCGCCGGGCTGCTGGAGCGGGTGCGCTCGGCCGGCGCGGCACAGGCCTGGGGGGTGTACGCGCTCACCGAGCTGTTCCCGGCCGCGGCGGTGGAGGCACGGGAGAAGGCCGCCTTCGAGGGCCCCGGCGACCTGGTGGGCGCCCCGCTGCCCGGGGTCACGGCCGAGGTGGATCCGGACGGCCAACTGCTGCTGTCCGGGGCCGCGGCCCGTCACCGTTACCTCGGGGAGGAGCCCGACGCGTGGGTGCGTACGGGCGACCGGGCGCGGCGGGACGGCGCTGGCCGGATCGTTCTCGAAGGACGGAGCAAGGACATGGTGCTGCGCGGGGCCGAGAACATCTACCCGGGTCTGTACGAACCCTCCCTGCACGTGCCCGGCGTGGAGCTGGCCGTGCTCGTCGGGGTCCCGGCGGGCGACGGCGACGAGCGGCTGGTGGCCGTGGTCCAGCCCCGGCCCGGCGCGGCCGAGGCCACCCTGCGCGCGGCGCTGGCGGAGCCGGTACGACGGATGGGCTCCGCCCGCCCGGACGCGCTCCTCTTCGCCCGGATCCCCCTGTCGGGCCGCTCCCGCAAACCGGACCGGCCGGCGACGTCCGCACTGGCGGCCCGGCGTCTGGGGGTGGCGGCATGACCGCGCACGGCCCCTCGCAGGCGGCGGCCCGGCGCCGGGACCGCCGGGTCTACCTGCGCGCTCACCCGCTCCTCTTCGCCCTGCTCGCCGCCACGCGCGGGCGGCCCGTGCGCCGGTTCGGGCGGACCGTCCTCGTGCACGACGCGGCCGCCTACCGGGAGGCCCTGACCCGGCTGCCGCTCGACCGCACGGCGGCCGGGACGACGGGCGGCGCCGCGCGGGCCGCCCTGACCGGCGGGGCCGGCGAGGCCGGTGGCGTCCTGTTCGACCAGGAGGGCGGCGCCCACCGGGACGGGCGCCGCGGGCTCGCGGTCGGGCTCGGTGCGGCCGGGGTGGAGGAACTGCGCGCGGTGTGGCGGCCGTTGCTCGTGCACCGCCTCGCACCGCTGGCGCGGGGCGGCGAGGTGGACCTCGTCGAGCTGGCGCGGGAGCTCTCGGGCACGGTGGTGTGCGCCCTGCTGGGTTCGCGGGCCGAGCCCCGGGCCGTGGCGACGGCCGCCGCCGAGGCCGCGGCGGCGTCCGTACGCGACCACCTGCCGGGCCCGCCCCGGCCCGGCGGGAAGTCGGCCGCGGTCCGGACGGCGGACCGGCTGCGCGTCCTGCTGCGCCCGGGCCCCGCCACGGGCGCCGCCGCGGGATCCGACGCCGGCACCGACGCCCGCTCCGGCTCCGGCTCCGGTGACGAGGCATTGCGGGCGATGCTGGCCGTGGCCGCCGTGAACACCACCGTCGCCGCGCTGCCCCGGGCCGTGGCCTGGTGCGCCGACGCGGGACTGTGGGAAGACGCCGCCGACGCGCGGCTCCGGCCCGTGCTGGCCGGCGAGCTGCTGCGGGTCACCGCGGCCTCGCCGCTGCTGCCGAGGGTGACGGCGGCGGACGGGTCCGTCGGCGGGTGCCCGGTGCGCGGCGGCGACCGGCTGCTGCTGGTGGCCCGGCACGCCGCCGAGGCCCACCGCCGCGACCCGGACGCCCGCCGCCCCGCCGCGCCCGATGCCGCGCAGCTGGTGTTCGGGGCCGGGCCGCACGCCTGCCCCGGGGCCCGGTTGGCGCGCGCCCAGCTGGCCGACGTACTGGAGGAGCTGGCTCCGTACCGGCCCGTGGTGACGCGGGCGCGGGTGGACCGGCGGGCCGCCCTGCCCGGGTGGCGTTCGCTGAAGGTGAGGGCGGGCGCGTGAGCATCCGTATCGCGGTCACCGGAGCGAGCGGCTTCTGCGGCGGGCACGTCGCCCGGGCGGCCGCCGCGAGCGGCGCGGAGGTGGTGTGCGTGGGCCGCCGGCCGGGGCCGGTGGGGGAACACCGGTTCTGGGACGCCTCCCGGAGCACCCCGGACCTCGCGGGCGCGGACGTGATCGTGCACTGTGCGGCGGCGGTCGGCGATCCCGCCCCCGGATCCCCGGCCGAGGCACTGATGCGCGCGGTCAACGTCGACGGCACGGAGCGGCTGTTGCGGGCGGCGGCCGGGCGGCCCGTGGTGTGGGTGAGCAGCGCCAGCGTCTACGATCCGCGCCCGGACCGGACCCTGGTCGCCGAGGACCATCCGCGCGCCGGCCACCTCAACGCCTACGGCCGCACCAAGGCGGCCGGTGAGGCCCTCGCCCTGGCGGCGGGCGCGGTGGCACTGCGCCCGCGGGCCGTCTACGGCCCCGGGGACACGCAGCTGTTGCCCCGGCTGCTCTCCCGGGTCCGGGCGGGCACCCTGCTGCTTCCGGGTCCGGACGTGCGGCTGAGCCTGACGGCGGTGGAGAACCTGGCGGACGCCTGCCTCGCGGCCGCCACGTGGCCGTCCGGGGCGTACAACATCGCCGACGGCGAGCCGTACCCCCGCGACGAGGCCGTACGGGAGGTGCTGCGCGCGCACGGCGTCCACGCGCGGATCCGACACGTCCCGCTCCGGGTGGCCCGTACGGCGGCCCGGCTCGCGGAGGCGGTGGCGAGCGGCGAACCGGCCCTCAGCCGCTACGCGGTGGACCAGCTCGCCCACCCGGTGGTCCTGGACCTGACGCGGGCCCGCGCTCGGGGCTGGATCCCGCGCCGGACGCTCGCCGACTACGCGGCCGGGGTCAGCCGCCGACGGCCGCCGGCGCCTGCGCGCCCGCGATGAGCACGTCGAGGAGGGCGAGCAGGGCCGCGCGGACGTCCGTACGGGAGCGGGCGTCCAGCATGAGGACGGGGGTGTTCGGGTCGCGCAGGTGCAGGGCGGCCGCGATCTCCTCGGCGGTGTAGGGCTGTTCGCCGTGGAAGCAGTTCGCGCCGACCACGAAGGGCAGTCCGCGGCTCTCGAAGAAGTCGACGGCCGGGAAGCTGCGGTCGAGGCGTCGCGTGTCGACCAGCACGATCGCCCCGAGCGCCCCGGCCAGCAGGTCGTCCCACATGAACCAGAAGCGTTCCTGGCCGGGTGTGCCGAACAGGTAGAGGACGACTCCGGCGTCGGTGAGGGTGATCCGGCCGAAGTCCATGGCGACGGTGGTGACCGTCTTGGACTCGATGCCGTCGAGGTCGTCGACGCCGACGCCGGCGGCCGTCAGCCGTTCCTCCGTGCGCAGCGGCTCGATCTCGGAGATCGTCTCGACCAAGGTGGTCTTGCCCACTCCGAATCCACCGGCGATGAGGATCTTGACCGGGGCGGATTCCCGGGGGGCGGGCATGTCATATCCGGGCAAGGCTGTCCCTGATTCTCATGAGCAGGTCGACGTCGGTGGTCTCGGTCGCCGCCAGTGGCGGCCGGTGGTGGATCAGCCCGCGGTCGGCGAGTTCGCCGAGGAGCAGCGTCATGGGAGTGAGACGCATGTGCATGCGCGCCGCCACCTCGGCGACCGCGAGGCCGCCCGGCGCCGTGCACATGGCGAGGATCTCCTGCCACTCGCTGGGCAGCCCGGCCCGGGCGGCCTCGGTCACCGCCGACGTGATCGTGGTGTCCATGGTGAGGACGGTGTGCGCGGCGGCCGTACGCCCGTCGGTGAGGGCGTACAGCCGCGTCCGGCGGCGGCTCGCCGGCTGGGGCTCGTCCTGCGGCATTACGCGGTCGACACCTGGCCGCGCTCGGGGGTGCCCAGCCATTCGCCGAGCGCCTGGGCGGTCCGTACGGCCTCGCCGCCGAGCTCGCCGAGGCGCGCCTTGCGGTTGGTCACCACGATGAGCGTGCTGCCGTCGCCGCACCCGACGATGCAGAGGTACCGGTCGTCCATCTCGACGAGTTGGCGGATGACGCGGCCCCCGTCGATCTCCCGGGATATCGCCTTCATCGTGGCCGCGATGCCGGAGGCCGCGGCCGCCATGCGCTCGGCCTGGGGCTCGTCGAGCATGTAGGCGCTGAGCTTGATGCCGTCGTTGGACAGGAGCACCGCTCCCTGGATGCCGGCGATCCTGTTCAGGTTGTTGTCCAGGACGCTGTAGATCGCGTCGTTGGATGTCGCAGTGTTCGGTGAGGTAGTCATGGCCGATCCCGTCGGAGCTCTTCTTCCACTGTCTGTGTCCCGTGTTCGTAGTCCGCCCAGGCGTCGGCCACCTCTTCGGGTGTCGCCGCGTCCTGCCGGACGGTCGTTTCCGCGGCGCGGGGCTCGCGCAGCTGCTGTGCGATGTGCGTCTGCGGAACGCGCTCGGGGAGGGCGGGCCGGGCAGCGGGCACGGTCACCGGTGCCGGCGCCTTGGTGTCCGCCTTCGTATGCGCCTTCGTCGTACGGCTCGGCAGCCCGGCGGCCGTGCGAACGACGGGCTCGGGCCGGCGTTCCACGGACGGGCGGGGCGCCGGGGCGACGGCGGCCGGCTCGGGGGTCGAGGACGCGGGCTCGGGCTCGGGCTCGGGTACCGGCTCGGGGGCGGGTACGAGTACGGGCTTGGCCGCGGGCTCGCGCCGCGGTTCCGCCGCGGCGGTGGCCACCAGCAGTGCCGCGGGGAGGATCACCACGGCGGAGGTCCCCCCGTACACCGAGCGGCGCAGGGTGACGCTCGCCTGGAGCTGGTCGGCGAGGTGACCGACCACGAAGAGGCCGAGCCGGTGCGCGTTCTGCGCCAGGACGGAGTACGGCGGGGCCTCGTGCAGGCGCCCGTTCATCTCCTCGTACCGCTCGGGCGTCACCCGCGGCCCGCGGTCCTCGATCTCGACCGACAGCCCGTCCGCGACGAGTTCCGCGCGGATGACCACCTTGGACCGCGGCGGGGAGAACCGGGTGGCGTTGTCGAGCAGCTCGGCGAGCAGGTGGCTGATCTGGCTGATCGCGCCGGGTTCCACGCTGGTCTCGTCGAGGGCCTGCCGCTCGATGCGGCGGAAGTCCTCGACCTCCGCGGCGGCTTCGCGCAGTACGTCGGCGATGCGCATGGGCTCGGTGTGCGGGTCGGGGACCTCGCCGCCCGCCAGGATGAGGAGGTTCTCGATCTGCCGCCGCATGCCCACCGTCAGCTGGTCGGAGCGCATCAACTGGGCGAGCAGCGCCTCGTCGTGACCGAAGGTGTCCTGGAGGTCCTCGGTGAGGCTCAGCTGGCGGCTGACCAGGTTCCCGGTGCGCGAGGCGATGCCCGTGGCGAACAGGCCGAACCCGTGCCGCTCGTCCGCGAGCTGCCGGTGCCCGTCGACGGACACGGCGACGGCGCGGGCGAAGGCGTCGCTGATGCGGCCGACCTCGTCCCCGTCCCCGCGCACCGTCGGCAGGACGGCGGCGTCGACGGACTGCCCGCGCTGGAGCCGGGCGACGACCTCGGGAAGGGTTTCCTCGGCGACGGTCACCGTGCGGTCGTGCAGGTCGCGCAGACGGCGCAGGACCGATCGCGTGGTGAACACGACGACGACCACGACGATCAGCAGCCCGCCGGAGCTCCCCCCGATGAGCCAGGCGACCTCGGTGTCCAGTTCCGCGGCCTTGGCCTCGCCGCGCGTGAGCACCTTCCTCGCGCGGTCGACGTTGAGCGAGGCCATCTGCACGGAGAAGTTCTCGTGCGCGGAGCGCCAGAGGGCGGTTTCCGCGGGCAGTTTGATGCCGGAGCCGGTGTCCGTGTGCTTGGAGAGGACCGCGTTCTCGATGCGGATCTTCGTCTGCCAGTCCGAGGAGGCGACGATCCGGTCGTAGAACCGCTTGTCGACCTCGGGGAGATAGGGCACGACCCAGGTGTCGTACAGGTGCCGGTGGGCGCCCATGGCGCTGACGAACTGCTCGAACCCGGCGGAGTCCAACTGCCGGGACGGCCCCGCGAGGGACAGGATCGTGTCCTCGCGCGCCACCATCTCGGTCGCGGTGAGCATGGCCACCACGGGCCGGCTCTCCTTGACGATCTCGGCGTCGTCCGCGTGGCTGAACTCGCGCTGGTACGCCTGGATGACCGAATCGATCACCCCGGTGTAGTACAAGAGCGTGCTGTCGGCGGTGCCGGTACGGGCGTCCGCGCGCAGACGGAAGGCGGCCAGCCCTTCGAGCTTCTGCTCCACCTCCTCGAAGGAGGCGTTCGTACCGGACGCCACCCGGCGGAATTCGGCCGCGCCCCGGTCGGTGGCCTCCCGCCGGATCCGCAGCTCTTCCTCGGCCCCGGCGGTGCCCGCCCACACGGAGGCGGTCATCGTCCGCTCGGCCTGCATGTCGACCATGAGCGTGTACAGCGGGGCGCCGACCTGCTCCGCGGCCGCGACATCGGCCCGCAGGTGCTCCGCCTGCGAGAGCAGGCGTTCCGCGGTCACCGCCACTTGGGTGCCCATCGCCACGGAGGGGACCACGGCCAGCCAGATGAGCAGGGTGCGCAGGCGCACCCTGCGGCGTCGGCGGGCCGTCGACTGCCCGCGTACGCCTTCGGGTTCTATGACAGACATCGGACCTCGGGAACGGGGCGGCAGGGGCAGCCGGACAGCCGGACCGGAATCAACCGCTCCGACTGTGGCGGGATGTGAGGGTGCCGATCATAACCAGCCACCACGAGGAAACAGATAGGTGTCTTCCGAGCCCAAAGCGTGCTATCGGCGGCGGATCACCACCCGCGGGAGACCGGATCGGAACCCAACCGCGACATCTCCGACACCAAGACGGGCCCCTGTGACCGCCAGGAGGTCACAGGGGTGCCGTCAGATCCGGAATATCCGGTCAAAACCGCCGGGTTGTCGGGCCGTCAGCCGCTCAGGACCTACCCCACCAGGACCGCCCCCGGCCGCCGCGGATGTCGGTCACCTTCGCGACGCCGGGGGCGTGCGCGGGGCCGCTGTGGGGCTGTACGCCCTTCAACCGGGCCCGCCACGGTCCGTCCGCCATCTCCAGCTGCACGATGACCGGGCCCTCGGGCAGGGGAACGGTCTCGCGCCGCTTGCCGATCTCGTTGACGGCGTTGTCGTCCGTCGGGAGTTCGGTGGGGTCGTCGTGCTCGGCCACTTCGTAGAGGTTGACGATGAGGTTGTCGTCGCCGCGGTAATGCAGGGCGAGGTCCGCCGTGCCGCCGGTGTGCAGCAGCACGTCGGGGCCACCGCCCTCCAACTCCTCCTCCGTCAGCAGGGTCGCCGCGGCCAGCGGCAGCACCCGCAGCTGCCAGCGGCCCTCCGCCTTCAGCTGGAGCCGCAGCCGCCCGTTCCCGGGGACCAGGGTGAGCACCCGGCCCCGGAAGTTCTCCTCGGTGCTGTTGACGAGGCTGTCGCCCTCCTTGTTGAACCGGGTGAGGGGCCACAGGCCCGTGTACCCGTCGCCCCGGATGGAGAGTTCGACGATGACCGGCCCGGGCGGCAGCCCGTTCACGGTGATCACGTCGTTGTCCCGGCCGCTCTGCGCGTACGGCTCGAAGCCGGCCCCGAACACCCACGCCGGAGCCGCCGTCGCGGGCACGGGGGCCGGTACGGGAGTCACGGGCGGAACGGGGACCTGGCCGGGAGGCGGCGCCTGGAACGCGACCGGAGCCTGGGGCTGCGCGGCAACCTGGCCGGGGGCCGGGACCTGGTACGCGACCGGAGCCTGGGGCGGCGCCTGGATCGGCACGGGAGCCGGGGCCTGGGCCGCGACCGGAGCCGGGACTTGGAACGGGACGGGGCCCTGTGGATGTGCCGCGACCGGGGCGTACACCGGGACCGGACCAGGGGGCTGCAACGGGGCCGGAGCCTGCGCCGGGACCGGAGGCGGGGCCTGGAACGACGGCGGAGTGTGGACCGGCTGCGGGGGCTGTTCCGCGTCCGCGACGTCCACGCCGTGGTCCGTCACCAGGCCGGCCAGGCCGTTCACGTACCCCTGGCCCACCGCACGGAACTTCCAGCCCCCCGCCCGCCGGTACAGCTCCGCGAGCACCATCGCCGTCTCGCCGCCGGCATCGGTCACGTCGTACCGCGCGACCGACGTGCCGTCCGGCGCGAACGCCTCCACCGAAGCCCCGTACACGTCCCGCAGCGCCCCGCGCTCCGTCGAGCCGACCACGACGACCCGGCCTATCGCCTCCTCGACCGCCGGCAGGGCGATCTCCAGCCACGCCGTGCCGGCCTCGTCCCCGAGCAGCCGCACCGCGCCCGACGGATGGACGGGCGCACCGTGGAACACGATGTCCCCGTCCCCCCTGGCCCTGCCCTGCTCCGTCACCAGCAGCGCCAGCGCGTCCAGTCCGCCACGCACGGCGACCCGCAGCGGCACGGTCGGCACGAAGGCGTTGTCCCCCTTGATCATGTCCCCTCCCCGGAATCGATCATCCGATGACCGTACCCGGAGTTCACCTCGTCCGGCCGGAAATCGTCACCCTCCGAAGAAGCCCGGTACCCGCAGGTCCGGCGTGCCGATGAGGGTGGCCCTGTCGAGCAGGATGTTGTTGTTCTCGCAGCTCGTCTCCGGGAGCAGCAGGCACGCGTGACAGGCCGCCAGGTTGAGGCCGTCCGCGCCGCTCGCCTCGGCCTCCATGCACAGGGGGTCGTTGGAGCACCAGCGTGCCCGCTGCATGGCCGCGCGCAGGGTGGCGTCGAGGCGGTCGGGGTTCCCCTGGGCCACGATGCCGCCGAGACTCCCCGCGGAGTCGCTGGTGGCGGTGTAGACGAGCACGCCGGCCATGCCCTCCTCCGCGTACAGCCGCTCGCGGAGCGCGGCGGCCGGGTACCCGCCGTCCAGACTCCATTCGTTGATCAGGACGTGCGCGAGGGTGTGCAGCAGCACGAAGCGGGGCGCGGCCTGGGACGTCGGCACGGGCTTGCCGGAGGGGCCGATGCGCTCCCGCAGCAGCCTCTCGTGGTTGTGGCGGATCCTTTCGGCGCGGGCTTCGACGCCGGCGTCCTCCTCCCAGGCGCGCAGGCGCTCCTCGTCCAGCCGCAGGAACACTCCTTCGCCGCTCACCTCGAACGCGGGCAGCCAGTCGGGCTCCTCCAGGGAGATCGCCCCGCGGCGTTTGGGTCCGTCGGCCGGGCTCGGTTCCTCCACCCGGCGGAACGACTGCAGCGCACGTACTTCGCGCAGCCGCTTGAGCAGCATCACCTGCTCCACGCCGTGGGACGTGCGCAACGCGTCGATCGGGGCGACGGGGGGCTCGCAGACGAACTCCTGGTCACCGGCGTCCTCACGCTCGGGGTGCGGCTTGCACAGGCTGTCGTACTCGCCCCGGTACAAGTCGGTCCGGGCGTCGACCTCACCGCCCGCCTCCTGAACGTCCGCGTCGTCGCGCTGCTCCGTCTCCTGCGCGCGCATGCGCTGCACACACGCGACGACTTCGTCCGGCGTGTACTGGGGATGGTGCGCGAGGACGTTCTCGACCTGGACGTACCGGCGGATGAAGGCGGGATCCTCGTCCTTGAGCTTGTCGTAGACGCGTGCGGTGATCCTGTCGACGCCCTCGCTCCACGGCGGGATCGACAGGGCCGAGTGCATGACGGGGAACCAGACCGAGGAGGAGCCTCGTTGGAGCGTCCTCGGTGATTCGTCGCAGGCTTCCGCCGGGGCGTCCTTGAGCCAGGGTCGACGGCCGCCGCAGCGGATGCCGAGGTCCTTGAGGGCCTGGCGTCGGAAGGCCCCCTCCATGGAGACCTCCTCGGCCCCGCAGCCGCAGGCGATCCGCACGGCGCGCAGCGAGGCCGTGGATCCGTCGGCGTGGAAGGTGAGTTCGCCCCCGCACGCGCCCGTTCCCGTGCTGCGGGTGCCCCGGTGCACCCATTTCCAGAAGGGGAAGTCCTCCAGGTGGCCGTGGGTACAGGCCATCACGAAGCGGGACGGGACGAGGCTCTCCTGACAGGTCGAGCACTCGGCCTTGCCCGTGGGCGGGTTGAACTTGCGGAAGGGTTGCAGGAGTCGGCACTCGGGGCACGAGTACATCACCGGGAACCGTACGGCTCGCACGCCGTCGGTCGCCCGGTCGGGATCGGGTGCCGGCGGCAGCCGGAACGCCTTGACCCCGAGCTTGCGCGACAGCCTCGGTTCGGTGACGAGCGGGGCCTCGGAAACGTCCCAGGAGTCGACGCCCCGCACGAGGAAGGACTCGTTCTCCACCGCGATCATGGCGCCCACGCCGTAGGTGGTGACGAGCTGGGCCCGCCGGACCTCACCCAGGCGTCGGGCGGTCCGGACGGGGCCGGCGGGAAGCCCGCGGCGACGCCGGCGGGGATTGTCGGGGCTCATGGTTCAGCGCTCCTCGAAGAAGGTGGACGAGGCGTCCACGTCGCGCAGGCTCCACAGGGTCGGCAGACCTGCGCCGTCGGTCTCGTCGTCGTAGCCGCTCAGCAGGGCGGGGGCACGCTTCGCACGCGGGGATTCGTACACGAGGCGGGGTTGCACGGCCGCCTCGTCCCGCCACCACTCGACGAAGTCGTCGAAGGCCCGGGCCGTGGCCTTCGACTCCGATTCCTCCACCTTCGCCACCCGGTCGAGGAGGATGGGCCGGACCTTCTGCCGGATGTCGTCGACGTAGTCCTCGACGCGGGCGGCGGCGTCGTTGGGACGGGCGGCCGGGAGCATCAGCCTGGCCAGGGCCACGATCACCGCGTGCAGACCGCGGTCCCGGGCGCGCACCGAGAAGGGGGTCACGCTGGTGGACTCCACCTCCCGGTACAGGGCGGAGTGGAAGTGCTGGAAGTCCTCGTAGTGGGAACGGTCGCGCGAGCGCGTGGAGTTGAGCATGACCGCGACCAGGCCCGGGTGCCGGCGGCCGACGCGGCTCGTCGCCTGGATGTACTCGGCGGTCGTCTGCGGCTGGCCCATCACGGCCATCAGCCCGAGCCGGTCCACGTCCACGCCCACCGAGATCATGTTGGTGGCGAGGAGGACGTCCAGGACGTCCGACATCGGAAGGTGCCGCTCGACCTCCTTGAGGCGCCTGGAGATGTCGCTCGCGTTGGCGCGGCTGCTCAGTTCCGTGAGACCGGTGACCGGCCTGGGCTTGGTGCCGTCGCGCGACGCCAGGTGTTCGAGTCGGTCCTGGACGTCGTCGAGGACCT
This sequence comes from Streptomyces sp. NPDC002467, assembly GCF_042889825.1. NCBI lineage: Bacteria > Bacillati > Actinomycetota > Actinomycetes > Kitasatosporales > Streptomycetaceae > Streptomyces > Streptomyces sp. NPDC002467. The sequence goes on along the minus strand of NZ_JBIARJ010000019.1, from coordinate 144,111 downwards.
GGAGTTCCGCGGAGGACAGGAGGCGCAGGCTGTTGAAGTACCCGACCAGCGTCCAGTAGGCGTCCTTCACCTCGGGCGCGGCCTCGCAGGTCATCGCCCGGTGGAGCAGGGCCGCGTACACCCGGATCAACAGCGTGGACTGGCTGGTGCTCGACGTCAGCAGTCCGACGTACCGGCGCGCGGCCTTGCGTTCGCGCGGGGTCTCCACGGCGAACCAGGAGTCACGCGCGTCGATGCCGGCGGGCGGGAACTGGGCGACCGAACGGGCGAAGAGCCGGGTTCCCTGCTCATCGGCACGACGGATGGTGGCGGTCGAGGCAATGATCTTCGGGCGCTCCGCGAGCGCGTCCACCGCCGTCTCGTAGAGCCCCGTCAGTGTGCCGAGGGGCCCCGAGATCAGGTGGAGTTCGTCCTGGACGATGAGCTCGGGCGGGCGCGTGCCGTCCTCCCGGTCACGGTTGAACAGGGCCGCCGTCGCCGGCCGCCACGGCATCGACGCGAATTTGTCGACGGTGGCGATGACCAGGGTGGGGCGCGCCCGGTAGACGGCCTCGTCGACCAGGTGCACGGGAAGGCCCGAGCCGAACGCGCAGGACGCCGCGGGACAACGGATGTCCATGCGTTCGGCGGCCTCGTCGACCGCGTACGCGTCCGGGGAGAGGGCCTCGCCGCACCAGGGGCAGCTCCGCAGCTGGACCGGATTCTCCGTCTGGATGCCCTTCAGCGGATTGGCGCGGAGCTCGGCGATCCGCTCGGCGGCGACGGCCAGCGTGTTGGGCGTCGCCGACCGTCCCACCCACATGCCGATCGAGATCTCCTCGCGGCCGAGGGCGGACGGGTCGGCCGCCCGCAGCCGTTCCATGGCGCAGATCAGCGCCGCGGCACGCTCGAACTGCTGCAGGGTCAGCAGCCGCAGCGTGTAGCGCATGAGCACGGTCACCCCCGCCCCGGCCTCCCCGTCGCGCAGGCGACGGTGGAAGGCGGTGAAGGCGATCAGTCCGAGGTAGGCCTCCGTCTTGCCGCCACCCGTGGGGAACCAGAGCAGGTCCGACACCTCGCGGTCCTCGTGGCCGGGGTCGACGATCCCGGCGAGGCACAGCAGCACGAAGGAGATCTGGAACGGTCGCCACCTGCCCGCGGACACGTCGGGCCTCCCCTGCCTGCCGTCCTTGATCCAGGACGTGCGGGCACGCTGGTCGGCCATGGCGACGTTCGCCAGCCGGAAGGCCTTCAGGATCTCCGGCCGATCGCCGTCCGCCAGCAGATCCACACCGGCGCGCATGCGCTCCAGGGCCCGGCGGCAGCGCACGATCTGGTCCCGGGCGACGGACTCGTGCTCCGTGCCCGCCAGCCGCTCCGTCTGCCGGACCTGGTCCTCGATCCACCGCTCGTAGTCGGACAGCAGCCGGCGCAGCGCCCCGACCACCTCCTCGGCGGGGTTCGTGCCGAGCCCGTACATGGTCAGGGCGCGGTCGTCGATGTGCGGATTGGAATCCGTCAGGAGCACTTCGTGGGACGGTACGAATTCGGTGCGCACGGACGTGACGGCCGGCGGACGCGGGTCGACGGTGCCGACGGCGGGAGGCGTCCAGTCCCAACGCGCCGCGCAGCCGTGCCCGGTGGCGAAGCTCGGGGCGTGGCGGTGCAGGAGCCGGCTGAGCGCCTGCTCCGCGTCGACCGCGCCGAGGGACACGGGGCGCACGACGAAGGCGGCGCGATCGGCGTCCTCGGCGGTCGCCTCCAGTGTCGGCTGGTAGAAGCAGTGCGCGTCGCGGAGGTCGAACATGCCGACCTGGAGGCTGTTGACGACCGTGGCCGTCACGGAGACGGATCCGTTCGGCCCGGACGCGGGACGGACCAGCACCCTCAGTTCCAACCCCGGGTCGTGCAGGGTGACCGCTTCGCGCGGGCCCGGAACCGAGACGTCCACGAAGACCGGTTCCGGGCGCAGCGTGACCCGACGCCAACGCTCCCGCTGGGCTCTGGTGCTGCGTGCCTCGGTCCGCTTCGCGGCGACCGGGTTGCCGTCGGCGTCCTCGGGCAGGTAGACGGCGGCCCGGACCTCGAAGCGGATCCGCCGGGACACCGAGGGATCCACGGCGAAGGTCAACCCGAACGACGAGGGCATGCGCACGTTGGCCAGGGAGACGCCCAGGTCGTTGCCGTCTTCCTCGCCGCTGCGGCGGGAGGGCTCCGGAGCGGTGTCCTGCCCGTCGCGTACGGATTCCAGCTCGCCCGGGTCGGCCGGCTCGGCCGCGACGTCCCGGGGCCTCGGGCGCGGGAACAGGACGCCGACGGGATACATGGTGATCGGGGCGTCGTCCACGAGGATCTCGTCCTCGCCGCCCATCGGACCCATCAGGTCGTCGCGCAGGGACTCCACCAGCGCGTCGCGCACCTCGTAGTGCTCGTGGTGGACCGACTCACTCATCGTCTTCCCCCTCGGTGCCGCCGAGCTCGGCGGTTTCGTCCTCGTACCAGTGGAAGCGGCCCAGTCCGCACAGGCGGGGCGCCAGCCACACCCCGTGGGGGCCGAGGCCGGCCCGCTCGGTCGCCGCGGGGCTCCCGGCCACGCTCTCCACCCCGTCCACGCGCAGCCCCGAGATCCGAAGCGGCCAGTGGTCGACCTCGCCGTGCGCCGTGCGGGCCAGCATGCGGTGCAGATCCGTGCGGAACCGCTCCGAGACGACGGCGACGGGGCGCCCGCCGACCACCACCGCGTACGGCGGGGACTGGTCGGCCGCGACGGGGATGCCGTGCAGCAGTTCCAGCTCCGCGGGCATCCCCCGCTCCACCGCGACGTTGAGGTGGTCCAGCAGGGCCGCCGGGTCCGGGGCGATGTCTTCGACGCCGGGGGGCTGTTCGTGGCACACGTCCGGGGCGAGCAGCTCGATCCCGTTGCGCGCCCACGTGCTGCGTCCCCCGACGTACCAGCGGTCGAGGCGCTTGTCCTTGCGCACCAGCCAGGAGTTGGGCGCGTCCAGGACGTACAGGTCGTCGCGGGCCCGGGTCATGGCGACGTAGAGCAGGCGGGCCTCCGCCGCCGGGTCGTAGTCGTACCGCTTCCTGTCCACCCGTCGGGGTTCCTTCAGCACGCGCGGCTCGACGAGCAGGACCCGGTCGAACTCCAGCCCCTTCGCGCGGTGCACCGTGGACACCACCAGCGGTGACGGCTGCGCCGCCGTGAGCTCGTCGGGCAGGCGCCCCTCGGCGACGGCCCGGTGCAGCGCCGCGACGTCCACCGTGGCGCGCGTGCCCCGGGCGACCTTCCGGATCGAGCGCCACAGCGCCTCGGGGGTGCTCCCCTCCGGGACCGGGAGACCGGCCACCAGTTCCAGGAACCGGTCCCGCCCGAGCATCGAGGCACCGGTCCCCGCCAGCAGGCCCGTGATCCACGCGGGTGCCGAGCGCTCGCGGGCGGAGCGTTGCAGGGTGTGCGGGACATCGGCGTCCGCCAGCGTCCCGGAGAGGGTGAGGGCCTGGCCGTTGTCCCTGCACAGGATGGCGGTGGTGCCCGGGAAGTCGCGCAGCGCGGAGCGCACGTACTCGTCGTCCAGGCTGCCGAAGTTCGGCTCCCCCAGCAGGAGCGAGCGCAGATCGCCGTGGATCCGCTCCGCCTCGCCCGCGGCCTCGGCCGGGTCGCGGGACACCCGCTGCAATCGGGGGCCGTAAGGGAGGGCGACCCGGGCCGCTTCCGTACGCGCCCGGAAGTTGTCCCCCAGGCGCAGCTCGACCAGGTCGTCGCCGAAGGTGGCGCGCACCCAGTCCAGGAAGCGGTCCGTCTCCTCGGCGCGCCGGTCCGGGTCGGAGACCTGGAAGCCGTACACGGCCTGGGCGGAGTCCCCGACGACGGTGAAACCGCTGTTCTCCTGGAACCGGTCGAGCAACGACTCGACCATCTCCCGGCGGACCCCGACCAGGTCCTGGACCTCGTCGATCACCACGTGCGCGGGCACGCCCTGCTCGCCGACCTCGACGGCGCCGCGGTCGATGGCGGTCGTGGCCGCCTCGATCCGCTCGTCGAACGTGTACGCGCGCCAATCGGTGTCCGGGTAGGCGCGCGTCAGCAGCGACGACGCCCAGGCGTCGAAGGTCTGGGCCCGCACGCGCTGCGCCGCCGAGGCGTGCCCTTCGATCCGCTCGGTCAGTTCGCGCACGGCCGCCCGGGAGAAGCTGAGCACCAGGATCTCCCCGGCCTCCAGCTCCTCCCGTTCCACCAGGGCGTCGAGACGCCGCACCAGGGTGTGGGTCTTGCCCGCCCCGGCGCCGGCCGTGACCAGGACGCGGGCGTCCCAGGGCTGGTCCACGACGGCCTGCTGCTCGGCGGTGAGCCGGTGCTGCGCCAGTACCGGTGAAGTCATCGGTTCTCGCTCCACAGGTACTCGAACTCGGTGAAGGCGAGGTCCTCGCCGAAGTTGGTGACGTTGTCGCGCACGTTGAGGATCAGGCAGGTCTCCTTGCCGCCGTTCTTCGGCCCGCGCAGGCCGCGTCCGATCATCTGCTGGTAGACGTTCGGGCTGTAGGTCGGCCGGGCGACGACCACGACGCGGGTCGCCGGCGCGTCGAAGCCCTGGGTGAGCACGCCGTAGTTCGTGAGCACCTGGATACGACCCTTGCGGAAGTCGTCGATCCGCTTGCGCCGCTCCGCCGTGGGTGTGGCCGAGTCGATCGCGGCGGCCTTGATCTCCCGGTCGCCGAGCTTCGCGGCGAGGAACTTGGCGTGCGCCACCGACGTGGCGAACACCAGGACCGGCCAGTCGTCCGGCATCGCGGCGATCTCGTCGACGATGCGCTGGTTGCGGTCGTGGTCGTCGGCGAGGCGCTGTTCGGCACCCTTGGGCAGGGTGGCGAACCGCTCGGAACGCTTCAGCTCGTCGGGCGTCAGCACGATCTCTCCACCGTGCAGCTCCCGGTGCCTGACCCGGGCCAGCACTCCGATGTCCTGCAACTGCCGGATCGCGTCGGCGAGATCGCCGTCGAAGACCCCGGTGTCGAGCCGGTTGCCGAAGCGCTGTACGAGCAGTCGGGTGAGCTCCTCGTTGTTCCGGTAGGGCGTCGCGGTGAGACCCACCAGGTGTCGGCTCGTGCGGTGGTGGGTCAGGTCCAGGTGCGCGAGCAGTTCCGTGTACCGGGGGGACATCGCGGTGTGGGCCTCGTCGACGATGATCAGCGACGCCGTGTCGCGCAGCCAGGCGTAGTCGTCCGTGCCCAGGCAGTGTTCGAGCTTGGCGTCGGTGGCGACGACGAGGTGGGGCCTGCCGTCGACGGGCGTGGCCTCGTTGGTCGTCCAGAGCCGGTTGATGACGAGCGGCATCTCGGGTCCGACCTTGTTCCAGACGAACCTCCAGCTCTGCACCGCCTGCTCGCACAGCTCCTCGGTCTGCGCGATCCACAGGACGGGGCCGGGCAGCTCGTCGCCGTCGCGCATCCAGCGGATGACGCCCTCCGCCGTCACGCGCGTCTTGCCACCGCCGGTGGGCAGGCTGAGCATGCCGCGCTGCGGCACCGGGTTCGTCAGCAGGCCGAGGAGGGCCTGGGCGAGCTGCTCCTGGTACGGGTGCAGGGCGGGGAACTCCGACGGCCCCTCGACCTCCAGCCGGGGTTCGAGGGCCGGCACGCGGGAGCCGGCGAAGGAGTCGGGGAAGCCGAGGTCGGTGACGAACCTGAGCGCCTTGTCGTTCCCGCTGAAGGAACTCGGCGCCCGGGTCGGGAACTCCAGCGAGAGATCACGCGTGTGCACGCGCAGGATCGACTCGCCGTGGGCGTTGAAGGCCATCTCCGCGACCCGACGCGCGTCCGGCTCGGAGCCCTGCTCGTTGAGCTCGCTCTCCATGAGACCCGGCGGAAGCTCGCCGCGGAGCGCTTCCTCGCCGATCAGCAGGGCGATCTTGTCGATGATGCTCTCGCTCTCGCGCACGGCGCGCAGCCGGGCCTGGAGCTCCTTGTCCTGCGCCTGGCGCTCCTGGAGCGCGAGCGCCTGCTCACAGCCCTTGACGCCGAAGCCCCACTTGAACTCCTCGTCGGCGGCGCGCAGGACCTGAAGGCTGTCCAGCGATTCCAGGACGTAGAGGGTCTGGCCCTTGCGTGCCCACTGGAGGGGGTTCGGATTCACGCCCATGGGCGTGCGCACGACCTGTTCGAGCTCCGAGCAGCGCTGGATCTTGATGCTGCTCCCGGTGTTGCCGATGCGGGTGCGGACGGTGGTGAACTCGTCGAAGAGCGGGGTCGACGGGCCGGCCTTGACGTGGGAGATCTCCTTGGCGATGACGTCCGAGACCTTGAGCATCCCCCATTCCTCGACCATGGCCTTGGCGCTCGCCGCGTCCGACTTGTCGGCGACGAGCAGAGCGGGCAGGCGTTCGCGGACGAGCTCGTTGAAGTCGGCCGTGTTGGTCGCGACGGCGATCTTGGCGTCGGGCTGCTCTTCCCAGGCGGTGCCCACCCGGCAGCGGGTGGCGATGCCCTCCGGGAACTCGAACTCGACCCTGAGCAGCAGGGCGTAGGCGCGCCCGATGAACGCGTCGTCCTCGCTCTCCAGCACTCGTTCGAGCAGCTTGCCCCAACGCGCCGCGGGGACTCCCTCCGGCGTCGTCGGCATCTTCAGCCCCTTGGCGATCTCCGGGCCGACCTCCGCGACGGGGAGGATCGCGGCGAACTCCTTGAGCTGCGGGCCGACGGCCTCCGAGACCCGGACCAGGCCCAGGGACGTCCTGACCAGACCGTGCTTGGCGATCATCCAGCGCAGCGGGGAGACGATCGCCTGCCGGGAAGCGGCGGCCGTGCCGTACTGGCTGCTCCAGTTCTGTACGACACCGGACTCGGGCAGCGCGGCCACGAAGGCCGCCCGGCCGTCCTCCGAGAGGTTGGGGAGCAGGTGGAGCGGACCGGCCGTCGCGGCGCCCTCGACGGTCAGCCGAGAGATGTTCGGACGCGGCGAGTTCGGGGGGAGCGAGCGCAGGTGCCGTGCGTGGACGCTCTCCCGGTACTCCTCGAACCACCAGTCGCCGCCCGGCCGGTGACCGACCGTCGGTCGGTCGGCGAGTCCGAGGTCGCGGAAGACCGGCCGGTCGCCCTCGTGGAATCCGAGGTCCACCGCGATCGACGCGTCCCGGCTTCCGTCCCCGGGCACGACGGGGCCGGGCAGCATGCAGTCGCGCATCGGCCGGTAGCGCCCGTCGACGGTCCGGACGTGCAGGACCTCCGTGTACTTGGGGACCTTCACGCGGATGCGGTCCACCTGCGCGTTGCCGCCGGCTCCGCGCAGCAGGAGCCAGAAGTTCGACCAGGCCCGGTCGTCGTAGTGCGCGAACCCCTGGTCGAGGACGCCTTCGAAGCGGCCCTGGGCGTCGGCGACGCGGATGCCGATGTTGTGCAGGTGCCTGCCCATCTCCGGGCGTTCGGAGATGCGGGGGTCGACGTAGTCCATGTCGTCGCGCAGCGAGTCCGCCGCGGTCCGGTGGAAGATCTCGCCCGCGGCGGGGGCCATCATCCCGTTCTTCTCGGTCAGCACGATCTTCGCGAGCCGGGCCTCGGCCGTGATGTCGGAGTCCCCCCGCAGACGGCTGGCCGCCTGGTCCTTCATCACCATGGAGGAGAGGATCTCGATGGCGTGGCACGAGGACTCGGCGGTGCCGTCGGCCACCAGGGCCTCCAGCCACTCCTTGACGCTCTCGGGCTTCTTCCCGGCGGCCTCCAGTATGTGGTTCACCTTGCCGCGGCGGAGTCCCGTGGCGTCGGCGTCCACGGAGGGGTGGAGCCATCCGGCGGGGCGGCCCTCGTACTCCGACCAGATCTGCAGCCACTGCTTTTCGAGGCCGGCCGGCGTGACGAAGAGTTCCTTGGGGCGCTGCAGCCTGCCGTCCTGGTCCGGCAGGGAGGGCAGCTCGGCCGCCAGGGCCCACACCTGCTTGAGGAAGTAGTCGTCCGCCCAGTTCAGCTTCTCCTTGGTACGACCGGGAAGCAGCGGGAGGTAGGCGGCGGGGTCCTCGGCGGGCGCGAGCGCGGGCAGGGTGTCGACGACCAGACGGGCCGCGGCCCGCAGCAGCTCCCGGTTGAAGGGGCTCCCGTCGAGCAGGTGCTGGCGGTCCTCGTTCGTCTTCCACGGGGCGTTGAGGATGCCGGTCAGCGACACGTCGTACTTGGTGGGGAAGAAGGCCCAGAAGGAACCCCGGCCCACGGGCACGGTGTGGAGGCCGTTGCGGACGGTGTACTGCGGCACGGCCCAGGAGATGTCGAGCACCGGGCGGTTGTGCAGCTCTCCGGCGCTGGCCTCGACCTCGGCGGTGGGCGCGTGGGCGACGGTGAAGACCTTCCACTCCTCGATGGCCTGCTTCGCACCGGTGGCCACCTCCTTGAGGGTGCGGTGGACGCCGTCGGACTCGACCGAGATGTCACGCCGGACGGGGGGAAGCGTGCGCTCGTCGTGCAGGAGGACCTGCCCGACGTGCGAGGAGAAGAGCTGGAAGTGCGAGGGGAACGCGTCCGTCTCCCGACCGTCGCGGGCCTTGTGGCCCTTGATGTCGCGGGCGAGTCGGGCGGCGGTGCCGGGGAGGAGCGGGAGGCGCACGACCGTCGTGGCCCACCGCAGCAACCGGTCCAGATCGGCGTCGTCCGCGCGCTCCTGCTCGACGTCGAGCGGGCGGGCCATGCGCAGCACCGGGGTGTCCATGTCGATCTCGCCCTCCGCGCCGAGGGCCTGGGCGATCTCGGCCGCGGACCAGTCGCGGTCGAAGCCGAAGCTGCCGCTGCGGCTGAAGAACTGGGGGGTGTCGCTGACCGACAGGACGGACTTCACGCCGACGCCGAAGCGGCCGATCTGACCGCCGCGCTTGCGGGAGACGCTCATGCGCAGGATCGTCTCGGCCCCTTCTGGGGTGACCGGCGAGCCCTCGTTGGCGCAGTAGAGGTGCCGTTCCGTGAGGACGACGTGCAGCTTGCCGCCCGGGCTGGCGGCGATCTCGTCGGCGGCGTTCTGCACGAGCTCGAACAGCTGGCGCTCGCCGTATCCGCCCTGGGTGATGCGACGTTCGCCGTTCGCGTGTTCCTGGACCAGCCCCGGATCGACCTTGTACGTCTGCAGCACCACCGAGGACTGGCGCAGGACGGTGGCGATCACGGGGGAGAGCGAGGGGTCGGCGAACTGCCGGTCAGTCATGGAGCACCTGTCTCGAGAAGAGGATCCGAACCGATGACGAACTGGGGTGGGGGGACGGAAAGCCGGCCCCGGCGTCCGGGCGTCCGCTGCCTTGGACATGCGTCCCCCCGGTGCATGTACTTCACGATGTGGAATGCGACATGGCTCCGCCCCGACCGAATTGCCGCCGAATTCGTCCAGCCGCTCGAAAGGGTGGCTGCCGCCGGTGCCAACTCGCTGTGGTGCGGTCGAGATCCCCTTGGCCCAAGGGGTGTTGGTACAGAGATCCGGCCATGGCCGAATTTGGACATGGCTCCGCCCGGCGGGATTGTGTCCCCCCTGTCCGCCCCGCGAAAGGGAGGGACGTGACCGAAGGTATGCCGACGATCACGGGCACGTCCACCCACTTCGCCGAATCGCTCTCCGTCCAGGTAATCCTTCGAAATTCGGCGTCTGCTGGCGCGGGCCGGAGGGGTCGTGTCAAATGTCGTTTGACGTGATCTTGATCGTCAAATCCTGCTGGTAGGCTGGCCGTTGTTCAAGTGGGCGGACTGGGAGGGGCGGCCATGGACGACATCGAGGACTTCGGAGCCTGGCTCGGACGTCAGCTCCGGCGGAGCGGACTGACACAGGCGGAGTTCGCCGAGCGGCTGGGGCTGACGCGTGCCGCCGTGTCCGCGTGGGTGACGGGGAGGGCGCAACCGCGTACCGAAATGATGCTCAGGATCGCGGAGTTGCTCGACACGGACGTCTCCACGGTCATGAACCGGGACACCGATGCCGGGTCCGCGCGACCGATCGGATGGCACCACCGCCTGGCCCACCGCGACGGCGGGCGCGAGTACGGCAACGCCGCGGCGTTCGCGTTCGAGGCCGGGTTGGCCGTGCTCGCGCGCGAGACCGTACAGAACTCCCTGGACGAGCGGCTCGACCAGACCCGCCCCGTACGCGTCCGCTTCACCCTGCACGAGCTGAGGGGGGAGGCGCTGAAGGCGTTCCTGGCCGCTTTGCGGTGGGAGGAACTGGAGGCGCACTACGAGGCGGCCGCCCGGTCCCGGCAGAAGGTCGGCCGGGTGCTGGAGGAGGCCCTGCGGGCGCTGCGCGACGAGTCGTCGCTGCTGCTCCTGCGGGTGGACGACTACAACGCGGCCGGGCTCACCGGCCCGGAATACGGGGACGGCCGGTTCGCCGCCGTGGTCAGGCGCCAGCTCGACAGCCACAAGCGGAACGATCGTGCGGGTGGTTCGTTCGGGCTCGGCAAGGCCACACTCTGGGCGGCCAGCCGACTCGGCCTGGTGCTGATGAACAGCACTCTGTCGGAGAGCCACGAGGGACGCACGGCCCGTCGTGTCATCGGACGGCTCGATCTCCCGTGGCGAGAAGTGGACGGCGTCGCCTACGCCGGACCGGCGTGGCTCGGCGAGCCGGACACGGAGAAGGAACGCGAGAGCGTCTCCCGATCCTGGTGGGCGGACGAGCAGGACGTCGCGGACCTGCGGCTCGACCGGGACAGCGACGATCCCGGTACGTCGTTCCTCGTCGTGGGGGCCCATGACGCGGCCGGCGCCGGCGACACGCTCCAGGAGATGACCGAGGCCCTGGGCGTCGCCATCGCCGACAACTTCTGGGCCGCCATGACCGCGGGCCGCTCGACCGCGGCGACGCTGGAGGTCTCCGTCCGCGCCTTCCGTGACGACGAGACCGTCGTTCCCGAGCGGCGGGTGGATCCGCACGAGCGACACCCGGCGCTCGCGCGCGCGTTCCAGGCCTACCTGGACGGTGAAACCGTCACCGAGCTCACCGCGGCGGGCCAGGTCGCCGCGGCGGAGGTACGGCTGGACGTCCCGCCGCTCCGGTCCGAGGGCCGGGGGGCCGCACCGGTCGCCCACCGGGCCGTCCTGCTGGTGACGCCCGCCGCGGACTCGGACGAGGAACACAGCCGCATCGTGTGCATGCGCGGCACCCGCATGACGGTGACGTCCCGTCGCCCGCGGAGCCTCGGCATGGGTGTCGACCCCTTCCAGGCCGTACTGCTCGCCGGGTTCGCCACCGGTGACGACGGCGAGGCGGAGCACGCCGCCGAGGCCTTCCTCCGGGCCGCCGAGCCTCCGGAGCACGACCGGTGGGGCGTCACGGAAGAGGTGTCGGCGCTGTATCCCAACGCGCCGCGCCGGCTGACCGAGTTCAACGCCGGCATGGACGCGGCGCTCCGCGGCCTCATCGGTCGTCGTACCGGCCGCGAGGTCTCCGCCGGGCCCGAGGTGCTCCGCAGCCTCCTTCGGCTCGACCCGCCCACGACGGCCGCGGGGCGGCGCGCCCACGGGTACCCGGTCGTCGACCGCGTCACCGGACGCGTCGATCCCGAGGGAGCGTGGTCCCTCGACGTGACGGTGACCGTGCCGCAGCGCGAGGACCCGTGGCACCTCGTTCCCGTCGTCCGGTTCGACGTGCGCTCCGGCGGGAGGCCGGCCCTGGAGTGGGCCGAACTGACGGGGAAGGAGAACTGCGCCATCGTCGACGGCACGGTCGTCACGGCGCCCGACGTGCGCACCGTCCGGTTCGGCGGGGTCACCGCCGTCTCCAGCCATCCCGTCGCCGCCGCCATGGCGGGCGTGATCGTGAACATCGAGCAGGCACGGGAGGCCTCCGCATGACCACCGTCTACCCCTACCCGACCCTCGTCGGAAAGGTCGACGTCACCGTCAGGCGGGCCGTTGTCGACGGGGTGCCCCTGCACCTTCCCCTCGTGTCCCAGCGGGAGCGCGTCGTCGCCTTCCACCAGGTCGAGCGCGACGACTGGGTGGAGGGTCTCCTGGAGCTGGAGGTCTCCGTTCCGGGCGACGAACTCGCCGACGGGCCTTGGGCCGGAGTCACGTGCGTCGCGGTACTGACCGAGGGAGCCACGAACACCCGCGTGGTCAGCCGCCTCCGGCGGGCCCGCGGCGAGAAGCACTGGCACGGCGAGGTGCGCCTGCGACGTTCGGAGCACGTGGCCCGCGCCGTGCTCGACGTACGCGTCGTGGGCAGCCACGGGGGTGTCGACGGGCGGATCATCGGTGCCTGCGACACGCCCTGGGTCATCGACTTCCTCGCACGCACGGCCACGCGTCAGCGCGAGACGGAGATCGTGGAGGAGGACTTCCGCGACGGCCCGCGGGAATGGCTCCGCCCGTTCAAGGACGCCGCGTGGTTCATCGACACCACCGGCGACATGCCGACCATCCTGCTGAACACGTCCTTCGAAGGGTTCACCGGTTTGCTGGGCGGCGCCCGGGGGCCGCTGGAGAAGGCCACGGCGGGGCTGGTGGCGGCGCAGATCGCCGGCGAGGTCTGGGCCGCGATGTTCCACACGGCCCTCGGCGATCTCGAACAGGACGAGAACGGGACGCCGCAGCTTCCGGGTGGATGGCGGGAGTCGGTCCTGCGGGCCATGCTCCCCGACGTCCTTCCGGGCCGTCCGATCGCCGATGCCCTGACCGAGGCCCACGGCCGGCGCAAGGAAGGGGCCGGCTGGGCCGAGCTCCTGCCCCGGATCCAGTACGCGGCCTCACGACGGGCCCAGATCCCCAAGAACCTCACCACGGCGCTCCGAGCCGTGTCGCGCGCCCAGGAAGGACCGGTCCGATGACGCGGTACGAAGCCCCCGAACGGCTGGCGACGCTTCCCTCCGCAGCCGTCTCCACGTACCTGACCAACGGGGTGCGAGCAGGGCAGGAGCGACTTCCGCAGGTGGCGGTGCTGCGCGCGAGCACGGCGATCGCGGACGACTCGGCCCGCTGGGACACCGCTCCCGTCCGGGAGCTGCTGGACGAGGCCATGCACCGGTTCGCCGGTTCGCGCGCCGCGGCGGACGCCTGGCTGGCACCCAGGCTGCACGCGACCCTGCGCATGACCCGCGCCGAGGCGGCCCGGCCGGAGCTGTGGAACTTCCTCGCGTTGGCGGTCGCGCCGGACTACGTCCTGTGGCGGCACCTCGCGTTGGGGGAGGCCGGGGACGACACGGCGAAGCGGGTCAGTGCCCCGAGGTTCTCCGGGGCCCACTACACGCAGGCCTTCGCCCGGTTGTGGTGGGCGGCCGAGATGTTCCGCGACGGGCACGACTACCGACCGGTCGAGATCGCGTGCGGCAGTCAGGACATGATCAACACGGCTTTGCGGCTGGACGCCATCGACCACAAACCCACCGCGTTGGCGATGGTGCGGGTCCTGAAGGGACTGGCCGATTCGAGGGCGACACGGCTGGGCGACCGCGTCAACGCGCTGTGCGCCGCGGTGAACGCGGCGGGCAGCACGCTGATGTACGACGTGATCGCACCGCACGACGCGACCGACCACGACGCCCTGGCGCGGTGGATCGAGGACGCCGAAGTCGCGGCGGCCGTCCCGTGGGACGGGTTGCCGGACGGCCCCGAGGACGGCACCGCGCGGCGGACCTCCCTCGATCTCCTCACGGTGATGTTCGAGAGGTTCAGCTCCGCGGCGCCCCTTCGGGACCGCGACCGGGCACGACCCTCCGGTTCCTGAGGCCGTCCGGGGTGCGGGTCTGCCGGTGGCGACCGGTGGACCCGCACCCCGTTCGACCCGCCGGTCAGCCCCCGTCGGCGGCCGGGGTCAGCCGCAGCGAGATGCTGTTGATGCAGTAGCGCTGGTCCGTGGGGGTCGGGTAGCCCTCGCCCTCGAAGACGTGCCCCAGGTGGGAGCCGCACTTCGCGCAGCGGACCTCGGTGCGGACCATCCCGTGCGAGGTGTCGGCGATCAGCTCGACGGCCTCGCTGTCCTTCGGGTCGAAGAACGACGGCCAGCCGCAGTGCGATTCGAACTTCTCCGTGGAACGGAACAGTTCGGAGCCGCAGCCGCGACAGGAGTAGACGCCCTCCGTCTTGGTGTCGGTGTACTCACCCCGGAAGGCCGGCTCGGTGCCCGCGAGGCGGAGCACCTGGTACTCGGACGGGGTCAGCTCGGCCTGCCACTGCTCGTCCGTCTTCTGCACCTCGTACGACATGACGTTCCCGCTCCCTCAGCTCGACAGGCGGGCGAGGATCCGAGGTCCCAGATCCGTGACGTCGCCCGCGCCCATCGTGAGAACGAGATCGCCGGGCTTGGCCATTCCCGCGATCACGTCGGCGACGGCCTCCTTGGAGTGCTCGGCGGTGACGTCGGCCCCGGCGGCGCGGGCGGCGGCGATGATGATCTCGCTGGTGACGCCCGGGATCGGGTCCTCGCGGGCCGGGTAGATGTCCAGGACCACGGAGGCGTCGGCCAGGGAGAGGGACTGGCCCATCTCCTTGCCGAGCTCCTGGGTGCGGGAGAAGAGGTGGGGCTGGAAGACGACCAGGATCCGGGAGTCCCCGGCGGCGCCGCGGATGGCCTCCAGGTCGGCGGTCATCTCCGTCGGGTGGTGCGCGTACGAGTCGATGACCTGCACGCCGGCCGCCTCGCCCTTGAGCTGGAGGCGGCGCTTGACGCCGGTGTACTTGCCGAGCGCGGAGGCCAGGTTGTGCGCCGGGATGCCGAGGGCGACACCGGCGGCGAGGGCCGCGACGGCGTTGTGCGCGTAGTGGCGACCGGGCACGGAGACGGTGAAGGTGAGCATCCGGCCGTCGACGACGACGGTGACCTCGCTGGTCAGACCGCGCGGGGTGATCTTGGTGATGCGTACGTCGGCCTCGGGCTCCTCGCCGTACGTGACGACGGTGAGGCCCTCGCGGCCGGCGACGCGGCGGGCGATCTCGGCGGCGCCCTCCTGGCCGTGGGCGACGACGAGGGTGCCGCCGGGCACGATCCTGCCGACGAAGGTCTCGAAGGACTCGTGGATCTCGTCCATCGACGCGTAGTTCGCGTGGTGGTCGAGTTCCGCGTTGAGGATGATCGCGACCTGCGGGGCGTACTTGTGGAAGCTGCGGTCGCTCTCGTCCGCCTCGGCGACGAAGATGTCGCCCTCGCCGTGGTGCGCGTTGGAGCCGGGGGCGTCCAGGTCGCCGCCGATGGCGTACGAGGGGTCCAGGCCCAGCGCCGAGAGGGAGACCGCCAGCATCGAGGTGGTGGTGGTCTTGCCGTGGGTGCCGGCCACCGCGATCGGGCGCAGCCCGTCCATCAGGCCGGCGAGCGCGTCGGAGCGGTGCACGACGGGGATGCCGAGCTCGGCGGCGCGGGCCAGCTCCGGGTTGTCGGCGCGGATGGCGCTGGAGACGACCACGCAGGTGGAGTCCTCGGCGAGGTGGCCGGCGGCGTGCCCGATGTGGACCGTGGCGCCGTGGGCGCGCAGCGCCTGGGCGGTCTCGGAGTCTCGGGAGTCGCTGCCGGCCACCTTGGCGCCGCGCTGGGCGAGGATCTTCGCGATGCCGGACATGCCGGCGCCGCCGATGCCGATGAAGTGGGGCCGTTCCATGGCGGTCGGCAGGCCGGGCTTCATTCAGGTCGCTCCAGGATCGAGTGCTGGGTGTGGTGCTGTGCGGTTGACGCTTCGGGCTGGGCCCTGCGGCCCAAGCCTATTCGTTGTGGGCGAAGAGCTTGAGCACGGGAACGCCCACCTTGTGGCGGGCCCGGGACGCCCAGTCCCGGTGGAAGAACTCCTCCACGAAGTGCGGGGCGGTCAGGACGATCACCTCGTCGGCGCCGGTCTCCTCCACCACCGACTTCAGTTTGTCGAGCGGGTGGCGCTCGATGATCTGCCCGATGACGTTGGCGCCCTTCTTTCTCAGCGCGTCCATCGAGTATTCGAGTGCCTGTTCGGCCGGGCCGCGGGCCGCCTCGCCCTCGGGTTCGTCACCCTCGTGAATGGCCTCGGGAAGCTCACCGAGCGCTACGTCGTCGATGGCGCGCAGCAGTCGGTCCTGGTCGCCACGGGGTTGCATGAGGACGACGAAGGAGACCGAGTCGTCCCCGTGGAGGGTGGTGACGAAGTCCACGTCCACCGCGGTCAGGGGCTGCTCGATCATCAATACGCTCGTGAACACGGACGCCCTCTCCTTCATGGGCCGAGGCCGGCCGGCCGGCCCCCTGCGGAAACCATCCTGCCCCGCTCCCACGCGGGGCCATACGCAGATATACGTGCCCAGGCATGTGCCCTCTGGAAGCAAAACGGAACTAGAAATTCCGCCTTTGTGTCAGATCCGACGGTAACGCGTGAACAGGAACCCGGCCTCTTCCAGTACGCAGGCGGGCGCGAGCCGGTGCGGAACCGTGACGGAAGGCCCTCCGGCGATCCGCTGGGCGACACCCGCGGTGAGCATCGGGGAGATCGTCAGGCACAGCTCGTCGAGGGCGTCGGCGGCCACGAACTGACCCAGGAGCCTCGGCCCGCCCTCGGTGAGCTGGCGGCGCAGGCCCCGCGCGGCCAGCTCCCGTACGACGCGGGCCGCGTCCACGCGCGCACCCTCGCCCGCCACCACGACCTCCGCCCCGGCGGCGGTGGCCTCGGCCACCCGCCCGGCGGGCGCGGCGGCCCCGGTGAGCACCAGGGTGGGCACCAGGGGGGAGGTGAAGAGGGGCAGCGCGAAGTCCAGGTCCATGCTCGCGGTGACCACGGCGATGACCGGGGCGGGGCCCTGACCGGCGGCCGCGCGGCGGGCCGCGAAGACCTCCCGGGCCCGGGCCGGGCGGTAGCCCTCCTGGCGAACCGTTTCCGCTCCGACGACCACCACGTCGGCCAGGGCCCGCAGGGTGCCGAAGATCCGCATGTCGGTCTCGCCGGAGATGGGCTGCGAGCGGCCGTCGTGCTGGCCGGCCCCGTCCAGGGTGGAGACCATGTTCGCCCGCAGCCAGTGGTCTCCCGGCCCGAGCGCGGGGTACGCGTAGGCCTCCGCGAGCTCGTCCAGGGACCACTCCCGGTCGGCCAGGTCCTCCGGGGAGGCGGATGTCTGATCGGTCACAGGGAACAGGCGTCGCATCGGTGCAGTCTGACACGCCCCGTAGAGTTAAGGGCTGTGCCGACATCACTCTCCGCCCCCGGTTCCGCCTCCCGGCCCCCGATAGCCGACGCGGGCCCGCAGGCACTGTGCGCCCGCGAGCCGCACGTACCCGCCGAGCGGCTGGTGGCCGAGATGGTCCCGCCGCCGCGTTTCGACTCGGTGCGCTTCGACACGTACGACCCGGATCCGACCCAGCCGAGCCAGGCCGAGGCCGTCACCGTGCTCAGCGGCTTCGCCGCCGGGCTGGGCGGGGCGCACGCGAGCGGCGCCGCGAAGAAGCGCTGGTTCTCCAAGAAGCCGGCCGCACCCGCCGCCCCGCGCGGGGTCTACCTCGACGGCGGCTACGGCGTCGGCAAGACCCACCTGCTGGCCTCCCTGTGGCACGCCACCCCGGCCGAGCCCGCGCTGAAGGCCTTCGGCACCTTCGTGGAGCTGACGAACCTGGTCGGCGCGCTCGGCTTCCAGCAGACCGTGCGGACCCTGGGCGGGCACCGGCTGCTGTGCATCGACGAATTCGAGCTGGACGACCCGGGCGACACCGTCCTGGTGTCCTCGCTGCTCAGCCGCCTCGTCGAGCAGGGCGTGGCACTGGCCGCGACCTCCAACACCCTGCCCGGCAAGCTCGGCGAGGGCCGCTTCGCCGCCGCCGACTTCCTGCGGGAGATCCAGGGCCTGTCGGCGCACTTCCGGCCGCTGCGGATCGACGGCCAGGACTACCGCCACCGCGGCCTGCCCGAGGCCCCCGCGCCGTTCTCCGACGAGCAGGTCGCCAAGGCCGCGTACGCGACCCCGGGCGCCAGCCTCGATGACTTCCCGCACCTCCTGGAGCACCTGGCGAAGGTCCACCCGAGCCGCTACGGCGCGCTGACCGACGGGGTCACCGCGGTCTGCCTGACCGACGTGGGCGCGGTGCCGGACCAGTCGACGGCGCTGCGGCTCGTGGTCCTGGCCGACCGGCTGTACGACCGCGAGATACCCGTGCTCGCCTCGGGTGTCGCCTTCGACCGGCTGTTCAGTGAAGAGATGCTGAACGGCGGCTACCGCAAGAAGTACTTCCGTGCCATCTCGCGGCTCACCGCGCTGGCACGCGACGCAAAGCCCCTGGTGTCCCAGTAGGTTGGGGACCGCCGGGTCCCTCGGGTCCCCGGCCGTTCCCACTTCTGCGAAGGGATCCACCATGGCCACCACACGCCACGCGCACACCGTTTGGGAAGGGAACCTGCTGGAGGGCAAGGGTCAGGTCACCCTCGACTCCTCCGGGCAGGGATCGTTCGACGTCTCCTGGCCCTCCCGCGCCGAGGCCGCCAACGGCAAGACCAGCCCGGAAGAGCTGATCGCCGCCGCCCACTCCAGCTGCTTCTCGATGGCGCTGTCCCACGGCCTCGCGGGCAAGGGCACCCCGCCCACCAAGCTGGAGACCAAGGCCGACGTCACCTTCCAGCCCGGCGAGGGCATCACGGGCATCCACCTCACGGTGGAGGGCGAGGTCCCGGGCATCGACAACGACGCCTTCGTCGCCGCGGCCGAGGACGCCAAGAAGAACTGCCCGGTCAGCCAGGCCCTGACGGGTACGACGATCACCCTGAGCGCCAAGCTCGCCTGACGCGCTTCCCGGCACCTCGCGGCCGCCACCGGGGCAACGGCTCCGGCGGCGGCCGCGGTCGTCCCGGCGGCCGCCGCGGTCGTCCCGGCGGCGGCCGCGGTCGTCCCCGGCGCCTCGGCCCGCTTCCCGCGTCCAGCCACCAGCCGGGTGACCCGGCGGTCCGGTGCCTCGCGGCGGCGGCCCGGCCGGCGCGGCGCATGGTAGGACGACCCGGTCACATGTCCTGCGCCACCGCCGGGAGTTGCCGATGTCCGTCACCCGCCGCAGTCTGCTCGCCGCCGGCGGGATCGCCTTCAGCGGCGCGCTCGGAGCCCTGTTCACCGGCGACGCCGGGACCGCCCGCGCGCGCGAGCGGGGGTACGGCCCGCTGTTGCCCGACCCGCGCGGGCTCCTCGACCTGCCGGCCGGCTTCTCCTACCGGGTGCTCTCGCGCGCCGGTGATCCGCTGCGCTCCGGCGAGGGCGCCGTCCCCGCCAACTGCGATGGCATGGCCGCGTTCGGTGCCGCCGGCGGGCGCGTGCGACTGGTGCGCAACCACGAGAACCGGGTCACCGCCGCGCTGCGGGTGCCCGCCGTCGCGGGCATGACGTACGACCCCGGGGCGCTCGGCGGTTGTACGGTCCTGGAACTCGGCGCGGACGGGCGGGTCACGGCCGAGCGGGTCGCGCTGGCCGGCACCGCCGTCAACTGCGCGGGCGGCCGGACCCCCTGGAACACCTGGCTGAGCTGCGAGGAGACCGAGGACCGGGCGGGCACGTCCGGCTACACCCGGGACCACGGGTACGTCTTCGAGGTGGACCCCGCCGACCCGTCGCGCTCGGGGGCCGTCCCGCTGACCGCGCTGGGGCGGTTCGCCCACGAGGCCGTCGCCGTGGACCCGTACCGGGGGGTGGTCTACCTGACCGAGGACGCCTTCGTGAGGCCGTTCGGGCTGTTCTACCGCTTCCTCCCGGAGCGGCCGCTCGGCGGCCTCGGCTCGCTGCGGGCGGGGGGCCTGCTGGAGGCCATCCGGGTGCCCGGGCTCCCGGACCTGTCGGTCGTGGCGGAGCCCGGGGCCGAGTTCCCGGTGGAGTGGGTACCGGTTCCGGACCCCTCGGCGGCCGGGACCCCGATCCGGTACCAGGACTTCGGGCCCGGCGGCATCACGCACGCGCAGAAGCTGGAGGGCTGCTACTGGGGCGGCGGGCGCCTCGGCGGGGTCCACTTCGTCTCCAGCTTCGCCCGCAGCGGCGAGGGGGCGGCGGCCGACCACCACGGCCAGGTGTGGTTCCACGACCCGGTGCGCGGCACGATCCGGCTGGAGGTGCGCTTCGGACCGGCCACCGACGTGACGCTGCCCGGGGACTCCCCCGACAACATCTGCCTGGCCCCGGACGGCGGCCTGATGGTGTGCGAGGACGGCGGCGGAGATCAGTACGTCTTCGGCGTGACCCCGGCCGGCGAGGTCTACCCGGTGGCCCGCAACGCGCAGGACATCGGACGGCCGGGAGACGCCGCGGAGTACGGGGAGTTCGCCGGGGTCACCTTCTCCCCCGACCTGCGGACGATGTACGTCAACCAGTACCTGCCCGGGACGACGTTCGCGGTGACGGGGCCCTGGCGGCACTGACCCCGGCTTCGGTCGTTCGGCGGCGCGGCCGTGTGCCGGAAGGGTGACTTCGGCCGGCGGGAGTGCCGCAGACGGCCACTCACCACATAGTCATATATTTTGCCTGCGTGACCATTTCTGTGCGCAAAGCGGCGGTCGCGGCCGCTCTCAGTGCCGCCCTCGGTGTCTGCCTCTCGGGTTGCGGGGGCTCCACCGGCACGGCCGGCGCCGGCCCCCAGGCCCGTATGGGCACTCCCGCGGCGTCCGGCTCGCCCGCGAACCCCTCGGGTGCCCCTTCCGCGGCCGCTTCCTCCGCCTCCCCGCAGGCGGGCGCCCCCGCCAAGGCCCCGATGCTGGCGCCCGGCCCGAACGGCCTGACCCCGGTGTTCGAGCGCGCCAAGCAGCACACCGAGAAGACCGTCGCGCTGACCTTCGACGCCGACATGACCTCCGATCAGGGGCCCCGCGCCGACGCCGGGGAGCACTTCGACAACCCCCAACTCATCTCGACGCTGCGCGCCCTCAAGGTGCCCTCGACGATCTTCATGACGGGCCGCTGGGCCGAGGAGTACCCGGACCAGGCCAAGTCCATCGGCACCGACGCGAACTTCGAGATCGCGAACCACTCCTACAGCCACCACGCCTTCAAGTCCCCCTGCTACGGGCTGCCGGCGCTCGACGAGGCCGCCGCCCGGGCCGACGTGGACCGGGCCTTCGAGGCCTTCCGCAAGGCGGGCGCGGTCAACACCGTCCCCTACTTCCGCTTCCCCGGCGGCTGCTACGACGACGCCGCACTGCGCGCCCTGTCGACGGCCAAGGTCACAGCGGTCCAGTGGGACGTGGTGAGCGGGGACGCCTTCGCGAAGGACCCCGGCGCGGTGGCCGAGCAGGTGCTCGCCGGGGTGAAGCCCGGCTCGGTGGTGGTCATGCACTGCACGCGCAGCGCGGCCCCCGTCACCGAGGAAGCCATCCAGAAGATCGTCCCGGAGCTGCGCAAGCGCGGCTACCGCTTCGTGAAGGTCTCGGAGCTGATCGGCAAGTAGCGGGGTCGGGCACCCTCGGCCACACCGGTACGGCCCGGTTTCGTCCGACTGGTCCGTACGGGCCGCCGCACCGGGCTGCAGGACCACTGGTAGGAAACTTTCCTTCCTGTTACTGTCCCCGGCGGCGGCTTGGCGCGGTGCCGGTTCCTCCCTCGGCATGACGCGCTCAGTGAGAGCTCTGACCCGGCCGCCGGGCGCCGCCTCCTGCCCGCCCGCGGGCCGGGCGCGGCGTCCCGCACCTGTGTCCAGCTCTCGCCGCCCCCAAGGCCAGGGAGTCCAGGTATGCGCCTGAAGACCTTCCGCACCAAACTCCGCACCCTCCTCCTCATAGCCGTCACCGTCCTCGCGCTCACCGGCGGGCTCCTCCTCTCCTGGCCCGAACGGGCCGGAGCGGCCGGAGCGGCCGGAGCCGCCGGGACCGCCGGGACCGCCGCCGACCCCGTCATATCGCGCGGGAAGCCCGCCACCGCCTCCTCCACCGAGAGCTCGTCGCTGGGCGCGAAGAACGCCTTCGACGGCGACACCGCCACCCGTTGGGCCAGCGCCGAGGGCAAGGACCCGCAGTGGATCCGGGTCGACCTCGGCTCCCCCGCCACCGTCTCCCGGGTACGTCTGACCTGGGAGGCCGCCTACGCCAAGGCCTACCGCGTCGAGATCTCCGCCGACGGCGCCGCCTGGACCACGCTCGCCGGCGAGGCCGCGGGCAACGGGGGCACCGACGACTGGACCGGCCTGTCCGGCAAGGGCCGCTACCTGCGCGTGTACGGGACCGCGCGCGGCACCTCGTACGGCTACTCGCTCTTCGAGGCCGAGGTGTACGGCACCGTCGACGGCGGGCCGCAGCCCGGCGGCGCCTTCTCCGTGGTCGCGGCCGGAGACATCGCCGCGCAGTGCACGGCCTCCGACAGCGGCTGCGCGCACCCCAAGACCGCCGCGCTCGCCCAACGGCTGAACCCGAGGTTCTACCTGACGATGGGCGACAACCAGTACGACGACGCCCGGCTCTCCGACTACCGCGCCTACTACGACAAGAGCTGGGGCGCCTTCAAGGCCAAGACCCGGCCGGTCCCCGGCAACCACGAGACGTACGACCCGGCCGGCTCCCTCGCCGGGTACAAGTCGTACTTCGGGAGCATCGCCTTCCCGCAGGGCAAGAGTTGGTACAGCTACGACGAGGGCAACTGGCACTTCATCGCCCTCGACTCCAACTCCTTCGACCAGGCCGCCCAGATCGACTGGCTCAAGGCCGACCTCGCGGCCAACGGCAAGAAGTGCGTGGCCGCCTACTGGCACCACCCGCTGTTCTCCTCCGGCGGGCACGGCAACGACCCGGTCTCCAAGCCGGTGTGGAAGATCCTGTACGCCGCGAAGGCCGACCTCGTCCTGAACGGGCACGACCACCACTACGAGCGGTTCGCCCCGCAGGACCCCGAGGGCCGGGCGACCGCCGACGGGATCGTGGAGATCGTCGGCGGAATGGGAGGCGCCGAGCCCTACCCGATCGAACAGGTCCAGCCCAACAGCCAGAAGCGGATCAGCGGACCGTACGGCGTCCTGAAGCTGGACTTCACCGACACCGGCTACGGCTGGAGCTACGTCGGGACCGACGGACAGGTCAAGGACACCGGCCCCACGTACAGCTGCCACTGATGTACCTGGCCGCCAACGGCCGCCCGGACGCGCCGCCCCGCACCCCAGGGGCCCGGCGGCGCGTCCCCGCCGCCGTCCTCGCGCTCGGCACGGTCAGCCTCGTCACCGACGTCTCCTCGGAGATGGTCACGGCGGTCCTGCCGCTCTACCTCGTCCTCGGACTCGGCCTGTCCCCGCTCCAGTTCGGCTTCCTGGACGGCATGTTCAACGGCGCGACCGCTCTCGTACGGCTGCTCGGCGGACGGCTCGCCGACCGCGGCGGCCGGCACAAGCGGGTCGCCGGGGCCGGCTACCTGCTGTCCGCGCTGTCCCGGCTCGGCCTGCTCCTCGCGGGCGGTGCCACCGCCGGCATCGCCGCCGCGCTCGCCGCCGACCGGCTGGGCAAGGGCATCCGCACCGCCCCGCGCGACGCCATGATCTCGCTCAGCGGCCCCCCGGAGTCCCTGGGCCGGTCCTTCGGCGTGCACCGCGCCATGGACACCACCGGCGCCCTCCTCGGCCCGCTCGTCGCGTTCGCCGTGCTGTGGGCCACCGCCGACGCCTACGACGCGGTGTTCGTCGTCAGCTTCTGCACCGGCCTGCTCGGAGTGCTGCTGCTCGCCGTGTACGTCCCGGCCGCGCCCCGGGCCGGGACCCCGGCCGCCGCCCGCAGGCCCGCCCCGACCCGCACCGCACTGCGCGACCCCGTCTTCCGCCGCATCCTGTACGCCGCGGCCCTGCTGGGCGCCACCACCATCGGCGACGCCTTCCTCTACCTGCTGCTCCTGCGCGGACTCGACCTGTCGCCCGCCCTGTTCACGCTGCTGCCGCTCGGCGCCGCCGCCGTCTACCTGCTGCTCGCCGTCCCGGTGGGCCGGATCGCCGACCGGACCGGGCGGCCCGCGGCCTTCCTCCTCGGGCACCTCGCCCTGCTCGGCGCGTACGGCCTGCTGCTCGCCCCCGTCGGCCTGCCGACCGTGGTGGGCGTACTCGCCCTGCTGGGCATCTTCTACGCCGCCACCGACGGGGTCCTGATGGCGCTCGCCGCGCCCGTGCTGCCCGCGCACGGCCGCGCGGGCGGGCTCGCCGTGCTGCAGACCGGCCAGGCACTGGCCCGGCTCCTCGGCGCCGCCGGATTCGGGGCCGCGTGGACCTTCTGGGGGCAGCGGCCCGCGCTGTGGGCGGCCGCCCTCGCGCTGGCCGGGGCACTCGCGGCCGCCCGGCGCATCCTGCCCGCCTGGACCACTGCCCCCGCCCGGACCACTGCCCCCGCCCGCGTCCCCGTCCCTCCCGTGGAGCCGTCATGAACCTCCGCCCGCGCCGGTTGCGCCTCGCCCTCGTCATCACCGCCGTGCTCGTCCTCGCGGGCGGCTCGCTCGGCTACGTACTGCACGCGAGGCACCGTGCCGGGCCGCTCCGGCAGGCCGGCGCCGAGGC
The DNA here is from genome assembly GCF_042889825.1 of Streptomyces sp. NPDC002467. Lineage (NCBI taxonomy): Bacteria > Bacillati > Actinomycetota > Actinomycetes > Kitasatosporales > Streptomycetaceae > Streptomyces > Streptomyces sp. NPDC002467. Next base: position 119,768 of record NZ_JBIARJ010000019.1, on the reverse strand, counting down.
CTCGTTCGACGCCGGGCGACCGGGCCTGTACTTCCGGGACGCGACCACCGGACGGGTCGCGCGGCAGAGCGGCGACGGCGCGGAGCGCGTGGGCGGCGGGCCCTCCTGCGACCGCTTCCACGCGGCCGGGGAGCACGCCCTGTGCCTGCGCAGGCTGCCGGGCACCCCGGCCCGGACGGAGGCCGTCGTACTCGACCGGCGCCTGCGGGAGGTCCGCCGGGTGACCGTTCCCGGCATCCCCAACCGGGCCCGCGTCTCCCCGTCGGGGCAGGTCCTCGCGTGGACGACCTTCGCGACCGGCGACTCGTACGCCACCTCCGCCTTCTCCACCCGGACGTCGATCCTGGACCTGCGCACCGGCTACCTCGTCAAGTCCATGGAGCAGATCCCGCTCACGCTCGGCGGAGCCCGCCACCACAGCCCCGACGTCAACTACTGGGGGGTGAGCTTCGCCGACGACGACAATCGCTTCTACGCCACCGTCTCCACCGGCGGCCGCACCCACCTCGTCGAGGGCGACCTGGAGCACTGGTCGGCGAAGACGCTGCGCGAGAACGTCGAGTGTCCCTCCTTGTCACCGGACGGCACCCGCGTCGCCTTCAAGAAGAAGGTCTCCGACGATCCCCGGGACCCCTGGCGGCTGTACGTCCTCGACCTGGCGACCATGACCGAGCATCCGCTGGCCGAGCCGCGCGGCGTCGACGACCAGGCCGCCTGGCTGGACGGTTCGACCGTCGCCTACGCCCTGCCGGGGGCCGACGGCCGTGCGAGCGACATCCGGTCGGTCCCGGCGGACGGCAGCGGAGCACCCGTGCTCCTCGTACCGAACGGCTCGTCGCCGGTCGCCGTGCACTGAATCACCCCCGCCGGGCGGCGACCAGGCAGGCCGCCGAGCCCGCGGCGCCCGCCAGCAGCAGCGCCCCCGCCAGGGCCCCCACCGGAGGCCGTACCGAGCCGGTGACCAGCGCGGACACCGCCACGCGGGCCGGGGAACCGGCGAGGACCCAGGCCGCCAGCGAGCCGAGGGCGCCGGCGAGCACGGCGTAGCCGCGCCGCCGGATCAGCGGCCGGCTGCACAGGGCCCCGACGGCCGCACCGGTCAGCGCGCAGGCCGCCACCGCCGCGGCCCCCGCGACGGCCGCCCGCGCGGGGCCCGCCCCCGCCGGGGCGCCGAGCAGCAGCGCCACGGCTCCACCAGCGGCCCCGGCGAGCAGTGCCCCGGTGAGGGCGACGGTCAGGGCCGCGGCGTGGACCCGTACGGGACCGGCCGCGGCGGCCGCGCAGTCGCGGGCCGCGTCGGGCTCGTTGGTGACGCAGATCCGCACGAGCCAGGCCGCCTGCGGGACCAGCCCGGCGGCGGCGAAGCCGAGGGAGTCCGGCACCGGATCGCCGGGCCGGATCCCCGCGGCCACGAAGGCGGCGTACACGACCAGCGGTGCGATCCACCGCTGGGAGCGCAGCAGCAGCGCGCCCTGGTAGCGGAGCAGAGCGGTCACTTCGGTTCCTCCACGGCGCGGATGTGCCAGGACGGCCGGGCGGTCAGCAGGGTGCGGAGCACCTCGTCGGAGCGGGCGGCCTCCACGGTGAGCAGGACCCCGCCGTCGGGAGCGGGCGCCCCCGCCAGTCCGGGTGGCAGCTCCTGGCCGGGCGCGGCTGCGGCGTGGATCCGTACGAGTACGAGGGGGCCGGCCGCTCCGGACACCGGGGTCAGGGCGCCGCCCCGGATCCGGTGGTGCGCGTCGGCGGCGCCCGCGAGCCGCCGCGGGTCGTGGTCGACGAAGACCACGGCGGCCCCGGCGGCGGTGCGTTCGGCGACGGCGCGGTCCAACTCGGCGCGGGCCGGGGCGTCGAGCCCGGTCCACGCCTCGTCGAGGACGAGCAGTCCCGGCTCGGCGAGCAGGGCCTGGGCCACGGCCACCTTCTGGCTGGTGCCCTTGGACAGTTCGGCCATCGGGGTGCGGGCGTGCCCGGCCGCCCCGAACCGCTCCAGCCACTGCCCCGCCCTCCGGGCCGCCCCGGCGCGCGACAGCCCGTGCACCCGGCCCAGGTGGGTCAGGTACGCCTCGGCGGTCAGCGGCAGGGCCGCCGGGAAGCGCTCGGGCACGTAGGCCGTGCGGCGCGGGCGTCCGCTGATGCGCCCCTCGCTCGGGGTGTCGATCCCCGCGACGAGGCGCAGCAGGGTGGACTTGCCGCCCCCGTTGCCCCCTTCGATCCGGACGAGGGCGCCGGGCGGCAGCTCCAGCGAGACCCCGCGCAGCACCCAGGGGCGGCGGGGTCCGTAGCGGCGGCCGACGGCGGTGAGCTTCAGCGCCGGCCCCTCGGATGCGGGGCCGTTCGGTGGGAGGCCGTCGGGCCGGAGGCGGGAGGATCACTCTGCATGCCGCCGATCCTCGCCCGGTCGGGGCACCCTCGGCATCATCCTGGAGGGGGAGCCTGGCATCCTTGGCCGGATGAGCAGCCAGCACGCGCACGACGCTTCACAGGTACCCGCGGTCGGGGCGGACAGCCCGTTCCGGCAGGAGCACGTCCTGCGCGACGAGGCCCCGCAGTTCGTCCTCCCTCTGGTGGTCCGGATCGAGAAGACCGCGCCGCCCGCCCGGACGGACGCCCTGGAGACGGCGGCCCGCGCGGTGCTGGTGCTGCTCTCCGACGAGCGGGCGCACGGCGAGGGCGAGTGGGCCGAGGCGGTGCGGGACTGGCAGGACGCGCGGATCCGCAAGGTGGTCCGGCGGGCCCGCGGGGCGGAGTGGCGCAAGGCGGAGACCCTGCCGGGCGTCACCGTGCACGGCGACGGCTCCGAGGTGCGGGTCTTCCCGCCGGTGCCGCTCGACGGCTGGCCGAAGGAACTGGCGAAGCTCCAGGTGTCGGGCACCGACCTGGACGACCCCGAACCGGTCGGCCCGGACGCCGAGCCGGGGCTGCCCGTGCTGTGGCTCAATCCCGACCTCGACATGTCCGCCGGCAAGGCGATGGCCCAGGCCGGGCATGGGGCCCAGTTGGCGTGGTGGGAGCTGACCGGCGCGGAGCGGGAGCTGTGGCGGGCGGACGGCTTCCGCCTGGCGGTGCGCACGGCCCCGCGCGAGCGGTGGGAGGAGCTGAGCGGTGGCGGGCTGCCCGTGGTCCGCGACGCCGGTTTCACGGAGATCGCGCCCGGCTCCTGCACGGTGGTCGCCGACCACCCCGCGCTGCGGGCCCGGCTCCGGCCCTAGGGCCTGTCTTTTGGATCAGGCCGGATCAGGGAGCGGGGCCTGGCGCGTGCGATCGCAAGGCGGAGGAGGGAGTCGACGCGGAGCGTTGGCGACCGACGACAACGCGGCGAGCGTGCGTGCCAGGCCCCGCGAGCCCGGCATGATCCGAAAGACAGGCCCTAGCGACGGCGTGGGGCCGGGAACCTCAAATGTTGCTCTGAACGTCCCCTCCGGCGGATTGGCCCGGCTTCGGCGGGGCCATCACACGGATGACCGGTGACATCGGATCACGGCCGGACGAAGGGGGCGGGGGACATGAAGCCCATGGAACGACTGGGAGTGGGGATCGGCTGGCGGCCGGAGATCGCGGACGCCGTCGAGCGGTTGCCCGGCCTCGACTGGGTCGAGGTGGTGGCCGAAAACATCTGCCCGGGCCACCTGCCGGAGTCCCTGGTGCGGCTGCGCGAGCGCGGGATCCGCGTCGTGCCGCACGGGGTCTCGCTCGGGATCGGCGGCGCCGACCGCCCCGACCCGGCGAAGCTCGCGGCGCTCGGCGAGCGCGCGGTGGCGCTGGGGGCGCCGCTCGTCACCGAGCACATCGCCTTCGTACGGACCTCCTCGCCCGCGCTGGAGGCCGGCCACCTGCTGCCGGTGCCGCGCACGCGGGACGCGCTGGACGTGCTGTGCGAGAACGTGCGGACCGCGCAGGACGCGTTGCCGGTGCCGCTGGCGCTGGAGAACATCGCCGCGCTGATCTCGTGGCCCGACGAGGAGCTGACCGAGGGGCAGTTCCTGACGGAGCTGGTCGAGCGGACCGGCGTCCGGCTGCTCATCGACGTGGCCAACCTGCACACCAACCGGGTCAACCGGGGCGAGGACCCGGCCGCCGTGCTCGACGCGATCCCGCTGGAGGCGCTGGCGTACGTGCACGTGGCGGGCGGAGTGGAGAAGGGCGGCGTGTGGCACGACACGCACGCGCACCCGGTGCCGCCGGTGGTGCTCGACCTGCTGGCCGAACTGCGCTCGCGCGTGGACCCGCCGGGCGTGCTGCTGGAACGGGACGACGACTTCCCGCCTGAGGCGGAGCTCGCGGCCGAACTGACGGCGATCCGCGCCGTGTCGACGTCCGGGGCCCGGCTCGACGCCCGGCTCGACGCCCCGCGGGGGCGCCCCGGCACGCCCGCCTCCCCGTCGGAACCGGAACTCGCCGAGGCGGTCCGGACCCGGGTGGGGCTCGGGCAGGCCGCGCTGCTGTCGGCGCTGGTGGCCGGGACGCCCGTGCCCGAGGGGTTCGACCGGCGGCGGGTCCGGGTGCAGGCCCGCGCCCTGGCCGCCAAGCGGGCCGACGTGGTGGCCAAGGTGGCGCCCGAGCTGCGGGAGATCCTCGGCGGCGGCGAGCCGTACCGCGAGGCCTTCCTCGCCTACGCCAAGAGCCGGCCGATGAGCGGCGGCTACCGCCGCGACGCGCTCGACTTCGCCGAGCACCTGCTGATACGGGACCTGCCGGCCGACGCGGCGGCGCGGCGGCGGCTCACCGCCTGGTGGCGCGAGCGGGCCGGGGCACGACCGCCCGGCCGTGTCGCGCGCTGGGCCCGGACGCTCGCGGGGAGGGCGGCATGAGTTTCACGAATTGGCTGGCGGTCGCGGTCTGGGTGGGGGTCGTCGGCTCCTCCCTCGTACTGGTGCGGGGGCTGCGCGGCCCCCGGCCCCGCTCCGGCGGGTCCTCCGGCGGACTGCACGACCTGTCCGAGGCCGCGTTCCTGGTGGGCGGGCCGGGAGGCGTCGTGGACGCCGCGCTCGCCGCGATGCTCTCGGACGGGCGGCTGATGGCCGGCGGTCCCGGCATCGTCCAGGTGCGGCCCGGGGCGCGGGCCGGCGACGTCGCCGAGCGCGCCGTCCTCCAGGCCCACCAGGCAGCGCCCTCGGGGTGGCTCTACCAGGTGCGGTACGCGGCCATGCTCGACCCGGCCGTGCAGGAGATCGGGGACGTCCTCGCGGCCCGCGGGCTGATCTCCCCGCCCGGATCCGGCCCGTCCCGGCGGCGCTGGGGCGTGGTCCAGGCCGTCGTGTGCGCGATCCTCGTCCCGGTGTCGATTCCGCTGACCATCGTGGGGATGGTCGTACTGGACGACTCGGTGCCGTTCATCGTGGTGGTACTGCCCGCGCTGGTGGGCGGGATCGTCATGGGCGTGGTCGGCGCGCGTCGGGGCAGGAGCCGGCTCACCCCGGCGGGGGCGCGGGCGCTGTCCGCGATGCGGCGGGCCCACCAGAACGACCAGAGCCCGCGCGTGCGGATCTCGCTGTCCGGGCTGCGCGGTCTGCGGGACCCGCACCTGCGGCAGCAGCTGGTGCCGGCCGCGCGGGGCACCCGGCTGGCCGCGGCCCAGTCCGGCAACCGTATGCCCGGTTCGCCGGGTTCGCGCGGCTCCCACCACTCGCACGGCTCCGACTCCTCCTCCGATGCCCTCGTCCCGATCGTCTGGTGCGCGGGCGGCGACGGCGGCGGGAGCGGGTCGAGCTGTGGCTCGGGGTCGAGTTGCGGCTCCTCGGGCAGCGGTTGCGGCGGCAGCGGCTCCGGTTGCGGAAGTTCGAGTTCGTCTTGCGGCGGTTCGAGTTCGAGCTGTGGCAGTTCGAGTTCCAGCTGTGGCGGCTCCAGTTGCAGCAGTTCTTCCGGCTCCAGTTGTTCCAGTAGCTCCTGACGGCCCATCACGGTCCCATTACAAGCTGTTCGCACCCCCTGACCAGGCACATCATCAGCTTGTAGAAAGCGGGAATGTTCTGGGTCCTGTTCCTGCTGGCGGCTTGGGCCGGGGTGCTGGTGTCGTGCGCCCGTCTCCTGGTGGCCGCCACCCGAGCGGCGGAGCCCGCGTCGGGCTCCGCCTCCTCGCACCACCACACCGAGCTGAGCCTGTACGAGGCCGCCTACCTCGCCGGCGGCCCCCTGCGGGTCGCCGACCTGACCCTGCTCTCGATGCAGCGCGAGCGGCGGCTGCTGCTCGCGCACACGGGCTGGGCGACCGTCGTCGATCCCGTCGGGCGCGATCCGCACGAGCGGTCGGTGCTGGGGGCGTTCGGCCCCGACGGGCAGTCGCCCGTGCCGGCGCTGCGGTACACCGTGGCGGAGGACGATGCCGTACGGGACCTCGCGGACCGGCTGGGCGAGGCGGGGCTCGCGCTGAGCGAGGGCGTACGGGGCGGGATCGGCGAGGGGGTCCGGGCCGTCCAGGGGGCGACCCTGCTGGTGCTCGCGATGGCGGCGGCCGCGCTCGCCGTACCGTTCGAGGGGACCTCGGCCACGATCGTCGCGGTGTGGTTCCTGCTGCCGCTGATCCTCTCCCTGAGCTGCCTCGGGATAGCCCGCTTCGACGGACACCTGCACTCGTCCTGGGCCTCTCCGGCCGGGCAGCGGCTGCTCGTCGCCCTGGACGAGGAGCGGGGCGAGGAGGAATCGCTGACCGCGGTGGCCGTACGGGGCGTACGCGCGGTCGGCGACCCCGGGCTCCGGGCGGCCCTCGGGTACGGCAACCGGGGGCGGATCCCGGGGCAACGGGGCCAATGAGGCCGACACCGCCCGCCGATCCTTTACACGGGCACCGCCCGACCCTTTAGTCGGCTCATCGGACGACCCGAAGGGCCGACTCCCCATGCCCACAACCGCCGTCACGGCAGCCCTGTCCCTGACCCTCCTCGCCTCCCTCTCCGCCACCGCCGTGCCCGCCGCGGACCCCGCCTCCGCACGCCTCCCGGCCGCGGCCCGGCCCGAGGCCGCAGCCGTCGACGCAGAGCCCGCCTCCCGCCGCGCCTCCCCGTCCGGCCCTGCCCTGGCAGCCTCCACCGAAGCCCGTTCCGACCGGCCCGCCGGAGGCGAACGACTCGCGTCGGAGGCAGCGGGGGCCGAGTTCGTGGCCCGCCGCGCCGCCGCCGCGGCCCGTGCCGGAGCCGCCGCCCACCCCGCCGGAGGCGCCGCCCACCCCGCCGGAGGCGCACGCGCACCGCTGGAGTTCGGGGCGTGCCCCGCCGTCGAGGGGCTGCCCGGCGGCGTGCGGTGCGCCGGGCTCCGCGTACCGCTCGACTACGCGCGCCCCGACGGGCCGCAGATCGTCCTCACCGTCAGCCGCGTCCCGGCGACCGGGGAGGGCGGTGCGCGCCGGCAGGGGGCGCTCGTGAACAATCCCGGCGGGCCCGGGGCCTCCGGGATGGCGTTCCCGCTCGCCGCCGGGCTCCCCGAGTGGCGGCGGGTGGCCGCCGCCTACGACTTCGTCGGGTACGCCCCGCGCGGCGTCGGCCGCTCCGCCCCGCTGTCCTGCCGGGACCCCGCCGCCCGCACGGGCCCGACCCAGGTCCCGGCCGTCCCCTCCGCCGCGTACAAGCGGCAGCGCGTCGCCGAAGCCCGGGCGTACGCCGAGGGCTGCGCCCAGCGCGCCGGCGCGGCCCTGCCGTACTACACGACGCTGACCAACGCCCGCGATCTGGACGTGCTGCGCGCCGCCCTCGGCGAGCCCCGCCTGACCTTCATGGGCGGCTCCTACGGCACCTACCTAGGCGCCGTCTACGCCACCCTCCACCCGGACCGGGTACGCCGCATGGTGTTCGACTCGGCGGTCGATCCCGATCCGGCCGGCATCTGGTACCGCTCCCAGCTCGGCCAGGCCACCGGCTTCGAGCGCCGCTGGCACGACTTCCGCTCCTGGGTCGCCCGCCACCACTCCACCTACCGCCTCGGCGCCACCCCGGCGGCCGTGCAGGCCTCCTACGAGCGCGTCCGGGAGGCGTTGGCCCGTACCCCGGCCGGCGGCGGGGTCGGCACCGGCGAGCTCCAGGCCGCCTATCTGCGGGCCGCTTACTACGACGACGTGTGGCCGGACCGGGCGGCGGCGCTGGCCGCGTTCCTGCGCGGCGATCCGACGGAACTCGTACGGCAGGCCGCCCCCGACCCGGAGCGGGCCGCGGAGGCCGAGAACGCGACGGCCGTCTACACGGCGGTGCTGTGCAACGACGCCCCCTGGCCCGGGGAGTGGGCCGTCTGGGACCGGGACGGCACCGCGCTGGCGCGTACGGCCCCGTTCGAGACCTGGGCCAACACCTTCCTGAACCTGCCGTGCGCCCACTGGCCGGTGCGCGAGCGGCAGCGCCCGGTGCCGGTGGGCGAAGGGCGGGCGGCGAAGCTGCCCCGCACCCTGATCGTGGCGGCGGAACGCGACGGGGCCACCCCGTACCGGGGTGCGCTGGAGCTCCAGCGGCGGCTCGGCGGGGAGGCCGCGCTGGTCACGGAGAAGGGGTCCGGCTCGCACGGCGTGGTCGGCGGACGCAACGACTGCGTGGACCGGCACGTGGAGCGGTATCTGCTGACGGGTGACACCTCGCCGGCGGAAAACGGCGGCGCGCGCGTCACGTGTGCGCCGCATCCGGAGCCCGCACCGGTGTCGCTGGACGACCGGACGGCGAGCACCCGCGGGGCAACCCCCGGGGCACTGCTGTCGCCAGTCGTCTGAACTTCCGGGCGGGATCTCCGGCTGCGTCGTTTCGGGGGCAGGGCCTCCCGATCCACCGGAGGAACTCACCGAACGGTGTGGTCGTCCTCCGGTCCTTCCCCCCAGGGGAGGTATCAGGCGAGCCCGGCCACCAGGTCGGCGACGGACTTGCGGCGCCCGGTGTAGAAGGGCACCTCTTCACGGACGTGCATACGGGCCTCGGAGGCGCGCAGGTGACGCATGAGGTCGACGATGCGGTACAGCTCGTCGGCCTCGAAGGCCAGCAGCCACTCGTAGTCGCCCAGCGAGAAGGAGGCGACGGTGTTGGCGCGCACGTCCGGGTAACCGCGGGCCATCTTGCCGTGGTCGGCGAGCATGCGGCGGCGGTCCTCGTCGGGCAGCAGGTACCAGTCGTAGCTGCGCACGAAGGGGTACACGCTGACGTACTCGCGCGCGACCTCGTCGGCCAGGAAGGCCGGGATGTGGGACTTGTTGAACTCGGCCGGGCGGTGCAGGGCCATGTTCGACCACACCGGCTCCAGCGCGCGGCCCAGCTTGGTGCGGCGGAAAAGGTTGTAGGCGGTCTGCAGCTCGTCCGCCGTCTCGGCGTGCCACCAGATCATGACGTCCGCGTCGGCGCGCAGGCCGGAGACGTCGTAGGCACCGCGGACGGTGATGTCCTTGGCCGCCAGCTGGTCGAAGAGCTCCTGGACCTCGTCGGCGTAGCCGCTGCGGTCCTCCGGAAGAACGTCCTTCAGCTTGAAGACGGACCACAGGGTGTAGCGAATGACCTCGTTGAGGTCCTTCGCCTTCTTCCCCGCGTTGGGAATCTTCTCTGGTGCAGTCATGTGCCTATTGTCCCGTGTGCTGATCAGTGGTCTGTCCCAGGGGTGCCGAACGCGCTCCGAAGGAGCCGATCACCGCGTCCGCCGCCTTGCCGGCACTGGCGATGCAGGCCGGAACGCCCACTCCGTCGTACGCCGCTCCGCACACCGCGAGGCCGGGCAGGGCCGCGACCGCGCCCCGGATCCGCTCGACGCGGGAGAGGTGGCCGACCGGGTACTGGGGCAGACCTCCGTCCCAGCGCGTGACGGTGGAGGCCACCGGCCGGGCGGCGAGGCCCACGGCCTCGCCCAGGTCGGCGAGGGAGACCTCGACGAGCTCCCCGTCCTCGCGTTTCAGATCGGCTTCGTCGCCGTACCGGCCGACCGAGGTGCGCAGCAGGAAGAGTTCCGGAACGGCCCCGGACCAGGCCCACTTGTTGCCGGAGAAGGTGGAGGCCTTGATGGTCCGCCCGTCGACGGGCGGTACGAGGAACCCGCTGGCGCCGCCGCCGGTGACGGAGGCCGGCAGGTCGGAGCGGCGGAAGGCCATCGTGACCAGGGCCATGGAGGCGTACTCGACCCCGCGCAGCTCGGCCGCGGCGGTCGGCGCGAGGTCGTCGAGCAGCCGGGCCGCGGGACCTGCGGGGGTGGCCAGGACCACGCCGTCGGCCTCGATGACCTCGCCCTCGGCGACGACCCGCCAGCCCTCCGACGTACGTACGACCTCGCGCACGGGGGCGCCGGTGACCAGGCGGGCTCCGGCGGCCCGGCAGGCCTCGGCCACGGCGAGCGGGAGCCGTCCGACGCCTCCCTCGATGCCGGCGAAGAAGGCGCCGGTGGCGGCCGCGCCGGTGACGGTGGTCCGCTCCGCGGCCGCGCGGCTCGCGGCGCCGGCCTGAAGGGCGCGGACGCTCTCGGTCAGCGTGGGGTGGCTGCGGACGGCCTCGTAGAGGGCGGGGACGGCGGCGCGCATGGAGATGCGGTACGCGTCGCCGGCGTAGACCCCGCCGAGCAGGGGCTCGACGAGCCGGTCGACGACCTCGCGGCCCATGCGGGCGGCGACGTACTCGCCGACGGCGACGTCCTCGCCGACCTCGGTGGGCGGCAGTTCCCGGTCGGCCTCGATCCGGGCCAGTCCCTCGGGGGAGAGCACTCCGGAGGCGGCGAGGGGCGCCGTGTCGCCGGGGACGCCCATGACGTGCCCGCGCGGCATCGGCCGCAGTTCGCCCCGGGTCCACAGGTGGGCGGTGGCGGTGGCGGGCGGCTGGAGGGCTTCGCCGAGGCTGACGGCTCGGGCGAGTTCGAGGGCTTCGGGGCGGCGGGCGAGCAGGGACTCGGCGCCGAGGTCGACGGGGGCCCCGGCGAGCTCACCGGCGTACAGCTTGCCGCCGAGCCGGTCGCCGGCCTCCAGCAGTGTGACGCGGACGCCGTCGGCGAGCAGCCGGTGGGCCGCCGCGAGGCCCGCGATGCCGCCGCCGATGACGACGACGTGCCGGCTCCGGCCGGGGCGATCCGTACGCATGTCCGCTTCGTGCATGGACACATCGTCTCAGACCGATCTCCGAGGCCGGAACGTGACCGCATCGGGACCGGCCCGGAACCGCGGAGGCGAAACCCGGGAGGGGACGGCGCACGTCGAAACGGCAACACCGGTCGATCCTCGGGGGTTTCAACGATGCGCGCACCATTCGGACACCGTTCCGCGGCCACCCTGGCCGCCCTCTCGCTCACCGGGGCGCTCGCCCTGACCGGCTGCGCGGGCGGCTCGGGCGGCGCCTCCGCCGACAAGGCGGCGGTCGCGCCCCAGGAGGGCGCGGCCCAGGCCCCGGCTCCAGCGTCCCAGGGCACGGGGGGCGCGGGCGCGGCGGCGCCCCCGGCGGCGGACAAGAACGGGCAGCAGCAGCCGGCCGCGGTCCGCCCGAACGTCATCCGCACGGCGACCCTCGGCATCGAGACGACGGACCCGCAGAGGACCCTCGCGGCGGCCCGCACGGCGGCCGACGGGGCAGGCGGCTTCGTGGGCAGCGAGTCCACCCGGCGCGGCGGGGACGGCCGGATGACCTCCACGCTGACCCTGCGGGTGCCCGGCGAGCGCTACGACGCGGTGCTCGGCGCCATGGAGGGCAGCGGGAAGCTCCTGCACCGCAAGGTCGAGGCGCAGGACGTGACCGAGAAGGTGGCCGACATCGGCAGCCGGGTCGCCTCGCAGCAGGCCAGTGTGGCGCGGGTGCGGGAGATGATGGGCAAGGCCTCGGCGCTGAGCGACGTGGTGATGCTGGAGGGCGAGTTGAGCCGGCGCCAGTCCGATCTGGAGTCGCTGCTGGCGCAGCAGACGGCGCTGAAGGACCAGACCTCGATGGGCACGATCACCCTGGAGGTCTCCGAGCCGGCCGCGAAGCCGGCGGCGGGGAAGAAGGAGAAGGAGCCCACCTTCCTGGGGGCCCTGCGGGGCGGCTGGGACGTCTTCACGAAGCTCCTGCGCTACCTGCTGGTGGCGATCGGCGCGCTGCTGCCGTTCGCGGCGGTCGCCGCGGTGGCGGGCCTCGGGTACCGGCTGTACCGGCGGCTGCGCCCGGCGGCGCCGAAGGCCGCCCCGACCCCGGCGAGGCTTCCGGTGCCGGCGGCCCGCGCGGCGGGTACTTCGGAAACGGGAGCCGAGGTCCAGGACTGAACGCACGTTCGCACGTAGCGTGTCCACCATCTGGCGGGCGGCTGCGAAGGGGCGGTAGGGATCATGGCGAGGGAACGACTGGTGGTGGTCGGCGGGGACGCGGCGGGGATGTCCGCCGCGTCACAGGCCCGCCGGCTCAAGGGTCCGGCCGAGCTGGAGATCGTCGCCTTCGAGCGCGGGCACTTCACCTCGTACTCCGCGTGCGGGATCCCGTACTGGATCGGCGGTCAGGTGGCCGGGCGGGACGAGCTGATCGCCCGTACCCCCGAGGAGCACCGCGCCCGGGACATCGACCTGCGCACCCGCACCGAGGTCGTGGAGCTCGACCTGGCCGGGTCGCGGGTGCGCGCCCGCGATCTGGACACCGGATCCGAATCCTGGACGGGCTACGACAAGCTCGTCCTGGCGACGGGCGCCCGCCCCGTCCGCCCCTCGCTCCCCGGCATCGGCGCGCACGGGGTCCACGGCATCCAGACCCTGGACGACGGGCAGCGCCTGATGGACACACTGGAACGTACGCAGGGCCGCCGGGCGGTCGTCGTGGGCGCCGGCTACATCGGCGTGGAGATGGCGGAGGCCCTGGTCGGGCGGGGCTACGAGGTCACCGTCCTGCACCGCGGCGAGCAGCCGATGGCCACCCTGGACCCGGACATGGGCAGTCTGGTGCACGGCGCGATGAACGACATGGGGATCGTCACGGTCTCGCGCGCCGAGGTGACGAAGATCCTCACCGACGAGGAGGGTCGGGCCCGAGCGGTGGCCACGGCGTCGGGCGAGGAGTACCCGGCGGACGTGGTCGTCCTCGGCATCGGCGTCGAGCCGCGCACGGCCCTCGCCCGTGCGGCCGGGCTCCCGCTGGGCCCTTCGGGCGGCATCCTCACCGACCTCTCGATGCGGGTCCGGGGCCACGGGAACATCTGGTCGGGCGGTGACTGCGTGGAGGTCCTGGACCTGATCGCGGGCCGCACGCGGCACATCCCGCTGGGCACGCACGCGAACAAGCACGGACAGGTGATCGGCTCGAACGTGGGCGGCGGCTACGCGACCTTCCCGGGGGTCGTCGGCACGGCGGTGAGCAAGGTCTGCGACCTGGAGATCGCCCGTACGGGGCTGCGCGAGAAGGACGCCCGGGAGGCGGGCCTGCGCTTCGTGACGGCGACGATCCGCTCGACGAACACGGCGGGGTACTACCCGGGCGCGGCGGAGATGACGGTGAAGATGCTGGCGGAGCGGCGCACGGGCCGGCTCCTCGGCGTACAGATCGTCGGCGGCGCCGGTTCCGCCAAGCGGGTGGACATCGCGGCGGTCGCCCTCACGGCGGGCATGACGGTCGAACAGGTCGTCTCCCTCGACCTGGGCTACGCGCCCCCGTTCTCCCCGGTCTGGGACCCGGTCCTGGTGGCAGCCCGCAAGGCCGTTGCCGCGGTGCGGGCCGCGGGGGCGTAGCCGGGCCCCGCGGGGCTGGTCCCCTACCCGCCCTTCCGCCGTTCCCCGGGCTCAGACCCCACGCCTCAAACGCCGGCGAGGCCGGATTTTCCGGCCCGTCCGGCGTTTGAGGACGGCTCCGCGCAGCGGCGGCCCGAACCGCTAGCGGGCCGTCTTGGTGTGGACGTAGTCGACCAGGCGGGTCAGGGCGTCCGGGTCCGTCGTCGGGAGGACGCCGTGGCCCAGGTTGAAGACGTGGCCCTCCAGGCCGGCCGCGGCCGCCAGGACCTCGTCCGTCTTCGCCCGCACGGCCTCCTCGGTGGAGAAGAGGACCGCCGGGTCCAGGTTCCCCTGGAGCGCCTTGCCGGGGCCGACCCGGCGGACGGCCTCGTCCAGCGCGACCCGGTAGTCGACGCCCATGACGTCGGCGCCCGCCTCGCCCATCAGGCCGAGCAGCTCGCCCGTGCCCACGCCGAAGTGGATCCGCGGCACGCCGTACGAGGCGACGGACTCCAGCACCTTCGCGGAGGCCGGCATCACCGAGCGGCGGTAGTCCGCCGGGGCCAGCGCGCCGACCCAGGAGTCGAAGAGCTGGATCGCGGAGGCGCCGGCCTCGATCTGGACCTTCAGGAAGGCGGAGGTGATCTCCGCGAGGCGGTCCAGCAGGTCGGCCCACAGCTGCGGGTCCCCGTACATCAGGGCCTTGGTGTGCTCGTGGTTCTTGGACGGGCCGCCCTCGACGAGGTAGCTCGCGAGGGTGAAGGGCGCGCCCGCGAAGCCGATCAACGGCGTGGAGCCCAGTTCACCCGTGAGCATGCCGATCGCCTCGGTGACGTACGTGACGTCCTCCGGGGTGAGGTCGCGCAGCTGTGCGAGGTCCTCGCGGCGGCGGATCGGCTGGGCGACGACGGGGCCGATGCCCGGCTTGATGTCCAGGTCGACGCCGATGGCCTTGAGGGGCACGACGATGTCGGAGAAGAAGATCGCCGCGTCCACGTCGTGCCGCCGCACCGGCTGCAGGGTGATCTCGGTGACCAGGTCGGGGCGCATGCAGGACTCCAGCATGGCCGTGCCTTCGCGCACCTTGCGGTACTCGGGGAGCGAGCGCCCGGCCTGCCTCATGAACCACACCGGGGTGTGCGGCACCGGCTCGCGCCGGCACGCCTTCAGGAAGGCGGAATCGTACGTCTTGCTCGGCTGGCCCTGGGGCGTCTCGTTGGCACTCACGACCCAAATCTTCGCACGTATGAAGAAGTGCCCGGCCCGGCGCGGGTGTGGCTGCGCCGTACGGGCTCCCGTTCCGCCTAGTCTTCCCGGCATGGCTGCGGCTCAGGGACGATTTTCAGATGGCGCTGACGGTACGGACAGCGCGAAGGAGAGCTCGGTCCCGCTCCCGTTCCGGCGGGCGGTCGACGGCTTGAAGAAGGCGCGGCTGCGCACGGGGATCGAGATCGACCCCACGAAGCCGCCGCAGAGGCTGGCGCCGTACGCCTACGCGCTGGAGGCGGCGGTCGTGGAGGGGGAGGACGATCTGGCCGACGGCCGGCTCATCCTGCTCCACGATCCGTCCGGGCACGAGGCCTGGCAGGGGACCTTCCGGCTGGTGACGCTCGTACGGGCCGAACTGGAGCCGGAGATGGCCGCGGACCCGCTCCTCCCGGAGGTGTGCTGGTCCTGGCTGACGGGGGCGCTGGAGGCGCGCGGGCTGGCGTACGGGGAGGCCAGCGGGACGGTGACCATGGCGGGCTCGCACTACTTCGGCGGGCTCGCGGAGCGGCGTCCCGCGACGCAGATCGAGATCAGGGCCTCGTGGACGCCCCGCGAGGGGGTGGGCGGGGTGCCGGACACCTCGGCCCACCTGTCGGCGTGGTGCGAGCTGCTCTGCCAGATCGCGGGGCTGCCGCCGGCGGGTCCGACGGACACGGTGACGGGAGTGGTCTCCCTGCCACAGCGGCGGGGTCCGCACCACCCGTAGCCCCGGGGCCGTACGGACGCGCGAGGCGCGCCGTACGGATGTACGGAGAGCCGGGGAACAACCGGTCGAAGCCCGCAACAAGGTGTCGGAACGCGGCATCCGTTGCGGGCTTCTGATCACCCTATGATCGATCGTGCGTCCGAATTGCCCGAATTGTTACTCACCAAATCGTGATCATTCCCTAAAGCCGGGCGGGTGACGTGCCGAAGGAGTCAGTGACCATCCGCACGGTTCGCACCGGCTTCCTTCCCCGAGCCGGCCGTCCCGCCACTCCCCCAGGAGGCCTAGGTGTCCGTTCTTCTCGAGCAGCCCGCAAGCCTGGTCGCCTACCGCCCGAACAAGCCGACGGCCATGGTCGTCGTGGCCGACCCGCGCGTCCGTTCCACCGTGACCCGCCATCTGTGGGCGCTCGGAGTTCGTGATGTGATCGAGGCTTCGTCCATCGCGGAGGCCCGCCCCCGCGTCGGCAGCCCGCGCGACATCTGCGTGGCCGACGTCCACCTGCCCGACGGTTCCGGTCTCACCCTGCTCTCCGAGACCCGCGCCGCCGGCTGGCCCAACGGCCTGGCCCTGTCCGCCGCCGACGACATCGGCGCCGTGCGCAACGCCCTCGCGGGCGGAGTGAAGGGCTACGTCGTCACCGGCACCCGGACCAACATCGGGCTCCCCACCCGGCCCGGCGCCGCCCCCATCGGTGCCGCCGCCGCCCGCATGCACCGCCGCCCCCCGGGTGCCCCGAGCCACCCGGGCGGCTACCGCGAGCTCTCCGGCCGCGAGGTCGAGGTCCTGCGCCTCGTCGCGGAGGGCCAGTCCAACAAGGCCATCGGCGTCTCGATGGGCCTGTCCGCCCTGACCGTCAAGTCCCACCTGGCCCGGATCGCCCGCAAGCTGGGCACCGGCGACCGCGCCGGCATGGTCGCCGTCGCCCTGCGGACCGGGATCATCCACTGAGCCCGGGCGGCCGGAACCCCCGGATAGACGGCCGGGAAGCCCCCGCCAGACTCCCCGCGGACTCCCCGCGAACTCCTCGTATATCGATCGCGCCCGTCGCCGGAACGTTCCGGCGACGGGCGCGTTGCATCCACGGATACCCTTGAGCGGTGACCGACGCCCAAGAGACCGCAGCAGACCTGCGCACCACCACCGGGGGCGGCCCCCCGGACGAAGTCGTCAGTTCGTCCGATGGGCCGCCGATTCCGTTGCTCGAACCCCGTGAGGGCATTCCTCCGGTCGTCGCCGACGCCGAGGCCCTCGCCGCGGTGGTCGCGGCCTTCGCCGCGGGCACCGGACCCGTGGCCGTCGACGCCGAGCGCGCCTCCGGATACCGCTACGGCCAGCGGGCCTACCTGGTGCAGTTGCGCCGCGAGGGCGCGGGCTCCGCGCTGATCGACCCGGTGGGCTGCCCCGACCTGTCCGCGCTGGGCGAGGCCCTGACCGGGACCGAGTGGATCCTGCACGCCGCGACCCAGGACCTTCCGTGCCTGCGGGAAATAGGCATGCGGCCTACCTCGCTCTTCGACACGGAGCTGGCGGGCCGTCTGGCCGGCTTCCCCCGGGTCGGACTGGGCGCGATGGTCGAGAGCGTGCTCGGCTACGCGCTGGAGAAGGGCCACTCCGCCGTCGACTGGTCCACCCGCCCGCTCCCGGAGCCCTGGCTGCGCTACGCCGCGCTGGACGTGGAGCTGCTGGTGGACCTGCGGGACGCGCTGGAGAAGGAGCTGGACCGGCAGGGCAAGCTCGAATGGGCCCACCAGGAGTTCGACGCCATCGCCTCGGCCCCGCCCGCCCCGCCGCGCAAGGACCCGTGGCGGCGCACCTCGGGCATGCACAAGGTGCGCCGGCGCCGGCAGATGGCGGTCGTACGGGAGCTGTGGGAGTCCCGGGACCGGATCGCGCAGCGGCGTGACGTGTCGCCCGGCAAGGTGCTGGGCGACGCCGCGATCGTCGAGGCCGCGCTGGCACTGCCGGTGAACGCGCAGGCGCTGTCGGCGCTGCCCGGCTACGGCCAGCGGATGGGCCGGCGTCAGCTGGAGCAGTGGATGGCGGCCGTGGACCGGGCGAAGGCCCTGCCCGAGAACGAACTGCCGCAGCCGGGGGCGAGCCCGGCCGGACCCCCGCCGCCGCGCTCGTGGGCGGACAAGGACCCGGCGGCCGCCGCCCGGCTGGCGGCGGCGCGCACGGCCGTGTCGGCGCTCGCGGAGGGACTGAACCTGCCGCAGGAGAACCTGATCACCCCGGACACGGTCCGCCGGCTGTGCTGGGAGCCGCCGCAGCGCGTCGGGGCGGACTCGGTGGCCGCGGCCCTCGCGGGCTACGGCGCCCGCCCGTGGCAGATCGAGCAGGTGACCCCCGCCCTGGTCACGGCGCTGGCCGCGACCGCCTGACCGGCCGAGCCGCCGACCCGCCGACCCGCCGCGAGCGTGCGCGGGGTCCTCAGTCCATCGGAGTGAGGGCCCCGTCCTCGTCCCTGTAGTAGCTCCCGGTGGTCGCTCCCTCGACCTTGCCCTGCTTGAGCCAGTGCTCGGACATGGTGTGCAGGTCGTTCGCCACGCGCTCCCAGGGCGCCTGGTGCCCCGCGCAGGCAATGCGGAACATCAGCTTGTTCGGCCCGGGGATGGCCTTGTACAGCTCGGGGACCGAGAAGTACAGCAGGCCCAGGTCGGGCGCGGTGTTCACGATCGAGTCGTGCTCCCCGTACACGATGCACACGGGCACCGTCCCGCCAAGGACCCCGTGCAGGGGCACGGTGGTCTTGTTCCAGCCCCACCAGTACGAGTTCCGGATGCGGTTGAGGCCCATCGGGGACGGGTCCGTGGGGCTCTTCACGGGGCCCCAGTCCTTGCCGACCGGGTCCGCTTCCATCATCGCGTCCCACACCTCGTCGAGGATCTTGGGATCACGCTGGTCGGGGCACTTCAGGTCCTTGCCCCACGCAGTGTCGACACCTGCCTTCGTGCCCACCGTCATCGGGTATCCGAAGGCCGCCTCCGGCTTGGACACGGGCAGCGGCACCGGAGCACCGAAGTCGGTCCCGGGGGCGCTCGCCCTCCCGTTCGGCGGGAAGATGGGTGCCAGCAGGAAGAGGCTGCGGACCTTCCCGGGGTGCTGGATGGAGTAGGGCCCGAGCTGCTGGGAGGCCGCCGACCAGCCGATGAGGTCGACCTGGGCGGCGCCGGTCTGGTCGAGGATGTAGTCCACCACCCTGTCGACCTCGTCCCAGTCGCTCTGGGAGTTGTTCAGCTGGGCGGCGTAGCTCACCGGGCCCGTGTAGGCGCTCGCGTTCGGGTGGGGCACCAGGAGGGCCCGCTGCGCGGGCGAGGGGCTGACGTTCTTGTGGTCGTCCATCATCGGGCGGGTCGACAGCCCGGAACCCTGGAGTTCCATCACCCAGACGTCGAACTTCGCCTTCGCCAGCTCCTCGGCCCAGCTGTACTTCTTGTACTGCAGGTCGAAGCCCGCCAACGCCGGGACGCTCCTGCCGTGCAGCATCAGGACGGGCCTGCTCGGTTGGCCGGTGGGCGTGCCGTTGCGCCTGCGCACGAAGAGCTTGACCAGGTCGCCGGCGTTCGCCGGGATGGTCGATTTGTGCTCCACGTAGTGGTCCTTGAAGCCGGGTGTCGCCATCGCCGTGCTCCTTTCCGTCGGTCGGGTCCGGGGCGGACGCCCGGGACCGGGCCCAGAATCCGGAAGGGTGTGCGCCCGACGTCCTCGACGTGGCCGTCGGGACACATGACCGACCCGTTCGAGTCGCCGGGGCGCTCCGATCGGCCGGGCGCACCACGGGGGCGCGAGGGGGCTCACGGGGTGTCCGCCGGTGTGACCTTCGCCGCTGTTCGGGGAGGGGGTGTGCACAAGGGTTACCCGCAAGTAGCATGGGCCGGGTGAGCGGGCGCTCAGTGACGTACGCCGAGCATGCCCCCGCGCAGCAGCGCCATCCCGTACCTGGAGGAGAGCCAACGTGCCTCGTACCGTCAGGGACGTCGTCTTCGTCGACGGCGTCCGCACCCCGTTCGGCAAGGCGGGCCCGAAGGGCATCTACCACGAGACCCGCGCCGACGACCTCGTCGTGAAGGCGATCCGGGAGCTGCTGCGCCGCAACCCGGACCTGGACCCCAAGAAGATCGACGAGGTCGCCATCGCCGCGACCACGCAGATCGGCGACCAGGGCCTGACGCTGGGCCGCACCGCCGGCATCCTCGCGGGCCTCCCGCAGTCCGTCCCGGGCTACTCCATCGACCGCATGTGCGCCGGCGCGCTGACCGCCGTGACCGCCGTCGCGGGCGGTGTGGCCTTCGGTGCGTACGACGTCGCCCTCGCCGGCGGTGTCGAGCACATGGGCCGCCACCCCATGGGCGAGGGCGTCGACCCGAACCCGCGCTTCGTCTCCGAGAAGCTGGTCGACGAGTCCGCCCTGTTCATGGGCATGACCGCCGAGAACCTGCACGACCGGTACCCGACGATCACCAAGCTCCGCGCCGACGAGTACGCCGTGCGCTCGCAGGAGAAGGCCGCGAAGGCGTACGCCGACGGCAAGATCCAGCAGGACCTGGTCCCGATCTCGGTGCGCAACACCAACGAGGCTGCCGGCGAGACGGGTTGGGGCCTGGTCACCACCGACGAGCCGATGCGCCCGGGCACCACGCTGGAGAACCTGGCCGGCCTGAAGACCCCGTTCCGTACGCACGGCCGGGTCACCGCGGGCAACGCCGCCGGTCTCAACGACGGTGCCACCGCCGCGATCATCGCCTCCGAGGACTTCGCCCGCGAGAACAACCTCCCGGTCAAGATGCGCCTCGTCTCGTACTCCTTCGCGGGTGTCGAGCCGGAGGTCATGGGCTACGGCCCGATCCCGGCCACCGAGAAGGCCCTCGCCCAGGCCGGCCTGTCCATCGAGGACATAGGCCTGTTCGAGATCAACGAGGCCTTCGCGGTCCAGGTCCTCGCGTTCCTGGAGCACTACGGCATCGCCGACGACGACGCCCGCGTGAACCAGTACGGCGGCGCCATCGCCTTCGGTCACCCGCTCGCCTCCTCGGGCGTGCGCCTGATGACGCAGCTGGCCCGCCAGTTCGAGGAGCAGCCGCACGTCCGCTACGGCCTGACCACCATGTGCGTCGGCTTCGGCATGGGCGCCACGGTCATCTGGGAGAACCCGAACTTCAACGCCGAGGGAGACTCCAAGTGAGCACCACCGCTGAGCTCCTGAAGGGCGCGGCCGAGCTGTTCCCGGACGAGGTCGTCACGTCCGCGCACGTCCGTCACCTGGACCTGCCGTTCGGCGCCGGGCGCTTCGCGCTCATCACGCTGGACAACGGCTTCGACCACACCAAGCCGACCACCTTCGGCCCGCAGTCGCTCGCCAACCTGAACGCGGCGATCGACCAGGTCGAGCAGGAGGCCCTCGCGGGCTCCATCATCGGCGCGGGCATCACCGGCAAGCCGTTCATCTTCGCGGTCGGCGCCGACCTCAAGGGCGTCGAGCTGCTGAAGAAGCACGACGAGGCGCTCGCGATCGGCAAGGGCGGCCACGACGTCTTCAAGCGCCTCGCCGCGCTGGCCGTCCCCACCTTCGCGTACTACAACGGCGCGGCGATGGGCGGCGGTGTCGAGGTCGGTCTGCACTGCTCGTACCGCACCGTCTCGAAGGCCATCCCGGCCTTCTCGCTGCCCGAGGTCTTCCTCGGTCTGGTCCCGGGCTGGGGCGGCTGCGCCATCCTCCCGAACCTGATCGGTGCGGAGCGCGCGGTCTCGGTCATCATCGAGAACTCGCTGAACCAGAACCGCCAGCTCAAGGGCAAGCAGGTCTTCGAGCTCGGCATCGCCGACGCGATCTTCGAGGGCGCCGACTTCCTGGAGCAGTCCCTCATCTGGACCGCGAAGGTCCTGAAGGGTGACACCGAGGTCGTCCGCGCGGAGATCGACCGCGGCGAGGCCTGGGACGCGGCCGTCGCCAAGGGCCGCGCCATCGCGGACTCCAAGGTGCACGGCGCCGCTCCGGCCGCCTACCGCGCGCTGGACATCATCGCCGCGGCCAAGGACGGCGACCTCCAGGCCGGCTTCGACGCCGAGGACACGGCCCTGGCCGACCTCATCATGGGCGGCGAGCTGCGCTCGGGCATCTACGCCTTCAACCTGGTCCAGAAGCGCGGCAAGCGCCCGGCCGGTGCCCCGGACAAGAACCTGGCGCGCCCGGTCACCAAGGTCGGCGTCGTCGGCGCGGGTCTGATGGCCTCGCAGCTGGCGCTGCTCTTCCTGCGCCGCCTGGAGGTGCCGGTGGTCCTCACCGACATCGACCAGGAGCGCGTGGACAAGGGCGTGGGCTACGTCCACGCCGAGATCCAGAAGCTGCTCGGCAAGGGCCGCATCAACCAGGACAAGGCCAACCGCCTGACCGCCCTGGTGACCGGCGTCCTGGACAAGGCCGAGGGCTTCGCGGACGCGGACTTCATCATCGAGGCCGTGTTCGAGGAGATGTCCGTCAAGCAGAAGGTGTTCGCGGAGGTCGAGGCGGTCGCCCCGGCGCACGCGATCCTCGCCACCAACACCTCCTCGCTGTCGGTGTCGGAGATGGCCTCGAAGCTCCAGCACCCGGAGCGCGTGGTCGGCTTCCACTTCTTCAACCCGGTCGCGATCCTCCCGCTGCTGGAGATCGTCCGCGGTGAGCAGACCGACGACGCCTCGCTGGCCACGGCCTTCGGTGTCGCCAAGAAGCTGAAGAAGACCGCCGTTCTGACGAAGGACGCCCCGGCGTTCGTCGTGAACCGCATCCTGACCCGCTTCATGGGCGAGATCCAGAACGTCATCGACGAGGGCACCCCGGTCGTCACGGCGGAGAAGGCCATCGAGCCGCTCGGCCTGCCGATGTCCCCGCTGGTGCTCCTGGAGCTCGTCGGCCCGGCGATCGGTCTGCACGTCTCCGAGACCCTGAACCGCGCCTTCCCGGAGCGCTTCACCGTCTCCCCGAACCTCGCGGCGGTCGTCAAGGCCGGCAAGCGCGGCTTCTACGTCTACAACGCGGAGAACGGCTTCAAGCCGGAGCTCGACCCCGAGGTCGCCGCCCTCCTGGTGCAGGGCGACTCGGTCCTGACGGAGGAGCAGGTCCGCGACCGCGTCCTGGACGCGGTGGCGCAGGAGATCGGCCTGATGCTGGAGGAGGGTGTCGTGGCCGAGGCCCAGGACATCGACCTCTGCCTCATCACGGGCGCCGGCTGGCCCTTCCACCTGGGCGGCATCACGCCGTACCTGGACCGTGAGGGCGTCTCGGAGCGCGTGAACGGCAAGAAGTTCCTGGCCCCGGGCGTGGCGAGCGTTCCCGCGTAACCACGGCCGAACCACACGCAAGCGGCGCCCGTCCTCGTACGCGAGGGCGGGCGCCGCTTCCGTGTGCGCCCGTTCGGGCTGCCGTCACACGGCGGGGCGCAGGCTGAACCGGGCCTTCATCATGGCGTGGTCGGACTCGGGGAAGTTCGTCACCTGGGTGGGCTCCGCCCTGGTGAGGTGCCAGGCGTCCGCGAAGATGTAGTCGATCTTGCGTTCCTCGGCCGTCGGCGCGCCGTTGCGGCAGCGGTCGTTCGTCTCCGGCCGGCAGACCACTCCGCCGGTGGACCCCTTGGTGAACCACTCCTTGTTGTTGTCGTCCGCCTCGAAGAAGCGGCTCTCGTAGAGGTAGGTCAGCGCCGAGGAGTTGGGCTGCTGGTTCAGGTCCCCGGCGATCAGCGTCGGCACCCCGCGCGGGAAGGACTCCTCGTCGTCGAGCCATTCCCGCAGTTCCGCGATCTGGTTGGGCGACTTGGCGTTGGTGTGGGTGGTGCAGGCCTTCAGGGGACGGCCCGCGAGCGTCGTGGTGAGGCACAGCAGTCCCCGGCGCACCTCGACGGTGCGGCCGCGGCCGGTGTAGGTCTCGTCGCCGGTGTCGGCGTAGCGCCGGTTCTCCGTGACGGGCTTCTTGGCAGCCTTGCGGACCAGGAGGGCGGCGCCGAAGGCCCCGGAGCCACCGCACTTGTCGACGTTGTTCTGGGCTTCGCCGAATCCCCCGTCCATGGGGGTGCCCATGGCGTCGAGCTTGCGACGCAGCGCCTGGTACTGGCTCTGGCAGATCTCGTTCAGGCTGATCACGTCGGGCGAGAAGTCCGCCGCCTCGCGCAGGACCCGCTCGACGGAGGTGCCGTTGCCGCTGCCGCCGGCGTTCCACGGGCAGCCCTCGGCGGCACCGCACATGTTGTAGTGCATGACCCGTACTTCCTGGTCCTGCGCCCGCGGGGTCTCCTGCCGCGGCCGGGGCAGGGCCGCGGCGTCGACGCCGTCCGAGGGCGGAACCAGGAGGATCGCCGCGACCAGTACGGCGGACAGCGCCATGGCCGCGGCGATCCAGCCGATCCAGCTCTTCGGGACCGCTCCGGCGCTCACCAGGCCCCGAGGAACGGCCGGTGCGGGCACACCGGCTCCGCGCAGTCGTGACGGGAGGCGCCGGCGGCGCGTACGGGGCTGTGGTCGGGCAGGCCGACGACCTTGAAGTCCCGTACGGCGGCGGGCGATTCCAGGGCGCCGAACAGGGCGATGGCCTGGACCTGGAAGTGGCCGGCCTTCCACTGGTGGTTGTGGGTGAAGGACCAGTCGCCGTTCTCGTCGACGGCGGTGGCGCCGATCAGGGTGCCCCGCTCCATCAGGACGATCTTCTTGACGCCCTTGGCGGCCTTGCCGCCGAACCGGACCTTGGGGCCGCTGAACCCGCCGGCCTTGGGCGCGGTGATCGTGGGCGCCGGTACGTCGGTCATCACCGAGAAGGAGACCTCGGCGACCGGCGTGCAGCCGTCGCCGCGCAGGCCGACGGCCTGGACCGCGTGCTCCCCGGCCGTCCAGTTGACCGACCGGCGCCAGATCCACTGGCCGTTGGCTCCGACCCGGGTGCCGCCGATGTACTGGCCGTGCTCGAAGAAGAGCAGGTAGTCGGTACCGGGGGCGGCCATGCCGGAGAACTTGCTCATCGGGCCGACCAGCCAGCCGTTGCCCGGCTTGGCGATGGCGGGGGCCACTCCGCTGCGCTGGGCGTAGTGCAGGGCCGATTCCGGGGACTGGATCAGGAACTCCTGCGACACGGGGGGCATCGCGGTCGGCTCCATGAGGCGCGGTACGTCCACGTCCTCCTTGGCCAGGACCTGGTTGTGCACGAGCCCGGTGACGACCATCCGGGCGACCTCGTAGGCGCCGGGGTGGTTCAGGTGCGAGGAGTCGATGTTCCCGTCGGGGTGCAGGGGGTGCTCGCCCGCGTCGACCCAGCAGAAGTACTGGCGCAGCCGGCTCGGGCCGATCTGGGCCCACAGCTCGGTGGTCTGGCCGAAGAGGTCGATGAACGGCACGCCGATCTCGGCGGCCACCGCGGCCATGGCGGCGGGGTAGTCGCCGCGGGTGTTGAGCACCTCGCCGTTGGGGGCGAAGGCGTAGCGGGAGATCGCGCTGGCGAAGACCGGGATGCCGCCCTCCTCGCGGATGTACTGGACGAAGAGCCGCAGCAGCTCCTGGTACTCGGGGACCGGGACGTACCGCATGCCGTTGTGGATCATGTGGTCGACGCCACCGAAGCCGATGATCACCACGTCGCCGCGCACCATGCGGTTGAGCAGGGCGTAGAAGCGCTCCGTGTAGTACTTGCGCGTGGTCATGGCGCTGCGCGCGTAGTTGGCCACCTCGATGGGGCCGACGAGGAGCTCCTCGAGCTTCTGTCCCCACCCGGCCATGGGTGCCTCCTCCTCGGTCCGAGGAGCGGGGACGGAGTCCCCGAGGACGAATATGGTGCGTTTCATTCCGTTCCAATCCGAAGGAGCGTCCGGGCACGCCCCGGCTAGCGGTCGACCACGTTCATGGCCATGGCGCCCGACATCGAGGTGTAGGGCCGGACCCGTACCGGGCGCGCCGGATGGACCACGAGCCAGGGCGAGGCCGTGTCCCCCGGCAGGGGAACGGTCGGGTACGCCAGGGAGCTCTTGACGTCCGGGTAATCCTCCAGCAGGCGGCAGACGCGGACCTTGCCGGGGGTGTCGGGATCGGGCTGGAGCCACCAGTCCCAGTCCTCCCAGCGCTCCAAACGGTAATCGACCGCGCTCTGCAGCGGCACCTCCGCGTGGAAGGCCTGGTTCCCGAGCAGGTGCACCGGTACGTCGAACTGGGCCCGGTGCTCCCCGCGCCGCGCGATCACGAAGCGCGCCCCGGACAGCAGCGGCTGTGCGCCGCAGACCACGCCCGTGACGCCGATCGACTCGTCGAGGACCTGGACGCCGGTGCTCTCCACGTGGACGTCGCGCAGGACGGTACGCAGCATCAGCTTGCCCGAGGGTTGGGCGTACGGGAGGTTCCAGCCGATGGCGGGCACGAACGGGTCGGCGAGCAGCTGCTCGCGGGCCTCGATCAGGACCCGGGTGTCGCGGATGCCCGCCTTCAGGTGAACGGCCTCGCCGCGTTCGTTGCGGACCATGACGCGCCAGCGGCCGTCCCCCAGGTGGTCGAGGGCCTCGGGGCCGATCGCGGCCTCGTAGCGGACGCCGCCCTGCGGGAGGTCCTTGTCGGTGGTGCGCAGCTCCAGGTCGGGCCGCGCCGTGCCGTCGCCGGCGCTGTGGCGCAGCACGTAGGTCCACTCGTGCCGTTCGTCGGGTCCGTCGGTGGAGAAGCGCAGCCGGCCCCCCGGCTCGGCGGTGACGTGGCACAGGGCGGTCTTCAGGGAGGAGGGGGGCGCGGTCTCCCCGGAGGGGCGGCCGAGCGGCTTGGCCGACGGGGCGCGGTACTTGGAGTTCGCGGCCCGCTTGGCGGCGACCTTCTCGAACAGCTCGACGTACCGGCCGGCGACGGCGGAGGGGTCGTAGCGCGCGGAGTTGCGCAGCGCGGCCTGGCTCATCCGGTGCCGCAGCACGTCGTCGACCATGAGGCTGCGCAGGCCCTCGGCGATGGCGTCGACGTCGCCGTTGGCGACGAGGAGGCCGTCCTCGCCGTGGCGCAGGATCTCGCGGGGGCCGACGGGGCAGTCGGTGGAGACCACGGGCAGGCCGCAGCGCATCGCCTCCACCAGCGTCATGCCGAAGGACTCCTCGCTGGAGGTGACGGCGGCGATGGAGCCCTTGGCCCACTCCGACTCGATCGGCGAGAAGCCACCCATGAGCAGGGCGCGGCCCGCCAGGCCGAGTTCGTTGACCAGCCCGCGCATCTTGGCGGCTTCGCCGCCGTCGCCGTAGATGCGCAGCTGCCAGTCCGGGAACTCGGCGGCGAGCCGGCCGAAGGCGCGG
Organism: Streptomyces sp. NPDC002467; assembly: GCF_042889825.1. NCBI lineage: Bacteria > Bacillati > Actinomycetota > Actinomycetes > Kitasatosporales > Streptomycetaceae > Streptomyces > Streptomyces sp. NPDC002467. The sequence continues at coordinate 92,944 of NZ_JBIARJ010000019.1, read as the reverse complement.
ATCAGCAGGTCGTACCGCTTGACGTGGTGCATGCGGCCGGCGCTGACGATGATCTTGCCGAGCCCCTGGGAGGGGGCGACGACCGGCCGGGGCACGCTGTTGGGGATGCCGACGACGGGCAGGCCGGGGATGGGCGTGTGGGCGCGGAAGGACTTGGCGTCGGCGTCGGTGACGGTGGTCACGGCGTCGAGCCGGGGGTACACCCGGGCCATCTCGGCGCGTACGGCCGCCGGGATGGCCAGGTGCGTCATGTGCTCCTGGGCGACGCGCAGCGCCGAGTCGCGGGTGTACTGGGCCACGAACAGGTTGAGGCTGGGCCGGGTGCCGATCACCACGTCGGCCTTGGTCTTGGCGAGGTCGGCGATGATCCGCTCGTCGGAGAGCCGGCTGTACTGCGCGAAGAACTCCTCCTGGCGCGGTACGACCGTACTGGGCTCCTTCAGGCCCGGGTCCCCCTGGTCGGCTCCCGCCTTGCCCGCCCTCAGGTCGAGCAGGGCGCGGACCGTGACCTGCGGGGAGATCTGGAACTTCGTCGCTCCGGCGCGCCGGAAGACGGAGACGATCTCGACCTCGTGGTCGGCGGAGAGCGCTTCGGCGAGGTTGATGACGGTCCGGTTGGTGCCGCCGATGCCGTAGATGTTGTTGATCAGGAAGGAGATCTTCACGGGGTACGGGACTCCTTCCGCTCGAAAGAACTGGGTATCGGGTAGTACGCGTCGAGGAACCGGCCGACCATGCGCTCCTGGCGTTCGGTGTCACGGCCGTCGGAGACGGTGTCGTTGATGCAGAACGCCTGCCGGTCGCGGGCGGCCAGCAGGATGCCGAGCCGCCGCTCGATCTCCGGCCGGGCCAGGTCGAGGTAGGCGAACTGGATGTCCGAGGGGACCGCCCGGCCCGTGAAGTACGCGTAGTAGTGGTAGAGCGAGGACGGTATGGAGATGTCGGTGGCGCTGCGGAAGCGGCTCATCGTGGTGGCCCGGTGCCAGTCGGCGAACTCGGCCTCGATCTCGTAGAGCACGCTGCGGCGCAGCGGGTACGGGGCGTGGCGCAGCTTCTGCACGATGGTGGGGCCGAAGCGCTGCTCGATGAGCGTGCGGTTGTTCTTGCCCGCCGCGTCGACCGGGCGGTCGGCGTGGTTGACGTCCCGCTGCGGGACCTGGGACGGGGACCAGAACAGCCGGGTCGAGCCGTTGGACAGGAAGAAGTCCTGGGGGGTGACGGGCCGTCCGAGGAACATGTCGTCGTTGAAGTAGAGGAAGTGCTCGGACAGTCCCTCGATGTGGTGCAGCCGGCTCTCGATGGCGTGCGAGTTGAAGGTGGGCAGTGCCCGGGGGTCGTCGAAGATCTCGGAGTGGTCGACGACCGTGATGCGCGGGTTGTTCTCGTCGAGCCAGTGGGGCCGCTGCCGGTCGGTGACGAGGTAGATGTGCCGGACCCACGGCGCGTGCTGCTCCAGCGCGCGCAGGGAGTAGCGCAGCTCGTCGCGGCTGATGAAGCGGGCGGCGTTCGCCGACTCCTCGTGGTAGCCGCCGAATTGGACTTCCTGCTTGCGGCGCTGCCAGGCCAGGTCGTTGCCGTCGACCCACGTGTAGACCACGTCGATGGGGAAGCGGACGTCCTCGGGCAGGGCCGCGGCGTACGGCTCGATGGTGCGCACCGCGCGGGTGCGGCGGGTGTGGCGGGAGGCGAAGCCGGTGAGGCTGCTGACGGGCACCGAGACGCGCGGGGCCCGCTCGGCGACCTCCTCGGTGACCCGGTTGGGGCGGGGTGCGACGAGCCGGCCGTCCTCGGGGGTCCAGAACTCGATGTCGCAGCCGTATTCGAGGCCGAGGGCCAGCGAGCCGCCCGGGTCGCGCCAGATCATGCCGACACGGACCACGGAGGCGCCGTCGTAGATGCGCCGGCCGCGGCGGGAGCCGCTGAGGACGGGGCTCTCGCCGGTGGCGCGGTCGCCGCGCTTGACGTACAGCGGGGAGAGCCGCTCGCTGGCGACCAGGGCGTCGCGCACCCGTGCGCGGTCGTGCGCGGAGACGGCGAGGCAGGCCCTGAAGTCGCTGGCCCCGCGGACGGCGAAGTAGTCGATCCCGGCGTCTTCGAGCATCCAGACGGCCAGTTCGAGGTTGGCCTCGCGCAGCCCGAGCGGGGAGGCGGTCGGGCGGACCAGGGAGATCAGGGCTCCTTGGTCCGGCAGGGTCGCGAGCCTTTCGTCGCCGTTGAACAGGTGCGGCCAGCGCCGTCGGGCCTGTGCGGCGCGCAGCGCCCGGCGGATGCCGAGGCCCGTCTGGAGGCGGCGCAGCAGCCGCTTGACGAGGGTGCGCAGCCGCATCGGGACGCGCGCCGCGATCTTGCCGCGCAGGGAGGCGGACAGCAGGGTGCGGTAGAGCCCGACGGCGGCCGAGGCCTCCGGGTTGATCACTGCCACGGGTCGCTCCCGCCGGTGGGGGCGTACTGGTCGGGTGACTGGTCGGGGTACTGCTCGAACGGGCTGGGCACGGGGAAGTACCTCTGCAGGAAGTCCACGACCAGGGAGGTCCCTCCGGCCGTGCGGGCTTCGGCGGAGCCGAGGCCGGACAGCTGCAGGCACTGGGTGTCCCGGCGCACGAGCAGCCGCTCCAGGTGGCGTTTGATGCCGGGCAACGCGGCGTGCAGCGTCATGATGGGCTCCCCGGAGGGGTCGGCGAAGCCCGAGGAGTGGGCGGCGTGGTGGATCAGCCCGTCCAGCGGGTGGGTGCCCGACAGTTCGGGGGCGATCTGGGTGTCCACGACGTACGCGGCCGGGTCGAGCGTGTCGGCGAGCGCGGCCAGCACCTCCCGTGCGTAGGGCTGCGGGCCCGAGGCGTAGCCGTGCCCGACGACGGTGTGGGTGTACGAGTACGCGGTCAGGGACCAGGGAGCCTCGGCCTCGGCCGCGTTCCACGGACCGCGCCGGGGCCGGGTCCCGCCGAGCGGGGAGAAGAAGTCGAAGGCGCGCACGGGGCGGGTGAAGAGGGCACCGGGGCGCATCAGCAGGAACTGGTCGGAGAGGCCGGGGATCCGGTGCAGTCCGGTCTCGGCGTTCCAGTCCGCCGACCAGACGGACAGCCGGTCGTCGATGCGCACCCAGTCGGGGAGCGGCGCGAGCGCCACCACGTGGACCATGTCGATCCAGGGGGCGTTCTGGTGGATGGAGCGCAGGGCGGCGCGCAGGAGTTCCTCGGCCCAGGGGGTGGCGTGCTGCCACAGCAGGACCGCGTCCACGCCGAAGGTGATCTCTTCGACGCGGGGGATGTCGAAGCCCTCGTGGGTGACGGTGATCTCGCCGTCGCTGCCTATGTCGGCGTATCCGGTCAGCCGGTCCAGCGTGACCTCGGTGCGGCCACCGTCCTCGGCGGGGACCACGCGCTGCACGCGGTTGGGGCGCGGGCCCACCAGGCGGGGGGTCTCCAGGGCGTTGTTGACGGTCCAGAACTCGATCTCGATGCCGAGGTCGTCGCCGATCCACAGGGTGCGGGTCGGGTCGGTGCGCAGCCAGGTGAGGCGGATGACGCGCTGCTTGCCGTAGTTCGCCCAGGCCTTGACGTGGCTGCCGGGGACCTTGGCGCCGTCGGTGTTCGAGGGGGACACGCCGACGACGTACCCGGTCTGCACCTCCAGCAGGGCGCGCATGACGCGGCTCACGGCGGCCTTGTGCTCCTGGGGCACGGCGATGGCGATGCGGCGGTCGTCGAGGGCGGGCACTGCGAACCACGGGATGCCCTCGCTGTCGAGCACGCTGGAGACCAGGTAGTGGTCGGTGCGGCGGGAGAGCTCGGGCGTCAGCCCGGGGTGGATGTGGGCGACGCGCCCGTCGGGGGCGGTGGTGGTGCCCTCCGGCAGGTAGCTGAAGTCCTCTTCCCGGACGCGCTTGAGGGCCCGCTGGTGGTGGCGGGACTCGCGGTTGGCCAGCGTCCGCGCGAGCCGGCGCTTGACCTTGCCCCGCACGCTCGGCGGGACCTTGCTGGCGGCGACGGCGCGCACCGGCTGGGGCACGAGCTTCTGGTAGATGTTCGCGGCGGAGCCGACCGAGCCCGGTTCAGCCATGTCGATCGCTCCTTGTCAGTTCGTAGGGGCTTGGGGTGGGGAAGTACGCGTTGAGGAATCCGTCCAGGACCTCGGTCTGCGCCTCCAGGTCCTCCGGGGTGGAGAAGGCGTCGTTGAGGCAGAAGGAGTCCTTGTCCCTTCCGTCCAGCAGCCGTTGGAGCCGGTCCGCGAGGTCGGGCACCGCGAGCTGGAGGTAGGTGAAGGGCATCGAGCCCGGCTGCGCCCGTCCGCTCAGTGCCGCGTAGTAGAGGGCGAAGGACGAGGTGGGCGAGAGGTCCGTCATGGCGCGGAAGCGGCTGGCGGACGTACGGGCCCACGCCTCGGGGAAGTCGGCCTCGGCCTCCTCCATGGCGCTCCTGCGCAGGGCGTAGGGGATGTGCTCCATGGGCTGGGTGATGACGCGTCCGAACCGGCGCAGCAGCAGCGCCCGGTTGTTCTTGCAGGCCGCGTCGACGGGGGTGTCGGTCTCCACGACCGGGCCCTGCGGGATGCGGTTGCGGGAGGGGAAGTACTTCGCGGTGCCGGTCGGGGTGAAGAAGGAGTGCGGTGCGACGAGCCGGCCCATGAACATGTCGTCGTTGAAGTAGAGGAAGTGCTCGGCGAGCCCGGGTATGCGGTGGAGCTGGCTCTCGATGGAGTGCGAGTTGAAGGTCGGCAGGTCGGCCGGGTTGCGGAAGATCTCGCGGTGGCTGACCACGCGGATCCCGGGGAGGTCCTGGCGCAGCCAGGCGGGCACCTGGTCGTCGGTGACGATGTAGATGTTGCGGATCCACGGGGCGAACAGGTACAGCGAGCGGATCGAGTAGCGCAGTTCGTCGCGGCTGATGAAGCGGGCGTCGCTGGCGGACTCCGCGTGGTAGACCTCGCCCTTGGCGGAGGCCTTGCGGGCCTTCCAGGCCGGGTCCTCCCCGTCGACCCAGGTGTACACGGCGTCGACGGGGAAGGTGATGTCCTCGACTCCCGGAACCATGAACTCGTGACGCGTCGTCAGGGCCGGGGCGGCCTCGTCGGAGCGCACGCCGGAGACGAAACGGCTGAAGAGACGGGCGGCGCCGAAGATGCTCGGGCCGTCCGCCGCGATGGACCAGGCCACCCGGTTCGCGCGGGGGGCGACGAGCCGGTCGCCCTTGCGGGACCAGAACTCGATGGCGCAGCCGTACTGGTGGCCCAGGACAAGGTGGCCGCCGGGGTCGGTCTGGTACCAGCTGACCTGGATGCCGATCGCGGTGCGGACCTCGTTCCAGGCCTCGGGGCTCTCGCTGCGACGGACGGCGGGCGCGCGCACGGCGTCGGGCTTGAGGACGGACACGTAGCCCGGGTGCTGGGAGAGGAAGCGGAAGACGGCTTCGAGGACCCGGTCGCGGTCGTCCTCGCAGACGCCGATGACGGTCCCGTGGTCGTTGGTCCCGCGGACCGCGAAGTACGGGACCCCGGTGTAGTCGAGCAGTCCGGCGATGACCTTCCGGTTCTCCTCGCGGGCACCCAGCGGCCGCACCGCGGGGTGGACGTACGCCTCGTCCCCCGCGTCCCCCACCCGGATCTTCAGGGGTCCGGCCGCCGGGCGGCGATCGGTCTCGGTGCGACGACCACCCCCGTAGCCGGCCTGAGTGGCGTATCCAGGCATCGCGGTCATGCTGCCTCCGTGCAGTAGTACATGTCGCCCGACTGCAGGGCCCCCGACGCACCACTGCTTTACAAAATCCAGGTAAACAAAATCTACCTTCGGACTTAAGCGATCCTTACCGGAAACGGGATGATCCCCGTCACTGCGAGAACGGGTCAGACAGTCAGCCACCCGCCGAGCGCCAGCCCCTGCTGGTTCGGGTCCTGCCGGGCGACGTCGAGCCGTCCGTCCGGACCCAGCGAGGCGACGACGAGGTTCCCGAAGGCGTCGAGCGCCCCCGCCGGCTCGCCGATGCCCGGCTCCCCGGACAACTCCCACCACAGGCCCGACTGTTCGTGTCCGGTGACGCACGCGCCGATCGCCGTGGGGCCCTCCGCGGAACGCTGGAGCAGCACCGTGCAGTCGTAGCCGTCGACGAAGGCCCGCAGCGCGGTGACCCCGTGCCGGCCGGTACCGCCGACGGAGGCGGCCATGCCGTCGGTCCGGAAGGCGTAGAGGCCCCCGTCCCGCGCGTCGCACCCGTACACCGTGGCCAGGCCCGGCCCGGTGCCGAGGGCGGACAGCGGGGTGCCGTCCGCCGCGATCAGCGGGAGCCGGGCGTCGCGGGTCTGGCGCATCTTCTTGTCGGGGCCGCGGCTCCAGCGCCCGACGCCGCTCGCCGTGGGTGCGAAGACCTCCGGGAGGCCGTCGTCGCCGAGCACGGCGCCGAAGCCGTCGAGGACCTTGCTGCCGACGAGGTCGGCCCACGAGCCCCAGACGCCCTTCCTGTCCTGGGAGCGGCCGGTCATGTACTGGCCGAAGTTGCGGGTGAAGACGTGGACCCCGCCGTGGAGGTCGGCGGTCACCACGGGAACCCCGAGCTCACGGCCGCGGTCCGTGTGGCGGCCGTGCGGGTTGCCCAGCGAGCGCCAGTCCGCCAGCGGCCGGCCCGTCTGGTACTGCACGGCGTGCATGACCTCGACCACGGCGCTGCCCGACTCCTCGGGCGTACGGGAGAGGGAGACCAGGTGGACCCAGCCCTCGGGGGTCTGCGAAACCGAGAGCACCGGGAGCAGCGGCGGGGTGTCGAGCCGCAGCCGGGTCCACTCGGAGCCGCCCGCGGTCTTCTCGGTCCACCGCACGACGCCGCCGTCGACGGCCGCGTACGCGGTGAGCCGCCCGTCGGACCCCCGGGTCAGCCAGAGCCTGCGGCCGGGGTAGCGGTCGACGGCGGCCGGCGGGAGCGTCGTCTGCTCGCAGGACGCGACCGTACGGAAGGACTGGACGACCAGCGGGCCCTGCCGGTCCTCGTCGGCCCGGCGGGCGACGGCCTCCAGCACGGCCTGCGCCACGGCGGTGTGCTCCGGGTGGTCGGAGCGTTCGGCTCCGGTGGCGGCGTCGTAGGCGGTGTGCGCCGGGTCGGGGTCGAGGGTGCACAGCCGGGTGGGTTCGAAGCGGTCGATCAGCGCGTCGGCGCAGTCGACGAGGTCGTCGGGGGCGCCGGGCCCCAGCGGGAGGGGCCCGTCGACGAAGCAGACCTGGACGTCGGGGGCCGCGGCCAGGGTGTGGATCCGCAACTGGAGCGTCTCGTCGCCCGCGGGGAGCCGTTCGACGTGCTCGTCCCAGGAGGATCCCCGCCCGAGGGCGTCCAGGAGGGCGCGGCGCCCGCGGGCGTCCTGCGCCGCCAGGCTCACGACGGTGAGGGCGCCGCCGGACTCGCCCGCCGTGCGCAGCAGCTCGGGGCCGGTGATCACGAGGGCGTCGGCGGGGTGGGCGACGAGGTGGAGGGCGGCGCCACGGGTGGCGGGCCGCTGCGGGGAGGCCGAGGCGGTTCGGCGTCGACCGGTCGCCGACCGCTCGCTGCGACCCGAGCCCCTTGCCACTCGCCTGCTCCTCTGTTGCTCAGCTCCATACACCCGAACGGCAAACTTACTTCATACTTACGGGTGATCCAACCTTGGATCATTTGAACAATCACCACAGGGCGAGGACACTATTTCGCCCAAAAAAGCGGACATATGCCCCGTCGTGCTGCATCGATCGGGGACACCCGGTCGAAAGTTTGTCTATAGTGCACGGTCAGCAAACCGCTTGCCGGCCAGCCGATTTGAGGACCCGCCCCAATGAGCCATGACGTCATGACCCCGGGCCCGCGCGAGGCGCAGACGGGCTCCGACAGCGCCGGCAGGCGCGTACGACGCCGGCGCCGGCCGCTGCGCATCATCGGGCTGACGCTGGTGGTCCTGCTCCTGCTGGCGGGCGGCGCGGGCTGGTGGGCGTACAGCCACCTCGACGGCAACATCTCCAGCGTCGACCTGGACAAGGCGATCGGCGACAACCGCCCGGAGAAGGTGGTCGCCGGCGCGCAGAACGTCCTCGTGCTCGGCTCCGACTCCCGGGCCGGGGCCAACGGCGACCTCGACCACGGCGACGTCAGCGGTGCCCGCTCGGACACCACGATGCTGATCCACATACCCGAGGGCCGCTCCAAGGCGACCGCGATAAGCATCCCCCGCGACACCCTGGTGACCCGGCCCGAGTGCAAGGACGAGGACGGCAAGGCGGTCCCGTCCCAGAAGCGCGTCATGTTCAACAGCATCTTCCCGGTGGCCGGTCCGGCCTGTGTGGTGAACACCGTGGAGCAGATGTCCGGCGTCCGCGTGGACCACTTCGTCGTGGTCGACTTCGCCGGATTCAAGGGCCTGGTGGACGCCCTCGGCGGCGTGACCGTCAAGCTGGACAAGCCGATCAAGGGCGGGCTCAACCTGGATGCGGGCGAGCACCGGCTGAACGGCACCGACTCGCTCAAGTTCGTCCGCACCCGGCACGGCTACGCCGACGGCAGCGACCTCGGCCGCATCAGCCTCCAGCAGACCTTCATGATGGGGCTGCTGAAGGAGATCAAGAACCAGGACGCCTTCGGCAACCCGGCGCGCCTCTACAAGCTCGCCGACGCCGGCACCAAGTCCCTCACCACCGACTCCGACCTCGCCTCCCTCACCGCTCTGGCCGACTTCGCCAAGAGCATGAAGGGCGTGGACCCGGACACGATGGAGACGATCATGCTGCCGGTCGCCTACGACAAGGTGGACAAGAACCGCGTGGTCGTCGCCGAGCCGCAGGCCACCCAGCTGTGGGACGCCCTCCGCAAGGACGAGAAGATCCCGGCCGCCGCGAAGGACTCCCCCGCCAAGGGCACCGGCTGACGGGCGCGGCACGCGCACACGAAGGAGCCGGCCGCACGGGTGACCCGTACGGCCGGCTCCTTCGTGTGGTGGGCGCCCGGCTCTCCGGCGTCTAGAACTTCGCGTCCTGGCCGGCCTTGCCGAGGCGGCTGTGGCTGCGTCCGTACGCGAAGTAGACGACGATGCCGATGACCATCCAGACGCCGAAGCGGATCCAGGTTTCGGCCGGCAGGTTGAGCATCAGCCAGAACGAGGCCGCGATCGACAGGATCGGGATCACCGGCACCCACGGGCAGCGGAACGCCCGGTGCAGGTCGGGGCGGGTCCGGCGCAGGATGATCACGCCGAGGGCGACGAGCACGAAGGCGAACAGTGTGCCGATGTTCACCAGTTCCGCGAGCTTCTCCAGGCTGGTGAAACCCGCCACCACGGCGATGATCACGCCGAGCAGGATGGTCGCCCGGTACGGGGTGCGGTACTTGGGGTGCGTGACGGAGAACGTCCGCGGCAGCAGCCCGTCACGGCTCATCGCGAAGAACACGCGGGTCTGACCGAGCAGCAGGATCATGCTGACGGTGATCAGGCCGACGGCCGCACCGAGACTGATCGCACCGGAGAAGAAGGGCTGGTTCACCGATTTGAAGGCTTCGGCCAACGGTGCGGTCGGTGACATCTCCGAGTACTTCTGCATGCCGGTGACCACGATCGTCACGGCGACGTAGAGCAGGGTGCAGATGAACAGCGAGCCGAGGATGCCGCGCGGCATGTCCCGCTGGGGGTTCTTCGTCTCCTCGGCGGCGGTCGCCACGACGTCGAAGCCGATGAAGGCGAAGAAGATGAGCGAGGCCGCGGTGAAGATGCCCATGACGCCGAAGTTGGTCGGCGCGTAGCCGAACAGCAGCTGGACCAGCGGCGTGTGCAGGCCGCTGCCCGCCTCTTGCGGCTGGGCCGGCGGGATGAACGGGGAGTAGTTGTCGGCCTTGATGAAGAACAGGCCCGCGATGATGACGAGCAGCACCACCGCGACCTTGATGGCGACCACGATCGCGGTGATCCGGGCCGAGAGCTTCGTCCCGACGACCAGGATCGCGGTGAGCCCCAGGATCAGCAGGAAGGCCAACAGGTCGAAGTGGCCTCCCGCGTCCGGGCCGGACAATGCGGTGGGCAGGTCCCAGCCCAGGTTGGTGTGCATGAGGTGGCGCACGTACCCGGACCAGCCGACCGCCACCACGGCGGTGCCCAGGGCGAATTCGAGCACCAGGTCCCAGCCGATGATCCAGGCGGGCAGCTCGCCGATGGAGGCGTACGAGAAGGTGTACGCCGAACCGGCGACCGGCACGGTGGACGCGAACTCGGCGTAGCAGAGCGCCGCGAGGGCGCAGACGATGCCTGCCGCCACGAACGAGAGGGACGTGGCCGGGCCGGCGTTGTTGCGGGCCGCGATGCCCGTGAGGACGAAGATGCCGGTGCCGATGATGACACCCACACCGAACACCGTCAGGTCCCAGGCGGAGAGCGACTTGCGGAGCGCGTGTTCCGGCTCCTCCGTGTCACGGATGGACTGCTCCACCGTCTTGGTGCGGAAGGGGCTGTTCATATCCCTGCTCACCGACACACCTCCGAACAGGTGTCGACGCACGCGAACGGGCCGGGAGGCCCACTCTTCAAGAGTGATCTCCCGGCCCGTGACGTGCAACCGCGCGGCGATCGGGTGGCCGCTGCCCGTCCTAGTCCACGGCGGCGGCGGGCTCGTTGTCGTAGCGGCCGTCCAGCTTGGCGACCAGGCCGGTGACCTGGCGCGCGATGTCCGGAGCGGTCAGCCCGATCTCGGCCATGACCTCCTTGCGGGTGGCGTGGTCGAGGAAGCGCTGCGGAATGCCGAAGTCGCGCAGCGGCACGTCCACCCCCGCGTCCCGCAGGGCCTGCGCGACGGCCGAGCCGACACCGCCGGCGCGGCCGTTGTCCTCGACGGTGACGACCACGCGGTGGCGGTCCGCCAGGGGCGCGAGCGCCTCGTCCACCGGCTTGACCCAACGGGGGTCGACCACGGTGGAGGAGATGCCCTGCTTGTCGAGCAGGTCGGCGATCTCCAGGCACATCGGGGCGAGCGCGCCGACCGAGACGACGAGTACGTCCGGACGGGTGACCTCGGCCGACGGGGCGCGCAGCACGTCCATGCCGCCGATCCGGCCGACGGCCGGGACGGCCGGTCCGACGACGCCCTTGGAGAAGCGCACCACGGTCGGCGCGTCCTTCACCAGGACGGCCTCGTTCAGCTGGGCGCGCAGCTGTTCGGCGTCGCGCGGGGCGGCGAGCCGCAGGCCCGGGACGACCTGGAGGATCGACATGTCCCACATGCCGTTGTGGGAGGCGCCGTCGGTGCCGGTGACACCGGCGCGGTCCAGCACGAAGGTGACGCCGCACTTGTGCAGGGCCACGTCCATCAGGACCTGGTCGAAGGCGCGGTTGAGGAAGGTGGCGTACACCGCGAAGACCGGGTGGGCGCCGCCGGTCGCCAGGCCCGCCGCCGAAGTGGCGCCGTGCTGCTCGGCGATGCCGACGTCGAAGATGCGGTCCGGGTAGGCGTCCGCGAACTTCTTCAGGCCGACGGGCTGGAGCATGGCCGCGGTGATGGCGACGATGTCCTTGCGCTCCTTGCCGAGCCTGACCATCTCGTCGGCGAAGACGGAGGTCCAGCTGGCGGCGTCGGTGCTGACGGGCAGACCGGTGTCCGGGTGGATGACGCCGACCGCGTGGAAACGGTCCGCCTCGTCCTGGACGGCCGGTTCGTAGCCCCGGCCCTTCTGGGTGAGGCAGTGCACGATGACCGGGCCGCTGAAGCGCTTGGCGCGCTGCAGGGCGGACTCCAGGGCCTCGATGTCGTGGCCGTCGATGGGGCCGATGTACTTCAGGCCCAGGTCCTCGAACATGCCCTGCGGGGCGATGAAGTCCTTCAGGCCCTTCTTGGCGCCGTGCAGGGTCTCGTAGAGGGGCTTGCCGACGACCGGGGTGCGCTCCAGCAGGTCCTTGCCGCGGGCGAGGAAGCGCTCGTAGCCGTCCGTGGTGCGCAGGGTCGCCAGGTGGTTCGCGAGGCCGCCGATGGTGGGGCCGTACGAGCGCTCGTTGTCGTTGACGACGATGACGAGGGGGCGGTCCTTGGCGGCGGCGATGTTGTTCAGCGCCTCCCAGGCCATGCCACCGGTGAGCGCGCCGTCGCCGATGACGGCGGCGACGTGGTGGTCCTCGCGGCCGAGCACCTCGTTGGCCTTGGCGATGCCGTCGGCCCAGCCCAGCACGGTGGAGGCGTGCGAGTTCTCGATCACGTCGTGGTCGGACTCGGCGCGCGAGGGGTAGCCGGAGAGGCCGTTCTTGGTGCGCAGGCCGCCGAAGTCCTGGCGGCCCGTGAGCAGCTTGTGGACGTAGGCCTGGTGACCGGTGTCGAAGAGGACCTTGTCCTTGGGCGAGTCGAAGACCCGGTGCAGGGCGATCGTCAGTTCGACCACCCCGAGGTTGGGGCCGAGGTGCCCGCCGGTCTTGGAGACGGCGTCGACGAGGAAGGACCTGATCTCGGCGGCGAGCTGTTCGAGCTCCTCCTGGCTGAGCCGGTCCAGATCGCGCGGTCCCTTGATGCGGGTCAGCAGCACCCGTGCCTCCTTGCAGTTGCTTGCTGGTCTGTCGAGTCTAATGTTCCGCTCGCGGATGCGGTCATCGGGCCGTCCCGCCCGAGTCACGCCTTTGTCATACATGGACGCACCTGCGTGAAGTCATACCTCACATACGGGCGTATACCCGCACAGGCGTACGCACATATGTACGCACGGATGCCCGGCGCCACACGAGGTGGCACCGGGCACGTGCTGTCGGACGCGTCGGCGGGGTGGCCGTCAGGCGCGTCCGGCCGTCTTCTGGGTCTTGCGGGTGACCGAGTCGATGACCACGGTCGCCAGCAGCACCGCACCGGTGATCATGTACTGGATCGGAGTGGCGATGCCCTCCAGGGCCAGACCGTACTGGATCGAGACGATGACCATGACGCCGAGGAGGGCGTTCCAGGTCCGGCCCCGGCCGCCGAAGAGGCTGGTGCCGCCGATGACGGCCGCCGCGATCACGTTCATCAGCAGGTCGCCGGCGCCGGCGCTCTGGTTGGCCGCCGCGATCTTGGAGGCCCAGAACAGGCCGCCGATGGCGGCGAAGGTGCTGGAGATCGCGAAGACCGTGATCCGGATGCGGGTGACGTTGATGCCCGCACGGCGGGAGGCCTCGACGCTGCCACCCAGTGCGAAAACGTTTCGCCCGAAGGTCGTGCGGCGCAGCAGGAAGTCCGTGACGACCAGGGCCAGCAGGAAGAGCACCACCGCGAGCGGCAGGCCCTTGTACTGGTTGAACAGCACGGCCGGAGCGAACGCGCACACCGCGAGCAGGCCGGTGCGCAGCAGGATCTCGGTCAGCGGCCGGGAGGGCATCCCGGCGGCCTCTCGGCGCCTGGCGTCGAGGAAGGCCGCGACGAAGTAGCCGACCACCGCGAGCGCGGCCAGCCCGTAGGCGACGGCCACGTCCGAGAAGAAGTACGTGGTCAGCTGGCCGACCACGCCGTCCGAGTCGATGTTGATCGTGCCGTTGCTGCCGAGGATCTGCAGCATCGCGCCGAGCCAGAAGAGCAGGCCCGACAGGGTGACGGCGAAGGCCGGGGCGCCGACCTTGGCGAAGAAGAAGCCGTGGATGCAGCCGATCAGGGCGCCTCCGACGATGGCGAGCAGGATGGCCAGCCATTCGTTCACGCCGTGGGTGACGGCGAGGACGGCGACGATCGCGCCCGAGACACCGCTGACCGAGCCGACCGAGAGGTCGATCTCACCGAGCAGCAGCACGAAGATGATGCCGATGGCGATCATGCCGGTGCCGGTCATCGTGATCGCGATGTTGGTGAGGTTCTCCGGGGAGAGGAAGTTCGAGTTCAACCCCTGGAAGATCGACCAGATGACGACCAGGCCGATGACGACCGGGAGGGAACCCAGGTCGCCCGCCTTCATCTTGCGCTTGAACTCGCCCACGTACCCGGCGAGGCCCTCTTCCCTGACGAGCAGGCGGGGGTCCACGGCCGGGATCGCGTCGTGCGCGGCCGCCGGGTTGACCGGGTCGATGTGCTCCTGCGCGACGGCGCCCTTGTCCAGTGGACCGGTGGCGGGGTTCTGGGTGCTCACTTGCCGGCCTCCGAGGTGCGGGCCGCCCGGCGGGTCACGGCGTTGTCCGTGGCACCGGTGATGGCGGAGATGATCTCTTCCTGCGAGGTGTCGGCGACGTTGAAGACACCGTTGTTGCGGCCCAGCCGCAGGACCGCCACCTTGTCGGCGACGGCCTTCACATCGGCCATGTTGTGGCTGATGAGGATGACGGCGTGGCCGCGCTCGCGCAGCCGCTCCACCAGGTCGAGCACCTGTGCGGTCTGCTCGACGCCGAGGGCGGCGGTGGGCTCGTCGAGGATGACGAGCTGGGGCTCGCCCAGCATGGAACGGGCGATCGCCACGGTCTGGCGCTGACCGCCCGACAGCGAGGCGATGGGGATCCGGACACTGGGGATCCGGATGGACAGCGTGGTCAGGAGCTCGCGGGCGCGCCGCTCCATCTCCACCTCGTCGAGGACGCCGAACCTCTTGAGTTCCCGACCGAGGAACAGGTTGCCGACGACGTCGATGTTGTCGCACAGCGCCAGGTCCTGGTAGACCGTGGCGATGCCCAGGTTCTGGGCGTCGTGGGGCTTGCCGATGGAAACCGGGCGCCCCTCCCACTCGATGACTCCGTCATCGATGGGGTGCACGCCGGCGATCGTCTTGACCAGCGTGGACTTGCCGGCACCGTTGTCGCCGACCAGGGCGACCACTTCACCGGAGTGGATCTCGAGTTCTACGTCGGTCAGGGCCTGAACGGCGCCGAACCGCTTCGAGACCCCTCGCAACGCCAGCACGGGCGCAGCGGACACATGAACCATCTCCTTCGCCGCCTGACCGGCGGGGATGTCGTGCAGAAGAGCAGGAGCGGGGCGAATGGGGGAACGTTTCTGCCCGGCGCCCCGCCGGGTGGCGGGGATGAGGAGGGCGGGGCGCCGGTCAGGTACGTGGGGCCGCCTCGTGCGGAGGCGGCGGGGGCCGCTACTTCAGGCCGATGGCGGCGCAGGCGGCCGCGTACTTGTCGGTGCAGATCTCGTCGACCGTGTAGACGCCGTCCTTGACGACGGTGTCCTTGATGTTGGCCTTGGTCAGCGACACGACCGGGATCAGGACGGCCGCGACGCCCTTGGTGGTGGGGCTGTCCACCGTGGAGGTGCTGCCGTCGGCCTTCCCGCCCTTGGCGAGGGCGACGGCCATCTTGGCGGCGGCCTCGGCCTCGGGGGCGTACGGCTTGTAGACGCTCATGAACTGCTCGCCCGCGACGATCCGCTGCACGCCGGCGAGTTCGGCGTCCTGGCCGGTGACCGGCGGCAGGGGGGAGACGCCGGCGGCCTTGAGGGCGGTGATGATGCCGCCGGCCATGCCGTCGTTGGCGGAGTAGACGCCGATGACCTTGTCCTTGCCGAGCGCGGAGAGCGCGGCCGCCATGTTGGTGTTGGCGTTCTCCGGCTTCCACTCGACGGTGTCGTACTCCTTGCCGATGTTCACCTTGCCGTCGAGCTCGGAGTGCGCGCCCTTCTTGAACAGCGCGGCGTTCGGGTCGGTGACGGAACCGTTCATCATGACGATGTCGCCGGACTTGGCCTTGTCGCCCAGCGCCTCCAGGAGCGCCTTGCCCTGGACCTTGCCGACCTCTTCGTTGTCGAAGGAGGTGTACGCGTCGATCGGGCCCTCGGCCAGGCGGTCGTAGGCGACGACCGGGATGCCGGCGTCCTTGGCCTTCTTGACCGAGCCGGCGATGGCCTTGGAGTCCACGGCGTCGATGATCAGGACGTTCACCTTGTTGGTGATCATCGTGTCGACCTGGGAGTTCTGCGTGGTCGCGTCCTGCTTGGCGTTGGCGTAGACGACCTCGCCCTTGCCGCCGGTCAGCGCCTTGACCTGCTTCTCGATGAGCGGCTTGTCGAACTTCTCGTAGCGCGCGGTCTGGTTCTCGGGCAGGAGCAGACCGACCTTGATCGCGTCGCCCGCCGCGGGGGCGGAGGAGGACTTGGTACCGCCACCGGCCTCCTTGGCGCTGCCACAGGCGGCGAGCGAGACGGCCATGGCACCAGCGGCGACGGCAACAGCGGTTCTGCGCATACGCGTGTTCATTACTTGAACCTCCCTGACGAGGCCGCAGCACTGCGGCCGAGGTGGATGTGAGTCAACCCCGGCCGCGTTTTGTCGTCAAGGAGTGAATCCTTAACGAGATGACAACGGTGCCATCCGTTATCTACCTGAAGACAAGACGGCGGGAGCTCGCACTCCACTTCCATGGTCCGACAAAAGTGTCGAATCGCCCATCTCGCTGAGCACGAGGGCCAGCGCGCCCAGCACCTCGGCGCGGCCGCCCAGGGAGCCCGTGAGGACGGACAACTGCCGTGCGGCGCTCGGGATCGCGTACCTCCCCACCGATTCACGGATGGGGGCCAGCACGAGTTCACCCGCCTCGGCCAGCGATCCGCCCAGCACCACCCGGCTCGGGTTCAGGAGGTTGCACAGACTGGCCACGCCACTGCCGATGTGGCGGCCCACGTCCGTGATCACCCGGCGGCAGCCCGGGTCCCCGTCGCGGGCCAGCTCGACCACCCGCTCCATCGTCAACTCCGGTCCGTGCGTGCCCTGGAGGAGCGGCAGCACGTACCGGGCCGCGGCGAACGTCTCCAGGCAGCCGCGGTTCCCGCAGCGGCAGACCGGGCCCGATTCGTCGAGCGTGATGTGCCCGATCTCGCCCGCGGTGCCCCCCGGTCCGCGGTAGATCTGACCGTTGATCACCAGGCCGGAGCCCACGCCGCTGGCCACCTTGATGTAGGCCAGGTCCTTCACCCCGCGCCCGCTCCCCCATACGAGTTCACCGAGGGCTCCGAGGTTGGCGTCGTTGTCCACGTAGACCGGCACCCCGAGCCGGCGCGCGAGCTCCTCGCGGGGGTTGATGCCCGCCCAGCCCGGCAGGATCGCGGTCGAGCCGAGGGTTCCGGACTCCACGTCGATGGGGCCGGGGACGCCGAGCCCCACGCCGATGACCTTGTCCAGGCCGACGCCTATGTCCGCGACCAGCCGCCCGACCAGCGATTCCGCCAGGTCGAAGCCCTGCGTCCACGAGGCGTCGACGTCCAGCGGCTCCGCCTTCTCGGCGAGCACCTGGTGGGCGAGGTTGCCGACCGCCACCCGCAGGTGGGTGTGGCCGAAGTCGACGCCGATGACGATCCCCGCGTCACCGCTGAGCGAGACGCTGCGCGCCCGGCGACCACCGGCCGAGGTGTCGGTGACCTCGACGGTCCCGCCGTCCTTGAGTTCCCGGACGATGTTGGAGACCGTGGCCGCCGACAGTCCGGTGGTGCGGGCGATCTCCGCCTGGGTCAGCGAACCCGAGAGCCGCACCGCCCGCACGACCCGTTCGAGATTCGCGCGATGCAGCGAGGACTGCGATCCGGGAGTCTGCACGACTCATCCACTCCTGCCCATAAGCGACGGCCAGCGTCGCCCCCCGGCCGGGAACCGTCGCGGCTTCTCGCCCCGAGACCCCGGCGTCTCTCCAACTTGTGAACCTTAAGTCGAGCCTTTGCGCATCGGCACGTCAAGAGGGTGACGCACCACGAAACGGCCACTACTGGCCAAAAGGGGGAGAGAACCGGTCGCCATGAGCGTGTTACGGTCGACGAGGCGCCGGTCCTCTGCGGCCTTTCCGGCCGGATCGGGCGCCATGTGTTGACGGCACTACGCGAGGAGGTGTTCGGGATGAGTCCCGATCGAAGTCTTCGCTGCGCTCCCGTCCGCTGACCCCTTGTGATCGGCTGACCCTTCGTCGAGCTGCGCACGGCCGCGGTACGCCGCGCTTCCGTGCTCTTCAGTATTCCCTCCGCATGCCCTGACTGTCCTGTCAGGCATGTGTCGTCCATGCCCACCGGCGCCCGGCGGCCTCCGTACCGCCCCGCGCCGACCCATGATCACTCCACGTGACCGCTCGGCTCCGTGCTGCCCGGACACCGTGGAGGGAGGTATTCGTCATGACCATGCTCACCCCCCGTACCCCCACGAAGCTCGCTCCGCCGGGCCGGACCCGTCGCGAGCGCAAGGCCGTCGAGCTGGAGTCCCGTACCCGGCTCGTCGGCGAGCGCCTCGCCGCGACCAGCGCCCGCCCGCGCGCCCTGGTCCTCCAGGACGTGGATTCCTCCCTGGACGGCCTCACCCACGCCGAGGCCGCGCTGCGCCTGGAGCGCCACGGAGCCAACACCGTCGCCCAGGAGCGCACCCCCGCCTGGTTCGTCCAGTTGGGGAAGGCGTACTGGAACCCCTTCATCGGCGTCCTGGTCTTCCTGGCCGCCGTCATGTACTGGCAGGACCCGGCGGATCCGGGCGTCGTCATCCTCTCCGTGATGGTGGGGATCAGCGGGCTGCTGCGCTTCTGGCAGGAGTACCGCTCGGGCCGGGCCGCCGACGCGCTCAAGAAGCTCGTCACCACCACCTGCGCGGTACAGCGCCGGGCCGGCAGCGGATCCGCGCCCGCCACCTTCGAGGTGCCGATGGACCAGGTCGTCCCGGGCGACGTGGTCAAGCTGGCCGCCGGGGACCTGATCCCGGCAGACCTGAGGCTGATCGCCTCCAAGGACCTGATGGTCGGACAGGCCGCCCTGTCCGGCGAGTCCCTGCCCGTCCCCAAGGCCGACACCCGCGCGGACGACCTCGGCCAGCAGGACACCAGGGACCCGGTCGAGGCCGACAACCTCTGCCTGATGGGGACCTCGGTCACCTCCGGCACCGCCACCGGAGTCGTCGTCGCCACCGGCTCCGACACCTGGTTCGGCTCGATGGCCGGCTCGCTCGTCGGAGAGCGCCCGCAGACCAACTTCGACAACGGCGTGCGCAAGGTCAGCTTCCTGCTGATCCGCTTCATGCTGGTCATGGTCCCGGTGGTCTTCATGGTCAACGGCCTGACCAAGGGCGACTGGGACGAGGCCTTCCTCTTCGGCATCGCCGTCGCCGTCGGGCTGACCCCCGAGATGCTGCCGATGGTCGTCTCCGCCAACCTGGCGCGCGGCGCGGTGGCCATGTCCAAGCGCAAGGTGGTCGTCAAGCGGCTGGGCGCCATCCAGAACCTGGGCGCGATGGACGTGCTCTGCACGGACAAGACCGGAACGCTGACCGAGGACCGGATCGTCCTGGACCGCTACCTGGACGTGCACGGCGACGAGGACGACGAGGTCCTGCAGTACGGCTACCTCAACGCGCACTTCCAGACGGGCCTGCGGAACCTGATGGACCGGGCCGTCATCGACCGCGTGGGCGAGGCCGAGGAGGTTGTCGTCGACGCACGGTTCTCGATGGTCGACGAGATCCCCTTCGACTTCGCCCGGCGCCGGATGTCCGTCGTCCTGGACCGCAGCTCCCTGGTGGGCGACCGCGGCCGCCCCGAGCACGTCATGATCACCAAGGGTGCGGTCGAAGAGGTCCTGGAGCTCTGCACCCACGTGCGGGACCGCGGCCGGAGGGTCGAACTGACCGAGCAGCTGCGGTGGCACGTCACCCGGACCGCCGAGGACAACAACCGCCGCGGCCTGCGCGTCCTCGCCGTCGCCACCCGTACGGTCGACAGCCCGCGCGACACCTACACGGTCGCCGACGAGGACGGGCTGACCCTGGTCGGCTTCCTCGCCTTCCTCGACCCGCCGAAGGCCGACGCCGCCCGGGCCCTGCGGGGGCTCGCCGACAAGGGCATCGCGGTGAAGGTGGTCACCGGCGACAACGAGCTCGTGGCCGCCCGGGTCTGCGCCGACGTCGGCATCGAGGTCGGACACGTGGTGCTCGGCACCGAGACCGACGGCCTCGACGAGACGGAACTGCGCGAACTGGCCGCCCGTACGACGGTCTTCGCCAAGGTCAACCCGGTCCAGAAGGCCCGGATCGTAAGGGCCCTCCAGGCCGACGGACACACGGTCGGCTTCCTCGGGGACGGCATCAACGACGCGGCGGCGCTGCGCGACGCCGACGTCGGCATCTCGGTGGACACGGCCGTCGACATCGCCAAGGAGTCGGCGGACATCATCCTGCTGGAGAAGGACCTCACCGTCCTGGAGCAGGGCGTCCTCCAGGGCCGCACCACCTTCGGCAACACGATCAAGTACATCAAGATGACGGCCTCGTCGAACTTCGGCAACGTCTTCTCGGTGCTGGTGGCGAGTGCCTTCATCCCGTTCCAGCCGATGCTCGCGATCATGCTCCTGGTCCAGAACCTGGTCTACGACATCGCGCAGCTGGCGACCCCGTGGGACCGGATGGACGAGGAGTACCTCCGCAAGCCCCGCAACTGGGACGCCAAGGGCATCTTCCGCTTCATGGTCACCATCGGCCCCATCAGCTCGATCTTCGACATCGCGATGTTCGTGATCATGTGGAACGTCTTCGCCGCCAACAGCGAGGCGAGCCAGTCCCTGTTCCAGTCCGGCTGGTTCATCGAGGGCCTGCTCTCGCAGACCCTGATCGTCCACATGATCCGCACCCGGAAGATCCCCTTCATCCAGTCCCGCGCCTCCTGGCCGGTGATGGTGATGACGGTCCTCGCGGTGCTGACCGGGCTCTGGTTGCCGTTCTCGCCGCTGGCCTCCTCGTTGGGCTTCGTCGCCCTGCCGGCGAGCTACTTCCCGTGGCTGATCGGCGTGCTCCTCGCGTACTGCACGCTGACCCAGCTCGTGAAGACCTGGTACGTCCGCCGGTTCGACACCTGGCTCTGAGACGGGACGGAATGCCGCGGGCCCGGCCGGTACGCACCGGCCGGGCCCGCGGCGAAACGCTACTTCAGGGTCGCCGAGGTGAGGCCCGCCTGGATCTGGCGCTGGAAGGAGAGGTAGACCGCCAGCATCGGGATGATGGCGATCGTGGCGCCGGCGAACAGCACCGGCAGGTCCGTCTCGTAGCCCATCTGGTACTGGAGCTGGATCAGGCCCTGGGTGAGCATGTAGCGCTCGGGGTCCGCACTGCTCTGCGGCT
The DNA here is from genome assembly GCF_042889825.1 of Streptomyces sp. NPDC002467. Lineage (NCBI taxonomy): Bacteria > Bacillati > Actinomycetota > Actinomycetes > Kitasatosporales > Streptomycetaceae > Streptomyces > Streptomyces sp. NPDC002467. The sequence goes on along the minus strand of NZ_JBIARJ010000019.1, from coordinate 71,966 downwards.
GCATCAGCACGGCGGGCAGGATGTACTGGTTCCACTGGCCCAGGACGTTGAATATCCCGACGCTGATCAGGCCGGGCTTGGCCATCGGCAGCATCACCTGGAAGAAGATCCGGGTGTCGGAGGCCCCGTCGATGACGGCCGCCTCGTGGATCGCCGTCGGCAGCGTCCGGAAGAACGTGTGCATGAAGAAGACGGTGAAGGGCATCGAGTAGGCGACGTACACCAGGACCAGGCCCTGGTAGGTGTTCAGCATGTCGAAGCGCTTGACCATGAAGAAGAGCGGTACGAGCGCCAGGAACACGGGGAACATCGCCCCGCTGACGAAGAAGTAGTAGACGACCCGGTTGCCCGGGAAGGGGTAGCGGGCCAGTACGTACGCGGCCATCGACCCGAACAGCATGGTCAGCGGGACCGAGAACACCAGCACGATGAGGGTGTGCGCGAAGTAGCCGCCGATGCCCTTGGTCCAGGCCCGGCCGAAGGCGTCGAAGTGCCAGTTCGAGGGCCAGCTGAGGGCCGAGCCGCCGATCTGCGCGTCGGTCTTGAAGGCGCCGAGGGCGAGCCAGATCAGCGGGAGCACGATCATTATCGCCCAGAGGACGAGGAAGCCGTGCGAGAAGACGTTGAGGACCACGCCCTCGGAGCGGCGTCCGACCCGCTCCTTCGCCGGCCCGGCTCCGCCGGACCGCTCCGCGGCCGATTCCCCCGGAGCCTTGATCACTGTGGTCATGAGGGTCTCCCGCTCAGAACTCGATGCGCTCGCGGCGGGTGGCGCGCAGCGTGGTGATGGACAGGATCATGGTCAGGAGCAGCATGACCACGCCCATGGCGCAGGCGTAGCCGCTCTTGCCGAAGAACAGGAAGTTGCGCATCAGCACCGTCGACATGACCTCGCTGTGGTGGTCGGGTCCGCCGCCGAACTGGCCCGAGGTCATGGTCGACACCAGGACGAACATGTCCATCGCGGCGATGCCCAGATAGACCGCGGAGGTCTGCACAGAGTCCCACAGCAGGGGCAGGGTGACCTTGAAGAAGGTCTGGGCGCGTCCGGCGCCGTCGAGCAGCGCCGCCTCGTAGATGTCCTTGGGCACGGTCTGCATGGCCGCGGAGAACAGGACGAGGTAGAAGCCGACGCCGTGCCAGACGACGACGAGCAGCAGGCACCAGAGGACGAAGTCGGGCTCGTTGAGCCATTCGACGGGGTGTTGCGGGGAGATCAGGCCGAGCTTGATGAGGAAGCCGTTGAGCAGGCCGCCCTCGTCGCTGCGGTAGATCGCCCCGAACAGGACGGCGAGGATGGCGAGGGAGAGGACCTGCGGGAAGAAGTAGACGACCTTGTAGAGGCGCGATCCGGCGACTCCCTGGACCCCGCCGGCCCCGCCGCGCCCTCCCGCGTTCACCATGAAGGCGAAGAAGAGGGCGAGCAGGATGGTGACCACGGGGACGAACACCACGAGCAGCAGGTTGTGCCAGAGGGCGCCGCGGAAGACCTCGTCGTCCAGCAGGGCCGAGTAGTTGTCCAGGCCGACGAAGTCGAACGTCGGTGACTGCCCGGTCCAGTTGGTGAAGGAGTAGCCGAACGTCTGTACGTACGGCCAGATCACGAAGGTCAGGTACAGCGCGAGGGGTGCGAAGAGGAAGGCGGCGATGAAACCGCCCTTCCTTCTCCCCTGGGCTACGTGGCTCATGGTGTCCGTCCCCTGGGTGGTCAGCTGCGCTTGTTGTTCTTGGCGTTCGGGTCCTTGGCCGCCTTGTCTACCGCAGCCTGGGCCCGCTTGATCCATTCCTTGGGCTGGATCCGCTGGGCCATCAGCTCATTGGACGCGTTCTGGAGATCGGTGTCCATCTCGCTGTACCAGTCGGTGTATCGGTAGGCGAAGGTGTTGGTGCCGGCGGCCTTGAGCGCCTCCACCGCGGACTGGGTGCCCGGGCGGAGCTTGACGCCCGGGTCCACTCCGTCCTTGACGACGGTGAGGGAGTTGGCCTGCTGGGCGAAGATCGTAGACCACTCGCGGGACAGCATCGAGCGGAGGAACTCCAGGCCGGCGGCCTTGTTGGCGGCCTTCTCCGGGACGATGAAGGGCTCGTCCACACCGGCCCGGATGGCGGCCAGCGGCAGCTTGCTGTCGGCGAGCAGCGGGACCGGCAGGAACTTCATGTCGAAGTCCTCGGGGGTCTGCTTGAGCTGCTCGTTCTCCAGCCAGGAACCGGAGGGGATGAAGGCCGCCTTGTACTGGTTCCAGGCGGTCTGGGACTCCGTGTGGGTGAGGCCGTTGGTGCCCGGCATCAGCAGGCCCTTCTCGACCACCTCGTAGACGGCCTCGACGGCGGCGAGGGCGGCCGGGTTGCCCTCGAAGGCGTTGGGTTCGAGGTTGTCGATCGCCTTGACGGCGTCCAGGCCGCCCTTCTTGGCGATGAGGTCCATGATGACCACGTTGATGTAGTACGGGTACTTGCCCTGGTGGGCGAGGCCGCCGATGCCCGCTTCCTTGGCCTTGGTGCAGACGGCGAGGAACTCGTCCCAGGTCGTGGGCGGGGCCCAGCCCTTCTCCTTGAAGAGCTTGCCGGAGTACCAGAAGCCGAACACGGCGTACACGTACTTCAGGGCGACGAACTTGCCGCCGAGCAGACCCTGTTCGTACGCGCCTTCGACCAGGGTGTCGCGGACCTTCTTGGTGGGGTCGTCGAGCGAGGGCGCGTCGAGGACCGCGGTGAGGTCGGCGAGCTGGTTGCTCTTGGCGAGCACGTCGAGCTTGATCTGCTGGGCGCCGGAGTCGTCGACGACGTCCGGCGGGGTGCCGCCGTTGAAGCGGGGCTGGAGCTTGGAGGTGATCTCCTGGGTGCCGAGGTGGGAGCTGGTGGTGCCCCACTTCTTGTCGAAGGCGGCCTCCCAGGCCTTCGCGTAGTCGTCTCCGAAACCGCCCTTGAAGACGACCACGTCCACCTTGCTGCCCTTGGCCAGGCCGAAGGGGTTCTCCTTGGAGACGACGCCCTTGTCCGGGCCCTTGGTCGACGCGTCTCCGCCGGAGGCGCAGGCGGACAGGAAGCTCATCGTCGGCACCGTGATAAGTCCGAGTGCTGCGGAGCGCTTGATCAGATCGCGGCGTCCGAGGCCTTCACCCGTGGATCCCATGCTCATGTCCTCGCCTTCGTCAGAAGTGTGAAGGAGGCCGGAAGTCACGGCGGTTGCCGTGAATGCGACATCGCCGCAGGTCCCCGCCCATCCCCCGGGTCCGGGCCGCTTGTTCCGCGGTGATCCGGACGCGCACAGGTATAGTCCACTTCTGCTCGTGTGAGCAAGATCATGCACACGGATGGCGGCCGGCTTTTCCGAGTTGAGACCTGTCCGTCATCTGGACCCGGCCGCGCACAAGCGGAAGGGCCGTACCCCCTTGACGGGGATACGGCCCTGGCGTGCCGCTCTGCTCCGTGGTGACTAGCCGCGGATGAGGTTGCGGAGCACGTACTGCATGATGCCGCCGTTGCGGTAGTAGTCCGCCTCACCGGGGGTGTCGATGCGGACGACCGCGTCGAAGGAGACACCGGTGTCGGTGGTCACCTTGACCGTGCGCGGGGTGGTGCCGTTGTTCAGCTCCTCCACACCGGTGAAGGAGAAGGTCTCCTCGCCGGTGAGGCCCAGGGAGGCCGCGGTGGCGCCCTCGGGGAACTGCAGGGGCAGCACGCCCATGCCGATCAGGTTGGAGCGGTGGATGCGCTCGTAGGACTCGGCGATGACGGCCTTGACGCCGAGCAGCGCGGTGCCCTTGGCCGCCCAGTCGCGGGACGAGCCGGAGCCGTACTCCTTGCCCGCCAGGATGACCAGCGGGATGCCGGCGGCCTGGTAGTTCTGCGAGGCGTCGTAGATGAAGGAGACCGGCGCGCCCTCGACGGTGAAGTCGCGGGTGAAGCCGCCCTCGGTGCCCGGCGCGATCTGGTTGCGCAGGCGGATGTTGGCGAAGGTACCGCGGATCATGACCTCGTGGTTGCCTCGGCGGGAACCGTACGAGTTGAAGTCGCGGCGCTCGACGCCGTGCTCCGTGAGGTACTTGCCGGCCGGGGTGTCGGCCTTGATCGCACCGGCCGGGGAGATGTGGTCGGTGGTGACCGAGTCGCCCAGCTTCGCCAGCACGCGCGCGCCGGCGATGTCGGAGACCGGGGTGGTCTCCATCGTCATGCCCTCGAAGTAAGGGGGCTTGCGGACGTAGGTGGACTGCGGGTCCCACTCGAAGGTGTTGCCGGTCGGGATCGACAGCGCCTGCCACTGGGCGTCGCCCGCGAAGACGTCCTGGTAGGACTTGGAGAACATGTCCTCGCCGATGGCGTTCGCCACGACGTCGTTGACCTCGGCCTCGGAGGGCCAGATGTCCTTGAGGAAGACCGGGTTGCCCTCGGCGTCGGTGCCGATGGCGTCCGTGGTGATGTCCACCTTCATGGAGCCCGCGATGGCGTACGCGACGACCAGCGGCGGGGAGGCCAGGTAGTTCATCTTGACGTCGGGGTTGATGCGACCCTCGAAGTTGCGGTTGCCCGACAGGACCGAGGTGACCGCGAGGTCGTGCTCGTTGATCGCCTTCGAGATCTCCTCGTCCAGCGGACCGGAGTTGCCGATGCAGGTGGTGCAGCCGTACCCGACGAGGTTGAAGCCCATCTTGTCGAGGTACGGGGTCAGGCCGGCCTTGTCGAAGTAGTCGGTGACGACCTTCGAGCCCGGGGCCAGGGTGGTCTTGACCCACGGCTTGCGGGACAGGCCCTTCTCGACCGCCTTCTTGGCCACGAGCGCCGCGGCGACCATGACGTAGGGGTTCGAGGTGTTGGTGCAGGAGGTGATCGCGGCGACGGTGACGGCGCCGTGATCGATCTCGAAGGAGGTGCCGTCGGCCAGGGTGACCCGGGTCGGGCGGCTCGGGACGCCGTTGGAGGCGGCCGGGGCGTCGGAGGCCGGGAAGGACTCCTTGCCCGCCTCGTCGTCGTCCTCGACGTAGTTGCGCACGTCGAGCGCGAACTGCTGCGAGGCGTTGGCCAGGACGATGCGGTCCTGCGGGCGCTTCGGGCCGGCGATGGAGGGGACGACCGTGGAGAGGTCGAGCTCCAGCTTCTCGGAGAAGTCCGGCTCGGCGGCCGGGTCCAGCCACAGGCCCTGCTCCTTGGCGTACGCCTCGACCAGCGCGACCTGCTGGGCGTCGCGGCCCGTCAGGCGCAGGTACTTCAGCGTCTCGTCGTCGATCGGGAAGATCGCGGCGGTGGAGCCGAACTCCGGCGACATGTTGCCGATGGTGGCGCGGTTCGCGAGGGAGGTGGCGGCGACGCCCTCACCGTAGAACTCGACGAACTTGCCGACGACGCCGTGCTTGCGCAGCATCTCGGTGATCGTGAGCACCAGGTCGGTGGCGGTGGTGCCGGTCGGCAGCTCGCCGGTCAGCTTGAAGCCGACGACGCGCGGGATCAGCATGGAGACCGGCTGGCCGAGCATCGCGGCCTCGGCCTCGATGCCGCCGACGCCCCAGCCCAGCACGCCGAGGCCGTTGACCATGGTGGTGTGCGAGTCGGTGCCGACGAGGGTGTCGGGGTACGCCTGGCCGTTGCGGACCATGACCGTGCGGGCCAGGTGCTCGATGTTGACCTGGTGGACGATGCCGGTGCCCGGGGGGACGACCTTGAAGTCGTCGAAGGCGGTCTGGCCCCAGCGCAGGAACTGGTAGCGCTCCTTGTTGCGGCCGTACTCCAGCTCCACGTTCTGGGCGAACGCGTCGGCCGTGCCGAACTTGTCGGCGATGACCGAGTGGTCGATGACCATCTCGGCGGGCGAGAGCGGGTTGATCTTCGCCGGGTCGCCGCCGAGGGCCTTCACGGCCTCACGCATGGTGGCGAGGTCCACGACGCAGGGAACGCCGGTGAAGTCCTGCATGATCACGCGGGCCGGCGTGAACTGGATCTCCTGGCTGGGCTGGGCCTGGGAGTCCCAGCCGCCGAGCGCCCGGATGTGGTCGGCGGTGATGTTCGCGCCGTCCTCGGTGCGGAGCAGGTTCTCCAGAAGGACCTTCAGGCTGTAGGGAAGGCGCGCGGCGCCCTCGACCTTGTCCAGCCGGAAGATCTCGTACGACTCGTCGCCCACCTGCAGCGTGCTGCGGGCGTCGAAGCTGTTCGCCGACACGACAGTCTCCTTCATGCATGAATTCGCGCGTAATTACCGCATCCTGCCGCCACGCCCCTTGGCCAATCCGCTAAGGTAAGGCTAAGTTAGGTAACCCTTACCAGCGGGGGCGGCTGCGGTTCGCCTTCGGCAGATATCTCGATGTCGAGATAACTCTAGTACATGTCCGGGGGCAGGGACGAGGCGCGCACCCTCAGGCCCGCCGGGACGGTCAGCCGACCGGTCGCTTCCGCTTGCCCGGACTCCACCAGTGCGACCAGCGCCGACATCGCGAGTGCGCCGGTCCGGTCCGGGTCGAGGGTGACGGCGATCACGGGCGGATCGCCCTCCGCCTACGCCGGATCCTCGCTCGCGCGGACCGGCAGGAGGTCCGCGGGTATGCGGATCCCGTGGCGCGCGACGGCGGCCCGCACCTGGCCGCCGCCCGGATCGCACGGGGCACAGACGGCATCCCGCAGGGACCGCAGCGCCGGGCCGCCCCGCGGGGAGACCTCCGCGGCGCGAGCGATGTCGGCGATGGTGGGTCCTGGCACGCGGGTCATCGTACGGATTTCGTCGTCCGGGGTCACGGCCATGGCGGACGCCCCGGCCGGGCGGCACGAACGGGAGCTCTGCCGGGCGCCGGTGGGGCGGGGGCGTGGCGCGGGGCCCGGCCCGGTAGCGGGCCCCGTCGGCCCCGTGTACCCCTCAGCCGAGGAGGTCGTGCCGCTTCGCCCAGGAGTTGACCGCGGCGGCGATCTCCTCGGGCCGGTCCTCCGGGCAGAGGTGGGCGGCCCGCCCGCAGTACTCGGTCTCCAGCGCCGAGATGTTCTCCTCGCACCACGCGATGTGTTCGGGGCCGACCATCAGCACGGGCCCGCCGTCGAAGGTGAGGAGCAGCTTGGGCACCTCCGGACTGGCGGCCAGCCAGGCGTCGTACCGCTCGACCACGGCGACCACGTCCGCCGGATCGCCGTCGATCGGCAGGGAGCGGGCCCAGCGGAGCATCGGGATCCGGCTCTCGGGGGTCGGGTAGGGGGCGGCGTAGACGGCGTGGTCGGCCTCGCTCAGGGCGTGCATCATCGTCCTGCCGATGCTGTCCTCGATGAAGAGGTTGCGCTCCAGCACCATCTCCTCCCCCACGCCCGGGGTACGTATCGCCTCGAACCGGGCGCGCCCCTCGGGCGAGTACTCGTCCCAGCCCATCGGCCGCAGGATCGTCTCCATGAAGGCGACCCCGAGGACCCGGTCGGGATGCCGGGTGGCCCAATCGAAGGCGAGCGCCCCGCCCCAGTCCTGGCCGATCAGGACGACCCGGTCCAGTCCGAGGGCCTCGAACCAGGCGTCCAGGTAACGGGCGTGGTCCTCGAAGCGGTACTCCCCGCCGGGCTTGCCGGAGCGGCCCATGCCGATGAGGTCCGGAGCGAGGACGCGGACCGGCCCCTCGATCCGGGGCAGCACGCCGCGCCACAGGTGGGAGGAGGTGGGGTTGCCGTGCAGGAAGACGAACGGAACGCCTTCGGTGTGGCCCGCTTCCTCGTAGTACATCGTCGAGTCGAGCACGTCGATCGTGGGCATGGGAGGCCCCTTCCACTATTCGTTCGGGCGACTAACGTTGGTGACACGAACGAATGTAAACCGTTGGTGCCACCAACGCAAGGGCTACCATCGCCCCATGACCACGCACGAGAACGAGGCCGTCCCGGCACGCCTGCGGGAGCTCCCCAGTCGACTGCTCGCCCAGGCCTCGACCCACGCGCAGCGCCTGGTGACGGAAGGCCTCGGCAAGGCGGACGCGCACAAATGGCATTACGCGGCACTGGTCGCACTGGAGGATTCCGGGCCGGTGAGCCAGGCGGCGCTGAGCGCCCGCACCGGCATCCACACCAGCGACCTCGTCGGCGTCCTCAACGAGCTGGCCGGGCGCGAACTGGTGGAACGGACCCCCGACCCGGCGGACCGGCGGCGCAACGTCATCACCCTCACGCCGCTCGGCCGGCGCCGGCTCCGCAAGCTGGAGCACGTGCTCGACGCCACCCAGGAGGAGTTCCTCTCCCCCCTGTCCGCCCACGACCGGGAACAGCTCGTCCGACTGCTCGGCCGCCTCGTCGAGCATCACGCCACGAGCGGCCCCACTATGGGACCTGACAGTCAATAACACCCAAATGCCACACCCGTCGCGATCAACATCTCATATCTGAGATACGGTGCACCCATGGCAGACGATTACCTCGTACGCATCGGCAAGCTCATCCGTGACGCCCGGCAACACCGTGGCTGGACGCAGAGTCAACTCGCAGACGCCCTGGGCACCAGCCAGAGCGCCGTGAACCGGATCGAGCGCGGCAACCAGAACATCAGCCTTGAGATGATCGCCCGGATCGGCGAGGCCCTCGACAGCGAGATCGTGTCCCTCGGTTACGCCGGCCCGATGCACCTGAGGGTCGTCGGCGGGCGCCGCCTGTCCGGCGCCATCGACGTCAAGACGAGCAAGAACGCGTGCGTCGCCCTGCTGTGCGCCTCGCTGCTCAACAAGGGCCGTACGGTGCTGCGTCGCGTGGCCCGCATCGAGGAGGTCTACCGCCTCCTGGAGGTCCTGAACTCCATCGGAGTCCGCACCCGCTGGATCAACGACGGCGTGGACCTGGAGATCGTCCCGCCGGTCCGCCTCGACATGGACGCCATCGACGCCGACGCGGCCGTCCGCACCCGCAGCATCATCATGTTCCTCGGCCCCCTGCTCCACCGGCTGGACAGCTTCCGCCTGCCGTACGCCGGCGGCTGCGACCTCGGCACCCGCACCATCGAGCCCCACATGATCGCCCTGCGCCGCTTCGGCCTGGACATCACCGCGACCGAGGGCATCTACCACGCCAAGGTCGAGCCCGGCGTCAGCCCCGACCGCCCGATCGTCCTGACCGAGCGCGGGGACACGGTCACCGAGAACGCGCTGCTGGCCGCGGCCCGCCACGACGGCGTCACCGTCATCCGCAACGCCTCGTCCAACTACATGGTCCAGGACCTGTGCTTCTTCCTGGAGGCGCTGGGCGTCGAGGTCGAGGGCATCGGCACGACCACCCTCACGGTCCACGGCGTCCCGAACATCGACGTGGACGTGGACTACTCCCCCTCCGAGGACCCGGTCGAGGCGATGAGCCTGCTGGCCGCGGCCGTCGTCACCGAGTCCGAACTCACCATCCGCCGGGTCCCGATCGAGTTCATGGAGATCGAGCTCGCGGTCCTGGAGGAGATGGGCCTGGACCACGACCGCTCGGCGGAGTACACGGCGGACAACGGCCGCACCCGCCTGGTCGACCTCACGGTCCGCCCGTCGAAGCTCGAAGCCCCGATCGACAAGATCCACCCGATGCCGTTCCCCGGGCTGAACATCGACAACGTCCCGTTCTTCGCGGCCATCGCCGCCGTGGCGCAGGGCCAGACCCTCATCCACGACTGGGTGTACGACAACCGCGCCATCTACCTCACGGACCTGAACCGCCTGGGCGGCCGCCTCCAACTCCTGGACCCCCACCGCGTCCTGGTCGAGGGCCCGACCCGCTGGCGCGCGGCCGAGATGATGTGCCCCCCGGCCCTGCGCCCGGCGGTGGTCGTCCTCCTGGCGATGATGGCGGCCGAGGGCACCTCGGTGCTCCGCAACGTCTACGTGATCAACCGCGGCTACGAGGAACTGGCGGAACGCCTCAACTCGGTGGGCGCCCAGATCGAGATCTTCCGCGACATCTAGGAAGCCCGACGCCCCGGAACCCGACCGGGGCACAGGCTCGTTCGAGGACCCGCCACCCCACCACAACGGGGGCGGGTCCTTCGGCGTGCTCGACGACCGCGGTGTCCCGGCACGATGGCTCGGGAGCCGGCGCCCGCTGCCGGGCCGGGTCGCCTCGCGACCGGTCCCGCGTGTCCGGGAACCGGCAGGATCGTTCCTCAGACCATGAAGAAGATCATCGCCATCACCGCGCTCACCCTCGCCGGCGTCGGCCTCGCGGCCCCCGCCCACGCGGACAACGACTCCAACTTCGGCAGTGGGGTCAACGCCGCCAACAACTGGAACTTCACGGCCGCCGACGTCTGCATCCAGGAACTCGCCGTGGTCCCCGCCCTGAGCGACTGGACCGGGAACCACAAGAACAACTGCTCCAACGGCAACGTCATCGACCACTCGGGCGCCGGCGGCAACTGACCGGCCTCCGGCACGAGGGGTACGGGTAGAAGAGAGCGAGGCCCCCGCCCCGGCGCGCAGCCGGGGCGGGGGCTTCGTCGTCGCGCGGGTCAGGAGACGGTGCGCGAGCGCAGCTTGAGGAGGTCCGACGCGCTCAGGCCGAGGCCGTCGGTCAGGAAGGCGCCGAAGCTGCCGTAGTCGGCCACGGCCTGGTCCCGGAACGCGGCGAGGTAGTCGCCGCGGACCTCCTGGAGCGGGATCAGCAGGTCCGGGTTCTGCATGTACCCGGCCGCCTTCACCTGGTCGCGCAGGGCCTTGTCGGACGCGGCCCGCAGGCTGTTGGAGAGGAGGTAGTCCTGTTCCGAGGTGGACGCGGGGACGCCGACGGCGCGCAGGATCGTGTCCGCGAGGACGCCGGTGCGGTCCTTGCCCGCCGAGCAGTGGAACGCGATCGGCTTCGTCGAGTCGGCGACGTCCTTGATCGCGGCGCCGAGCGCGGCCCGGTTGGCGGGGTTGGTGACGAAGCCCTTGTAGAGGGTGCGCATCCGCTCCTCCGCGGCTCCGTTGCCGAGCTGCGCCTGCTGGTAGGCGGGGTCCTTGGAGCGGACCACACCGCCGATGAAGGCGAAGAGCGAGGTGTCGTCGACGGGGCGGGCCACCGAGGTCGCGCCGGCCGGGAGCCTGTCGGTACCGTCGACGGAGATCTCCGTGGCGGTGCGCAGGTCGACGACCTTCCCGAGACCGAGCGCGCCGACGGCGTTGACCCCGTCGGAGGTGAGCTTGGAAAGGGTCTCGGTGCGGTAGACGGTGCCCCACTTGGTGGTCTTGCCGTCGTACGTGGTGTAGCCGCCGAGGTCACGGGCGTTGACGAGCCCGGGGACGGACAGGACGCGGCCGGGGGCGCCGACACCGGCGCCCGACACGGCCCGCGCGGGTGCGGTGATCGCGGCGTGGGCGGCCACCGGCGCGACGGTGGCGGCGAGGGCCAGGGCGACGGCGGACGCGCCGACGGCACGGGAAATGGATCTCACTCGGATGTTCCTTCCTGGAGCTGAGGGCGGGGACGGTAGCCCGTGGATCCTCAGATCTGAAGATGTTGCTCCGGTGATCAACTGACGAACAGTCAGCATATCGGATATGGCAATCCATGCCACACCGGCTTGCGGCGCCGGCTGCCGAGGCTCGCCCGAGTCGCCCCGCACGCAACGGGGGCCCTCAAAAGATTGACGGAGTTTCAACATTCTTATGACTAAATGCCGTTGACGTCTCAGAATGTGCACGAAGGGCGTCATTTCCCGGCGCCTAGCACGGCCTCCCCCACCAGGTTCAGCTCCGTGGCACCGTCACACCCAGGGACCTTCATTGACCAGTACCCGTCAGATGACGACCGTGAAGAAGCGTTGCATCGGCGCCCTCACCGTCCTCGCCGCCGTCCTGTCGCTCACCGCCTGCGACCCGGCCACCCCCGCGAGCACCCCGAGCACCAGCGCCACCGCTACCGCGAACAGCAGCCCCACCCCGACGTCGAGTCCGAGTCCGAGTCCGAGCGCCACCCCGAGCGCCGCTCCCACCACGACGCCGCCGCCCCCGCCGCCCACCACCGAGGCCCCGGCCGCCACCAAGGCCGCCCCGGCCCCCGCGCCCGCGGCCCCCACCCGAACCCGTACCCAGGCGCCCCCGCCCGAGCCCACCCAGGCGTCCTCCGACTGCTATCCCCGTTCCAACGCCGGGAACTGCTACAAGGCGGGCCAGATATGCCGGAAGGCCGATGTCGGTACGTCCGGCCGCGATGCCAACGGCCGCACGATCTACTGCCGTCACGACAGCAGCGTGGGCCAGCGCTGGGGCTACTGATCCGCGTGGCCGGGTGAACCTCTGCCGGGCCGAGGGGTGATGACGTATCAATCATGACAGGTCAGAGGGGTTTTTCGTAGGACGAACGGCATAGTCGTTTGCCCTGGTGCGACCCCCCTTGCGGCTTTCAGAATCGGCGTCATGAATCACACGGGGAACATCAACCACCACGAGGTCCTTCGAGCCCGCGTCGCCCTCCTCGGGTCCGGGACGCTGCCGATCCGGCACCAGATCGCCGCCTACCGAACCCTCGCCGAGGTCAGTCCGCTCGCGTACCTGCCCCTGCTGGCGCCGGCCCTGTACGAGTACAGCCGTTTGGAGTTCGCCCACCAGCCGGAGACGGCGCTGGCCCTGCGGGCCGAAGGCGTCGCCGCCGCGCGGCGGATGTGCGGGCTGGAGGCGGGCTGGGAGGACGTGCTCGTCGGCGCGCTGCGGCGCTACCGGGAGCAGTTGGAGCTCATGGGGCGGGAGGACGAACTCACCGCCGTGGAGGCCGAGATCGGGGAGATCGCGCGCGGTGCGCTTGGTGGGAAGTAAGGGCCTTGGCCGGTATTCGGCCACACGGAAGGCGGCACTCGCCATGCGCGGTGGGGGAACGGCAGAATCGGGGCGTCATCAAGGACGAGGGGGCGGCCATGGCAGTGAGTACGACGGAGGCGGCGGCGGGGCGGGAGATCCCGCTGCTCGCGGGGGTGCCCGTGGTCGGGTCGCTCTTCGATCTGAAGACGGATGCGTTGGGCACCTACCTGCGGGCGCAGCGCGAGCACGGTGACGTCGTACGGGTCAGCGTCGGCCCACCCGGGCTGCGCGCCGAGTTGCACTGCGTGTTCTCGGCGGAGGGCGCCCAGCAGGTGCTCGCCGCGCAGTCGGCCAACTTCCGCAAGGACAACCCCTTCTACCAGGAGATCCGCGAGTCCTTCGGCAACGGGCTGCTGACCAGCCAGGACGAGGACTACCTGCGCCAGCGCCGACTGGTCCAACCGCTCTTCACCAAGCGGCGGGTGGACGGTTACGCCGGCGCCGTCGCCGCCGAGACCGCGTCGGTGATCGACGCGTGGAAGGAAGTCGCCGACGGGGTCGTCGACGTGTCGGAGGAGATGATGCACCTCGCCCTGCGCGCGGTCGCGAGGATCCTCTTCGGCACCGACGTCGAGGCCACCGTCGACGTCGTCGACCGGTGTTTTCCGGTCATCACCGACTACGTGCTGCGCCGCGGCTACTCCCCCGTCAACATCCCGCGCGCCTGGCCCAGCCCGGGCAACCGGCGGGCGGCCGCGGCGATGGACGAGTTGTACGGGGTCTGCGACGAGATCATCTCCGGACGGCGGGGCGGCGCGGACGCGGAGGAGGGCGGGGCCAAGGACCTGCTGAGTCTGCTCGCCGCCGCCAAGAGTTCGGACGACGGGGAGTTCGACGCCTCCGAGCTGCGCGACCAGGTGCTGATCTTCCTGCTGGCCGGGCACGAGACCACCGCGACCTCCCTCGCCTTCACCCTCCACCTGCTGGCCCGGCACCCCGAGCAGCAGCGGCGGGCCCGCGAGGAGATCACCCGGGTCCTCGGCGACCGTACGCCGGAGGCGGCCGACCTGGACCGGCTCCCGTACCTCACCCAGGTGCTCAAGGAGGCCATGCGGCTCTATCCGGCCGCTCCGGTCATCGGCCGCAACGCCGTCGCCGCCACCGAGATCGGGGAGCACACCATCCCCGCCGGCGCGAACGTGATCCTCGCGCCGTGGGTGACGCACCGCCACCCCGACTACTGGCCGGATCCGGAGCGTTTCGACCCCGAGCGCTTCACCCCGGAGGCGGAGGCGGAGCGTCCGCGCTACGCCTGGTTCCCCTTCGGGGGCGGTCCGCGCGCCTGCATCGGGCAGCACTTCTCGATGCTGGAGTCGGTGATCGCGCTGGCCATGATCCTGCGGGCGTACGAGTTCGAGGCCGTGGACACCGACGTCCCGGTCAGCGCGGGCATCACCCTGATCACGCAGGGCCCGACGCGCTGCCGGGTCAGGAGCTTGGAAGGCTGAGGGGCGCCCGGCCATCATGGCCGGATGGACGAGGAGATTCCAGGGCGTTTGTCCACTTATGTACGGCGGCCCGCGTGTGCACTGCTGCCCGGGTCGCCGGCCCCGGCACCGCTGCCGCGCCGGATCGGCGACTTCTTCCTCATCCGGTTCCTGAAGGCGCTGCCCGACGACCTCGCCGACGCGGTGGCCGCCCTCCTCGATCCCTTCGAACGGGCCGCCCGGTTGATCGGGCGGCTCTTCCACGGTCCGGCCCTGCACGGCGGCTGGGGCAGCGAGGCCGGCCGGCTCGCGCTGGCCCTGCACTGCTTCCACTGGACGCGCTGGCATGCCGAGACCCGGGGCCCGCGCGGCACGTTCACCGCGACCCCGGGCAAGATCACCGTCCGGCCGCCCTGGGGTCGCGGCGACCCGGCCCGGGAGAGCCGGTCCGCCGCCTGCGCCCTGCGTCCGCTGCCCCCGCTGCTGCGCCGTCCGGCCCGGGTGGACCTGCTCTTCGCGGACGGGTCCTGGCTGTCGCTGCGGATGAACACCCGGGCGGACGCGGTCCGACTCCGGGCGCTCCTGCAACCCTAGGGCTTATGCGCTCGTCGGCGTGTGGTTGCCCTGGAGCCGCGCCAGGTCCGAGGGGCGGACCTGGATGACGAGCAGCGCGATCAGTGCGCCGACCAGGGTGAACACGGCCGCCACCACGAAGGCCGTGCCGATGCCCGAGGTGAGCACCTGGTCGCTCCACGGTTTCGGGTACTGCCCCGTGCGCTTGAACTGGAGCAGCTGTCCGGGGGTGGCGCTGCGCAGGAAGGCCGGCGCCTGCTCCCGCGCCTCGTTGCGACTGGCCGTACCGAAGACCGTGACCAGGATCGACAGGCCGAGCGAACCGCCGATCTGCTGCATCGAGTTGAGCAGGCCGGACGCCGCGCCCGACTCCCGTTCGGGGACGTTGGACAGGGCCATGAGGGTCAGCGAGACGAACTGCAGGCCCATGCCGAGACCGAAGATGAGCAACGGCCCGAGGATGCTGCCCAGGTACGTCGAGTGGATGTCGATCTGCGTCAGCCAGGCGAGCCCCGCCGCCGTGCACAGCGCGCCGGTGACCATGAAGGGCTTGGGTCCGAACTTCGGGAGCAGTTGCGAGGTCGTGCCGGCGCCCACCGCGATGATGGCGCTCACCGGCAGGAAGGCGAGGCCGGCCTGGAGCGGGCTGAAGCCGAGCACGATCTGCACGAAGAGCGTGAGGAAGAAGAACATGCCGAAGATCGCGCAGGCGAGCATCAGCATGATCCCGTAGGTCCCGGCCCGGTTGCGGTCGGCGAACATGTGCAGCGGGGTGATCGGCTGCGGCGAGCGGCGCTCGTTGAGGATGAAGAGGGTCAGCAGGACCACGGCGGCGCCGAAGGAGCCGAGCGTGACGGGGTCGCGCCAGCCGTCCTGGGAGGCCCGGATGAAGCCGTACACGAGGGCGACCATGCCCGTGGTGGACAGCAGCGCTCCGGCGAGGTCGAAGTGTCCGGGGTGGCGCGCGGACTCGTGGATCACCCTCCTGGCCAGCACCGCGATCAGCACGGCGATCGGGACGTTGACGAAGAACACCCAGCGCCAGTTGAGCCATTCGACGAGGATGCCGCCCGCGAGGAGACCGATCGCGCCGCCGGCGGCGGAGACTCCCGCGAACACGCCGAACGCCCGGTTGCGGGCCGGGCCTTCGCGGAAGGTGGTGGTGATCAGGGCGAGGGCGGTCGGGGAGGCGATGGCGCCGCCGACGCCCTGGAGGGCCCGGGCCGCCATCAACTGGCCCTCGTTCTGGGAGAGTCCGCCGAGAAGGGAGGCGAGCCCGAAGAGCAGGACGCCGGAGATGAAGACGCGTTTGCGGCCGAGGATGTCGCCCGTCCGGCCGCCGAGGAGCAACAGGCCGCCGAAGGCGAGGGTGTAGGCGTTGACGACCCAGGACAGGCTCTCGGTGTTGAAGTGGAGCGCGGTCTGGATGTGCGGCAGCGCGATGTTCACGATGGTGATGTCGAGGACCACCATGAGCTGGCAGGAGGCGATGACGAACAGTGCGAGTCCGTTGCCGCCGCCTCGGACCTTGCCGTCGGTCCCCTTGGTGTTCGGCGATGCGTTGTTCGGCGATGCGTTCGCGTCCACCCTTTCGACGCTAAGCCCGCTCCCACGGGGTCACCACTCGAACGGCCTAGTCACGGGCGTCCCGCACACCTAGGGCTTGTGCCATTTCACATGTCAAACTACATCCATGGACGACTTCCTCAGGCTCTCCGCCGACACGGCCCGGTTCACCCACGGAGCCCCGCGCGCCTTCTCCTTCGGGGACGACGGTCGACTGCTCTGGTTCCTCCGCTCCGGCGGTCCCACCGACGCCTTCGAGAGCCTCTGGGTGCTCGACACCGCCACCGGAACCGAAACCCGGCTTGCCGACCCCCGCGAGCTGTGTCCGCAGCCGGGCCCCCTGCCCACCGCCGAGCGCCGACTGCGCGAGCGGATCCGGCTCGTCGCGGCCGGCATCGGGTCGTACGCGCTCTCCGGCGACGGCCTGCGCGCCGCCTTCGCCCTGTACGGGCGGCTGTACGGGGTCGGCGCGGCCGGATCCGCGGCGCCCGAGGAGATCCCGGCCGCCGGCCCCGCCTGGGACCCGAGGCCCAACGCCGACGGCTCCCGCACCGCGTACGTCGGCGACGACGACGCCCTGTACGTCGCCCCCGGCGGCCGCGTCAGCCCAGACGACGGGGCCCGCTGGGGCGTGGCCGAGTTCGCCGCCGCCGAGGAGCTGGGCAGGGCCCGGGGCCACTGGTGGTCTCCGGACGGGGTCACGCTGCTCGCCGCCCGCGTCGACGAATCCGGCCTCCAGCGGCGCCACTTCACCGATCCGGCCCACCCGGAGCTGCCGCCCGAGGACTTCGCCTACCCCGAGGCGGGCGGGCCCAACGCCGACGTCCAGCTGTGGGTGCTGGGCCCGGCCGGGGAGCGGATACGGCTCGACTGGGACGCCGGGACCTACCCGTACGTCTCCGACGCCGGCTGGGAGTCGGAGTCGGAGATCCTGCTCACCGTCCAGGACCGCCTCCAGCAGCGCGTCCTGCTGCTCTCCGCCGACCCGGCCACCGGCCGCACGCGGGAGCTCTCCCGCACCGCGCACCCCCACTGGGTGGACCCGCTGCTCCCCGGCACCCCGGCCCGGCTCCCCGACGGGCGGATGCTGACCGGCGCCGACACCCCGGGCGGAGCGGCCCGTGCGCTCGCCGTCGACGGCGCCCTGCTCACCGGCGACGGGATCCAGATCCGCCGAGTGGCCGGGATCCACGGGGGCTCCCTGCTCGTCGAGGCCGCCCACGGAGATCCCGCCGACCAGCAGGTGCTGCTGCTCGACCCCGGCACCGGCGCGCCGACCCCGCTCGCCGACGGGCCCGGGGTGCACTCCGTCCTCGCCTCGGCCGGGACCCTGCTGCTGACCTCGGCCGACGCGGACGGGATCCGGCGCACCGTGCGCACCGCGGACGGGCGGGAGTTCTCCCCCGCCGACCTGTCCGCGCCGCTGCCCCACCGGGTGGTCCCGCTCCTGGAACGGGTCACCGAGCACCGCCTCCCCACCGCCCTGGTCCTGCCCCGCGGCCATCTCCCCGGCCGGCGGCTGCCCGTACTGATGGACAGCTACGGCGGCCCCGGCGCGCAGGACGTCAGCTCCGAACCGCGCCGCTGGCAGGCCCGCCAGTGGTGGGCCGACCAGGGCTTCGCCGTGGTGACCGTCGACAACCGCGGGACCGCGTACGTCTCACCCGCCCACACGCACGCCATGTACCGCGGCTTCTCCGAGGTGACCCTGGAGGACCAGGTCGCCGCCCTCCGGGCACTCGGCGCCCGGCACCCGGACCTCGACCTCGGCCGGGTCGGCATCCGCGGCTGGTCCTACGGCGGCTACCTCGCGGCCATGGCGGTGCTGCGCCGCCCGGACGTCTTCCACGCGGCGGCGGCCGGGGCCGCGCCCACCGACTTCCGCCACTACGACACCGCGTACACCGAGCGCTACCTCGGCCTGCCCCAGGAGCACCCGGAGGTGTACGAACGGGACTCCCTGATCCCGGACGCGCCGAAGCTGACCCGCCCCCTGCTCCTCACCACGGGCCTGGCCGACGACAACGTCCACCCCTCCCACACCCTGCGCCTGTCCCAAGCCCTGACGAACGCGGGCCGCCCCCACCAACTACTGGCCCTCCCGGGCGTCACCCACATGACCCCGGGCGGCACGCGCGAGAAGCTGATGGCCCTGGAACTGGAGTTCTTCCGCCGCGAACTGGCCTGAGCGGCTCCGGACACGCGGAAGGGCCCCGGGGACGTCGTCGTCCCCGGGGCCCCTCCCCTTCCCCAAGATCCCCGTCAGTCACCGGGGAAGTGACACGCCACCTCCCTGGAGGCGGTGAGCTGCAGCAGCGGCCGCTCGGTGCGGCAGACCTCCTGCGCCTTGGGGCAGCGCGGGTGGAAGGTGCAGCCCGGGGGTGGGGCGGCCGGGCTCGGCGGGTCGCCGAGCAGCACGATCCGCTCCCGTCGCCGTTCCGCCGCCGGGTCGGGCAGCGGTACGGCGGACAACAGCGCCCGGGTGTAAGGGTGCTGGGGGTTCTCGTACAGGGGCTGCTTGTCCCCGATCTCGACGATCCTGCCGAGGTACATGACGGCGACCCGGTCGCTGACCCGCTTGACGACCGAGAGGTCGTGCGCGATGAACACGTACGCCAGACCCAGTTCCGTGCGGAGCCGCTCCATCAGGTTGACGATCTGGGCCTGGACGGAGACGTCGAGGGCGGAGACCGGCTCGTCGGCGATGACCAGGCGCGGGCTGGTGGCCAGCGAGCGGGCGATGCCGATGCGCTGGGCCTGGCCCCCGGAGAACTCGTGCGGGTAGCGGTCGATGTGTTCGGGGATCAGGCCGACCAGGTCCATCAGTTCGGCGGCGCGGCGGCGGGCGTCGCCCGCGCTCCAGCCCTGGACCAGCAGCGGGTCGGAGATGATCCGGGCCACGGTCTGGCGGGGGTTGAGCGAGGAGTGGGGGTCCTGGAAGACCATCTGGATGTGCCGCCGCATCGGCCGCAGCGCGCTCTGCGAGAGGCGGCTGATGTCGCGGCCTTCGAACTCGACGCTGCCGGAAGTGGGTTCCAGCAGCCGTACGAGCATCCGCCCGGTGGTGGACTTCCCGCAGCCCGACTCGCCGACCAGGCCGAGGGTCCGACCCGCCTCCAGGTCGAACGAGACCCCGTCGACGGCGTGCACGGGCGCCCCCCGGCGCCCGGTCACGGACCGCTTCCCGGGGAAGGTCATGGTGAGGTCGCGGACGCTCAGCAGCGGCCCGGACGGCGGCGCCTCACGTTCCGCGGCGGACTGGGGGCGGGTGGCCTGGGCCGTCATCGGGACACCTCCGGGGCGGGGACGGCGGCAGCGGGCACCGCGCCGGCGAAGTGGCAGGCGGCCAGCCGGTCCGACGAGGCGCCCGGGCGCAGTTCGGGCCGCTCGCCCGCGCAGCGCTCCGCGTCCCCGGCCGGGGCCGCGGCCGCCACCGCGCAGCGGGGGGCGAAGGCGCAGCCCGGCGCCGGGGCGAGCAGGGACGGCGGGGAGCCGGGGATGGACGGCAGCGGAAGGTCGTCGGCGGTGTCGAGGCGGGGCAGCGAGTCGAGCAGGCCGCGCGTGTAGGGGTGGGCGGGTTCCGCGAAGAGGGCGTCGACCGGCGCCTGTTCGGCGGCCCGGCCGCCGTACATGACCAGCACCTCGTGGGCGACGCGTGCGACGACACCCAGGTCGTGGGTGATCATCACGACGCCGAGGCCGCGCTCCTGCTGGAGCCGGGCGATCAGCTCCAGGATCTGCGCCTGCACGGTGACGTCCAGGGCGGTGGTCGGCTCGTCGGCGATCAGCAGGTCGGGCTCGCAGGCCAGGGCCATGGCGATCATGGCCCGCTGGCGCATGCCGCCGGAGAACTGGTGCGGGTACTCCGCCGCCCGGCGGGCCGGTTCCGGGATGCCCACCTCGCCGAGCATGTCCACGGCCCGCTTGCGGGCGGCGGCCCGGCCGGACTTGAA
This sequence comes from Streptomyces sp. NPDC002467, assembly GCF_042889825.1. Lineage (NCBI taxonomy): Bacteria > Bacillati > Actinomycetota > Actinomycetes > Kitasatosporales > Streptomycetaceae > Streptomyces > Streptomyces sp. NPDC002467. The sequence goes on along the minus strand of NZ_JBIARJ010000019.1, from coordinate 51,707 downwards.
GTGGACCCGGAAGTGCTCGGCGATCTGCTCGCCGACCGTGTAGTAGGGGTGCAGGCTGGAGAGCGGGTCCTGGAAGATCATGGCCATCCTGCGGCCGCGGATCCGGGACAGCTCCCGCTCGGACAGGCCGGTCAGCTCCCGTCCGTCGAGCGCGACGGAGCCGCCGACCTCGACGGCCCCCCGGTGCAGGCCCATGACGGCCAGGGAGGTGACGGACTTGCCGGATCCGGACTCGCCCACGATCCCGAGGGTGCGACCCGCCTCGACGGTGAACCCCAGGGAGTCGACGGCGCGCACGGTCCCGCGCGGGGTGGTGAACGTGACGCTCAGATCACGGACTTCGAGGAGAGCTGCCATCAGTACCTCACTCTCGGGTCGATGACGGCGTACAGGAGGTCGACGACGAGGTTGGCGACGACGATGAAGAAGGCGGCGAGCAGCGTGACGCCGAGGACCACGGGCTGGTCGGAGTTGACGAGCGCTCCGTAGAACAGCCTCCCGATGCCGGGGAGTCCGAAGATGGACTCGGTGATGACGGCTCCGGCGAGCAGCCCGCCGAGGTCCATTCCGAAAATGGTCAGGATCGGGGTCATCCCGGAGCGCAGCCCGTGTTTGACGACGACCGTGCGCTCGGGCATGCCCTTGGCGCGGGCGGTGCGGATGTACGGCTCGGCCATCGCCTCGATCATCGAACCGCGGCTCTGGCGGGCGTACATGGCCGCGTACAGCAGGGCGAGCGCGGTCCACGGCAGCAGCAGGTTGGTCGCCCAGGCGAGCGGGTCGTCGGTGAAGGCCTGGTAGGAGGGGTACGGCAGGAGGCCCGCGATGCGGATCACCCCGTAGATCAGCATCACGGAGGTGAAGTAGACGGGCAGGGAGGCGGCGGCGACCGCGCCCACCATCAGGGCCTTGTCGGTGGCGGTGTCCTTGCGCAGCGCGGCGGTGACGCCGGCGCCGAGTCCGAGGACCAGCCAGAGCGCGGCGGCGCCGACGGCGAGGGACGCGGAGACCGGGAGCCGGTCCATGAGCAGGTCCCAGACGGGCAGGGAGTTCTCGTACGAGTAGCCGAGGCAGGGGAAGTCGCATTGGACGGCGTACTGGCCGGAGCCGAGGGTGCGGCCGGTGAAGATCCCGGTGAGGAAGTCGCCGAACTGCCGCCACAGGGGCTGGTCGAGCCCCAGGTACGCGCGGACGTCGGCCAGCCGCTCGGCGCTGCAGGTCTTGCCGCAGGCGGCCGCGGCCGGGTCGGAGGGCAGGACGTAGAAGATGAGGAAGGTGACGGCGGCGATCGCGAGCAGCACTCCGACGAGGGCGAGCAGCCGGCGGGCGAGGTAGAGGATCAACTGCGGCCGCCCCTCGGGTCGAGGATGTCGCGCAGGGCGTCGCCGAGCAGGGTGAAGGCGAGCACGGCGAGGAAGAGGAACACGCTCGGGATGACGAAGTACATGGGGTCGGTCTCGTAGAAGGCCACGGACTCGGCGATCATCTGGCCCCAGGAGGGGGTGGGCGGGCGCACGCCCACGCCGAGGTAGCTGAGCGCGGCCTCGGTGCTGATCATGCCGGGGATGAGCAGGGTGGTGTAGGCGATGACCGGGCCCGAGACGCCCGGGAGGATCTCGCGGGTCAGGATCCGCCAGGAGCCGGCGCCGCCGACGCGTGCGGCGTCGACGTACTCGCGGTGGCGGAGGGAGAGGGTCTGGCCGCGGACGATCCGGGCGACGCCGGGCCAGCCGAAGAGGCCGATGACGGAGGTCATCAGCACGAGCCGGTTGACGTCCTTGGCCACCGAGAGCATCGCGATCATGAAGATGAGGGACGGGAAGGACATGGTCAGGTCCATGAGCCGGGACAGGACCGTGTCGGTGCGGCCGCCGAAGTACCCGGCGGCGATCCCGGCGGCGGTGCCGGCGACGACGACGATGGCGGTGGCCGCGAAGGCGATGAGGAGGGAGACCTGCGCGCCGTGGACGACGCGGGCGAACAGGTCGCGTCCGGTGACGGGTTCGACGCCGAGCCAGTGTTCGGGGCCGATCCCGCCGAAGGCGCCGAGGGGCTGGCCGCCGAGGTAGGGGTCGATGGCGGTCTTGTCGAACTCCTCGGGGGACCAGCCGCCGAGCGCGCCCAACCAGGGTGCGGCGAGGGCCATCAGGACGAAGAGGAGGACGACGCAGAGGCTGACCCGGACGGCGGTCCGTCGGCCGAGCTCCTGCCGGGCGAGTTGCCAGGGGCTGCTGCCGTGCGCTGCCGCGGGCCGGGCGGTGGCGGCATCGGAGGCCGGGGCCGTACCAGCGTCCGGGGCCGTACCCGGGGCGGGGGCCGTGTCGGGAAGCGGGGTGCCGGACGGGTCGGGCGCCGCCCGGTCTTCCGGGACCGGTGCTGTGGTGGTCATGGGCGGGGGCTCCGGGTTCCTCAGCCCTGGCTCTTCGACGGGTCCTTCAGGCCGACCGTCCCGTAGTCGATGGTGCCGGTCCACACGGGGTGGCCGTACGCGCCCGCGATGTTCGGGCCGACGAGGAGCGGCTTGCGCTCCATGAGGATCGGGATGGACGGGGACTTCTTCATGATCTCGGCGTCGAGGTCGATCCACGCCTGGTTGGCCTGCTTAGCGTCGGCCATGGCGTTGATCTCGTCGATCCGCTTCATGACGGCGTCGTCGCGGAACTGGGCGTAGTTGCCCTGGTTGCCCTTGTCCTTGATGGTGCGCCCGTCGAAGACGAACGGGATCCAGGTGGAGCCGGAGGGGTAGTCGGGGCACCAGCCGGTGTACGTCATGTCGGGGGTGGTGGAGAGGTCGCCGATGGCGTCGTAGTACGCGCCGGGGTCGACGGTGTCGATGACGACCTCGACGCCGGCCCGGGACAGGCCCTGCTGGATGGCCTCCGCCCGGCCCTTGTCGCCGGTGGAGACCGCGAGGGTGACCTTGAGGTTCTCCTTGCCGGCGGCCTTGAGGAGTTCCTTGGCCTTGGCCGGGTCGCCGGCCGGGGCGATCTTCAGGGTGTCGGCCTGCTTGCCGCCGGAGAGGGCCGGGGGCAGGTAGGCGGTGGCGACCTCGTTGAGGGCGGGCCCGCCGGCCGCGGTGATGATGGCCTCCTTGTCGACCGCGTACTGCATGGCCTCGCGGACCTTGGGGTCGTTGAAGGGGGCGCGGGAGTTGTTCAGGTGGAGCATGACCGTACAGCCCTGGGACTCGGCGAGCAGCCGCCCCTTGATCTCGGGCTTGGGCAGCACCTTGGGGGCGCTCTCGGGGCGCATGTTGGCGTACTCGACGGCCGAGGCGTCGGCGCCCTCGCCGGCGATGATGCGGTCGTCGATCTGGCCGCCCTTGAGGCCCATGACGACCACGAACTTGTCCGGGTAGGCCTTGCGGACGGTGTCGGTCTTCGGGTCCCAGTGCTCGTTGCGGACGAGGACGAGCTTCTTGTCGCGGTCGTACGTCTCGATCTTGTACGGGCCGGAGGAGAACGGGCGGGCGTCGTACTGGGTGCCCTTCTCCTGGGCCTGCGGGACGGGCGCGAAGGTGGGGAGGGTGGCGGTCTGGGAGAACTCGGCGACGGGGCGACGCAGTTCGAAGACGATCGTGCGGTCGTCGGGGGTCTTGACGGAGTCGAGGTGCTGCCCCTGGAGCGGGCCCTTGTAGCCCTCGGCGCCGGCCAGGTACTGGGCGGCGTAGTCGGGGCCTCCGGTCAGGTCGGGGGCGAAGGAGCGCTCGACGTTGTACTTGACGTCCTGGGCCTTGATCGGCGAGCCGTCCTCGTACTTCAGGCCCTCCTTCAGGGTGAAGGTCCAGGTCTTGCCGCCGTTGGACGGGGTCCCGAGGTCGGTGGCGAGGTCGGGGACCAGTTCGCTGCCGGCCTTGCCGGGTTCCGCCTTGAAGGTGACGAGCGTGCGGTAGAGCAGGCGGGTGCCGAAGTCCATCGTCGGCATCGTCCAGTTGCGGGCCGGGTCGAGGTGGGCGAAGTCCTGGTTGGACAGGACGGTGAGGGTGCCGCCCTTGACCGGGGTGCCGCCGATGGTCTTGCCGTCGTTGGCGGCGGCGGGGTTGGAGGCACCCGAACCCGCCGAGCCCTTCTTGGTGCCGGAGCAGCCCGAGGCGCCGAGTGCGAGTGCTGCCACCAGGCCGGTGGCGAGGGCGAGTTGGGTGCGCTTGGTCATGGTCACTCCAGTGAAGGGCCGCGCTCTACGATGTGACCGGTAACATAGTAATGTGAAATTGCACTGACAAGGGGTTGGCGCCGCCGTTATCCAGCCGTGTCCAAATCCCTTGATTGAAAAGGCAGTTGGGCCCGAACCGAGAAGGTCCGGGCCCAACGTGCGGCGTCCCCGAGGGACGCCGGGGTCAGCTCTTGGCAGTGCCGCCGAGGACGCTCGGGGTGCGACCCACCGGCTCGTCGCGGCCCTGGGCCCAGAGGGAGCGGACGTGGCCGAGGTGGCGGGCCATGCACTCCTCCGCCGCCTTCGCGTCACCGCTGATCATCAGGTCGAGCAGCTCGATGTGCTCCTCGGCCGAGGAGACCAGCTTGCCGGCCTCGTCCAGGCCGGTCAGGCCGTACAGCCGGGACCGCTTGCGCAGGTCGCCGACCGTCTCCACGAGGCGGTCGTTGCCCGCGAGGCCGAGCAGGGTCAGGTGGAAGCGGCGGTCCGCCTCCAGGTAGCCGATGAGGTTGTGCTCGCGCGCGCTGGTGACGATCTCCTCGGCGATGGGGCGCAGCTCCTCCAGCTGCTCGACCGTGGCCGTCTTCGTGATCCGGCCGATGGTGGGGACCTCGATCATCGTGCGCAGCTCGGTGTACTGGTCCAGGTCGCGCTCGCTGACCTCGGTGATCCGGAACCCCTTGTTGCGTACGGGTTCCACCAGGCCCTCGCGGGCGAGGTCGAGCATCGCCTCGCGCACGGGGGTGGCCGAGACCCCGAGCTCGGCCGCGAGACCGGGGGCCGAGTAGACGCTGCCCGGGCGCAGTTCGCCCGCTATCAGCGCGGCGCGGAGGGCGTGGCCGACCTGGTCGCGCAGCCGCTCCTGGGCCTTGATGAGACTGTGCTGCTTGAGGTCACCCATTGCTCTTCCTCCGATGGCCCGTACACCCTCGATGGGCAGAGGAACAGCGTACAATGTCACGTTGCGCCGCTCGCCCCTGCGGCCTCGAACAACGCGACCGCCACGGCAAGATCCTCCCAGGCCATGCCCACGCTCTTGAAGAGCTGTGGAGAACTCTGCGGCCCGCCGGGCGGCATCCGCCCGGCGACCAGGTCCGCGAGGGTGCCGGTGATGTGACCCGGCCCGATCGCCCCTTCCGCCTCCGGGACCAGGAGGTCCCCCGCCTCGCGCAGGGCGGCCGCGCGCGACTCCACGTACACCGCGGCGCGTCGCACGAGCGCGGTGTCCGTCTCCCGGGCCGTCGGCTCGTGGGAGCCGACGGCGACGACGGTGGCTCCCGGGCGGACCAGGCTCCCGTCGAAGAGGGGTTCGCGGGCGGTGGTGCAGCAGACGACCAGATCGGCGTCGGCCACGTCCTTCGGCGTGCCGGTACGGGCCCGATGGCCGAGCCGTCGGGCGTGCGCGGCGAGCCGCTCCGCACCCCCGGGGTTGCGGGCGACCACGACCGCCTCCGCCAACTCCCGCACGGCGAGGACCGCTTCCAGGTGCCCGTACGCCTGCGGTCCGGAGCCGAAGAGCACCAGCCGCAGCGGCCGTCCGGCCGGCGCCAGGTACCGCAGCGCCAGGGCGGAGACCGCCGGGGTGCGCAGGGCGGTGAGGGCCGCGCCGTCGAGCAGGGCGAGCGGGTTCAGCGTCGGCCCGTCCAGCAGCAGGTAGGACCCGGTGATCCGGGGCAGCCCCCGGGCGGGGTTCCCGGGCGCCACCCCGGCGATCTTCACCCCGGCGTACGTGGCGGACGCGGCGGGCATCAGCAGGAGTTCGCCGCCGCCGGGCACCGCGATCGCCGAGCGCTGCGGGCAGCCCTCCGGGTCCAGGCCGCCGAGCAGGGTGGCGGCCAGGGCGTCGGCGGCCCCGGCCGGGGTGAGGAGTCCCGCCATGGCCGCCGCGCCCAGCTGCGGAAAGCCGCCCGTGCTCACAGGAGGAACCCCGCGCCCAGGGGGTCGTGCGGGTCGACCGTGAAGACGTGTTCGCCGGTGCGGTAGGCGGTGCCGGTGACCTCGGTGACCCCGCCGGGCAGCACGTGACCGGTGAACACCGTGCCCGTGATCGACTCGTTCAGCAGGTCCTCCCCCGCCGCGAGCCGCCCGTCCTCCGCGAGCAGCGCGAGCCGCGTCGAGGTGCCGGAGCCGCAGGGCGAGCGGTCGATCTGCCCGTCGGCGAAGACGGTGACGTTGCGCTGGTGCGGCCCGAACGGGGTGTCGGGCAGCTCCTCGTGGAGGATCACCCCGTACACGCCGGACAGCAGCGGGCCGTCGGGGTGCCAGGTCGCCGGATGGGTGGCCAGCGCGGCCCGGATCTCGCGGCCGGCCCGCACCAGGTCGGGCAGTGCGGCCCGGGTGACCTCCAGCCCGAGGTCCCGGGCGCGGACGGAGGCGTAACAGGCCCCGGCGTGCGCGATGTCCACCTCGGCGAGTCCGAGGGTGGTGGCGACGGGCACCTTGCGGGCGCTCACCCGGGCCGGGACGTTGCGGAAGGTGACCCCGGTCGTACGGCCGCCGGCCCGGTGCACGGTGGCGGTGACCCGGCCGGACGGCACGTCGATGCGCACCGGGGCGTCCCCGTCGTCGGGGGCGGGGACCAGGCCGGTGTCCACGGCCCACGCCCCGAGGGCCATGGTGCCGTGGCCGCAGGCCGTGGAGTAGCCGTCCTTGTGCCAGAACAGCACCCCGAAGTGGGCGCCGTCGTCGTCGGCCGGGACGACGAACCCGCCGTACATCCCGGCGTGCCCGCGCGGCTCCTGCACGAGCAGCCGTCGTACGTCGTCCAGCGAGCCCCGGCGCGGAGCGGTCCCGGAGCCCCCCGGGCCGATGGCGGTGGCGCAGCGTTCGGCGACGGTGTCGCCGGGGACGGGGGGCATCCCCGGCGCCGACGTGTCGACGATGCGGAAGGGCTCGCCTGCGGTGTGGTAGTCCACCGTGCGGACGGTGATCACAGGAGGAAGCCTCCGGGGAAGGGGTCGGTCGGGTCCAGGAAGTACTGCGCGGTTCCGGTGATCCAGGCCCGGCCGGTGACGGTGGGGACCACGGCGGGCAGGCCGCCGACGGTGGTCTCGCCGACGAGCCGGCCGGTGAACTCCGTGCCGATGAAGGACTCGTTGACGAAGTCGGTGTCCAGGCCGAGCAGGCCCCGGGCGTGCAGTTGGGCCATGCGGGCGCTGGTTCCGGTCCCGCAGGGCGAGCGGTCGAACCAGCCGGGGTGGATGGCCATGGCGTGCCGGGAGCGGTGGGCGTCGGAGCCGGGGGCGGCGAGGTAGACGTGCTTGACCCCGGCGATGGAGGGGTTCTCGGGGTGGACGGGTCGGTCGTCGCCCGCGTTGATCGCCTCCATGATCGCGAGGCCGGCGGCGATCAGGTCGTCCTTGCGGGCCCGGTCGAAGGGCAGTCCCAGGGCGTCGAGTTCGACGAAGGCGTAGAAGTTGCCGCCGTAGGCCAGGTCGTAGGTGATCGTGCCGAAGCCGGGGACCTCGGTCTTCAGATCGAGCCCGACGCTGAAGGAGGGCACGTTGGTGAGGGTGACGGCGGTCGCCGCCCCGTCCTCGACGCGGACGTCGACGCTCACCAGTCCGGCCGGGGTGTCGAGCCGGACGGTGGTGACCGGCTCGACGACCGGCACCATGCCGGTCTCGACGAGGACGGTGGCGACCCCGATGGTGCCGTGCCCGCACATGGGGAGCAGGCCCGACACCTCGATGTACACGACGCCGTAGTCGGCGTCGGGGCGGGTGGGGGGCTGCAGGATCGCGCCGCTCATCGCGGAGTGCCCGCGCGGTTCGTACATGAGCAGGGTGCGGACGTGGTCCATGTGCTCGATGAAGTGGAGCCGCTTCTCGGCCATGGTGGCGCCGGGGATCACCCCGACGCCCCCGGTGATGACCCGGGTCGGCATGCCCTCGGTGTGCGAGTCCACCGCGTGGTAGATGTGACGCGTACGCATGGGTCCCCCCGGGTTGCTAGTTGAGGCCCTCGGCGAGGGCCTTCTCGGTGGCGGCGCGGACGGCGGCCTCGGTCTCCCCGGTCAGCGGGAAGCGCGGCGGGCGGGTGGTGCCGCCGGGGCGGCCGGCCAGGTCCATGGAGAGCTTGATGGCCTGGACGAACTCGGTCTTGGAGTCCCAGCGCAGCAGGGAGTGCAGGGACTTGTAGAGCGGGAGGGCGGTGTCGAGGTCCCCGGCGACGGCGGCCCGGTAGAGCGCGGCGCAGGAGTTCGGGAGGGCGTTGGGATAGCCGGCGATCCAGCCGACCGCGCCGGCGAGGGCGAGTTCGAGGAGGACGTCGTCGGCGCCGATGAGGAGGTCGAGGCCAGGGGCGAGTTCGGCGATCTCGTAGGCGCGGCGCACGTCGCCGCTGAACTCCTTGACGGCGACGATGGAGCCGTCGGCGTGCAGTCGGGCGAGCACGTCCGGGGTCAGGTCGACCTTGGTGTCGTGCGGGTTGTTGTACGCGACGACGGGCAGTCCGGCGCCGGCGACCTCGGCGTAGTGGGCGCGTACGGTCGCCTCGTCGGCGCGGAAGGCGTTGGGCGGCAGGAGCAGTACGGATCCGGCCCCGGCCTCCGCGGCCTGGTCGGCCCAGCGACGGGCCTCGGCGCTGCCGTAGGCGGCGACGCCGGGCATGACGCGGGCGCCGTCGCCGGCGGCCTCGACCGCGGTACGGACGACGCGGGCGCGCTCCTCGTCGGTGAGGGTCTGGTACTCGCCGAGGGAGCCGTTGGGGACCACGCCGTCACAGCCGTTGGCGATCAGCCAGGCCACGTGTTCGGCGTAGGCGTCGTAGTCGACGCCGAGGTCCTCGCGCAGGGGGAGCGCGGTGGCGACCATGATTCCGTGCCAGGGGCGGGTGCGGGGCGGGATGGACGCGGTGGTGTGCGCGTGGGTCATGGGTGAGCTCCCTAGAGTGGTGTGTGACATTTTACTAGTGGGTGTGAGGCGGCCACAAGGCCCCGGAGGGGCCGGATCAGCCGTCGGTGGCGGGAAGTTCGGCGAGGTGGCGCAGCGGGACCGGGCAGGAGAACGGCCGCCGGTCGGGGGCGGGCTCCTCCCCGGCGAGGGCGGCGACGGCGGGCCCGCACATACGGCCCTGGCACCAGCCCATGCCGGCCCGGGTGAGGAGTTTGACGGTACGGGCGTCCCGCGCGCCGAGCTCGTCCACGGCCTCGCGGATCCGGCCGGCCGGGACCTCCTCGCAGCGGCACACGACGGAGTCGTCGGGGAGCCAGCCGGTCCAGGCACCGCCCGGGCGGTGGGCGGCGGCCATCGCGTCGGCGAAGGCGCGCAGCCGGGCACGGGCGCGGACGAGGCGGCGGGGGGCGGGATCGCCGGCGGCGGCGATGGAGTGGGCGGCCAGTTCGCCCTCCAGCAGGGCGAGCTGCGCCCCGCCGATGCCGCCGGTCTCCCCCGCCGACCAGACGCCGGGGACGGAGGTCCGCTGTTCGGCGTCGAGTTCGAGGGCGATCGTGCCGTCGGGGCTCCGGCGGGTGGCGCAGCCGAGTCCGGTGGCGAGTTCCAACTGGGGAACGAGCCCGTGGCCCACGGCGAGGGCGTCGCACGGGATCCGGCGGGCGGTGCCGGGCAGCGGACGCCAGTCCCGGTCGAGTCGGGCCACGGTGACGGCCTCGACGCGGTCGGTGCCGTGCGCCTCGGTCACCGCGTGCCGGGTGAGGAGGCGTACGTGGTGCCGGGCGAGGGCTCCGCCGAAGGTCGCGGCCTCGGCGAGCTTGCCGGGGTTGCGCAGCAGGGCGGGGAGGTGGCCGGCGTACGCGGTGTACGCGCCCGCCTCCACCACGGCGGGGACGGTGGCTCCGGCGGCGGAGAGCGACCCGGCCACGGCGAGCAGCAGCGGGCCGCTGCCGGCGACGACCACGCGCTTGCCGGGGAGGACGAGCCCGGCCTTGAGCATGGCCTGGGCGCCACCGGCCCCGACGACCCCGGGAAGGGTCCAGCCGGGGAACGGCAGTTGGCGTTCGTAGGCACCGGTGGCGAGCAGCACGGCGGCGGCCCGCACGCCTGCGGCCCGCTCCTCGGACCCCGCCACGGCGTGCAGGACCCACTCCGTGGCACCCTCGCCGGGGACGACCGTCCACACGTGGTGCTGCGGGAGGTACGTGATCCGCCCGGCCTCGGCATGGGCGCGCAGGGCGGCTTCACGGCGGGCGAAGGCGGCCCAGCCGTGGTGCAGGGCCTCGGGGCGGGCGGCGCCCAGCCCGGGCGCGGGGTGGCGGTAGTACTGCCCGCCGGGCTGCTCCCCCGCGTCGAGGAGCGCGACCCGCAGCCCGAGCCCGGCGGCGGTCACGGCGGCCGCGAGCCCGGCGGGCCCGGCCCCGACGACGGCGAGGTCGGCCCGGTGCTCCGTCTCAGACGGCGAGGTCGGCATGGCCGGTTCCCTCCTGGGTGGTGACGGTGTCGCCCGCTCGTGCGGGGACGAGGCAGGCGCGTTGGTTCGGGCGGCCGTTGACGGTGACGAGGCAGTCGTAGCAGCTGCCGATCCCGCAGAACGCGCCGCGCGGGGCGCCGGTCTCGCGGGTGGTCCGCCAGGCGAGGATCCCGGCCGCCCACAGCACGGCGGCAATGGACTGACCCTCCTGCGCGGGGAGTTCCCTGCCGTCGAAGCCGATGGTGTAGGCGGCCGAAGGGGTGCCGCCGACCAGTGAGCGGGGGCTGCGCATCAGGGGGTCCTCCTCAGGGCGGTGTCCCGTGCCGGGGGCTCGGCAGGGTGGGGCGTTCCCCCTGGCCAGGGGGAATCCAGCCCCTCCGGCGCTCGAGGAGCGGGGTCCGGGGCGGCGCCCCGGGTCTGATCAGCCCGCCCAGGGGGCACCTCCCAGCGGTAGCTGGGGGAGTTTGAGGACCGGGTCCGGGCAGAGCCCGGTTTCGGGAAGGGGCGGGGTGGGGGAAAGGCCCCGCGCAGCGGCAGCCATCCGGCCCGGCTCACGTGAACCGCTCCGGGCGGAACGGGGCGAGCGGCAGCACGGGGTCGGCCCCCGTGAGGGCCGCCGCGATCAGCAGCCCCGTCGCCGGCGCCAGCCCGATGCCCGCCCCCTCGTGCCCGCACGCGTGCAACAGCCCGGGCCGCCGCGCGTCCGGACCGATCGCCGGCAGGTGGTCCGGGAGGTACGGCCGGAAGCCGTGGTAGGTCCGCAGGACGCGCACGTCCGCCAGCACCGGGAAGAGGGCCGCCGCCTGCGAGGCGAGACGGCGCAGGGCCTCCGTGGACAGCGAGCGGTCGAAGCCGACGCGTTCGCGGGTGGCGCCGATCAGGACCGGGCCGGACGGGGTGCCCTCCACCACCGCGGAGGACTGGAGCGAGGCGGATCCGCTGGCCACGTCCGCGATGTAGTCGGCGGCGTAGACCTTGTGCCGGACCACCCTCGGCAGCGGTTCGGTCACCAGGACGAAGCCGCGGCGCGGGAGGACCGGCAGCTCCACCCCGGCGAGTTCGGCGATGCGGCCGCCCCAGGTTCCGGCCGCGTTGACGACGGCGGGGGCGAGCAGGTCCCGGCGCGGGGTACGGACGCCCCGTACCGCGCCCGCGGCGTCCAGCAGGACCTCCGTCACCTCCTCCCCGAGGTGGAGCTCGGCTCCGGAGGCGGCCAGCAGGCGGGCCGCCGCCTGGGCCGGCTGGACCTGCGCGTCCTGGGGGTAGTGGAAGCCGCCCGCCAGGCCGGGGGCGAGACGGGGTTCCAGGTCGTGGAGGGCGTCCGCCGGCACCTCGACCGCCAGGGCGCCCGCCTTGCGCTGCCCTTCGGCGAAGGTGCGCAGCGCGTCCACCGCGGCCGGGGCCGAGGCGACGACGAGGCCGCCCTTGGGCTCGTACTCGGTCTCCCGGGGGAGGGCGGAGGCGAGTTCGCGCCAGAGGCGGGTGGACAGCAGGGCCAGGTCGAGCTCCGGGCCGGCCTCCTTGTCGGAGACGAGCAGGTTGCCCTCGCCGGCGCCGGTCGTACCGCCCGCAACGGGGCCGCGGTCGACGACCGCCACGGAGAGTCCGGCGCGGGCCGCGTAGTAGGCACAGGCCGCTCCGACGACGCCGGCGCCGATGATGACGGCGTCCAGGGAGTGTCTCTTGAGCACGACAGTAATATGTCACATTCTTCAGTGGCTGCCCAGGCCGGTCCCGCACCCACTTCGGGTGCGGGACCGGACCGGGCGGGCCGGTGCGGATCAGCTGCGGAGCGGGCCCTCACAGCTGTAACTCGACGTGCCCGCGACCTTGTTGCTCCAGATCTCCAGCGGACCGAAGGAGCAGTTCATGTCGGCGAGGTTGTTGGAGGCCGCGCCCGCGCGGTCGAGGATGAAGTAGTCGACCGTTTCGGACATGTCCTTGAAGTTCTGGTCGTCGCTGCGCCAGTTCTTCAGGTTCGCGGTGATGCGCCCGGTACAGGTGAAGCGGCGCTTGCCGGGGTCCCCGTTCTCCACGCAGTCCGGGGTGTTGTAGGTGGCCGTGGCGAAGGAGGACTTCACGTCGGCGAGCGCCGAGTCGCGCAGCTGCCCGTTGGGGGTGAAGACGGTGTTCGGCACGTAGAGCTGGTCGACCTTGGCGATCTGCGCGTCCAGGAAGCGGTCGTAGTCGCGCTGGAGGTAGGTGTCCGCGCCCATCCGGTGGCGCCAGGCGTCGTACGCGGCCACGTCGTTGCCCCGCATGTACGTGTACATCTCCCGCAGCAGCGAGGGCTTCTCGGTCCAGAGGAACTCGAAGAACGTGCCCGCGTAGTTGTAGAAGCGGAAGCCGTCGCCGTCGTAGGTGGCGTGCAGGAGCTGGTCGACGCTCATGCGCGGGCCGCCGCCGGCGGTGTCGTTGATGATGCCGCGGACCAGGGACTTGCGGACGGCGATGCCGTTGTCGCGGGTGGAGCCGTCGAAGAACTCGGCGGTGCCCTCGTCCATCGCGGTCGTACGGTCGCCCTGGTACCAGTCGCCCTGACCGAAGGTGCCGGGGACGGCGAAGCGGCCGTTGAGGTAGTGCGTGTACTCGTGGCGGAAGAGCTCTTCCAGGGTGAGGGAGGAGTCCTGCGGGACGCGGCGCTGGTAGGTGTAGAAGGTGGCGCCGTTCTCGATGTAGATGCCGCCGTTGTTGGTGCCGTAGCCGGTCAGGATGGGGTGGTAGTTCTCGTAGTCCGCGCGGGAGGCGTAGAGGACGATGTTCAGCGTGCTGTTGGGGTCTCCGGCGAGCGGCTGGTCGGTGCCCAGGACCCGGTGGAACTGCGTCTTGACCTGCTTGCTCGCGTAGTAGAGCTGGTCGACGGTGGCCCGGTCGAGGGCGGTGCGGACCTTGATGGCGCCGTTGTCGTAGGTGTAGGTGTTCGGGAAGAGCTGCTTCTCGATGTCCTCCTTGCAGACCCCGTACGGCTTGCACGCGTTGTAGAAGTTGAGCCACGAGACGACCTTGGCCCAGGGCTCGGTGCCCAGGCCGCTCTTGACCGGCTCCAGCATCGCGCCGAGGTCGGCGACGACCTGCTCCTGGAGGCCCGCGACCTGGCCGAACCGGCCGTACTCGCCGAGGGCGTCGCGCGCCACCCAGGCGTTGCCCGTGCCCTTGAGGTGGATGTAGGTCGAGAAGGCCTTGAAGGTCGCCCGGTAGGCGGGGTCCGCGGCGACGGCGGCGTGGAAGGCGGCGTCCTGGTTGCCCGGGTAGACGCCGAGGTAGTTGACGGAGAGGGCGGAGAGGGCGGCTCCCGCCCAGCCGGCGTCGAGGTTGGTGGCCGGGTGGGCCGGGTCCATGGTGGCCAGGACCTTCTTGATGAGGCCGAGCTGGTGCTGGCGCAGACCCGGCGCGCTGCCCGCGTAGAGGGCCTCGCGCAGGGTGCGGGCGTTGGTGGGGGTCACGTCGAAGGTGTGGGCGGCGCCCGCGAAGTCGGCGATGGCCTGGCGCATGGCGCCCACGGTCGGGGCGTCGGTGACGTCGATCTCGGAGCGCGAGTAGTCGTGGTAGGCGACCGCGTGCAGGTAGGTGAACATCTCCTCCAGGTGGGAGGAGTTGCGGCCGTCGTGCGCGGCGGCCAGGGCGGATATCCGGCGGGAGACGGCCTGGACGTGGGCGTCCGACATCACCGGGGCCAGGCGGGCGTCCCAGGTCCAGATGAGCCCGCGCAGGCATCCGTCGGCGAGCACGGCCTGGTCGGCGAGGAAGTCGGCGAACTGCTCCGGGCCGAGGCCCGTGATCCCGTCGAGTGTGCAGGGCACGCCGGCGGCGACGCTTCTCGCGGTGGGGGCCGCCTGCGCGGCGCCCTTGCCGTTCTTCTCGACGCGCTCGGAGGACGCGGTGGCGGCCGGGGCGGCGGTGGCGGCCCCGGGGACCTTCCCCGCGAGGTCCTTCCCACCGGGGGCTTGGGCGTCCGCCGGGGTGTCGGGCTTCGCGTGGGCGACGCGGTCGACCTCGTCGAACGGGTTCGCGGCCGGGGCCCCACCGGAGAAGGTGCCGGCCGCCGGACTGCCCGCGGCGGCTGCGGCCCCCTGGTCTGCGGCCTGGGTCACCGCCTGGCCCGCGGAGGCGAGGAGGGTGACCGTCACGGCGGAGGCGAGCAGGGCCGAACGCACGGTTTTGTGCTTGAACACCGAGGACTCCTGTGTGGAGAGAAGTGGGGGGTGGTGCGTGGGGGGTGGTGCGTGGAATGCCCGGGCCAACTGCCCCGGGTCACACGGCGTTTGACGGGGATTAACGTGCCGCGGTGTGAGCTGTAACATAGTAATGTGAAATTGCACTGACAAGACCTGTGCGCCCATCAGTTCGCTTCTTCTTGAGGGAGCCCCCGTGACCGACACCCCCTCGCGCCTCAATACGGGCAGCCACGACCTGCCCGTATCCCCCGAGTTGTCCCGGTTCATGGCGGGCGACTGGGCTCCGTCCCCGCTCCCGGACTCCGTACGCGTACCCCCGTACGCCGTCACGCCCGGCCGCCGGGCCCGGCTGTCGGCGCTCTTCCCGGGCGAGCGGCTGATCGTCCCCGCCGGTGAGCTGAAGGTCCGCTCCAACGACTGCGACCACCGTTTCCGCCCGCACAGCGCGTACGCCTGGCTTACCGGGCTGACCGGTGAGGACCAGGTGGGCCACGTCCTGGTCATGGAGCCCTCGGGCCCGCACGGACACGAGGCCGTCCTGTACCTGCGACCGCGCTCCTCGCGCTCGGACGGGACCGAGGAGTTCTACCGGGACCGCCGGTACGGGGAGTTCTGGGTGGGCCGCCGCCCCGACCTGGCCGAGGCGGAACGCCTGACCGGCCTGCGCTGCGCCCACCTGGACGCCCTGGGCTCACCGGCGGGCCGCGACTCCTCCGCCGACGCCGAACTCGCCGCCGCCCTGTCCGAACTGCGCCTGGTGAAGGACGCCTGGGAGGTCGGGCAGCTCCAACTGGCCGTCGACCACACGACGGCCGGCTTCGAGGACGTCGTACGGGCCCTGCCCCACGCCCTGGCCCATCCGCGCGGGGAGCGCTGGATCGAGGGGGTGTTCGGCCTGCGCGCCCGCGCCGAGGGCAACGGAACGGGGTACGACACGATCGCCGCCTCGGGCGCGCACGCGTGCGTCCTGCACTGGATCCGCAACGACGGCCGGCTGAACGGGGACGAACTCCTGCTCCTGGACGCGGGCGTGGAGACCGACACCCTCTACACGGCGGACATCACCCGCACGCTCCCGCTGTCGGGACGCTTCTCCCCCGTCCAGCGGCAGGTGTACGAACTGGTCCTGGCCGCCCAGGAGGCGGGCATGGCGGCGCTGCGCCCCGGCGCGAGCTTCCGCGACTTCCACCGGGCCGGGATGCGGGTGATCGCCGAGGGCCTGGCGGACTGGGGCGTCCTCAAGGACGCCGAGGGCGACCGACACCGGCGCTACACCCTCTGCAGCAGCGGCCACATGCTGGGCCTGGACGTCCACGACTGCGCGAAGGCCCGCTCGGAGACCTACCTGGACGGCGTGCTGGAGGAGGGCCAGGTCCTGACCGTGGAGCCGGGCCTGTACCTCCAGCCGGACGACGAGACCCTCCCGACGGAACTGCGCGGCATCGGCGTCCGCATCGAGGACGACCTGGTGATCACGGCGAACGGCGCCCGCCTGATGTCGAACGCGCTGCCGCGCACGGTGGCGGACATCGAGGAGTGGATGGGCCGACTTCTGGGCGGCTAGTCCACCCCGGTGGGCGGCCGGCGCGGGTCTCCGCCCACGCACGGGGCGGACGTACGGCCCCGCCGGTCCGACCGGCGGGGCCGAGCGGCCGCGCGGGCTACGGGAGGACCGCGAAGCCGTCCAGTTCGACGAGGGCCTGTTCGTCCCACAGGCGGACCGCGCCGATCACCGCCATCGCGGGGTAGTCCCGGCCCGCCAACCGCCGCCAGGTCCGGCCCAGTTCGGCCGCGTGCTCGCGGTACGCCGCCACGTCCACCGCGTACACCGTCACCCGGGCCAGGTCCTGCGGGGAGCCGCCCGCGGCGGCCAGGGCGGACAGGAGGTTGGACAGCGCCACCTCGAACTGCTCGACCAGGCCCTCCCCCACCACCTTGCCGGCGCCGTCCAGCGCGGTCTGGCCGGCCAGGAACACCAGCCGCGAGCCGGTCGCCACCACCGCGTGGGAGAAGCCCGTCGCCGGCGAGAGCTCCACCGGGTTGATCCTCTCGGGGCTCATCCGGCCGCCACCGTCCGGTAGAGCTCCTTCGCGATGATCGAACGCTGCACTTCGCTCGCCCCCTCGTAGATCCTCGGCGCCCGCACCTCCCGGTAGAGGTGTTCGAGCAGGTGACCCCGCTGGAGCGCGACCGCGCCGTGCAGTTGGACCGCGTGGTCCACGACGTACTGGGCCGTCTCCGTGGCCAGCAGCTTCGCCATCGCCGCCCGGCGCGGCACGTCGCCCGCTCCCCCGTCGTGCGCCCCGGCGGCCGCGTACACCAGCAGCCGGGCCGCCTCCGTGCGGGTGGCCATCTCCGCCACCCGGTGCGCGACCGCCTGGAGGTCGCTCAGGGTGCCGCCGAAGGCGGTGCGGCCCGCCGTGTGGGCGAGGGTGGCGTCGAGCGCGGCCCGGGCCATGCCCACCGCGAAGGCGCCGACGCTGGGCCGGAAGAGGTTCAGGGTGTCCATCGCGACGCGGAAGCCCCGGCCCGCCTCGCCGAGGAGGTCATCCGGGCCGACCGGGACCCCGTCGAAGGCGAGGGCGCCGATGGGGTGCGGGGAGAGCATGTCCAGGGCCTCGCCGGAGAGTCCGGGCCGGTCGGCGGGGACCAGGAAGGCGGAGACCCCCTTGGCCCCCGGCCCCTCACCCGTCCGGGCGAAGACGGTGTAGAAATCCGCCTCCGGGGCGTTGGAGATCCAGCGCTTCTCACCGCTCAGCAGCCAGCCGCCGCCGGGGGCCGGCGCCGCCGCCAGTTCCAGCGCCGCCGCGTCCGAGCCCGCTCCGGGCTCGCTCAGCGCGAAGGCCGCCACCGCCCGCCCCGCACGGACCCTCGGCAGCCACCGCTCCCGCTGTTCGTCGCTGCCCGCCCGCAGGACGGGGTAGGCACCCAACCCCTGGAGGGCGAGCGCCGTCTCGGCCTCCGTGCAACCGTAGGCGAGCGACTCCCGGAGCAGGCACAGCTCCAGCGCCCCGGCCGTGAACACCCGTTCCAGCAGGCCCGACTCCCCCAGCGCCGCCAGCAGCGGCCGGTTGACCCGGCCCGGCTCCCCCTTCTCCGCCAGCGGCCGCAGCCGGTCGGCCGACAGTGCGCGCAACCGCCCGCACCACTCCTCCTGGTCCGCCCCGAGCGCGAATCCGTTCATCCGAACACCCCCGCTTCTATCGCGTCCTGTTGACTGCCGTCACCATCACGATACGCTCGTGGCGGTGACCGCACGGCCGCTCCACCCCACCCGGGACCGTCACAAGGGGGCGAACCCGCCTTGGACCTGAAGCCTTCCGCTCACACCGACACTTTTGCCCGCGACCATCTGCCACCCGCGGACGCGTGGCCGGAACTCCTCTTCGAGCTGCCCGAACTGGCCTACCCGGACCGCCTCAACTGCGGGGCCGAGCTGCTCGACGCCACCATCGCCCGGTTCGGGCCCGAGGGCCCCGGCCGACCCGCCTTCCGCAGCGGTTCGGGCGAGGTGTGGACGTACGGGGAGCTGCGCGGGCGCGTGGACCGGATCGCGCACGTGCTCACGACCGACCTCGGCGTCGTCCCCGGCAACCGGGTGCTGCTGCGCGGGCCCACCGGCCCCTGGCTCGCCGCGTGCTGGCTCGCTGTGATGAAGGCGGGCGCGGTGGCGGTGACCGTACTGCCCCAGCAGCGCGCGCAGGAGCTGGCCACGGTCTGCTCGATGGCCCGGGTCCAGTACGCGCTGTGCCACGCGGGCGTACTGGACGACCTGGTCAAGGCGGAGGTGCCGGGGCTGCGGATCACCCCGTACGGCGGCGGGACCGAGGACGACCTGCTCCGGCTCGCCGAGAGACACACCGAGCCGTTCGAGGCCGTCCCGACCTCCGCCGACGACGTGGCCCTGATCGCCTTCACCTCCGGCACCACGGGCCGGCCCAAGGGCTGCATGCACTTCCACCGCGACCTGCTCGCCGTGGCCGACACCTTCTCCCGGAGCGTGCTGCGCCCGCGCCCCGACGACGTCTTCGCGGGCAGCCCGCCCCTCGGCTTCACCTTCGGTCTCGGCGGGCTGGTCGTCTTCCCGCTGCGGGCCGGCGCCTGCGCGCTGCTGCTGGAGGACGCGGTGCCGCGGCGGCTGCTGCCCTCCCTCGCCGAGCACCGGGTGACGGTGCTGTTCACGGCGCCCACCGCCTACCGGGCGATGCTGGACGCCCTGGGCCCGTACCACGTGGGCATGTACGACCTCTCCGCGCTGCGGCGCTGCGTGTCCGCCGGGGAGAACCTGCCCGCCACCACCTGGCGGGCCTGGTACGCGCGCACGGGCCTGCGGATCATCAACGGCATCGGGGCGACCGAGCTGCTGCACATCTTCATCTCGTCCGCCGACCAGGACATCCGGCCCGGCACCACCGGCCGGGTGGTACCGGGCTGGGAGGCGCGGGTGGTGGACGAGGCAGGGATGCCCGTGGCCGACGACGAGCCGGGGCTGCTGGCCGTACGCGGCCCGGTGGGCTGCCGCTACCTGGCCGACCCGCGCCAGGCGGAGTACGTACGGGACGGCTGGAACCTGACCGGGGACACCTACGTCCGCGACGCCGACGGCTACTTCCGTTACGTGGCCCGCGCCGACGACATGATCATCTCGTCCGGTTACAACATCGCCGGCCCGGAGGTGGAGGAGGCCCTGCTGCGCCACCCCGACGTGGCCGAGGCCGCCGTGGTGGGCCGCCCGGACGAGCGACGCGGCCAGATCGTGGTGGCGTACACCGTGCCCCGGCAGGGCGCGACGCTGACCGAGGAGGCACTGCGCGCCTTCATGCGGGCCGAGCTGGCCCCGCACAAGTGCCCGCGCGTCTTCGTCTTTCTCTCCGAGCTCCCCCGCACCGGGACCGGCAAGCTGCAACGCTTCCGGCTGCGCGATCTAGCATGAACCCGTGGTCGAGCAGCACACCCCGCGATCTCTGATCGTCACGTTCTACGGCGCCTACGGGCGGGCCTTCGAGGGACCGGTCCCGGTGTCCGCGCTGATCCGCCTGCTGGGCGCGGCCGGCGTGGACCCCCCGTCGGTCCGCTCGTCGGTGTCCCGGTTGAAGCGGCGCGGCTTCCTGCTGCCCGAGCGCGCGGCGGACGGCTCGGCCGCGTACGTGCTCTCCGACGAGGCGCAGCAGCTGCTGGACGACGGGGACCGGCGCATCTACGGCAGCCCGGAGCCCTCCGAGGACTGGCTGGTGGCGGTGTTCTCCGTGCCGGAGCAGGAGCGGAGCAAGCGGCACCTGCTGCGCTCTCGGCTGGCCCGGCTCGGTTTCGGATCGGTGGCGCCGGGCGTGTGGATCGCCCCGGCCCGGCTCACGGAGGAGACCGCGCACACGCTGGAGCGGCTGCGGCTGACGCCGTACGTGGAGCTGTTCCGCGGCGCCCACCTCGGTTTCGCGCCGACCGCGGAGGCGGTGGCCCGCTGGTGGGACCTGGCCGCCCTGGCCAAGCAGCACGAGGAGTTCCTGGACCGGCACGGCCCCGCCCTGCGCGCCCTGCGGTCGGGCCCGGAGCCGACCCCGGAGGAGGCCTACCGCGGCTATCTGCTCGCCCTGGACAGCTGGCGGCGGCTCCCGTACGCGGACCCGGGCCTGCCCCGCGACCTGCTTCCGGCGGACTGGCCGGGCGACCGCGCGGCGGCCGTCTTCGCCGAGCTGCACGCCCGCCTGTGGGACCGGGGCACGCTCTTCGCACAACCGTGAGGCGGTCCGCGCAACCGTGAGGGGCCGGGGATCGTCGAGCGGAGCATGACGCCACGCGCTGCGCGCCCCTCCCCGAAGAGGCCCTCTTTCAGGAAGCGCTGCCTGACCCTGGGCCCCGCGCTGCTCGCCGGCCTCGCGGCGGGCTGCGCGGCCGTCTCCCTGGCCTCCCGGTCCCGGGAGTACTGCGACGCCGGCGCTCACGCGGGCGGCCGCCTGGAGCTCTCCCTCACGCTCCTGCCGCTGGCCGTGGTCTTCGGTGTGGTGGCCCTGCTCGTGGCCTTCCTCCTGGACCGGCAGGCCGTGGCACTGCAGCTGGGCACGGTACTGGTCGTACTGGCGGGTCTGACGGTGCTGTACTTCGCCGTGCGCGGCACCCTCGACGGGTATCCCGGGAACCCGGAGAGGTGCGGGCCGGGCAACGTGCCGCCGTGGTGGCCGGGGTGGCTGCCCTCGTGAGGTGAACCGGGACGCGGGATCCGGGGCACGGGATCCGGGGCGGAAATCCGGGTGCGCGCGGTTCCCGCGGCGCGCCAGGATGGGCCATGACTTGGACCTTCAGCTCCGACCTCGACGCCTACCTCGCCGCCACGGGCCCGGCGGTGGCCGCCCATCCCGTCTCCAACACCCTCCTGATCACCGTCGCCGACGCGCTCGCCCGGCGCGGGCCGCACGTCTACGGGGACGCCGATCCGGTCTTCGGCTGGTGGACCGGGGCCGACGGCACCGTCTCCGGGGCCCTGCTGCGCACCCCGCCGTATCCGCTGCAGCTCGGCGCGCTTCCCGAGGAGGCGGTGCACGCCCTCGCGGCCGCCCTGACCACCGAACCGCTGCTCGCCGGGGTCGACGGCATCAGCGCCCGGCGCCGGGACACGGACACGCTGGCCGCGGCGTGGGGGCGGCCGTCCCGCCTCGCCGAGGAGAACCGCCTCTACCGGCTGGCCGGGCTCGTCGACCCCGATCCCGCGCCGTCCGGGCGGGCCCGCCTCGCCGGCGAGGAGGACCTTCCGCTGCTGCTGGAGTGGGTCCAGGCCTACGACGAGGAGCTGGGCCAGCCGGGCACGGGCTCCGAGGCCGGCCTGCGCGACCGGCTCTCGTACGGCGGGGTCCTGCTCTGGGAGGATGCCGGGGTGCCCGTCTCACTCGCCTCCTTCAGCCGCCCGATCGGCTCGGCCGCCCGCATCGGGCAGGTCTACACCCCGCCCGCGGTCCGCGGCCGCGGCTACGCCGCCGGGGTCACGCACGCGGCGAGCGAAGCGGCGTACGCGGCCGGCGCCTCCGAGGTGCTGCTCTTCACGGACCTGGCGAACCCGACGAGCAATGGCGTCTACCTGCGCCTGGGCTACACCCCGGTCGAGGACCGGGCCGAGGTGGTCGCAGCATGAGCACGCCCACCGAGCCGGACGAGCCGGACGAGCCGCCACAGCCGCCGGAACCGTGCTGGATGCTGGTGGCCAACGTGGTGGAGTGGCGCCGCTGCGGTGAGGGCGGCCAGGGTCAGCGCCCGGGCACGAAGACCTTCAAGGGCGGCGCCAAGCTGTACGTCTACGGTTTCGCGGACGGCCGGGACGTGTGCAAGGTCGTCGGCCGGCCCCGGAACTCCCCGCGGTACGTCGAGGCGCACGTCCACACCCGCCATCTGCACACCTTCCGCCCGAAGTTCGTCCGCAGCCCGGTCGTGCTCCGGACCACCGAGTGGTCCCACTTCTGGGGCTCGACGGCCGAGGCGGACGCGGCGCAGGCGGCCCCGTTCATGGACCGGCACGCCAGGGCCCTGCGCAGCGAGCGCTGGCTCGACTGGCACCACCCCCAACCGTGCCTGTGCCACGAGTGCCTCAACCCCGGCCGGTAGGCGGCTTGCGGCTGCCCGCCCGGTAGGGCGCGGGCCAGGGCGCGGCCGGGCCCTCGTAGGACTGGTCGGCGGCCGCGTGCAGGGTCCAGTGGGGGTCGTAGAGGTGGGGGCGGCCCAGCGCGCAGAGGTCGGCGCGGCCCGCCAGGAGCAGGGAGTTGACGTCGTCCCAGGAGGAGATGGCGCCGACGGCGATGACGGGGACGCCGAGGGCGCCCCGGATCCGGTCGGCGTACGGGGTCTGGTACGAGCGCCCGTACTCGGGGGTCTCGTCCGCGACCACCTGCCCGGTGGAGACGTCGATGGCGTCGGCGCCGTGCTCCGCGAAGGCGGCCGCGATCCGCACCGCCTCCTCGGGCGTGGTGCCGCCGGGCGCCCAGTCGGTGGCGGAGAGGCGGACGGTCATCGGGCGGTCCTCGGGCCAGACGGCGCGGACCGCGTCGAAGACCTCCAGCGGGAAGCGCAGCCGGTTCTCCAGCGGGCCACCGTAGGCGTCCTCGCGGTGGTTGGTGAGCGGCGAGAGGAACCCGGAGAGCAGGTAGCCGTGGGCGCAGTGCAGTTCCAGCAGGTCGAAGCCGCTGTCGGCGGCGCGGACGGCGGCGGCCGCGAACTCCGAGCGCAGCGCGGCCAGGTCCGCTTCGGCGAGGGTGCGCGGGACGGCCGAGACGCCCGGCCGGTACGGCAGCGCGGAGGCGGCGACCAGCGGCCAGTTGCCTTCGGGGAGCGGGTCGTCCATGCCCTCCCACATCACCCGGGTCGAGCCCTTGCGGCCGGCGTGTCCGAGCTGGACGCCTAGCGCGGTGCCGGGAGCGGAGGTGTGGACGAAGTCGGCGATGCGCTTCCAAGCCGCGGCCTGTTCCTGGTTCCAGAGGCCGGTGCAGCCGGGGGTGATGCGGCCCTCCTCGCTGACGCAGACCATCTCGGTCATCACGAGCCCCGCGCCGCCGAGGGCCCTGGCGCCGAGGTGGACGAGGTGGAAGTCCCCCGGCACGCCGCTTTCGGCGGAGTACATGTCCATCGGCGAGACGACGACCCGGTTGCGCAGGGTCAGGCCGCGCAGCCTCAGCGGGGTGAACATCGGCGGGGTGTTCTCGTCCGGGCAGCCGAAGTCCCGTTCCACGGCCCGGGTGAACCGCTGATCGCGCAGTCGCAGGTTGTCGTGGGTGACGCGGCGACTGCGGGTGAGCAGGTTGAAGGCGAACTGCCGGGCGGGCTGGCCGACGCACCCTTCGATCTCCTCGAACCAGCGCATGCTGGCGGCGGCCGCGCGCTGGGTGCTGGCGACGGCGGGGCGCCGTTCGGCCTCGTAGGCGGCGAGGGCTGTCGGTACGTCGGGGTGTGCGCGCACCGCTTCGGCGAGTGCGAGGGCGTCCTCCACGGCGAGTTTGGTGCCGGAGCCGATGGAGAAGTGCGCGGTGTGGGCGGCGTCGCCGAGCAGGACCACGTTTCCGTGCGACCAGTGCTCGTTGACGACGGTGCGGAACCGCGTCCACGCGGAGCGGTTCCCGCGCAGCGGCCTCCCGTGGAGGGCCTCGCTGAAGGTCTTGGCGCAGCGGGCGGCGGACTCGGTCTCGTCGCACAGGTCGAAACCGGCGGCCCGCCACACCTCTTCGCGCATCTCGACGATGACGGTGGAGGAGTCGGCCGAGTAGGGGTAGGCGTGCAGCTGCACGACCCCGTGCTCGGTCTCGGCGATCTCGAAGCGGAAGGCCTCGAAGGCGAAGTCGGCGGCGAGCCAGATGTAGCGGCAGCGGCCGGGCGTCACGGACGGCCGGTGGTGCGCGGCCCCGGCCTCGCGGACGGCGCTGTGCACGCCGTCGGCGGCGACCACCAGGTCGTACGAGGCGGAGAGGTCGCGGAGGTCGGGGGCCGCCGTCCGGAACCGGAGCCGGACGCCCAGTCCGGCGCAGCGCTCGTGCAGGATCTCCAGCAGCCGGCGCCGGCCGATGGCGGCGAAGCCGTGGCCGCCGGAGGTCAGCAGTCGGCCCCGGTGCACGATCTCCACGTCGTCCCAGCGCACGAACTCCGCGCCGAGGGCGGCGTGGACGACGGTGTCGGCCCGCTCGATGCCGCCGAGGGTCTCGTCGGAGAGGACGACGCCGAATCCGAAGGTGTCATCGGGGGCGCCCCGCTCCCAGAGCTCGACGGTGTGGCCCTGGCGGGCGAGCAGCGCGGCCGTGTAGAGCCCGCCGGGTCCGCCGCCGACGACGGCCACCCGCATGGCGGCTACCTGCCCTGCCACTGCGGCGGCCGCTTCCCGGTGAAGGCGGCGTGGAACTCGGCGTAGTCCCGGCCGTTCATCAGCAGGGCCTGGGTGGCGGCGTCCAGTTCGACCGACGCGGCCAGCGGCATGTCGAGTTCGGCGGTGAGCAGGGCCTTGGTCTGCGCGTAGGCGAGTACGGGGCCCGCGGCCAGGTGCAGCGCGAGTTCGTTCGCCCGGACGAGCGACTTGCCCTCCTCGGTGAGCTCGCTGAGCAGGCCGATCCGCTCGGCCTCGGCGGCGCGTACGGGCTCTCCGAGCATCAGCAGCCGGGTGGCGTGGCCGAGGCCGACGACCCGGGGCAGCAGGTAGGCGGCGCCCATGTCGCCGCCGGAGAGGCCGACGCGGGTGAAGAGGAAGGCGAAGCGGGCGGTGGGGTCGGCGATGCGGAAGTCCGCGGCGAGCGCGAGGACGGCTCCGGCTCCGGCGGCCACGCCGTGTACGGCGGCGATGACCGGGAAGGGGCATTCGCGGATGGCCCGCACGACCTGACCGGTCATCCGGTTGAAGTCGAGGAGCTGGGAGGTGTCCATGGCCAGGGTGGCGCCGATGATCTCGTCCACGTCTCCGCCGGAGCAGAAACCGCGCCCCTCTCCGCCGAGCACGAGGGCGCGCACGGAGCGGTCGCGGGACAGTTCGGCGAGCAGGTCGCGCAGGTCGGCGTAGGCGCCGAAGGTGAGCGCGTTCAGCTTCTCGGGGCGGTCGAAGGTGACGGTGGCGACGCCGTCCTGCCGGGTGAGGCGGAGGTGGTGCCACCGTTCGGTCGCTGCTGTGGAACCGGTGAAGGGGCTCACGCCATCGACGGTATCACCGAATCCTGACCACCGTCATGGAAGCGCAACACGCCCGCGCCGCACCCACCCGCCACACCCACCCGCCGGGGCGCCCCGCGGGAAGATATTTCGACTTCGTATCGTTGAATCCAGTACCTATTGACACGGCTCCGGCGCCACCACCCTCACCGAATGGAGGGTTCCACCTTGTCCGACCTCTCCGCCTGGAGGATCCCCCTGCCCCACACCGCGGCCGCCGTACCCATGGCCCGCGCCCTCGTCCGCACCGCGCTCGCCGAACTCGACGCGCCCGCCGACAGCGACACGGCGGAACTGCTGACCGCGGAGCTGGTCGCCAACGCCGTGGAGCACACCGACCGCGAGGCCCCGATCGAACTGGTCGTGGAACTCCTGGACGACGGCTGCCAGGTCGAGGTCCACGACGGCGACCCGCAGCCGCCCGGCGGCCTGACGGCCCGCCCGGACGAGCACCACCCCGACCCCTGGCAGGAGCACGGCCGCGGCCTGCTGCTGATCCGCACCCTCAGCTCCTCCTGCGGCCACCGTCGCACCGCGCACGGCAAGGCGGTGTGGTTCACCCTTCCCGCGCGCACGTGACCACGCGTATGACTATGCGCCGGTCTGCGGCTTCGCCAGCGTGGCGACGAGTACGGCCTTGATGGTGTGCAGCCGGTTCTCGGCCTCGTCGAAGACGATGGAGTGCTCCGACTCGAACACCTCGTCCGTCACTTCGAGCGATTCCAGCCCGTGGCTCTCGTGGATCTCCCGGCCCACCTTCGTGCCCAGGTCGTGGAAGGCCGGCAGGCAGTGCATGAACTTCACGTCCGGGTTCCCGGTGGCCCGCAGCACGTCCATGGTGACGGCGTACGGGGACAGGGCGGCGATCCGCTCGTCCCAGACCTCCTTGGGCTCGCCCATCGACACCCAGATGTCCGTCAGGACGAAGTCGGCCTGGGCGACGCCCTCCGCGATCTCCTCGGTCAGGGTGATCCGCGCACCGCTCTCCGCCGCGAGCCTGCGCGCCTCGGCCACCACCGCCTCGGTCGGCCAGTAGGCCTTCGGCGCCACGATCCGCACGTCCATGCCCAGCAGCGCGCCCGTCACCAGGTAGGAGTTCCCCATGTTGAAGCGGGCGTCGCCGAGGTAGGCGAAGGAGATCCGCTCCAGCGGCTTGGCGCTGTGCTCGGTCATGGTGAGGACGTCGGCCAGCATCTGCGTGGGGTGCCAGTCGTCGGTGAGACCGTTGAAGACGGGCACGCCGGAGTGGGCGGCGAGCTCCTCCACGGTGTCCTGGCTGTCACCCCGGTACTCGATCGCGTCGAACATCCGGCCCAGCACCCGGGCGGTGTCCTTGACCGACTCCTTGTGGCCCATCTGGGAGCCGGAGGGGTCGAGGTAGGTGGTGTGGGCGCCCTGGTCGGCGGCGGCGACCTCGAAGGCGCAGCGGGTGCGCGTCGAGGTCTTCTCGAAGATCAGGCAGATGTTCCTGCCCCGGAGCTGGCGCTGCTCGATCCCGGCCCTCTTGGCCGCCTTCAGGTCGGCGGCGAGCTCGACCAGGCCGCGGAACTCGGCGGCGGTGAAGTCGAGCTCCTTGAGGAAACTGCGGCCGGTGAGGTCGGTGGCCATGGGGTCGCTCCAGCATCATCGTGACAAGGGGTGATGGAAGTCTATACGATCCTCTGCATTGATATACGGAAAAGTGATCGCTGCCTCATGGAGCCGTCGGTCGGCCCGGCTCAGGCCACCGCGTCGCGTTCGACCGGGCAGCTCATGCAGCGCGGCCCTCCCCTGCCCCGGCCCAGCTCGCTGCCCGGGATCTCGATGACCTCGATGCCCTCCTTGCGCAGGTGGGTGTTGGTCGTCACGTTCCGCTCGTAGGCGACGACCACCCCCGGCTCCACGGCCAGTACGTTGCACCCGTCGTCCCACTGCTCGCGCTCCGCCGAGTGCACGTCCTGGGTCGCGGTCAGCACCCGGATCGAGTCCAGGCCGAGGGCCGCGGCGATCGCGCGGTGCATGTGCTCGGCAGGGTGGTCGGTCACCCTCAGCTCGCCCGGACCGTCGCCCGGCTCGATCGTGTAGGAGCGGAGCATGCCGAGCCCCGCGTACTGGGTGAACGTATCTCCGTCGACCATCGTCATCACGGTGTCCAGGTGCATGAAGGCCCGCCGCTTCGGCATGTCGAGGGCCACGATGCTGCGCGCCGAGCCGGCGGCGAACAGGCCCCGCGCCAGCATCTCCACGGCCTGCGGGGTGGTCCGCTCGCTCATCCCGATCAGCACCGCGCCGTTGCCGATGACCAGGACGTCACCGCCCTCGATCGTCGAGGGGTAGTCCACCTGCCCCTGCGACCAGTAGTGGAAGGCCCCGGAAGCGGTGAAGAGCGGATGGTGCCGGTAGATCGCCTCGAAGTGGACGGTCTCGCGCTGCCGGGCAGGCCAGCGCATCGCGTTGACGGAGACGCCGTCGTAGATCCAGGCGGAGGTGTCCCGGGTGAAGAGGTGGTTGGGCAGCGGCCCCAGCAGGAAGCCGTCCAGGTCCAGGGCGTGGAAGCGCACCGACAGCGGCTCCGCGTGCCGCTCCAGGTACTCGCGCTTGGTCATCCCGCCGACCAGCGCCTCCGCCAAGTCTGCCGAGGACATCCCGTCGAAGTCCGACCTCAGGTGGTCGGTGGCGAGCGGCCCGTACTCCTTCTCGTCGAAGACCCGGTCCAGTACGAGATGTCGCGCCTCGGGAATGTCCAGGGCCTCGACCAGCAGGTCGCCGAAGAGGTGGACCGCGACCCCCCGGTCGCGCAGCACGTCCGCGAAGCCGTCGTGCTCCTGGCGGGCCCGGCGCACCCACAGCACGTCGTCGAAGAGGAGCGCGTCCTTGTTGCTCGGTGTGAGCCGCTTCAGCTCCAGGTCGGGCCGGTGGAGGATGACGCGGCGGAGCCGCCCGGTCTCGGAGTCGACGTGGAATCCCATGCCGTACACGTTCCCAGACGGGGCGGCTTTGACCCGGCGTCGGCTCAGCGGGCCGGGGTGAGGCCGAGAAGCGCCGACGGCGCGCCGACGAGTTCCGGGGCGACCACCCCCAACTTGGGCAGCGTGACGTCCGGCAGACCGTAGTTGGCGGCGTTCGGCATCGTCAGCGGGGAGCCGACGACGGCGCCCGGGGTGTGCGCGCGCATGTCCGTGTCCGGGGCCGTCAGGGAGCCCTCGCCGTCCGTCGCCGGGTCGCCCAGCACGTTCGGGACGGGCGTGGAGACGAGCGTGCGACCGAGCTCGGTGCTGAGCGGGACCGTCGGGAGCACCGGGGTCGGGAGCATGTCCCCCATGTGCTGGACCGGCGTTTCCGGCGCTCCGACGACCGGCACCGGGATCCCGGTGGCCACGCGGGGGGTGTCCACGCCCAGCGTGGTCTTGACGGCGTCCAGGGGGACACCGACCGGCACCGAGTCGGCGACGGCCGGGGCGGCAGCGCCGGCCGCCGCCATACAGGTCATGAGCGCCGCAATGCTTCCGCGCGCGGTCATCTTCATAGGTGACGTTCCGTCCTTCCAGGGTCGCGGACACTCCGCTGCCCTGGATGAACGATCCCGCCAGGTCGTTTCCCGGCGTTCTCGACGAAAGTTCCCCCATACGACCTAAAGAGGGGCCGCCCGGAGGTCTCGGCTTGACGCTCCGGGCGGCCGGCGGCCCATGCCTTCGACATGTGCCGTCGATTCCCCTCTGTCAGAGCCGGGGGTCGACCGGCTCCGATTCGAGGGCGAGCACCGCGAAGACGGCCTCGTGGACCCGCCACAGCGGCTCCTCCGCGGCCAACCGGTCCAGTGATTCCAGACCGAGCGCGTACTCGCGCAGGGCGAGCGAGCGCTTGTGCCCGAGGAAGCGCCCGCGCAGCCGCTCCAGGTGGTCCGGACGGGTGTACTCCGGGCCGTAGATGATCCGCAGGTACTCGCGTCCCCGCACCTTGACTCCGGGCTGCACGAGACGGCCCTTGCCGTCCCGGGCGTAGGCCTGGAGCGGCTTGACGACCATGCCCTCGCCGCCGGCGGCCGTCAGTTCCAGCCACCAGTCGGTGCCGGCCCGTACGGAGGCCTCGTCCGCGGTGTCCACGAGGATCCGGCCGGTGCGGCGCAACAGCCCGGTCCCCGCGGCCTCGTCGGCGGCGACCAGCCGGTCCAGCCAGAACAGCTGCTCGTCGTGGGGTACGGCGGCCAGCGAACGCCCGGCCGCCGCCAGCAGCTGGAACGGCGCGAACCGTACGCCGTCCAGCCCGTCGGTGGTCCAGCAGTAGCGCCGGTACGCCTCGGTGAACGCCGCCGCGTCGGCGGCCCGGCCGCGCTGGCGGTTCAGCAGCTCACCGGTGTCGATGCCCCGGGCGGCGGCCGCCTCCAGGGCGGCGAGCGCACCCGGGAAGACGGCGCCGGAGGCCGCGCCCACGGCGGCGTACTGGTTGCGCAGCAGGCCGGTGGACTTCAGCGACCAGGGCAGCAGTTCCCCGTCGATCAGCAGCCAGTCCGTGCCGAGCTCCTCCCAGAGGCCGGCGTCGGCGACGGCCGAGCGGAGCCGGGTCAGGACCTCCTCGGTGACCTCGGGGTCCTTGAAGAACGGCCGTCCGGTGCGGGTGTAGACGGAACCGGTGGGTCCGTCCACACCGAAGCGCTCGCGGGCCGCCTCGGCGTCCTTGCAGACCAGGACGGTGGCGCGGGAGCCCATGTGCTTCTCCTCGCACACGACCTGGGCGATGCCGTCCTTGCGGTACTGGGCGAAGGCCTCGGCCGGGTGCTCCAGGTAGCCGTCCTCCTTGGACGTCTCGGTCGGCGCCATGGTCGGCGGCAGGTACGGGACGAGGCGCGGGTCCACCGCGAAGCGGCTCATGACCTCCAGGGCGGCGGCCGCGTTCTCCTCGCGCACGTTGACGTTGCCCAGGTGCCGGGTCTCCACGACCCGGCGTCCCTGTACGTCGGCCAGGTCGAGCGGGCGGCCGTCGTGGCCGCCGGGCGCCTCGGCGGCGAGCGGCTTGACCGGCTCGTACCAGACCTTCTCGGCCGGTACGTCGACCAGTTCGCGCTCGGGCCAGCGCAGGGCGGTCATCTTCCCGCCGAAGACCGCGCCGGTGTCCAGGCAGATCGTGTTGTTGATCCACGCGGTGTTGGGGACCGGGGTGTGGCCGTAGACCACGACGGCCTTGCCGCGGTAGTCCTCGGCCCACGGGTAGCGCACGGGCAGCCCGAACTCGTCCGTCTCGCCGGTGGTGTCCCCGTACAGGGCGTGCGAGCGGACCCGGCCGGAGGTGCGGCCGTGGTACTTCTCGGGCAGGCCCGCGTGGCAGACCACCAGCTTGCCGCCGTCGAGCACGTAGTGGCTGACGAGGCCGCGGATGAACTCCCGTACCTCCCGGACGAACTCCTCCGGCTCCTTCTCCAGCTGCTCGATGGTCTCGGCGAGCCCGTGGGTCCGCTGGACCTTGGACCCCTTGAGGAACCGGCCGAGCTTGTTCTCGTGGTTGCCGGGCACGCACAGGGCGTTGCCGGACTTCACCATGCCCATGACGCGGCGCAGGACGCCCGGGCTGTCGGGGCCGCGGTCGACGAGGTCGCCGACGAAGACGGCGGTGCGGCCCTCGGGGTGGACGCCGTCCTCGTACCCCAGCTTGGCGAGCAGCGTCTCCAGCTCCGACGAACAGCCGTGGATGTCACCGACGATGTCGAAGGGGCCGGTGAGGTGGGTGAGGTCGTTGAAGCGCTTCTCCAGCACCACCTCGGCGTTCTCGGCCTCCTCGACGGAACGCAGCACGTGCACCTTGCGGAAGCCCTCGCGCTCCAGTCCGCGCAGGGAGCGCCGCAGGTCGCGGCGGTGGCGCTGGATGACGGCACGGGGCAGTCCGGCCCGGTCGGGGCGGGCCGCGTTGCGCTCGGCGCAGACCTCTTCGGGCATGTCGAGCACGATGGCGACGGGCAGTACGTCGTGCTCGCGGGCGAGTCGGACCAGGCTCCGGCGGGCCTCGGCCTGGACGCTCGTCGCGTCGACGACGGTCAGGCGCCCGGCGGCCAGCCTCTTGCCGGCGATGAAGTGCAGGACGTCGAAGGCGTCCCGGCTGACGCTCTGGTCGTTCTCGTCGTCGGAGACGAGCCCCCGGCAGTAGTCGGAGGAGATGACCTCGGTCGGCTTGAAGTGCTTGCGGGCGAAGGTGGACTTGCCCGATCCGGTGGCCCCGATCAGGACGACGAGGGACAGATCGGTGACGGGAAGTACACGGTGCTTCCCGGTCTCGGTGCCGGCGTCGGTATCGATGTCGGCGTCGATGTCGGTCTCGGTGGTCATGCTGCCTCGCCCTCCTTCGGGGTCTCGGTGGTGGTGTCGGGGGTGGTGTCGGTCTGGGTGAAGACGGCCATCTGGGTCGGCGGACCGACCTCGGGGTCGTCGTCGCCGACGGGGACGAACTCGACGCCGTAGCCGTGCCGGTTCGCGACGCCGTCCGCCCAGGCGCGGAACTCCTCGCGGGTCCACTCGAAGCGGTGGTCGCCGTGGCGCACGTGCCCGGCGGGCAGGCTCGCCCAGCGGACGTTGTACTCGACGTTCGGGGTGGTGACGAGGACGGCGCGGGGGCGGGCCGAGCCGAACACCGCGTACTCCAGGGCGGGCAGCCGCTCCGGGTCCAGGTGCTCGATGACCTCGCTCAGCACGGCCGCGTCGTAGCCGGCCAGCCGCTTGTCGGTGTAGGCGAGCGAACCCTGCAACAGCGTGACGCGCGAACTCTGCCGCTCGCCCATCCGCTCCAGCCGCAGCCGCTTGGCGGCCAGGTTCAGGGCCCGCACGGACACGTCCATGCCGACGATCTCGGTGAACGCCACCTCCTTGAGGAGCGCCTGCACCAACTGCCCCTGTCCGCAGCCGAGGTCGAGGACGCGTGCCGCGCCCGCGGCCCGCAGCGCGGTGAGGATCGCCTCGCGCCGCTGCACGGCGAGCGGCACGGACCGCTCCGCGATCTCGTCGTCGACCGCGTTGTCGAGCTCCTCGACCTCGCTGCCGTCGGACTCGGCGAGACGTACCAGCTCCAGGCGCTCCAGCGCGTCCTGGGTCAGCCGCTTGTGGCGGGCCAGGTAGCGGGAGCTGATGAGCCCGTGCTCGGGGTGGGAGGCGAGCCAGCCGTCTCCGGCGCGCAGCAGCTTGTCGACCTCGTCGGGAGCGATCCAGTAGTGCTTGGCGTCGTCGAGGACCGGCAGCAGCACGTACAGCTGCCGCAGGGCGTCGGCGAGCCTGAGCTCGCCCTCCAGTACGAGGCGCACGTACCGGGAGTCCCCCCACTCGGGGAACCGCTCGTCGAGCGGTACGGGCTCCACGTCCACGAGGTCCCAGCCCAGCGGGTCGAACAGGCGGTGCACGAGCGCCGCGCCGCCGCGTGCGGGCAACACGGGAATCTCCACGCGCAGCGGCCGCTTCTCCTCGGGCAGCTCCGGCCGCGCGGCGCACTGACCCTTCAGTGCGCTGCGGAACACCCCGCTGAGCGCGACGGCCAGCAGTGAGGAAGCGGCGTACGGGCGGTCGTTGACGTACTGCGCGAGCGCCGCGTCGGGAGCGCCGCCCCGTCCCTTGCCCTGTCCGCGTCGCACGAGCGCGACGGGATCCACCTCCAGCAGCAGGGCCGCCGTGCACCGCTCGGCCGTGGCCTCGGGATAGAACACGTGGGCGTTGCCGTGGGAGGTGGAGAACGCCTGGATCTTCCCGGGATGCTTGTGCAGCAGGAAGCCCAGGTCGGTCGCGGGTCGTTCAGGGGTACCGGTGGTGGAGATCGTCAGGAACACACGTCCGAGTATGGGGCGGCACTCACGACCCGGCCAACGTGTTTTGCGCGAACACCGCAGGTGAGGGACTTCCTCATTTCCCGCACAAGGGCTGACACATTTTGACATTCTGCTCGGGTTTGAACATCCATTCGTCTTCACCCAGACCTGGAGCACCGTGTACCAGCAGTACCAGCAGCCCCACTCCTACGCCCCCCAGCCCTTAAGACGTTGGTGGCAGCATCCGGCGCTGATCATCACCGCCCTCGTTCTCCTGCCCCCGGCGGGAATCGCACTGGCCTGGACGAGCCGCTGGGACCAGAAGAAGAAGATCATCGCCACCGTCCTGTCGGGGCTGTGGTTCCTGCTCTTCGTGCTGACCCCGGATTCGGCGAAGAAGTCGGGTGACGACGCCAAGTCCCCGGCCACCGTCGCGACGACGGCCGCGCCCCAGTCCTCTGCGCCGGCGGCCGCGGCTCCGTCACCGACGCCCGCCCCCGCGATGCCCTCGGTGGTCGGCACTCCCTTCGCCGGGGCCGAGAAGGCCGTGGAGGCCCTGCTCGACACCGAGTTGACCGCCCTCAGCGCGTACGCGGACGTGACGCTGCCGGCCGACCACACGACGTGGGTCGTGTGCTTCCAGGAGCCTGCGGCGGGTTCCGCGCTCGCATCGAAGTCCGTCCCGGCGAGCGTCCACCTCGTGGCGGCCGGTACGACGTGCCCGGCCGAGAAGGGCACCTCCCTGAAACCGAAGTCCACGCCCAAGGCCACGCCCACGCCCACGCCCAAGCCGACGGTGGACGAGGACGACTCGGGCAGCACCTCCGGCGGCTCCGGCAGCACGTCGGGTGGGTCCGGCAGCGTCGGCACCGTCCACCCCGGCGCGTTCTGCTCCCCGGCCGGAGCCACCGGCACGTACAACGGGCGGATCTACACCTGCAAGGGCCCCGCCCCGAACCGTTGGCGTCAGTAGCTCAGAACGTCTCGCCCAGCGCCGCGATCCGGACCGGGCCGATGCGGCAGCAGCCGCCGATGAGGCGGGCTCCGGTGTTGCGCCAGGCCGTGGTGGGCCAGGGGGCCTCGGTGTCGGGCTCGTGCCAGGTGGCGGTGGTCGCGTCCCAGACGGAGCCGTCGTTGGGGTAGGCCACGAGCGGTTTCGTGGTGGCGCCGGCAGCGGCCTCCAGGGCGGGGAGCACCTCCGCCGGGTCGCAGCAGTTGACGCCGAGGGCGATGATCTGCGGGGAGCCCGCGGCGAGGGCGAACGCCTCGGGGAGCGGGGTGCCGGAGCGGGTGCGGCCGTCCGCGACGGTGTAGGTCAGCCAGGCCGGTGCGCCCGTCCGGGCCAGGACGGTCAGCAGGGCCTCGGCCTCGTCCGGATCGGGGATGGTCTCCAGGGCGAGGACGTCCGGGCCCGCGTCGAGCAGGGCCTCGACGCGGGGCTGGTGGAAGGCGACGAGTTCGCGCACGCTCAGCCCGTACCGGCCCCGGTACTCGGAGCCGTCCGCCGGCACCGCCCCGTACGGGCCGACCGAGGCGGCCACCCAGACCTCGTGGTCCGCCGCCTCGGCGGCGCGGGCCGCGAGGTCGACGCTGCGGCGCAGCAGGGCGGAGGTCTGCGCCCGGTCGTGGCCGCGGGCGGCGAAGGTCTCGTACCCGATCTGGTAACTGGCGGTGATCAGCACCTCGGCGCCGGCGCGCACGTACGCGCTGTGGGCGGCCTCCACCTGGTCGGGCCGTTCGACGAGCACCCGGGCCGACCAGAGGCCGCCGGACAGGTCGCAGCCCTGGGCGGTGAGCTGGTTGCTCAGCCCGCCGTCCAGGAGCAGGGTCCTGTGCTTCAGGGCCCTGGAGAGCGGGCCGGACGCGCGTGGCATCGGGTGCTACCTCGTTCGGCGTGTGGGTGACATGGCCTTCCTCTTCATTGTCCCGGATGGTGACGTATGTCGTGTGCGACTCGGGTTCGCCCGCGCGTTGCCGCACGGCCCACCCCTGCCGAGTGAATCTTCGTCAACCGGATGTGTCGGTCGCCGACCCCGCCAGTGACCAGCCCGGACGGAGATCGTTGCTCGGAGGGAGCCGGACCGCCCGGCCCGCGCGCCGGCGGCCCCTTCGCCGGTGCGTCCGTCGCACCCTTCCGCCCCGGAAGGGGCCAGGGCCGAGGAGGCCGCCATGTCCCACGAGTCCGCGCCGGAGCCACACCGACCCGCCGGCCAGACCGGACGGACCGGACAGGCAGCGCACGACCACGCACACCAGGAACCCTCGGTACCCGCCCAGGGCGGAGGCGCGCCGAAGGGCCTGCTCCAGCAGATGGAAGAGCTGATGGCGGCACTGAACGCCGATCTGTCGCAGCTCGACGCCGACCTCCAGTCCTCCACGGACCGCGCTCCGGCCGCCGGCTCCGGCGCCGAGACCGAGCTCCCGGCGCACCGGGCGTACTGACCGGGCGGGTCCCGTCGCGCGCGGCGGGACCCGTGCCGCCAGGGCCCTGCCACCACCCTCGCCGGACGGCCCGTCAGGCCAGGCCCGTCAGGCCACACCCGAGGCGGATCCCCGCTCACGGACCGTCATCCTCCGCAGCAGCGCACGTACCCGGTCGCTCGACTCGTCGGCCGCGTCGATCGACTCTATGCACTGCCAGTACAGGGTCTCGTCATCCGTCCCGCAGGCCACCCCGACCAGGGCTATGCCCACTTCACCCAGCAGCGCCTGCAGTCCGAGCAGCGCCTGCCGGACGTCCGACATCTCGCTCAACTGCGCTGCTCTCGGCGGACGTTCGGGCGCGATGCCCTCACCACGCAGGGCCGCTCTGTCGAGCACCCCGCAGCCTCTGCTTCCCGCTTCCCCCAGCCCCCGTGCCTCCGATCTCAGCTCCTGCGGCCCGGTGACCGCCAGGTAGCCCCCTATGCCCTGCGCGAGCGCCTGTGCCTGCCAGGCCTCGCCCACGATGCCCCACGCAGCCCCGCTCTGTGCCAGCGCGTGCCGGCCGGCCGCGATGAGCCGTACCGCATCCATATGCCGTCCCCCGTCCGCACGACATCCCGCCGTTCTCGCCACTACCCAGAGTGAGGGCAACCGGCCAGTAAAGCCAGGGGTATTCGGAAAATGTGGACAGAAACGTGATTGTGGATGACGCCATCACTCCGAAGAGTGACGATTCGGTGTCGGAGGGCCCGTCACGGGGAAGCGGAGCTCGTTCCTCTCGATCTTCGCGGCGAGCGCATCCAGCACATCCACCCCCAGGACCTCACAGAACTGCAGCAGGTACGCGAGCACATCGGCCACCTCATCGGCCACGCGGTGGGCGGATTCCGGTTCCTCCATGACCTTCGCGGACTGTTCCGGTGTCAGCCACTGGAAGATTTCGACCAGTTCGGACGCCTCCACGCTGAGCGCCACCGCCAGGTTCTTGGGCGTGTGGTACGGCTCCCAGCCCCGCGCGGCCGCGAAGTCCACGAGCCGCCGCCGCAGCCGGTCCAGCCTCTCCTCGGGCCGCGGTTCGCGGGCGTCGTGCGTGTCGTTCATCCCAGCCTCCTCGAACGTACCCCCCCGGCCTCGGCCGGAGGGACACCAACGTAACCCCCGCCCGCGAGGGGCGGGATCAGGCGGACAGGTCCACCACCGCGACGCCCGGGAGGCGGCGGGCGGCATCGGCCGTCGCCTCGCCCACCGCGGCCGCCAACCGAACGTGTCCGCGACCGCAGGAGAGCAGGGCCAGGCGCAGCAGCTCCGCGCTCTGGCGGCGGTCGAGGCCGCGGTCGAAGTCGTCGGCGAGCACGGTCAGCACCTGCCGCGCGGAGGGCAGTTCGGCGGCCGGGTCCATGGCGAGCACGCCCGGTCCGGTCAGCAGGACGAGGGCCAGTGCGAGGAACCGGAGCTCGCCGGAGCCGAGGCGGGCCAGTTCCGTGGCGGGCCGGCCGGGGCCGCGGTCCAGCACCGCGGTGACGGGGGTGCCGCCGGCGGGGGCCCGTACGTCCAACCCGGCGACCGTGCCCGGGCAGGCCGTACGGGCCGCCTCGGTCAGCAGCGCGTGGCGGGTGCCGCACTCGTGGCGGGTCCGGCGCAGTACGTCGGCCAGGTTGGCGCAGTCCCGCAGCAGCCGGCCCTCGCCGGGCGGCACGGGGGCGCGCATCCGGTCCGGTCCGGGGTCGCAGGGGAACACCGACCGCAGGGCCACCACCACCTGTTCCGCCGCGGCCAGCACCTGCCGCTGCCCGGCGGTGGACCCGGCGACGCGCAGCGGGAGCAGGGCGGTGCCGAGCCGGTCGTCGGGCAGCGGGGCCCGGGTGACGCCGACGGAGCCGCCGGTCAGCCAGGCGGCCTGCACGGAACGGCGGCCCGGGTCGCGCAGGGCGGTGGCGAGCAGGATCTGCCCGTCCTGCGAGAGCCGTTCGCCGACGATCCGCAGGGCGGGCTCGGCCTGCACGGCGAGGTCGAGCCGGACCGGCCCGGCGGGCCCGTCGACCGTGCAGCCGAGCCGGAACCCGCGCCGCCGTTCCGCGTCGGGCACGGCCCGGTCGGGGATGCGGGCGCGGGCGTCGGGGAAGGCCTCTTCCAGCTCGGCCCCGGAACCGAGCGCGGCGAGGGCCTCGTAGGCGGCCAGGAGTTGGGACTTCCCGCTGCCGCTGGGCCCCGCGAAGAGGGTGACCGGCCCGACGGGGAACACCGCCGCCCGGTGCGGGCCGAAGGCGGAGAGCCGCAATTCGGTGATGACGGCCCGCAGGTGCCGCTGCGCGGGCTGGGGCGGCGAGGCGGTCGGCGCGGTGGCGGACGAGTCGGTCGGCACGGTGCCCGGTGAGCTGGACGGCGTCGTGACCGGCGCGATGACCGGCCCAGCGGCCGGCGCGGTCACCGGCGAGGCGACCGGCACGGTGACCGGCGAGGCGATCGGCGCAGTGACCGGCGCCGGGGCCGGCGGAGCGGTCAACGCGGCTGCCGGCGAGGCCGTCGGCATGCCCGGCCCGGCCGAGGGCTGCGCTTCGGCCGGGCGTGACGGGGCGTCGACTAACGGGGGAACGGGGGCGGGGCGGGGTGTTGCCTCGGGCAGGGTGGCGTCCATGCGGCGGACGGTACGGGCCGCCGGGTGCCCCGTGGGCCCGGCGAACCGTTACCTCGTACGGACCTTCCTACGATCGGGGGACGGCCGCGGCCGCGATCCCCTCGACCTCCGTGCCGACCGGCGCCAGCAGGAAGACGTTCCGGTCCACCCGGTGCATCCCGCTGCCCAGCCCGAAGACCACGCCACTGCTGAAGTCCAGGATGCGCTTGGCGACTTCGCCGTCCGCACCGGTGAGGTCGAGCAGTACCGGAATCTGCGCGATCAGGTACTCCGCCACCTCCCGGGCGTCCGCGAAGATCTGGACCCGGATCACCACGAAGCGCCGCTGCTCCGCCGCCGACGCGCCGGGCGCCTTGGGGATCGTGCGGTGGTCCACCCGGGAGGGCCATTCGTTGCGGCTGCGCAGGGGGACCACCTGCGCGAGCCCCTCCCACTGCTCGTCGGTGACGTCGTACCTGCTCACCGGGCCGCCTCGGCCGTTGGCTTCTTGTGCATCCCCCCATCCTCTCGCGTTTCACCCGTTCAGCCCAACACCGACACGAGCCACGCCGGCTACCCCCGAAAGGGCGAGTAGGTTAGGTTAGGCATACCTAAGTAACCCCTCGGAGGATGGAGAGACCCGATGCACATGTCCGGTGCCCGCCGCACCCCCACCGACGCCGAGCTGATCCGGTCCGTGCTGGCCGCCGCCCACTCCATGACCGTGGTCACGGACGGCCTGCGCAGCGAGGTCCGCCACCTCGACGGCTCCGATCCGATGGGCCGCCTGCACCTGCACCCCTCCGGACCGGACGGCGGTCACGGGCGAGGTCACCGGCACGGGCACGAGCGCGAGCGTGAACACCGGCCCGCGATCCGGCTTGAGTTCACCGACATCGCCCCCACCCCCGTGCGCGACCGGGTACGCGCCCGCGTCACCCTGCTGGGCCGGCTCCTCACCCCCTACTCCGACGAGTCCGCCGACTCCACCTGCATGGAGTTCGGCCAGGCCGTCCTGGAGACCTCGCGCGGAGTCGCGTACACCGGACTCGAAGAGCTGGACGCCGCCGTCCCCGACCCGCTCGCCCCCTTCGAGGCGGGGATGCTCACGCACCTCCAGGACGACCACCCCGACCTCGTCACCCTGCTCCTGCGCCTGGTCCGGCCGCTGCCCACCACCGCCATGGTCCGCGCGCTGCCGGTGGCCCTGGACCGGTACGGGATCACCCTGCGCCTGGAGGAACGGCGCGGCCACCACGACGTGCGGCTGCCCTTCCCCTCCCCGCTCGACCACGTCGAACAGTCCGGCGCGCAGATCCAGGCGCTCATCAGCGCGGCCCGGCGACGCTCGCACCACAACACCCTCCCGGCCTGAGGAATAGCGTCGCGATTCGCCCCGTTGGGGTTGACCATGAAAGCGATTACGTACGACGCATACGGAACTCCCGCCTCCCTCAAGCTCGTTGAGGCGCCCCAACCCAAGGTCGGCCCGGGCGAGGTGCTCGTCCGCGTGAAGGCCGCCGGCGTCAATCCGGTGGACTGGAAGCTCGCCGCCGGATACCTCGACCCGATCCTCGAAGTCCGCTACCCCGTCATACCGGGCTGGGACGTTGCCGGGGTCGTCGAGGCCGTCGGCCCCGACACCTTCGACCACGCCGTCGGCGACGAGGTCTACGGCTACGTCCGCAAGGAATGGGTGGAGCTCGGCACCTACGCCGAACTGGTCGCCGCCCCCGTCCGCACCCTCGCGCGCAAGCCCCGCGAGCTCACCTTCGAGCAGGCCGCCGGCATCCCGCTGGCCGGTCTGACGGCCTACCAGTCCCTCACCCGGGTGGGCCTCAAGGCGGGCGAGACGGTCGTCATCCACTCCGCGGCCGGCGGCACCGGCTCCTTCGGCGTGCAGATCGCCGTCGCGCTCGGCCTGCGCGTCATCGGCACGGCGGGCGCCCACAACCACGACTATCTGCGCTCGCTCGGCGCCGAGCCCGTGCTCTACGGCGAGGGGCTGGCGGACCGGATCCGCGAGCTGGCGCCCGAAGGCATCGACGCGGGCCTGGACTTCTACGGCGACGGCGCCGTCGAGATCCTCCAGTCGCTCGTCAAGGCGCGCGGGCGGGTCGTCTCCATCGCCGACTACGAGGCCGCCGCCAAGGGCGCCCACCAGCTGTGGGTGCGCCCCGACACCGCCGACCTGACCTTCCTGGCCGAACTGGCCGACGCGGGCAAGCTCACCGTCAACGTGGAGCACGCGCTGCCGCTCGCCGAGGCCGCCAAGGCCTGGGAGCTGAGCGCCGCCGGCCGCACCCGCGGCAAGATCGTCCTGACGGTCTGACGGGTCCGCCGCGCGCGACGGGGCGGCCCGTGGCGCACCGCCCCTCGCGCGCTCAGGACGTGATCGGTGGCGACGCCGGTGCCAGGGACGGCCCGACCGCCCTCAGCGCCCCGGGCGTGCGCCCCTCACCCCAGCCGATCTCGCGCCGGTAGCTGCCGAGCAGCCCCCGGCGCACCAGTCCGGCCTCGTCCCGTACGGCCGGGTCGTCCGGCGCCGGCCGGGTCAGAGGGGACACGAACAGGGCGTCCACCGGGCAGTTGGCCTCGCACAGGAAACAGGTCTGGCAATCCTCCTGCCGGGCCA
This sequence comes from Streptomyces sp. NPDC002467, assembly GCF_042889825.1. Lineage (NCBI taxonomy): Bacteria > Bacillati > Actinomycetota > Actinomycetes > Kitasatosporales > Streptomycetaceae > Streptomyces > Streptomyces sp. NPDC002467. The sequence goes on along the minus strand of NZ_JBIARJ010000019.1, from coordinate 10,932 downwards.
GGACCGGAATCCCGTCGGGCCCGCGCTCGAACACGTCCGTCGGGCAGACCTCCACGCACTTGTCGCATGCTATGCAGCGCTCCGCCGAGACCAGTTCGATCACGCCGCCACCGCCGCCCGCGTCCACACCCGGTCCAGGCCGCCGACCGTGATCCGGTGGTGCTGGGCCGGGTCCTGCCCGGGGTGGTCCAGACGCCTGGCCATGCCCCGGGATTCCGTCCGGGCGAGCGCGGCCGCGTACATCCAGCGCGCGTGCGCCGTCATCGCCGCCGCCTGCCGGGCCCTGACCAGCTCCGCGCCCTCGCCGTGGAGCGAGGACCGTAGCCGCGACCAGGCCTCGTCGAGGGAGCTCAGCGACGCGGCCAGGACATCACCGCGGCGCAGGTAGTTCTTGTCGTACGGCAGGACCTCCTCCTGTACGAGGGCCACGGCCGCGCGGTGCTCCCCGGCCGGTCCGGGGGTTCCCGTCGGCCGCACTCCCGCTCCGCCGACGCCGCTGACGGGGCGGGACCCGGCGTGCCCCGGTCCGAGGGCGAGCGCGTGCAGGGCCGCGGCCCGGCCGGCCCAGCTGCCCGAGGAGATGGCCCAGGCCGCGTTGTGGCTGCCGCCTCCGGTGAAGCCGCCGCAGATCTCCTCCCGGGTGGCCGCGTCCCCGGCGGCGTACAGGCCGGGCACCCCGGTGGCGCAGTCGTCGTCGGTGATCCGGATGCCGCCGGTGCCGCGGACGGTGCCCTCGGCGAGCAGAGTGACGGAGAACCGGTCGGTGAAGGGGTCGATGCCGAGGCGGTCGAAGGTGAGGAAGAAGTTCGGCTGGGCGTTGCGCATCGCCCGCCGCGCGGCCTCGTCGGCCCGGTCGAGGCGGGCGTACACCTTGGCCCCGGTGAGGAGTTCGCGGGCGATGACCGAGCGGCCCCCCTGACTGGCGGCGCCCTCCAGGACGCTGCCGTCCTCCTGATAGAAGGTGGCGAAGGAGTAGAAGGCGGTCTTGGTGACCGAGGTGCCCTCGGGGGCGATCCCGTAGGCGTTGGAGAATTCCATCCCGGAGAGCTCCGCCCCGGCCTCGGCGGCGAACAGCGCGCCGTCGCCCGTATTGGTGTTGGTGCCGAGGGCCCCGCTGAGGAAGGCGCAGCCGCCGGTGGCGAGGACCACGGCGCCGGCCCGGACCCGGTACGTCTCACGGGCCTGACGGCGGTAGCCCGCGGCCCCGGCCACGGCCCCGTCCGCGTCGGTGAGCAGCTCGGTGACCGGGCTGTGGTCCAGGATCCGCACCCCGGCGCGGCGGACTCGGATGCGCATCCGCCGCATGTACTCGGGGCCCTGGAGGCCGCCGCGCAGCTGCCGCCCGTCGGGTCCGGTGGGGAACGGGTAACGGCCGTCGACCGCGAGCTCGTTCATCCGTTCGTACGTCTCGTCGAGGACGCGGGCCATCCAGCGGCGGTCGGCGAGGTATCCGCCGAGGCCCTCGCGGCTCGCCATCGCCGCCTCGCGGGCCGCGGGCTCGGGCGGGACGTACCAGACACCGGTGCCCCCGGCGGCGGTCGCGCCGCTCGTACCGCACCAGCCCTTGTCGGCGAGGACGACGCGGGCCCCGGCCCGGGCCGCCTTGAGGGCGGCCCAGGTGGCGGCGGGCCCGCCGCCGACGACGAGTACGTCGGCGAGGTGTTCGCTCACGCCAACTCCCTCGCGTACCGGTTGACGGGGCGCGGCAGGCCGTAGTTCTCGCGGAGGGTGCGGCCGGTGTACTCGGTGCGGAAGAGGCCGCGGCGCTGGAGGATCGGCACGACGTGGTCGACGAAGTCGGTCAGGCCGGTCGGCAGGATCGGGGCCATGATGTTGAAGCCGTCGGCGGCCCCCTGCGTGAACCACTCCTCCAGCTGGTCGGCGATCTGCTCGGGGGTACCGGCGAAGGTGCGGTGGCCGCGGCCCGCGCCGAGGCGGGCGATCAGCTCGCGCAGGGTCAGCCCGTCGCGGCGGGCGAGCTCGGCGACGAGGGTGAAGCGGCTCTTGTTGCCGTTGATGTCCCGCTCCTCCGGGAGATCGGGCAGCGGGCCGTCGAGGGGCAGGCCGGTGAGGTCCACGCCCAGCATCCCGGAGAGCTGGGCGAGGCCGTACTCGGGGATCTGGAGGTCGGTGAGCTGCTGCTCCAGGGCCTTCGCCTCGGCCTCGGTGGAACCGATGACGGGGGCGATGCCGGGCAGCACGAGCAGGTCGCTCTCGGCGCGGCCGTGGCGGGCGAGCCGGGACTTGAGGTCCTTGTAGAAGGTCTGGCCGTCGGCGAGGGTCTGCTGGGCGGTGAAGACGGCCTCGGCGTACTGGGCGGCGAACTCCTTGCCGTCCTCGGAGGAGCCCGCCTGCACGAGGAGCGGGTATCCCTGCGGGGAGCGGGGCACGTTGAGCGGTCCGGCGACGCCGAAGTGCTCGCCGCGGTGGGCGGCGGGGTGGAGCTTGTCGGTGTCGGCGTAGACGCCGCGCTCCTTGTCGAGGACGATCGCGTCGTCCTCCCAGCTGTCCCAGAGCTTGGTGGCGACGTCGAGGAACTCGCGGGCGCGCTCGTAGCGGCGGGCGTGCTCCAGGTGCTCGTCCCGGTTGAAGTTGCGGGCCTCGTCGACGCTGCCGGAGGTGACGATGTTCCAGCCGGCGCGGCCGCCGCTGATGTGGTCGAGTGAGGCGAACTTCCGGGCCAGGTTGTACGGCTCGTTGAAGGTGGTGGAGACGGTGGCGATGAGCCCGATGTGCTCGGTGACGGCGGCGATCGCGGAGAGCAGGGTGATCGGCTCGAACCCGCCGAGGGCGTTGTAGCGGGCCTTGCCCCACAGGGCGACCCCGTCGGCGAAGAAGATCGAGTCGAGTCTGCCGCGCTCGGCGGTGCGGGCCAGCTCCTGGAAGTACGCGAGGTCGGTGGCCCGTTCGGGGGTGCTGTCGGGGTGCCGCCAGGCGGCGTCGTGGTGACCGGCGTTCATGAGGAACGCGTTGAGGTGGAGGGTGCGGGATGCGGTCATGGCTGATCCTGGGGTGGGAAGAGGGGCGGAGCGGGCGGGGCGGGGGCGGCGACGCGTGGCGGTCGGGCGGACCCGGCACCGAACGGGGGCCGGGGCCGCGGGACCGGGCTCTCGTACGCCACCCGCGCCGGGAGGCGAACGGCGTCAGGCGGCCGGGACGCGCCAGAGGCTGAGGCGGCGTTCGACGGTGACCAGCAGCTGGTTGAAGGCCACCCCGATGGCGGAGATGGTGATGATGCCCGCGTACATCTGCGGGATGGCGAAGTTGAACTGGGAGGCGTTGATCAGGTAGCCGAGGCCCGCCTTCGCACCGATCATCTCGGCGGCGACGAGGACGAGGATGGAGACGGCGCCGGCGAGCCGGATCCCGGTGAAGATGACCGGCACCGAGGCCGGGAGGATCACCTTCTGGAAGAGCCTCGGGGTGGACAGGTCCATCGAGCGGGCCAGCCTGACGAGCGTGGGGTCGGCGTTTCCGACGGCGCTGATGGTGTTCAGCAGGATCGGCCACACGCAGGCGTAGACGACGATCGAGACCTTCGAGGTCTCGCCGATGCCGAGCAGGAGCACGAAGACCGGCAACAGGGCGAGGGCCGCGGTGTTGCGGAACACCTCCAGCAGCGGGCCGAGCAGCGCGGCGACCGGCCGGTACCAGCCGATGAGCAGGCCGAGCGGGACCGCGACGACGACGGCGATCCCGAAGCCCCCGAAGGAGCGGGTGAGACTGGCCGAGGTGTGCTCGGCGAGTTGGCCGTTGCCGAGGAGGTCCCACCACGCCTGCGCGACGACGCTGAAGGGCGGCAGGAAAGTGGCGTCGACCAGGCCGAACCGCGGTGCGGACTCCCATACGGCGAGCAGGGCGACGAGGGCCGCCGAGCGCAGGGCGGCGGCGCGCAGCCACCGGCCCACGGCCCGGAGGGGCTGCCGGCCGGCAGCCGCGGCCGGACGGTTGCTCTTCCCGGCATCGGGAGCGGCCGGGGGCGCGGGGTCCCGCACCTCGTCGGCCTTGGCCCGTACGCCCGACTCCGGCGCAGGGTCTGCGACGGTGGCGGTCGCGGTCACAGGCTCAGTCGCAGTCGCAGTCGCAGTGGCGGCGCCGATGGTGGTAGGGGTGGTGGTGTCGACGGTGGTGTCGGTTCCGGTGCTCATACGGTGGCCTCCTCCTTCTCCAGTTGCTGGGCGCGGGCCACCTCGTCGTGGAGCAGGGTCCAGACCTCGTGGCGGTAGCGGGCGAACTCCGGGCTGGAGCGCAGTTCCTCGCCCTGCAGACCGGCGCTCCGTTCACCGAAGGAGACGGGGACGATCTCCTTGACGCGTCCCGGGCGCGAGGTCATGACGGCCACCCTCTGGCCGAGGTAGACCGCCTCCTCGATGCCGTGCGTGATGAAGACGACGGTCTTGCCGGTGCGCTGCCAGATGCGGCGCAGCTCGTCCTGGAGGGACTCGCGGGTCTGCGCGTCGAGCGCGGCGAACGGCTCGTCCATCAACAGCACGTCCGGGTCGTACGCGAGCGAGCGGGCGATGGCGACGCGCTGGCGCATGCCGCCGGACAGCTCGTGCGGGTGCCGGTCCTCGAATCCGCTCAGTCCGACCAGGTCGAGGAACTCCCGTGCCCGGTCGGCCCGTTCGCGCCTGGGTACGCCGGTGGCCTCCAGGCCGAACTCGACGTTGCCGAGCGCTGTCCGCCACGGCAGCAGCGCGTACTGCTGGAAGACGATGCCCCGGTCGAGACCCGGCCCGGTGACCGGCTCGCCGTCGAGCAGGATCCGCCCCGACGTCGGCCGGGACAGCCCGCCGAGGAGGTCCAGGAGGGTGGACTTGCCGCAGCCACTGGGGCCCACGACGACCACGAACTCACCTGCCTCGATCTCCAGGTCGATGCCGTCGAGGGCGGTGAACTCCTGCCCGCCCCGGCTCTTGTTCTTGGCCGGGAAGGTCTTGCCCACCCCCTCGAACACGATCTTCGCCATGTCCGGTCAGCCCTTTCCGAAGCCGTTGAACTCGTTGGTGTAGAGGTCCGAGGGCTTGAACTGGCCCTTCTTGATCTCGCCCCGCTCGCCGAGCCAGTCGATCCACAGCTGGAAGGACTTGTCGGGTATCCGGCCGCCGTGCTCGGCGATCCCGTAGGAGTGCCAGTACTGCAGGGCCGCGGTGTCCTCGTTGCGCCCGCGCTTCTTGACGATCTCCGTCATCCGCGCGACGACCTCCTCGCGCGGGGTGGTGCGGGACCACTCGATGGCCTTGGCGACGCCGGTCGTGAAGGTCCGTACGGTGTCCGGGTTCTGCTTGATGAAGCGCTCGGTCATGATGTAGGTGCCCGCACTGAACGGGCCGAGCAGCTCGACGTCCGTGAAGAGCGGGCGGATGCCGCCGGTGGCGAGGGCCTTGTCGCGCAGGATCCCGGTGAGCACCCCGACCTCGATCTGCTTCTGGCGCAGGGCCTGTTCGGTGTTGACGGGCGGCACCACCAGGGGCTCGACCTTGCCGGCGTCCGCCTTGGAGAGGCCGTTGCGGTTCAGGTAGAGGTCCAGCAGGGCCTGGTAGTGCGCGCCCAGGGTGTTCATCCCGACCTTCTTGCCGATCAGGTCGCGGGCGGAGCGGATCGGGCTGTCCTCCAGGACGAAGTAGCCGCCGTAGGAGTACTGGTCGGATCCGTAGGAGGAGATGACGGCCTTGATCGGGGCGTTGCCGGCGGCGAGCTTGATGACGGCGCCGTTGAAGGCGCTGCCGAAGTGGGTCTGGCCGGTCGCGGCGGACTGGATGTCCTGCGGGCCACTGATGGTGTTGCCGACCCATTCGAGCTTGAGGTCCTCGAGGTGGCCGAGGTCCGCGGCGAGTTCGGGGAGCGAGACCGAGCCGACCGCTCCCTGGTACTTCAGGGTCTTGATCTGAGAGCCCGAGCCGGAGCCGCCGCCGTTGGCGGTGGCCGTGCCGCAGCTCACCGCGGCCGCCGAGATGCCGAGCAGGGTGAGGAACTGGCGACGGGAGGTGGAGGTCGAGGTGAAGGCTGCGGCCATGACGGTTCCTTGTCGGTACGGGATACGGGGTTACGGGGCGGCGGTGAGCGCGGTGGCGGGGACGGAGCGCAGGGCGTCGGCGAACTCGTCCACGGCCTGGTAGAGGTCCAGCTCCGCCTCGGGCCGCAGCCGGTCGGGGCCGTTGCCCCGCTCGACGGTGGAGTCGAGGACGAACCGGCCGGCGGTGACGTGCCGGGCGCCGAGGGCGGAGAGGACCGGGCGCAGGGCGTAGTCGATGGTCAGGACGTGGGCGAGGCTGCCGCCGGTGACCAGCGGCAGGATCGTTTTGCCGGCCAGCCCGTCCTGCGGGAGCAGATCGAGGAACGCCTTGAGCAGGCCGGTGTACGAGGCCTTGTAGACGGGGGTCGCGATGACCAGGCCGTCGGCCTCGGCGACGGCATCGAGCGCCCGGCGGATCTCCGGCTCGCCACGGCGGGCGGCGAGCAGATCGGCGGCGGGCAGGTCGCGTACGGAGAGGTGCGCGGTCTCGAAACCGGAGTGGGCCAGGCGGCCCAGCACGTGTTCGGCGACCACGGCGGTACGGGAGTGGGCGGAGGGGCTGCCGGTGATGGCGAGCAGGCTGGGCACGGGGGCTCCTTGCGGGACGGTCAGGCGGCGGAGTCGCCGGAGGTGGCGGTGGCGGAGTCGGTGGTGGAGGCTCCGGAGGCGATGCCGAAGGCCGGGTCCGGGACGGACTCCGGGGTGATCAGCCGCGAGGGCTCGCCGTCAGGACCGACCGGGACGTCCCCGTCGACGGTCACGCGGCGCAGGGTGCGCTCGTGGTCATCGGAGTCGTCCACGCCGTAGTGCTGGGTGGCGCGGTTGTCCCAGATGGCGACGTCGCCGGCGCGCCACTGCCAGCGGACGGTGTTCTCCGGGCTCTCGATGTGGGCCTGGAACAGGTCGAGCAGGGCGCGGGAGTCCCGGCCGGTGAAGCCGTCGATCCGCTGGACGAAGTTGCCGAGCAGCAGAGTGCGTTCGCCGGTCTCGGGGTGGACGCGGACCACCGGGTGCTCGGTGAGGAACTTGGTCGAGGTGAACACCTCGCGGTACTGCGTCAGGGCCTCGGGCACCGCGTCGGGCTTGAGGGCGGCGTAGTCGTACTCGTTGGAGTGCAGGGCGCGCAGGCCGTCGGCGAGGGTCCGCAGGGGCGCCGGGAGGTTGGCGTAGGCAGCGGCCGTGTTGGCCCAGAGGGTGTTGCCGCCGTACGGGGGGATGGTGACGGCGCGCAGGATGGAGAAGGCGGGGTAGGCGGGCACGAAGGTGACGTCGGTGTGCCACTGGTTGGCGCGGGCGCCGTGGTGCGAGTCGATGCCGAGGGCGTAACGGCCGTCCGCGGAGGGGACGGTGGGGTGCGCGACGGGTGCGCCGAGCAGCTGGGCGAAGGCCTCGTGACCGGCCTCGTCGAGGTGGTCCTGGTCGCGGAAGAAGACGACCTTGTGGGCGAGGAGAGCGGCCCGGATCTCGGCGACGGTCGCCTCGGGGAGGTCTCCGCCGAGCTTGACGCCACCGATCTCGGCGCCGATGCGGCCGCCGATCTTCGTGACGGTGGTGGAGGTGGTGACGGTGGTCATGGGTGCTCCCTGGAGTGGGCTGCGGCAGTTATTTCCGCAGCGGAAGAAATAGGCCTACGGGGGTACGGGGCTGCGGAACGACGGGGGACGTCGCGAGTACGGGGCGACGCGGGAACGGTGGCGCGGGTGCGGGGTACGCGGCTGCGGGTGCGGGTGCTCGGAACGACGGGTGACGACGACACGGGGGGGGCGGGGCCCCAGGGGGCCGAGCCACGGAAACCGGACCCGCCGCGGGCCCGTGCGGGCCGGGCCGGATTCGGCGCGTACGGGACTCGGTCCGGACTCCGGGCTCGGCCCTGCGGAACCCACCCGATGCGGGGCGTGACGCGAGGCACTCGCCGCGCCCGATACAGGTCCGGACCCTGCGGAACTCAGGCCCTCGGTCGAGGCACGAACCTAGGCGGAACCCGGGCCCGACGGGGGACCCGGCCCCGACTCGGGATCAGGGCCCGGCTCGGGATCAGGGCCCGGCTCGGGATCAGGGCCCGGCGGGGCTCAGGCCCGGCGTCGGGCGCGAGCCCTTGCGGGACTCAGACCTGGCGCGGGGCGCTACAGCGGCCCGGACAGCCACCCGGCGCGGTACAGGGGCCGGGGGTGTGGAGCCGCGGGACAAGGAGTTCGTTCGCGGACATGTCCCGGAGCGTGTCAGCGCCCGAGCCCCCGGTCAACCCGCTCCCCCGACCCCGCCACAAACCCGAACCGACCTCCGACCACCCACCCTGACCTGCGCTTTCCCGCCGGGCGCCGGCCCGATGACACCTCTCCGATCGGCCGAAAACCATGGCTGGATTTCATACCCCCGCAACGCGCCCGCCACGGGTCCGGACTTCCGCTGCGCGGTGTCCCAGCCGGGGGCTTCGCAAGGGGGCCGGTGCCGGGGTGGGGTGTCATCCGGGACTCATGATCTATGGCGCCCGGACGGGTTGTGATGCCCAGGTGGGCGCCGCGCCACACATCACGTTTCACGTCCCGGACGACACCCCACCCCACCCCGTCCCCGTCCCCGTCCCGGGAACGCGCCCTCACAGGAGCCGGCGCTGCCCGCTTCCGGCGGAGTCGGGTGTGTGCCGGGGCGCCCCCGCAGGGCGTCGAACGCAACCACGTCGGACTTGTCCGCTGCCTGAAAGGTTCGACGCCCGAGGAGGTGCCCCGGCGCGCGCCCGACTCCGCCGGAACCCCTGGGGCGGCAAAATCCAGCCCCGCCGGCGTTTGAGGCGCGGGGTCTGGGGCGGAGCCCCAGGTTCTTGAGCCGCACCGCCCCCGGGGCCAAGACCCCCACCCGCCCCCGGCAGGAACCGGCATCATCGGGGGACCAATCCCCAGGAGCCCCCATGCCCCCCACCGCCGGCGACAGCCGAGCCGCCGCGAACGCCGCCACCGTGCTCCGCACGGTCCTGGAGCACGGGCCCGTCGCGCGCAGCGCCATCGCCCGGCTGTGCGGACTCAGCCCCGCCGCCGTGTCCCGGCAGACCACCGGCCTCCTCCGCAGCGGCCTGCTGCGCGAACTCCCCGGCCCCGCCGCGGGCGTAGGGCGCCCCCGGATCCCGCTCGACCTGCACACCGGTGCCATCGGCGGGCCCGTCGCCGCCGGGCTGCACATCGGCGTGCCCTCCGCCACGTTCAGCCTCGTCGACCTCCGCGGCACGGTCCTCGCCCGCCGCACCTCCCCCCACCCGTCCCCCGGCGCCCCCGGCCCCGGCCCCGGCCCCGGCCCCGCCGACATCGCCGACCGACTCGCCGCCTTCCTCGGCGAGTTCGACACCGGCCGTCCCCTCCTCGGCCTCGGTGTGGCCCTCGGTGGATGGGTACGGCCCGCCGACGGGACCGTCGTACGCCACGAGGCACTCGGCTGGCACGACCGCCCCCTCGCCGCCCAGCTCGCCGAACGGCTCCGGCTCCCCGTCTCCGTTGACAACCACGCCCGCGCCGTCGCCCACTCCGAGATCCTCTTCGGCCGCCCCGAGGCCCGCCGCAGCATCGTCCACCTGTTCATCGGCAGCGTCGTCGACGCCGCCTTCGGCATCGAGGGCACCGTGCACCAGGGCCCCGGCGCGGCGGCCGGTGACGTGGCTCACCTCCCCGTGCCGGGAAGCCGTACGGTCTGCCCCTGCGGTCGTACCGGCTGCCTCCAGGCCACCGCCTCCGACGCCGCGCTCGGCGCCGAGGCCCTGCGCCTCGGCATCGTCCCGGAACCCTCCGTCAACCTGCTCGTGGACGCCGCGGCGGCCGGCGACCCCCGTGCCGACCGGCTGCTGCGCGAGCGGGCCCGCGCCGTCGGCAGCGCCGCGGCCGTACTCCTCGACGTCTTCAACCCGGCCGTCATGGTGATCACCGAACTGTCGAGCGTGCTGCACGACGGCTACCTGGACGAGATCCGCACGGCGGCCGCCGCCGTCTCCCGAACCGGCTCGGCCCCCGGTGACCCCGACCGCATCGTGGCGCCGCACGCGGGGCCCGCCGTACTGTCCGGGGCGGCCGCGACCGTCCTGCTCGGCCCGCTCTTTCGTGACCCCTCCCACCTCAATTGAGAGGGGGAGATCACACCGAGTGGTTATTGGTCGTTCACAGGCGCCCCCCTAGCATTCGAGCCATGACGGTCCTGCCTGACGACGGGCTCTCCCTGGCCGCCGAGTTCCCTGACGCGACGCATGAGCAGTGGCAGCGCCTGGTAGAAGGCGTGCTGCGCAAGTCGGGCAAGGAAGCATCCGGCGAGGCCGCGGAAGAAGCGTTGTCCACGAAGCTCGAGGACGGGCTCACCACCCGCCCGCTGTACACCGCGCCCGCCGGCGCGCCCGACTCCTCGGGCTTCCCGGGTTTCGCCCCCTTCGTGCGCGGGGGCAGGGCCGAGGGGAACGCGGCGGCCGGCTGGGACGTGCGCCAGCGCCACCTCGGCACCGACCCCGTACGGGTCAACGAGGCGGCCCTCGCCGACCTGGAGAACGGGGTCACCTCCCTCTGGCTGACCGTCGGCCACGGCGGCGTTCCGGTCGATTCGCTGTCCCGTGTTCTGGACGGCGTCTACCTCGACCTCGCGCCCGTCTCCCTGGACGCGGGGGCCGATTACGCCGACGCCGCGCGGGCGTTCCTCACCCTTTGCTCCGAGCGCAAGATGCAGCCGACGGCCGTCCGAGCGAGCCTCGGCGCGGACCCGCTGGGCCACGAGGCCCGCACCGGCCAGGCCCTGGACCTTGCCGACGCGGTGGAGCTGGCGAAGGCGACCACCGCCGACTACCCGCACGTGCGGGCGCTCGCCGTGGACGCGCTGCCGTATCACGAGGCGGGTGGCAGTGCGGCCGAGGAGCTGGGTCTGTCCCTGGCCACCGGCGTCGCCTACCTGCGCGC
>NZ_JBIARJ010000018.1:208897-215065 GCF_042889825.1 Streptomyces sp. NPDC002467 | reverse complement strand
GGCGCGGGGGGGGGGGGGGGCGCCCCCGCCCCCCCCGGGGGGGCGGCGCCCCCCCCCGGGGGGGGGGGGGGGGGCGCGCCGGCCGCCCCCCCCCCCCCCCCTGCCCGGCGGAGCCGGGTTCCTGGGGCTCCGCCCCAGACCCCGCGCCTCAAACGCCGGAGGGGCTGGATCTGCCCGGCCCGCAGCCGAAAGCAATGGGCGGAACCCGGGGAGGTCCGGGGCCGGCCCCGGATGGGTCAGCGAGGGGGCGGTGGGGGGCCGGGGCGCGGAGGATGGGGGTATGTCGACATATTCCCTCCGGGTCACCGCCACCGGCGCCCTCGCGGCCGCGCTGCTCACCACCAGCGCGTGCTCCGACAACGGCGGCGTGAACGGGGGCGAGAAGGTGAACGCCGACGGCAGCCGGCACGCCAAGCCGCTGAAGTGGGAGGACTGCCCCGCCCCCACCCCCCTGGAGGGCGGCGGGCAGGCGCCGCCCAAGGGATGGCAGTGCGCCACCCTCGACGTCCCGCTCGACTACGCGAAGCCCGAGGGGGAGACGATCCCGATCGCGCTGATCCGCGCCAAGGCCCGCGACAAGGACAAGCGACTCGGCTCGCTCGTCTTCAACTTCGGCGGCCCCGGCGGGTCCGGAATCAGCACCCTGCCCGGCGCCGCCAAGGACTACGAGGCCCTGCGCGAGCGCTACGACCTGGTCAGCTTCGACCCCCGCGGGGTCGGCCGCAGCGTCCCCGTCCAGTGCCTGGGCGACAAGCAGCTGGACGCGTACTACGCGCAGGACTCCTCCCCTGTCACCCCCGAGCAGGAGAAGGCCTTCACCGACGGCATCAAGCAGTACCAGCAGGCCTGCGAGCGGAACTCGGCCAAGGTCCTGCCGTACGTCGGCACGGAGAACGCCGCCCGCGACATGGACCGCATCCGCCAGGCCCTCGGCGACGAGAAGCTGAACTACTTCGGCATCTCCTACGGCACCGAGCTCGGCGGGGTCTACGCCCACCTGTTCCCCAAGAACGTCGGCCGGGCCGTCTTCGACGCCGTCGTCGACCCGACCAAGAACTCCGAGGAGGGGGCGCTCGGCCAGGCCAAGGGCTTCCAACTCGCCCTCGGAAACTTCGCCCAGGACTGCGTGGACCGCGGCGACGAGTGCAAGCTCCAGGGCAGCACCGCCAAGGAGATCGAGGCGAACGTCATCAAGCTCCAGAAGGAGCTGGCGGCGAAGCCGATCCCCGGCATCGGGGACCGCAAGCTGACGGAGACCTCCGCGACCAACGGCATCGCGCAGGCCCTGTACTCCAAGGAGCTGTGGCCGCTGCTGGAGCAGGGCCTCGACGAGGCCGAGGGCGGCCAGGGCCAGCTGCTGATGGCGCTGTCCGACGCGCTCAACGGCCGGGACGAGCACGGCCAGTACAGCAACATCGGCGCCGCGAACTCCGCGATCAACTGCGCGGACTCCAAGGACCGTTACACGCTGGAGCAGACCAAGGCCCAGCTGCCCGCCTTCCGTGCCGCCTCGCCCGTCTTCGGGGACTTCCTCGGCTGGGCCATGATGAGCTGCACCGGCTGGCCCGTCCCGGGTGCCTGGGAGACCCCGGACGTCTCGGCCCCCGGGTCCGCCCCCATCCTGGTGGTCGGCAACACCGGCGACCCGGCCACCCCGTACGAGGGCGCCCGGAACATGGTGGAGCGGCTCGGCAAGGGCGTCGGGGTGGAGCTCACGTACAAGGGCGAGGGCCACGGCGCGTACAACAGCGGCGACGCGTGCGTGCAGGGGGCGGTGAACTCGTACCTGCTGGACGGGAAGACGCCGAAGGCCGGCACCGTCTGCACGCCGACGAAGGAGCCCACGGGGACGCCGGTGGCGCCCGAGCCCCCGGAAGGGGCGTGAAGGCGGATACGAGGCAGCGGATACGAAAAGGAGGGGCCGGCCCGCACGCGGCGGACCGGCCCCTCCTCGGTCAGGCTTAGTAGACCGGCTTCTCGGGCTCGATCTGGTGGACCCAGCCGATGACGCCGCCACCGACGTGGACCGCGTCGGCGAAGCCCGCGGACTTCAGCACCGCGAGGACTTCCGCACTGCGGACACCCGTCTTGCAGTGCAAGACGATCTTCTTGTCCTGCGGCAGGTCCTGGAGGGCGTTGCCCATCAGGAACTCGCCCTTGGGGATCAGCTTCGCGCCGGGGATCGAGACGATCTCGTACTCGTTCTTCTCACGGACGTCGATGATCTCGATCTTCTCGTCCGCGTCGATCCACTCCTTGAGCTGCTTCGGAGTGATCGTCGAACCGGCGGCCGCCTCCTGGGCCTCCTCCGACACGACGCCGCAGAAGGCCTCGTAGTCGATGAGCTCGGTGACGGTCGCGTTCGGACCGCAGACCGCGCAGTCGGGGTCCTTGCGGACCTTGACCTGGCGGTACTGCATCTCCAGGGCGTCGTAGATCATCAGCCGGCCGACCAGCGGCTCGCCGACGCCCGTGAGGACCTTGATGGCCTCGGTGACCTGGATGGACCCGATGGACGCGCAGAGCACGCCCAGCACGCCGCCCTCGGCGCAGCTCGGGACCATGCCCGGCGGCGGGGGCTCCGGGTACAGGCAGCGGTAGCACGGACCGTGCTCGGACCAGAAGACCGAGGCCTGGCCGTCGAAGCGGTAGATCGAACCCCACACGTACGGCTTGTTCAGCAGCACGCAGGCGTCGTTCACCAGGTAGCGGGTGGCGAAGTTGTCGGTGCCGTCGACGATCAGGTCGTACTGGCTGAAGATGTCCATCACGTTGTCGGCCTCGAGCCGCTCTTCGTGCAGGACAACGTTCACGTACGGGTTGATGCCGAGGACGGAGTCGCGGGCGGACTCGGCCTTGGAGCGGCCGATGTCGGCCTGGCTGTGGATGATCTGGCGCTGCAGGTTCGACTCGTCGACCTCGTCGAACTCCACGATGCCCAGCGTGCCGACGCCGGCCGCGGCGAGGTACATGAGGGCGGGCGAACCGAGGCCACCGGCACCCACGGCGAGCACCTTGGCGTTCTTCAGGCGCTTCTGGCCGTCCATCCCGACGTCGGGGATGATCAGGTGACGCGAGTACCGGCGGACCTCGTCAACGGTGAGCTCAGCAGCTGGCTCGACCAGGGGTGGCAGCGACACGGGGACTCCAGGGTCATCCCCGCGGATGCGGGGAATTTGTAGGTTGTTCTATCCCGTAACAGTGCCACGCCCATTTTCATTCCGAGACACCCGTCCCGATCCGCGAGACGATTTCGTCCCAGTACCCGGGCATCGACTCCCACGGGTCGCGGTCGGGCGTGCCCCGCCGGTCGGTGAACCAGATCGTGCCCGCGCCCTGCCAGCGGGCGATGCGGACGGCCTCCTCCAGATGCGTGCGCGGCACTCCGTGGACGAGGTGGCAGAACCGCTCCGGCGGGTGGTCGGCGGTCCACTCGGCCACCTGCGACCAGCGGTAGTCGGCCCAGGCCCCGGAGAAGGTGACCAGCTGGTCGGCGATCTCCGCGTAGCCCTCGTACGGATGGGTGCCGTGCCCGAGCACGATCAGCGGGGCGTCGCCCAGGCCCCGCAGGGCGTCCACGACCCGGCGCACCGAGGCCAGTTCCGCCCGGTCGGCGGGGGTCCCGGCCAGGTAGAAGCCGCCGACCCCGTACCAGTCGCGGAAGCGGTGGGCGTCGGAGAGCAGCTCGCCGAAGGACCGCGCGCCGTCCCGTACGGCGAGGTGCCCGAGCACCGTGCCGCCCGCCGTACGGAGCTTCGCCGCGGCCTCCGTGCAGTGCGGGTCGGGCCGGCCGCCCGGGCCGTCCGTCACGTTGAGGACGGCCCAGTGCAGCGGGGTGCCGGGGCGGGTCAGCTCGGCCCATTCGACGGGGGCGAGCAGCGGGTGCGCGTAGCCGGGGATGCCGAGGCCGATCCCGCCGGCCTCGGTCGCGGAGGCCGTCGCCGTCCCGGGCGGGGTGGTCAGATGCGGCACGCCGCCTCCATCCAGATGTCCGCGAGGGACTCCTCCAGGTTGATCCGGGGCCGCCAGCCGAGCCGGTCGCGGGCGGTGCGGACGTCGGCCTGCTGCCAGGCACCGCAGCCGTCGGGGTACGGGTACGGCTGCGGGACCGAGGCGGCGATCTGCTCGGCGGTGGCCTCGGAGCGGGGCGACGCGATGGCGGCGAGCCCGCCGGGGCGGCCCGGGTGCCCCTGCTGGGGTCCACCGTGCGGGACGTCCAGCTCGTGCAGGGCGCCTCCGTATCCGGCGACCCGCGCCAGCACGGAGGCCGCGTCCCGCAGCCGGACCGCGCGGCCGGTGCCGATGTTCACCACGCCCTGGGCCGCCGACAGGGAGGCGGCGTGCACGGCCCGCGCCACGTCCCGTACGTCCACGAAGTCGCGCTGCACGCCGAGCCCGCTGAGCTTGAGCTCCCCGTCGCCGGACTGCATGGCGCGGCGCATGGCCTCGGCGAGCCGGCCCAGCGGGGATCCGGCGGGGGTGCCGGGGCCGACGGGCGAGAAGATCCGCAGGACGACGGCGTCGAGCCCGGAGCCCAGCACCAGTTCGGTGGCTGCCAGTTTGCTGACCCCGTACGGGCCTCCCGGTCTGGGCACGGCGTCCTCGGCCGTCGACGACCCCGGCTGGCTGGGACCGTACTCGGCGGCGCAGCCGAGCTGTACGAGGCGGGCCCCGCAGCCGCTGCGGCGCAGCGACTCGCAGATCGTCGCCACGGCGACGGTGTTGTGCCGGGTGAGCTCCCGGGCCCCGCCTCGGGTGGCGCCGGCGCAGTTGATGACGACGCCCGGGTGGACGGCGTCGAGGAAGCGGGTGAGCGCGCCGGGGCTGCCGGTCGCGAGGTCGAACCGTACGTCGGCGTCGTCCCCGCGGCCGAGCGCGGTGAGCTGCACGGCGGGGTCGGCGAGCAGCCGGTCGGCGACGTAGCGGCCGAGGTATCCGTTGGCTCCGATCAGCAGCACCCTCATCGCGTGGCCCCCTGGTTGGTTGGCTGCCCGGTCATGTCCTTCTCCTTGTGGATCGATGTGGGTCGGTACGTAGGGATGGGTGGGGCGATGTCAGGTACGTGCGTGCGCGGAAGCCCGGGCCAGCACGAGAACGGCCTGTACGAGGAGTCCCGCGACGGCGGCGAGCGCCGCGGCCGGTACCGGGACCAGGGCGAACGCCAGCGCCACGGCGATCGGGGCCCTGCGGGCGCCGTGCCGGAGCAGGAGGCGGGTGAGGAACAGCAGCAGGGCGAGCGGCACGACCACGCGCGGCGGCGCTCCGGCGACGGCGGCCGCCCCCGCGGCGGCCGCGGCGAAGAGCGCGGCCGCCGCGAGGAACAGGGGTCGGGCCCGGTCCGCGAACTCCTCCAGCGCCCGGCTCCCGGTGAGCCGGGCCCGGGCCTTGGCGGCGAACGCCTCGGCGACCAGGTGGGCGGGGGCGACGGCCAGTGCGAGGCCGACGCCGAGGGCGGTGCCGTGCCGGTACACGGCCCAGCCGGTGACCGCGGCGGCGAGCAGGTACGGGCCCCACGCGAGCCGGGGCCCGGCGGTACGCCCGGGCCACACCAGGGCGGCCACGGTGACCGCCGCGGTGAGGACCCCGGCCCACGGCACCCCGGCGGCGGCCGCGCCGAGACCGGCCGCCCCGGGGAGCAGTGCGTACCCGAAACCCCGGAACGCCCGGGCGTCCGCGGAGGCGCGGGCGGGCCGGCCGCCGGGGTGCTCGCCGCGCGGGGTGCGGGCGTAGAGCTCCTCGGCGAGCGAGAAGACGTCCCGGTGCCGGAACCGCGCGGCGGTGCGGTCGGTGATCCCGTGCGCCTCCAGTCCGGCGGCGATCTCCAGCGGGTCGACGGCACGCTCGCAAAGCTCCCGATGCCGATGCAACAACGCCTTCACGGGATCCCCCGCAACCCGCCGCCGCCCCGCCACCCCTGCCTTACCGGCCCCACCGGGGTCCGATCCAGCCTCACCGGTGTCCACTCCAGCCTCGCCGGCACCCACGGCCCCACCAGAGCCCGATCCAGCCCCGCCGGGAACCACTTCGGCCCCGCCGGGGGCCACTTCAGCCCCGCCGGGGGGGTGGGGGGGGGGGGGCGGGGGGCCGCCCCCCCCCCCCGCGGCCCGCCCCCCCCCCCCCCCCCCCCCCCCGCCCCCCCCCCCCGGGGGGGCGCCCAGCCCCCCCCCA
>NZ_JBIARJ010000018.1:177687-208887 GCF_042889825.1 Streptomyces sp. NPDC002467 | reverse complement strand
GTTTGAGGCGCGGGGGTCCGGGGGCAGCGCCCCCGGCGACGGCGCCGCGCCGAACCCCCCACCGGAGGACGGCACCACAGGTGCGGCGGGGCCGCCGGGGCTCTGACCCGGACCCCGCGCCTCAAACGCCGGCGAGGCTGAAATCGTCATACCGCCGCCTCCGGAGCCGAGGCCGGGGCCGGGTTCGGGACGGACCACGTCGGGCTGGTCCAGTGGCCCGGGACCCTCGCTTCCGCCGGCTGCGCGAACGGCACCTCTCCGTCCGGTCGCGCCCCGGCGCCCCGCGCCAGCAGCCACAGGTAGATGTCGCGGAAGGCGCCCACGTTCTGCTCGACGGTGAACAGCTCCAGCGCCCGCGCCCGAGCCGCGGCGCCCAGCCGCTGCGCCCGTTCCGGGTCCCGCAACAGCGACAGGCACGCGTCGGCCAGCGCCCGCGGATTGCGCGGCGGTACGACGAGCCCGGTGCCGCCGATGACCTCGCACACCGCGCCCACGTCGGTCGACACGGTGGCCCGGCCGCTGAACATCGCCTCGGCCAGGGTGATCGGGAAGCCCTCGATCACCGAGGACAGGACGGCGATCCGGCCCGCCCCGTACGCCTCCGCCGAGGACGCGGCGTCGGGTCCGCCGATCTCCTCGAACGTCACCGGGTTCTCCCCCACCGTCACGGCGTCCGCGGCCTCGTCGGGGAAGAGCTGCGCCGCCAGCGAGCGGCAGTCGGCGAGGTAGCCGGGGGCGACGGCGGTGGCGAAGATCCGCAGCCGGGTCCCCGGTTCGGCCCTGCGGACCTCGGCGAAGGCGTGCAGCAGCCCGACGAGGTCCTTCGCGGGCTCTACGCGGCCCACCCACACCAGGGTCCCGGGGTCCCCGCAGTCCGCGGCCTCCCCGACCGTGGCGAATCGGTCCGCCTCCATGCCCGGGTACACCGTCCGCACCTGCTCCCGCGGGGCTCCGCACCGCTCCTGCCAGCGCCGGGCGTGCGCGTTGCCGGGGGTCAGGAGGTCCGCCCGGGCGTAGATCTCGCCGGCGAGCCGGAGGTGGAAGGCGGCGAGCAGGGCCCGCACGGTGGGCCGGGAGGCCCGCCGCTGCTCCAGGTAGTGGGAGCGGAGCTGGACCCCGTACTCGGTGACCAGGAGCGGGACCCCGAAGAAGCGTTTGGCCAGCAGTCCGGGGATGGCGGCCACCCCGCCCGCGGCCGCGTGGCAGACGTCGACCTCGCCGAGGCTCCCGAGCCCGCCGTTCTCCTCGTACCAGTCGAGGGACAACGGCCGCAGCATGCGCTCCAGTTCGTCGACGGACTCCAGCAGGTCGACCACCTGTACCGCCTGTACGGTGCGGCTCGCGCCGGGCGCCCGGCAGGCGGACTCCAGCAGCCGCACCGCGGACTCGGACCGCAGTGCGGCGTACAACCCGCCCTGGTCGCGCCCGAGTTCGGCGAGCCCGTACAGCCCCTCGGCGAAGGGTCCGGGCTCCTCCGCGCACACGCCCCGGACCAGTTCCTTGAAGCAGTCGGCGAACCGGCGCCGCTCGCGCCGGGAGTACGTCCGGCCGTCGTCCGCGGGGGCCCACAGGGGGGCCGTGCGGACCAGGGTGACGTGGTCGGGGAGCGGGACCCGCGCCCGCTCCTGCTCGGCGTCGCGGCTCAGCGCGTACAGCTCGAACTCGTGCTGCGGGAGACCCCGCACGAGCCGGTCGCACCACAGCCTGGCCTCGCCCGTCGCATACGGATAACCACCTTCCGTGAGCAGTCCGATCCGCACGAGTGGCACCCCCGATCTCCCGTTTCAGGCGGTCGCCGTCGGTCTGGCGACCCGCCGCGGAAAACTCAAGCGGATATGCCGAAGGCGCGACGGACGGTTGTCCGTCGCGCCACCGGAAGGGGTGAAGAGTCGTAACTTTCCCCTTCGGTTCGCGTTCGAGCACGCTAGGAAGAGCGTGGGCCACTACGCGTGGACGGCCTTCCTCTCCGACCGGCGCCGCGGCGCGAGGGCCCGCGCGATGCCGACTCGCCGGCACTGCCCGCCGCCACCCCCACGTCGTGGGTGACCGGCAGCAGCCCGAGCCCCCGCTCCTCGCGCGGTTCGCGCAGCAGGTCCGGGATCCGCGCCTGGACGGTGACGTCGAGCGCGGCAGTCGGCTCGTCCGCGATCAGCAGCCGCGGCTCGCACGCCAACGCCATCGCGATCAGCGCCCGTTGCCGCATGCCGCCGCCGAATTCACGCGGGCCCGCCCGCGGGCGGGCGTACGCCCGGGCGCGGCGAGGAATCCCGCGGGTTTCCGGAGGGCAACGCGGAAAGTCCGGCCAGGTCAAGTCCCGGCCCGAACCGATCGGTCAAGTCCCGGGGAAAACCCAGGGGTTGGGCTTGCACTGGATTCCGTCGATGTCGAGGGACTTGGTCTGCTGCTGCATGATCGGGGCGAGCGAGCCGGGTGTCTTGCAGCTCACGTGCCCGTGTCCGAGCCGGTGGCCGACCTCGTGGTTGATGAGCATCTGGCGGTAGCTGAGCATCTGTTCGGGGCCGTACGTGGCGGATCCCTGCGCCCAGCGGAACGCGTTGATCATGACCCGCTCGGTGGAGGCGGAGTCGCAGGAGACGTTGTCGATGGTGGTGTCGAGCCCGGACTTGGCGCACCACTTGCCGGTGGTCCCGGGGCTGGCGAGGGTGATCACGAAGTCGGCTTCGCCGCCCGGAACCCGCTCGAAGGTCATCGCGCCGCCGTGGCCCCAGCTCCGGTCGTCGTTGAGGGTGCGGTGGACGGCCTCGGCGAACAGCGCCGGGTCCAGGCCGAGGCCCTGTTCGACGTCGACGCGGTAGCGCACGACCTTGCCCTTGCCGGGGGCCTTGGCGACACCGGGCACCGTGTCGAAGGTTCCGGGGCCGGTGAGCTTCGCGTCGATCGGCAGCTGCTGGGCCATCTTCTGCTCGTACGTGAGCTCCGGTGCGGCCGAGATCGCGGGGGCGGCCTCGGCGGGCGCGTGGGCCGTCGGGCTGTTGGCGCCGCCGGCTGCGTCGGCCGGGGCCTTTCCGGGGGCGGCGAGCGGGTCCGGCTTCGTGGCGTCGCCGTCCGAGGTCATCTGGACGGCGACGACGACGGCGAGGGCGGTGGTGACGGCCGCGGCGGCCATGCCGGTGTACGCCCACGCCTTCCGGCCGCGGCCTGTGCCGGGGCGCTCGGCCTCGGGAACGGCGGGCTCGACGGGTGTGCGCGGTCCGGGCACGCGCACCTTGCGGTGCGAGCCGGTGGAGGTGACCGGGTCGGGCGCGGGCATCGGCGCGGGCGCGGGCATCGGCGCGGGCATCGGCGCGGGCGCGGGCATCGGCGCGGGCGGCGCGAGGGTGACCCGCGGGAAGCCCACCGCGGGCGTGCCGAAGGCCGGGGTGTCGCTGTCGAGGAGGGCCGTCGGCGCGGCGGCGCGGGCGCGCGGCACCCCGCGCCAGTCCCCGTACACGGGCGCCGGATCCGGGCCGGGGCCGACGCCCCAGGCGCCGCCGTGTTCGTACTGCTGGGGGTGTCCGCCGGCCCGCGCGTCCTGGGGCACGTACCCCTGGTGGGTGACGGTGGGTTCGGGCCGGCGCCGCGCGCTCGGCTCCCAGGCGTCGAATCCGTACGCGAGGTCGTCGTACTCGTACTCGTACCCGGGCTGCGGTTCCGGGTGCGCCGGCGCGGGGGCCGGCGCCGGATCCGGCACGGGGGCAGGAGCGGAGGCCTTGCGACTATGTCGTCCCACGGTCCTCAGCCCTCGTCGTCTTGGGTGTCCCGGAGGAGCTCCCGGAAGGCGTCGGCCACCAGCCCGGGGTACTCCATCATCGCCACGTGCCCCGCGTCGGGCAGCGTCAGCAGCCGCGAACCGCGGAAGGAAGCGGCCGCCCTGCGCGCCATACGGTACGAGACCAACTGGTCCCTGCCGCCGTACACGAGCAGGGTCGGGGCGAGCACCCGCTGCGCCTGGCGCCACAAGCCGTGCTGCCCGCCGAGGGTGTAGGCGTCGACGATCCCGCGGGAGGACCTGGTCATGGCGTCCCAGAAGTACGGCAGCCGCATCCGCCGCTCCATCTCCGCGACGGCGTCCCGGAAGCCTTCGGGACTCACCCGGGAGGGGTCTCCGTAACAGAGGTCCGTCACTCCTCTGGTGCGCTGTTCGGCGCTCAGTCCCCGGGTGAGCCGACTGAAGAGGGCCGCCACCCCGGGTACGGCGAGGAGCGCCGTCGGCACGGCGCCCTTCTGCACGCGCAGCTCGGGCAGGGCGGGCGAGACCAGCGTCAGGGTGCGCACGAGGTCGGGCCGGACGGCCGCGACCCGGGTGGAGACGGCGCCGCCGAGGGAGTTCCCGAAGAGGTGCACCGGGCCGCGTCCGGCGGCGTCGAGGTGGCGGATGACGGCGCGGGCGAAGCCGGTGACGGAGTAGTCCCGGTCGGCGGGTGGCGGGGACCAGCCGAAGCCGGGGAGGTCGACGGCCTCGCCGTCGACGGTGTCCGCCAGCTGCCCCATGAGGGACGACCAGTTCTGCGAGGAACCGCCGAGTCCGTGGACGAACAGCGCGGGCGGGAGGTCCGTGCCCAGCGGGGGGCGCACCCGGAAATTGAGCTCCAGACCGGGCAGGACGACGGTCCGCGACCGCTCCCCTTCGGCCACCGGGGCGGCTCCCACCAGGGACGACGGCTCGGCGGTGGACCGTACGCCCGGCAGCTCCGTGGAAGACATGCGGGCAATGTTACGAGACGATCACGCTCGACCTCCTGTGTTCGCGGTCACAGAAGTGTGGCAATCCGCATAGCGGGGTATCCGCGATCCTCCTAGGCTCGTAGGTGAACCAAGGAAGCGAGGGGAGCGGGATGACTGTCGACCCTGCGGAACCGGACACCTTCCGGGAGGTCGAGTTCCCGGACGCGGAAGCGCCCGAGGCGGACGTGGCGGAACAACTGGCCGAATTGCAGCCGGGCGAGGACGACCCGCTGGGCGGCCGGGAGCCCGGCGAGGCCGCCGACGGTGACGCCGCCGAGCAGGCGCGGGTGGTGCCGCTGGACGAGGACGACTACCGCTGACCGCCCTCGGGCCGACCGGTCGCCGGCCTGGGACCTACCCCTGACCGACCGCTGACCAGCGCCTCCGACCGGTCCGTACCGCGAGAAAACTCGGCTTGGACCCTCCAGATTCGGTTACCGAAAAGTACGATGGCGGCGCGGCGCAGAGCGCACTGTGTTCATAGAGAAAGTGGGAGGCGGCGTGACAGCCATCGAGCAGACCGAGGCAGCGCGTCCGCGGGGCACGCGACTGCCGCGCCGAGCCCGGCGCAACCAGCTGCTGGGCGCGGCCCAGGAGGTTTTCGTCGCGCAGGGTTACCACGCGGCGGCGATGGACGACATCGCCGAGCGCGCCGGGGTGAGCAAGCCGGTGCTGTACCAGCACTTCCCGGGCAAGCTCGACCTCTATCTGGCGCTCCTCGACCAGCACTGCGAGGCGCTGCTGCTGGCCGTGCGCGGCGCACTCGCGTCGACGACGGACAACAAGTTGCGCGTGGCGGCGACGATGGACGCCTATTTCGCGTACGTGGAGGACGAGGGCGGCGCCTTCCGTCTGGTCTTCGAGTCCGACCTGACGAACGAGCCGGCGGTGCGCGAGCGCGTCGACCGGGTCTCGCTCCAGTGCGCCGAGGCCATCTCCGACGTGATCGCCGAGGACACCGGACTGTCCAAGGACGAGTCGATGCTGCTCGCGGTGGGCCTGGGCGGCGTCTCGCAGGTCGTGGCGCGGTACTGGCTCTCCAGTGAGAGCCCGGTCGCCCGCGACACGGCGGTCGGCCTGCTGACCTCCCTCGCGTGGCGCGGCATCGCCGGCTTCCCGCTGCACGGCACCGAGGGCGCGGGGGCCTGAGAGGTCCGACGGGGCTGACCGGCCGCTGTTCGCTGCGAGCGTGTCCGGTCAGCGCAGTCCGCGTCCCCTCTCCGGGCTAATGTGGACCGCGTACGGCGCGGCTGATCGCGCGAAACGGACCGTCGGAGGGACAAAGCCGTGGAGGTCAAGATCGGCGTGCAGCACGCACCCCGGGAGATCGTGCTGGAGAGCGACCTGAGCGCCGAGGAGCTGGAGCGCATCGTCGCCGCCGCGCTGTCCGGCACCGAGCCGCTGCTGAGCCTCAGCGACACCAAGGGTCGCAAGGTCCTGGTGCCGTCCGACCGCCTGTCGTACGTCGACCTGGGTGAGCCGACCGCGCGCAAGGTCGGTTTCGGGAACCTCTGAGGGGTATCCGGAGGCACGGAGAACTGAGCGAAACGGCCCGGTGGTTGATTCCATCGGGCCGTTTCCCTTTCTTCCGCTTCGGGTAGGACGGCAGTGACCCGGTTTGCCCCGACGTTTCGGAGGGACCCATGCTGCTGATGGAAGCGCTCGGCTCTGCTCTGCTGGGCCTCGCCCTTTCCGCGACAGCCGCGAGAGCGCTGGCGCAGCGGCTGCCCTCACGGAGGATCGTCCTGGTCAGCGGAGTGCTGGGGGCTCTCTTCGGGGCGTATCTGACGCACTTCGCGCTGGGTCCCGGGCACAACACGCTCACGGCGACGTTCGTCGGCGCGGCGCTCGTCTCGGCCGTGGTCCTGTCGCTGCTGCTCCGTCCGGCCGCAGGGCCCCGCAGGCACCCCCACGGGACTCCGTTTTCGCTCCCGACGCGGGGCTGACGACTGATCCCGTACGGCAAGCCCCCCTACGAGGCGGAGGCCCCGGAGCGCCGTGACGCGCGCCGGGGCCTCCGTCTCGTACGGGTACCGCTCAGGCGGCGAGCCCCAGAGCCGCCATGCGCTTGGTGTGGGCCTTGGTGATGCGGGTGAACATCTCGCCGACGGCCGCGAGGTCGAAGCCGGCCGCCATTCCGTCGACGCCCCCGACCAGCATGGTGGACAGCGCGTCGCGCTCGGCGACCACGCGCTGGGCCTGCGAGAGGGCCTCGCCCATCAGTCGGCGGGCCCACAGGGCGAGCCGGCCACCGCAACGCGGGTCGGCATCGATCGCGGCGCGGACCTTCTCGACGGCGAAGTTGCCGTGGCCGGTGTCGTCGAGCACGCCGAGCACGAGCGCGCGGGTGTCGGTGTCCAGGTGGCTGGCGACCTCGCGGTAGAAGTCGCTGGCGATCGAGTCGCCGACGTACGCCTTGACCAGGCCCTCCAGCCAGTCCGACGGCGCGGTCTGGCGGTGGAAGTCGTCGACGCCCTTCGCGAAGGGCTCCATGGCGGCGGTGGGCTCGACCTCGATGGCGGCGAGCCGGTCGCGCAGGCGCTCGAAGTGGTGGAACTCCGCGGAGGCCATGGCGGCGAGCTCGGCCTTGTCGTCGAGGGTGGGCGCGAGCTTCGCGTCCTCCGCGAGGCGCTCGAAGGCCGCGAGCTCGCCGTACGCGAGGGCGCCGAGCAGGTCCACGACGGCGGCCCGGTACTGCGGCGAGGCGGAGGCCGTCGCCCAGTCCTGGGCGGCGATGCCCACGGCTTCGGCGGGGGTGCTGTCGTCGGCGGGCGAGGCGTTTTCAACGGTCGACATGCTCCGCACAATAGCCCGCCGAAAGGCGCGCCAAGTCACCACACCTACTCACTGTCGGGACACCTAAACGCGTCGACCCGGTGAATTCACCCGACACAGCTGCGCGAATCCGGGGTACAGTGGTAATGCGCTTGCCGAATACTCGGCGCGCGCATCCGAATGAGGATGCCCGGTCGGTGGCCCGATCGGCTCCAACCGACCGCCCTCGGCGTGGTGAGTACGCACATGCGTACCGCCTCCAACGAGGGGCCCCCTCAGCGGCAGATGCGCTTGAGCGAAGGCCAGTGGTCCCGCGCAGCTTCGTACGTGGCAGTACTGCAAGCACGGCACGGTACGACCCCCCTCGCCGCCTCGCGCCGCGTCTCACAGAAGAGGCAGCACCCTGACTACGTTCCGAGACCTCGGGATCTATCCCGAGACGGCCGAGGCCCTTGAGGCCGTCGGCATCGTGTCCCCCTTCCCGATCCAGGAGATGACCCTCCCCGTCGCCCTTTCCGGCACGGACGTCATCGGCCAGGCGAAGACCGGTACCGGCAAGACGCTCGGTTTCGGCCTTCCGCTGCTGGAGCGGGTCGTCGTCCCCGCGGACGTCGAGGCCGGTCGGGCCAGGCCCGACCAGCTGACCGACGCCCCGCAGGCCCTCGTGGTGGTTCCGACCCGCGAGCTCTGCACCCAGGTCACCAACGACCTCCTCACCGCTGGCAAGGTCCGCAACGTCCGCGTCCTCGCCATATACGGCGGCCGCGCGTACGAGCCCCAGGTCGAGGCGCTCAAGAAGGGCGTCGACGTCATCGTCGGCACCCCGGGCCGCCTGCTGGACCTGGCCGGGCAGCGCAAGCTCGACCTGTCCCACGTCAAGGCCCTCGTCCTCGACGAGGCCGACGAGATGCTCGACCTGGGCTTCCTGCCCGACGTCGAGAAGATCATGAACCTGCTGCCCGCGCGGCGTCAGACGATGCTGTTCTCGGCGACCATGCCGGGCGCGGTCATCGGCCTGGCCCGCCGGTACATGTCGCAGCCGACGCACATCCGCGCCGTCTCCGAGGACGGCGAGGGCGCGACCGTCGCCAACATCGCGCAGCACGTCTTCCGCGCGCACAACATGGACAAGCCGGAGCTCGTCTCCCGCATCCTGCAGGCCGAGGGCCGCGGGCTGGCCATGATCTTCTGCCGTACCAAGCGCACGGCCGCGGACATCGCCGAGCAGCTGGAGAAGCGCGGCTTCGCCTCGGGCGCCGTCCACGGCGACCTGGGCCAGGGCGCTCGCGAGCAGGCGCTGCGCGCGTTCCGCAACGGCAAGGTCGACGTGCTGGTGTGCACCGACGTCGCCGCGCGCGGTATCGATGTCGAGGGTGTGACCCACGTCATCAACTACCAGACGCCGGAGGACGAGAAGACCTTCCTGCACCGCGTGGGCCGCACCGGCCGCGCGGGCAACAAGGGCACCGCCGTCACGCTGGTCGACTGGGACGACATCCCCCGCTGGCAGCTGATCAACAAGGCGCTGGACCTGAACTTCCACGACCCGGTCGAGACGTACTCCACGTCCCCGCACCTGTTCGAGGAGCTGAACATCCCGGCCGGCACCAAGGGCATCCTGCCGCGCGCCGAGCGCACGCGGGCCGGCCTGAAGGCCGAGGAGCTGGAGGACCTGGGCGAGACCGGCGGCCGCGGTGGCCGCGGCGGTCGCGGTCCGGCCGCAGCCGCCGTCGTGACGGAGGAGCGCCCCGCGCGCACCCGTACGCCGCGCCAGCGTCGCCGTACCCGTGGTGGTGCGGAGGTCGGCGCCGAGGACGCGGCCGCCGCTCCCGTGGCCGAGGCCCCGCAGGCCCCGGCGGCTCCGGCCGCCGACGAGCCGCGCAGGCCGCGCCGCCGCCGCACCCGTGTGGGCACGGTGCCGGCCCAGGCCGTGGAGGCCGCTCCGGTCGCCCCGGTCGTCGAGGCGGCCCCGGTCGTCGAGGCGGCCCCGGTCGCCGCGGCCGCTCCGGTCGCCGCCGCCCCCGTGGCGGAGGAGGCTCCGGCCAGGCCGAAGCGCACCCGGACCCGCAAGGCCGTCGCCGAGGCCCCCGCGGTCGCCGTTGTCGAGGCCCCGGCCCCGGCTCCGGTCGCCGAGGAGGCTCCGGTCGCGCCGCGTCGTACGCGCAAGCCCACCCAGAGGTCGGTCATGGCCGACGTGGTCCCCGTGGTCGAGGAGGCCCCGGTCGCGCCGCGTCGTACCCGCCCCCGCAAGGTCGTTGCGGCCGCGCCCGAGCCGGACTTCCAGATGGCCCCGCCCGTGGAGCCGGCCCCGGCCCGCCGTACCCGCCCCCGC
This sequence comes from Streptomyces sp. NPDC002467, assembly GCF_042889825.1. Classification (NCBI taxonomy): domain Bacteria; kingdom Bacillati; phylum Actinomycetota; class Actinomycetes; order Kitasatosporales; family Streptomycetaceae; genus Streptomyces; species Streptomyces sp. NPDC002467. Next base: position 199,055 of record NZ_JBIARJ010000018.1, on the reverse strand, counting down.
AAGACCGCCGAGGCCGCCCCGGCCGCCGCAGTGGTCGTCGCCGAGACCGCCGTAGTGGCGGAGGAGGCCCCGGCCAAGCCGAAGCGGACCCGTACCCGCAAGGCAGCGGCCGCTCCGGTCGCCGCCGAGGCCGCCGCGCCGGCCGAGGAGGCTCCCGCCAAGCCGAAGCGCACGCGCACCCGCAAGGTCGCGGCCGCGCCGGAGGCGTGAGCACCCGGTTCCGTACCGCACCGACGGCCCCGGTCCCCTTTCGAGGGGGCCGGGGCCGTCGGCGTACCCGGGCCGCTTCCACCCCCTACGGGCCGGTAACCTCGGGCCATGAGCAAGCCGCCGCGCCTCACCCTGCCGTCCGTCGCCCGTGGGCGCCTCCTCGCCACCGCACGCGGCTCGTTCGCCGTGCACGAGGCCGGTGAGCCCGTGCGCGGCACCGCCCTGCTGGTCCCCGGGTTCACGGGGAGCAAGGAGGACTTCGTCGGTCTCCTGGAGCCGCTGGCCGCCGCCGGGTACCGGGTGGTCGGCGTCGACGGGCGCGGCCAGCACGAGACCCCCGGTCCGCGCGACGAGGCCGCGTACGCCCTGGAGGAGCTGGCGCGGGACGTCCTGGCGCAGGCCGCGGCGCTGGGAGCGGGCCCGGTGCACCTGGTCGGGCACTCGCTGGGCGGGCTGATCTCGCGCGCCGCGGTGCTGCGCGACCCGTCGGCGTTCGCCTCGCTGACCTTGATGAGCAGCGGGCCGGCCGCGATCGCGGAGGAGCAGCAGGCGCGTACGAAGCTGCTGGTCGCGGCGCTGGAGGCGATGGGCGACGACATGCCCGGGATCTGGGCGGCCATGCGGGCGCAGGACCCCGAGGACGCGCCGGCGGACTCCCCCGAGCTGGCGGAGTTCCTGCGCGGGCGGTGGTTGGCCACCGTGCCCGAGCAGCTGATCGTCACGGGCCGGGTGCTGATCTCCGAGCCGGACCGGGTGGAGGAGCTGGCAGCGGTGGCGCTGCCGAAGCTGGTGCTGTCCGGGGCCGTGGACTACGCCTGGCCGGTCCCGCTGATGGACGAGATGGCGCGGCGGCTGGGGGCGGAACGCGTGATCGTGCCGGACACCGAGCACTCCCCCAATGCGGAGGATCCGCAGGTCACAGCGGGTGCACTGGTCAGGTTCTGGGACTCGCGCACCGACTAGTCCTTAGCAAGTGAAAAAATTTCCTTAGCGTAGGGAATGATTGCGGCTTACTCTTCGTTAACACCTCTGCAAGGAGAAAACCGACGAAGGGAGAAGCCCCGTGCGCTTCGAGATTCTGCGCCTGGACGACGTCGACGGGACCGCCGTGGACAGCACCGTCGTGGACGCGTCCTCCGTCAACCGGATCGTGCAGCAGGCCGCGGCCATCGGCCAGCGCATTCTGATCCGACCGGCCGAGAGCGCGTCCAACTGACGCTTCGCGCGATACGTTCACGCCCCCGCACCGATCACGGTGCGGGGGCGTTCGCATGTGCGCGGATCCTCGGCGGATCCCGACGCCTGTCGGCGGATCCTCGGCTCAGGCGCCGTGGACCACCTGGAGCACGCCGTTGATGATCTGCTGGACGGCGATCGCGGAGAGCATCATGCCGGCGAGGCGCGTCACGAGGACCACGCCGCCGTCCTTGATGACCCGGATGATCACCAGCGAGTAGCGCATCGTCAGCCACAGCACGACGTGCATGGCGGCGATCGCGGTCCAGACGGAGAGCTGCCCGCCGAACCCGTCGGCCTTCTGCACGGCGAGGATCACGGACACGATCGCACCGGGCCCGGCGAGCAGCGGCATGCCCAGCGGGACGAGGGCCACGTTCACGTCCTTGGTCTGCTTCGGCTCGTCGTTCTTGCCGGTGAGCAGGTCCAGGGCGATGAGCAGGAGCAGCAGACCGCCGGCGATCATCAGCGCCGGGACGGAGACGTGGAGATAGTCCAGGATCTGCTGACCGCAGAGACCGAATACGGCGATGACGCCGAAGGCCACGCAGACCGCCTGCCAGGCCATGCGGCGCTGCACCTTGGCGGGGCGCCCGGAGGTCAGGGCGAGGAAGATCGGAGTGATCCCCGGGGGGTCCATGATCACGAAAAGCGTGAGAAAAAGGGATCCGAAGACGGCGAAATCAAACACAGTGATGCCTTGCAGGTGAGGGGTGTCGCGAAATGGGGGTATCGCGCAGAAGAGCGGAAGGAAGTACGGGAGGGGTGGAGCGGGCAGGCCGGAGGCCCGTCCGTCAGCGCTCGCGTCCGCCGGCGCCGGGCACCGGGAAGGCCCCGGTCGCGCGGCGCGTGATCTCGCCGTAGATCTCGGGGTCGGTCGTGTACTCCCCGAGCCGGCAGGTCTTGCGGCTGCCGTGGTAGTCGCTGGAGCCGGTGGTCAGCAGTCCGAGGTCCGCCGCGAGGCCGCGCAGCCGGGCCCGGGTGTCGGCGTCGTGGTCCATGTGGTCCACCTCGATGCCGTCCAGGCCGGCGGCCGCCAGCTCGGCGATCGCGGCCTCGGGCACGCACTCGCCGCGCTTGACGGCGAGGGGGTGCGCGAAGACGGTGACCCCGCCGGCCGCCTTGACCAGGCGGATGGCGTCGAAGGGGTCGAGCTCGTGCTTCTCGGCGTACGCGCGGCCGCCGTCGGCCAGCCAGTCGGGCGTGAAGGCGTCCGACACGGTGGGCACGACGCCCAGCTCGACGAGGGCGGTGGCGATGTGCGGCCGGCCGACCGAGCCGGTACCGGCGATCCGGGCCACCTGCTCCCAGGTGACGTCCACGCCGAGGTCCCGGAGCTTGCCGACCATGGTCTGCGCGCGGGGGGTCCGGTCGTCCCGGACGAGCTCGCGCTCACGGGCGAGCTCGGGCTCCTCGGGGTCGAAGAGGTACGCGAGCATGTGCATCCCGACCCCGTCGAGGCGGCAGGACAGCTCGGCGCCCGTGACCAGCGTCAGCCCGGCGGGTACGGCGGCGACCGCCTCGGCGTACCCGCCCACGGTGTCGTGGTCGGTCAGCGCGACCACGTCGAGTCCCGCGGCGGCGGCATTGCGCACCAGCTCGGCGGGGGTGTCCGTACCATCGGAAGCCGTGGAGTGGGCGTGCAGGTCGATGCGCACAGCCGGGCTCCAGGGTTGGTACAGACGTGGGGACACTCCAGGATAACCGCGCCGCAGGGCCCCCTGGTCCAGACCTCCTCGGTCCGGCCTAGGTCGGTGCCAGGATGCGGGGGCTCAGGGCCCCGCACGGAAGGAGCTCGACCTCCGCTCCCGCGTCGCGGAGGTCGGTGAGGACGAGCTCGTCGTACATCAGGAGGCCGGTCTGTTCCGGCCACACGATCGCCCACAACCACAGGCCCCGCGCCTCGCCCGCGAAGACCGCCCGGTCGTCGGGGGCCTTGCTCAGGTGCCACAGCGGTGCGGGACGGCCCGCGGCCACGACCTTGGCGTGGGGCGGCGCCGATACGTCGATGTGCGCGCCGGGGTCGGGCCCGTCGATCCCCGCGTACCGGGCGCCGAGGCCCACTCCGAGCTCCTCCGCGACCAGGACCAGCTCGCCGATGCCGCCCAGCGGCCCGGGTCCCGAGCAGGCCACGGCCGTCGCCCGGCCCCCGCTTCGGTCGTCACCGGCGGACGCGACCCCGGTGAAGAGCCACCCCACCGGCAGCGGCCAGGGCATCCACACCGGCACCTTGGCCCGGTGCACCACGACGCCCAGGGCCTCCACACTGGGCGGGATGACCGGTTGCAGGGGGTGGACGGTGCCGTGCACGGCGCACTGCCAGGAGTCGGAGAAGAGTCCGGGCGCCCTGACCCGGCCACCGCACTTCGGGCAACTCGGTTCACCCCTCATAAAGAGCCACGCTCCTCCCCGCCCGCCCGCCCGTCAAGGCCGGCTCACCCATCCGGGCCGCCGGTACGGGGTCAGTCCAGGGCGACCGCGCTGCGGAGCGGGTCCCGCAGGTCCGTGCCGCGGGCGAGCCAGCGCTCCTGGAGGGCCGCGGCGCCGTGCACGCGCTTCCAGGCGGCCTCGTTCGCCGTCATCGGAAGCAGCGGCAGGAAGCGGACCGGCTCCATGGGTTCGTCGAGCTCCAGGTCCTCCACCAGGCCCCCGGGTTCGGCCACGAGCACGGAGCTGAAGGCGGCCCCGTCCCAGAGCGGTTCGCCCACGTCGAGCGAGGCTCCGGGGGCCACGACCAGACCCTCGACCTGGGGGGAGGCCGCCAGCACTGCGAGCGGCCGGAGCAGTCTGTCGGTGGGCGCGAGTCCTGCTCGTACGGTCAGCACGAGCTCGGCGCGCGGCCCGCGTACGGGGTCGGCGACCATGTCGGTCGGATCGGTCATCGGGTTCGCGGACATCCCGAGGGTCGCGTACCGCACGAGGTCTCCCTCGGCGAAGCGGAGCACCTCGATGCGGTCGGTACCCAGGAAGGTGACGGCGGCACGGGCGTCGGGTTCACCGAACGCGGTGCGCAGCCGGGCCTCGACGAGGGCCAGAATTTCTGCCATGGAGCGAGCATAGAACTCGTATCAGCCGGGTAAAGGGCGGGTCTTGACCATCAGTCGGCTGATAGTGTTGACAGCTGGTTCGGGCCGCACGCAGAAGCGTTGTTTCAAGGCCCTGAACGACAGGACGTCCTCCACGGAGGACCGGCCGGAGGAGGTGGGGCTGCGATGGACCGAAGTCGATCGTGCAGTACCAACCGCTCTTCCGCTTCCCTGACGCTCTGAATCAGTAGAAGAGCGACGGCAGAACGTCTTTGTCCTCCCGTCCTGTTCCTTCCGCCTGCCCGGGCCCACTCGCCCGCGCCCCCGGAAGGTCTCCCACCCGTACGGTCCGCAGCCGTGCGCGAGAAGGAGCCTGCCATGTCGATGCTGCCCTACCTGCGTGCGGCCGTCCGTCCGTCGCTCCGCAAGTCCACCCCCGTCCAGCCGGGCTACGACACCACGCGCGACCCCTCCGCCAGTAGCGCGGTCGTCGACTGCGCCGTGTACCGCGACGGCCGGCGCGTCCAGGGAGCGGCCTGCCTGACGCCCCGTGAGGCGATCCGCCGGGTCCGCGAGGACGGCGGTTTCGCCTGGATCGGCCTGCACGAGCCGACCGAGGCCGAGTTCGCGGGGATCGCCGCCACCTTCGGGCTGCACCCGCTGGCCGTGGAGGACGCGGTGCACGCGCACCAGCGGCCGAAGCTGGAGCGGTACGACGACACCCTCTTCACCGTCTTCAAGACGATCCACTACGTGGAGCACGCCGAACTGACCGCCACCAGCGAGGTGGTGGAGACCGGCGAGGTGATGTGCTTCACCGGCCCCGACTTCGTCATCACCGTCCGGCACGGCGGCCAGGGCTCCCTCAAGGGGCTGCGCCACCGCCTCCAGGACGACCCGGACCTCCTCTCCAAGGGCCCCTCCTCCGTCCTGCACTCCATCGCCGACCACGTGGTCGACGGCTACATCGCGGTCGCGGCCGCCGTCCAGGACGACATCGACGAGGTGGAGAGCGCCGTCTTCGCCGCCCCCGCCAAGGGCGTCACCCGCGGCGGCGACGCGGGCCGCATCTACCAGCTCAAGCGCGAGGTGCTGGAGTTCAAGCGGGCGGTGTCGCCCCTGCTGCGGCCCATGGAGCTGCTCAGCGAGCGCCCGATGCGGCTGGTCGACCCGGACATCCAGAAGTACTTCCGCGACGTCGCCGACCACCTCGCCCGCGTCCACGAGCAGGTCGTCGGCTTCGACGAGCTGCTGAACTCGATCCTCCAGGCCAACCTCGCGCAGGCGACCGTCGCCCAGAACGAGGACATGCGCAAGATCACCTCGTGGGCGGCGATCATCGCCGTGCCCACGATGATCTGCGGGGTGTACGGGATGAATTTCGACCACATGCCCGAACTCCACTGGAAGTACGGCTACCCGATGGTGATGGCCGCCATCGTCGCCAGCTGCTTCACCATCCACCGGGCCCTGCACCGGCACGGTTGGCTGTGAAATTCTGACGATCATGAAAAAGAACCAGCTGGGGCGACTCATCGGTGGCCTCTTCGGTCTGGCCTTCATCCAGGCCAACGCGGGCGCCCTGCCACAAGCACTGGGCGCCCCCCTCCGCGTGATCGCCGTCCTCGCCTTCCTCGGCCTCTTCCTGTCCATACGCCGCGACACCGGCGAGCCCGCGCCGAGGGCGGCCTTCGGCCGGAACTACCGGTACGTGGTGGCCGCCGAGGTCATCGCCGGCCTCGGCGGAGCGGCGCTCATCACCAACGTGCTGGACGAGCCGCGGGCCACGGCGGGCTGGATCGCCCTGGTCGTCGGCGTCCACTTCTTCGCACTGGCCTCCATCTGGCGCATGCCGCCACTGCGGATCCTCGCCGCGGCGATGTCCGTGTGCGGGGCGGCGGGAATGGCACTGGCGATCGGCGGCGCCCCGGCCGCCACGGTGGCCGCGGTCTCCGGGGTCGCCCCGGGCGCACTGCTGCTCGCCTCCGCCTGGCGGGGCGACTCCCGCCCCGCCGTGACCGTGTGACCTCCCCTACTCTGTGCGCATGACTCTCAGCACGCTCGACCTGGCCCTCGTCGAGGAGGCCACCAAGAAGTCCGGCCTGATCTGGGTCCGCGGCGCCGGAGCGGACCGCGCCCTGTGGCACGCCTGGGTGGACGGGGCCGCGCACGTGCTGGGCGACGGCCCCGGCGAGCAGCCCTTCCCCACCCTGGCGGACGGTGGCACGGCCGAGGTGACGGTGCGGAGCAAGGACAAGGGCGGGCGGCTGGTCGCCTGGACCGCGACCGTACGGGAACTGGCGCCCCGCGGCGAGGAGTGGGCGGCGGCGGTCGCCGAGCTGAAGGGCAAGCGGCTGAACGCGCCCGACTCCGAGGACATGACGGAGCGGTGGGCGCGGGAGTGCCGGCTGCTGCGGCTGGAGCCGCAGGCCGTCGGGGCCCTGCCGTCGGGCTCCCTGGCCGCGGCCCCCCTGGCCTCCCCGGCCATCACCCGCCGCCCGATGCCGGCGCACCTCCCGAAACTCCTCCTGAAGCGCCGCAAGCCCCGCCCGTAGCCTCCCGGCGGGGCCGCCACCGCGGACCGGGCGTCGCGCCGGGCCGCCGAACCCGGGTGCCCTGCGGCCGGCCCCGCCCGCACCAACTGCGCGGCGGATCACCGGCCCCCTGTCACCCCCGCGCCGTCGGGGTCGGGTGGGCGGCGGGGCGCCCCCTCAGGGCGTCGAACGCACCACGTCTTGCATGTCCGCTGCCGCTCCCCGTTCGACGCCCGAGGAGGTGCCCCGGCGCGCGCCCGACCCCGACGGCCCGTAGACGCCGGCCCGGGCCGGGGTGCCGCTGCACGGAGCGAGTCCCCTACCCGCCCTTCCACCGTTCCCCGGGGCTCCGCCCCGGCCCCCGGTCCTCAAACGCCGGACGGGCTGAACGGTGCGGGCGGCAGCAGCCCCATCCGGCCCCGCCGGCGATTGAGGCGCGGGGGTCCGGGGGCGTCGCCCCCGCGGCGGCGACGCACAGCGCCGACCTCCGCCCCGTGGGGCTACGGCTTCGTGGGGTTCGCCCCCTGCCCCGCCCCCTTCGACGGAGTCGGCACCGCGGAGCCCCCCGTCGCCTGGTCCTTCGTCGTCGGCAGCTGCGTGCCGTAGTCCACCGTCTGGTCCTGCGCCGGCGGGTCCAGCGGGAACGTCTTGCCCCACTCCCCGAGCTCCACCCGCCCCGCACCGCCCGCGCGTTCCATGAGCAGCGGGTACGGGGTCCCCTCCAGGGACACCGAGAGCTTGCCGCCCTTGCCATCCGCCGCCGTGACCTGCACGGCCTTGGTGTGACCGACCTTCGTGTAGGAGCCCTTGGCGAGCTTGCCCTCCAGCCCCAGCAGCCCGTCCAGCAGGACGTGCATGTCGGTGAAGCCGCGGAACTGCTTGTACGTGGGGTCGCTCTCCGGCACCTTCACGTACTTGTCGCCGAGTTTGCCCGCCGAGTCGGACTGCCCCCAGAACGCCGCGCTCGCCTTCAGGTACAGCTGCTCCCCCACCCGCAGCAGCTGGAAGGTGTCGTCCTTCGACTTCACTTCGCCGGAACCGCCGTCCGACTTCAGCCGCATGTCGAGGGTGAAGGACTTGCCGCCGCTCACCAGCGTGCCGGACAGGTGCACCGAGTCGGCGCCCGTGGCGGCCGCCTTCGCCTTCGCCTCGATCTTGTCCGCGGACAGCTTTCCGACCCCGTTCGTCCCCTCGTCCGGGTCCGAGCCGCAGCCCGTGCCGGTGACGGCGAGTCCCGCGCACAGAGCACCGATGAACGCGGCCCGGCGCAGGCGCGCGGCAGGGAAGTAGGCGGTCACGGGCAAGTGCCTCTCGTCGTGCGGGCGGGCGTGCGAAGCGTGCGGGCGTGCCGGCACGCGGCTCGGCTGTGAGCAGCAGGCAGCGTACCTGGCGCCGTAGCGCCGGCCACGACCGCGCCCCGGCGACCGGCACCGCACCGCCGCGGTACCCGCGCGGACCGCCCCACCAGGACGCTTGCACCGGGCACGGGCTAGCCTGAGGGGCGGCAGGACTGTTGATGGACGCGTCTGGAGGCGCTCGGATGGCTGGTGGCGCCCCGCGGATCTTCGTCTCGCATCTGTCGGGTGTGCCCGTCTTCGACCCCAACGGCGACCAGGTGGGCCGGGTCCGCGACCTCGTGGCGATGCTGCGCGTCGGCGGACGGCCGCCACGCCTGCTGGGCCTGGTGGTCGAGGTGGTCAGCCGGCGCCGGATCTTCCTGCCGATGACCCGCGTCACGGGCGTGGAGTCCGGCCAGGTGATCACGACCGGTGTCGTCAACATGCGCCGCTTCGAACAGCGCCCCACCGAGCGGCTGATCCTCGGCGAGCTGCTGGACCGTCGGGTGACGCTGACCGCGACCGGCGAGGAGGTCACCGTCCTGGACGTGGCCATCCAGCAGCTGCCGGCCCGTCGGGACTGGGAGATCGACAGGATCTTCGTGCGCAAGGGCAAGGTCGGCGCGCTGCGCCGGCGCGGCGAGACCCTGACGGTGGAGTGGTCCGCGGTGACGGGCTTCTCGCTGGAGGAGCACGGGCAGGGCGCCGAGAACCTGGTCGCCACGTTCGAGCAGATGCGCCCGGCCGACGTGGCGAACGTCCTGCACCACCTGACTCCGAAGCGTCGCGCCGAGGTGGCCAACGCCCTCGACGACGACCGGCTCGCGGACGTCATGGAGGAGCTCCCCGAGGACGAGCAGGTGGAGATCCTCGGCAAGCTGAAGGAGGAGCGCGCCGCCGACGTCCTGGAGGCGATGGACCCGGACGACGCGGCCGACCTGCTGTCCGAGCTGCCGGAGGACGACAAGGAGCGGCTGCTGACGCTGATGCAGCCGGACGACGCGGCGGACGTGCGGCGCCTGCTGTCGTACGAGGAGAACACGGCCGGCGGTCTGATGACGACGGAGCCGATCGTGCTGCGTCCGGACGCGACGGTCGCGGACGCGCTGGCCCGCGTACGGCAGTCGGACCTGTCGCCGGCGCTGGCGGCGCAGGTGTACGTGTGCCGGCCGCCGGACGAGACGCCGACGGGCAAGTACCTGGGCACGGTGCACTTCCAGCGGCTGCTGCGCGATCCTCCGTTCACGCTGGTGAGCTCGATCGTGGACACGGACCTGCCGCCGCTGCGTCCGGACGCCTCGCTGCCGGTGGTGACCAGCTACCTGGCCGCGTACAACATGGTGGCGGTGCCTGTGGTGGACGAGAGCGGTTCGCTGCTGGGCGCGGTGACGGTGGACGACGTACTGGACCACCTGCTGCCGGACGACTGGCGCGAGAAGGACTTCCACTCCGAGGAGGCCGTGGGTGGCCACTGAACGGGGGCGCGGCGACAAGGAACAGGCGCGCGAGCGACGCCGTGAGCAGATCCGCGAGCGGCGCGAGCGGGCGCGCGCCCAGGCGCGCGAGCTCGGGCTGACGGTGGAGACGGGTGAGCGGGCGGAACGTTCCGCCTTCGAGCGGGGCGAACGGGCGAAGGCGGCCTCGGCGAGCGGTTCGAGCGCGCTCGGCCGGTCGCGGGTCCGGCTCGACGTGCCGCGGCCGTCGCGGCGCCGGCTGCTGCCGGAGTACGACCCGGAGGCGTTCGGGCGGCTGTCGGAGCGGGTGGCGCGGTTCCTCGGCACGGGCCGGTTCATCGTCTGGATGACGGTCGTCATCATCTGCTGGGTGCTGTGGAACATCTTCGCGCCGGGGCACCTGCGGTTCGACGAGTACCCCTTCATCTTCCTGACGCTGATGCTGTCGCTGCAGGCCTCGTACGCGGCTCCGCTGATCCTGCTGGCGCAGAACCGGCAGGACGACCGGGACCGGGTCAACCTGGAGCAGGACCGCAAGCAGAACGAGCGGTCCATCGCCGACACCGAGTACCTGACGCGGGAGATCGCGGCCCTGCGGATGGGTCTGGGCGAGGTCGCGACGCGCGACTGGATCCGGTCCGAGTTCCAGGACCTGATCAAGGAGATGGACGAGCGCCGGCTATTCCCGCAGGAACGTGACGAAGGCGACCGCTGACGGGCTTTCCCGAGCCCTGCTACCGAGCCGTACCATCGGGGCATGGCTACCGACACAAGCTCCGCCGCCGACGCCGCCGTGCCCGAGCAGGACGCGATCCTGGACGCGCTGGCGACGGTGAACGACCCCGAGATCCACCGGCCGATCACCGAACTCGGCATGGTGAAATCGGTGGAGATCGGCGACGGCGGCGCGGTCGCCGTCACCGTCTACCTGACCGTGTCGGGTTGTCCCATGCGCGAGACCATCACGCAGCTGGTCACCGAGGCCGTCGGGAAGGTCGCGGGCGTGACCTCCGTCGCGGTCACCCTCGACGTGATGAGCGACGAGCAGCGCAAGGAACTGGCGGCCACGCTGCGCGGCGGCACCGCCGAGCGCGAGGTGCCCTTCGCCAAGCCGGGCTCGCTGACCCGTGTGTACGCGGTCGCGTCCGGCAAGGGCGGCGTGGGCAAGTCCTCGGTCACCGTCAACCTGGCCGCCGCGATGGCGGCGGACGGTCTGAAGGTCGGCGTGGTCGACGCGGACATCTACGGCCACAGCGTGCCGCGCATGCTGGGCGTCGACGGCCGCCCCACCCAGGTCGAGAACATGATCATGCCGCCGTCCGCGAACGGCGTGAAGGTCATCTCCATCGGCATGTTCACCCCGGGCAACGCGCCCGTGGTGTGGCGCGGCCCGATGCTGCACCGCGCGCTCCAGCAGTTCCTCGCGGACGTGTTCTGGGGCGACCTGGACGTGCTGCTGCTGGACCTCCCGCCGGGTACGGGCGACATCGCCATCTCGGTGGCGCAGCTGGTCCCGAACGCCGAGATCCTCGTGGTCACCACCCCGCAGCAGGCCGCGGCCGAGGTCGCGGAGCGGGCCGGCTCGATCGCCGTGCAGACCCACCAGAAGATCGTCGGCGTCGTCGAGAACATGTCGGGCCTGCCGTGCCCGCACTGCGACGAGATGGTCGACGTGTTCGGCTCGGGCGGCGGCCAGAAGGTGGCCGACGGCCTGACGAAGACGGTCGGCGCGACCGTCCCGGTGCTCGGCTCCATCCCGATCGACGTGCGCCTGCGCGAGGGCGGCGACGAGGGCAAGCCGGTCGTCCTGGCGGACCCGGACTCCCCGGCCGGCGCGGCCCTGCGCGCGATCGCCGGCAAACTGGGCGGCCGAGCCCGAGGCCTCTCCGGCATGTCCCTGGGCATCACCCCGAAGAACAAGTTCTGAGACGGGTTGTGGGCAGTCGTTCCGCTGGGGCGGAACGGGTGGGCACAACCCGACCACCGGCCCGCACCGGGCCGCGCAGCGAAAAGGGCACCGCCGACCAGCGGTGCCCTTTCCCGTACCCGTAACCCGGACTACTCGTACGCGCCGAGATCCGCGATGACCGAGAACCCGAGCCCGTACGCGCTCATCCCCCGCCCGTACGCCCCCAGATGCACACCGCCCCGCGTGGACCCGGCGAGCACCCACCCGAACTCGGACTCCCGGTAGTGGAACGGCGTCGGCTCCCCGTCCACCGGCAGCGACAGCGTCGACCAGTCCTCGCCGTCGAGATCGTCGGCGAGTTCCCACGCGGCCTCGGTCTGCTGGTCGAGCCAGTCGTTGCGCAGGGCGTGGTCCATCTGGCCGGGCCAGCTGTAGGCCAGCAGTCCGGAGCCGGCCAGCCAGGCCGCCGAGGAGACCGAGGTGGCCTCCAGGACGCCGGTGCCGTCTCCGCTGCGGCGCAGCGGGTTGCTCGCGACCGTGACGACCACTGCGAAGCGCTCCTTCTCGCCGGTGGCGATCTCGCCCCGCGCGGACGGCTCGTCGCCGTGGCCGGTGGAGCCGTGCTCGACGGTGCCGTCGGCGCCGGTCCCGACCTGCATGAGCCAGCGGGGGCCCGTGAAGGCCCCGTCCAGCCCGTACCAGGGGAACTCGGCCCTCAGGTAGCCCTCGACGGTCCGGCGGGCCGCCGGGACGGGCGCGGCGCCCTCCTGCGGCGGCTGCGCCTGCTGCGGCTGTTGCGGGGCGTTCTGCGGATCCTGCGCGGGTTCGGCGGCGGGGGCGGGCGCGGTGGCCTCGGGGGCTTGCGCACCTACCCGGCTACTGCTCGTCGTCTCCATGGGGCGGCCTCTCGTTCCGTGGGGTCCGGAACGGCCCGCCCCCCTCGGGCGTCCTACATCCGGACAGATGGAGGATAGCCACCGGACCCGGGATCGGCGGGCAAGCGCAGCCCCTACGTGGCGTCGGCGTCGAAGCGGGCGCGCTGCTCGGCGGGCGGGGAGGCGGGCTTCTTCAGCAGGTCGGGGCCGGTGCCGGCGGGCGTGGCGGAGGCGCCGGCCGAAGCGGCGGCCGCGTCGGCCTCCTTGCCGTTGACGGCGTCGGTGACGTCGTGCAGCTCCTTGCGGAGGTCGAAGCTGCTGCGGATCTCCTTGAGGTCCTCGTTCTCCGTCAGCTGCTTGCGGATGAACGTCTTCGGGTTCAGGTCCTCGAACTCGAAGTCCTTGAATTCCGGGCCGAGCTCGGAGCGGATGTCCTGCTTGGCGCTGTCGGAGAACGCGCGGATCTTCCGGATGACCCCGGAGACGTCCTGGATCACCTTGGGCAGCTTGTCCGGGCCGAAGACCAGGATCGCGAGCACCACGATCGTGACGAGTTCGAGTGCGCCTATGTCGTTGAACACCCTGCCGCTCCTCGGTCTCTCTCACTGCGGGCCCGCACACACGGTACCCGCCCTTGTCCGCACGCCCATACCTGCGTGCTCGGCCCGTACCGGTTTCACCCCGCCGTCATGCGGTGCTCACGAGCCGTTCGCCGACCCCAGGACGACCTCCAGGGTCTCCTCCCGGCCCCCGCGCCGTACGGTCAGCGTCAGCTTGTCGCCCGGGCGGTGGGACCTGATCTTGATGATCAGCTCGTCCTCGCCGCGCACGCGCTGTCCGTCCACCTTGGTGATGACGTCGCCGGCCTTGATCCCGGCGCGCGCGCCGGGCCCGCCGGCGACCACGGACGGCTTGCCGTCCTCGCCCTTGTCCCCGACCCGGGCTCCGTCGCCCGTGTACTCCATGTCGAGGGTGACCCCGATCACGGGGTGCGTGGCGTGGCCGGTGCGGATGAGTTCCTCGGCGACGCGCTTGCCCTGGTTGATGGGGATGGCGAAGCCGAGGCCGATGGAGCCGCCCTGCCGGTCGGGGTCGTCCTTGTCCGCGCCGCGGATCGCGCTGTTGATGCCGACCACGTGGGCCTTGGCGTCGAGGAGCGGGCCGCCGGAGTTGCCGGGGTTGATGGGGGCGTCGGTCTGCAGTGCGTCGACGTAGCTGATGTCGCTGCCGTCGCCCTTGTCCCCGCCCGCGGTGACGGGCCGCCCGGTGGCGCTGATGATGCCGGCCGTGACGGTGTTGGAGAGGTCGAAGGGGGCGCCGATGGCCACCACCGGGTCGCCGACCCGCACGTTCTCGGAGTTGCCGAGGCTCAGGGGTTGGAGCCCGCGCACGCCGCTGACCTTGACCACGGCCAGGTCGTATCCGGAGTCGCGGCCGACCAACTCGGCGGTGACGCTCTCGCCGGTGCCGAAGGTGACCGCTATCTCCTTGGCGTCGGCGACGACGTGGTTGTTGGTCAGGATGTGGCCCTGCTGGTCGAGTACGAACCCGGTGCCCGTGCCGCCGCCCTTCGCGCTCCGCACGTGCAGGGTCACGACCCCGGGCAGTGCGGTGGCCGCGATCCCGGCCACGCTGTCGGGCGCCCGGCCCTTGTCCGCGACGCCCGCCTGGGGGAGCTCCAGCCGGGTGCTGCTCTGTCGCTCGGCGAGCACGCCGAGGTACCCGCCGACACCGCCCGCGAGCAGGGCCGTGCCCACGGCGAGGGCGACGACCTGCCAGAGCCCGAACCCGCGCCGCTCCCGGCCGCGGTCCACCACCTGGAGGGGCGCCTGGAGGGGCTGGGTGCCCCACGGGTCGTACCGGACGGCGCGGGGCCGCTCCGCGTCCCCGACTCCCGCCGCCTCCGCGGTGCGGTCCCCGGACGCGCCGGAAGCCGCGCCCTCGGAACCGTCCTCGGGACCAACCTCCGGCCGGCCTTCGGGCCTGGGGGCCGGAACCGTGTCGTGGCGGCCTTCGGCCGTGCCCTCGGGCCGGCTCCACCACGACGGAGCCGGTTCGGTCTGCTGCCTGTCGGCCATGGGCGCTCCCCGCCTACCTATGCGCATGTGCCGCAGATTCAATCAGGTCCCGGGTCAGCGCAGCAGGGAGACCGGTCGGGGTGTGGCCGGCGGGCTGGGGTGCAGCGGCGGCAGCGGGGTCGCGAGGGTCGACAGGAGGGTCGGGCCGATGCCGGGCGGCGGCACCGGCTCGCGACCCCGGTCCCGCTCGCGGTCGCGGTCGCGGTCACGGACGGCGGCGTCGGCGACGGAGACCACGGGGCCGGGCCGGGAGGCGGGCGCGGGCTGTTCCCCCCGTACGTTCGGCTCGACGGTGTCCATCGGCAGCGTCCCGCCCAGGGCGAGCGCGGCCAGCGACACCGCTCCCGCCGCGACGTAGGCGAACCGGCGGCGCGGGCGGGCGACTTCGTGGATGCGGAAGCCCGACGGCTGCGACGGGACGCCCGACCGCGCCAGGGCGTACGCGAACGAGCCGAAGGGATCGGTCGGCTGGTCGCCCGCCGCTCCCGACGGACCCGGCCCGCCGGTCGACCCCATGGCGCCCGACGGGCCGTCGGGACCACCGCCCGGCAGCCCCTGGAGCCGCGCCAGCAGCCCGGCGGACAGCGGCGGCGGCGCGCTCTCCACGAACATGCTCTTCAGCCGGCGCTGCGCGTCGGCCTCGGCCTTGCACTTGGGGCACGTGGCCAGGTGGGCCAGCACCCGCTCGCGGGCGTCGTGTTTCAGCTCCCCGTCCACCAGGGCGGCGAGCCTGTCGCCCAGGTGGTGCTCGGCGGGGGAAGGACCGACTCCGCTCACTCGGCTCCGCCCTCTCCCCCGGCACCGGGTGCGCCCACCGCCGCCCCCGCCAGCGCGCGCTGCTGCGCACGGACTTCGGGGGACCGGTGCTTGAGCGCCTTGCGCAGGTGTGAACGGCCGCGGTGGATGCGGCTGCGGACGGTGCCGAGCTTCACTCCGAGGGTCGCGGCGATCTCCTCGTACGACAGGCCCTCGATGTCGCAGAGCACCACGGCGGCGCGGAACTCGGGCGCGAGGGTGTCGAGCGCCTGCTGGACGTCGGCGTCGAAGTGGGTGTCGTGCAGGACCTGCTGCGGGGAGGGCTCGCGGCTCGGCAGCCGCTCGGCGGCGTCGTCGCCGAGCGCGTCGAACCGGATCCGCTGCTTGCGGCGGACCATGTCGAGGAACAGGTTCGTGGTGATGCGGTGCAGCCAGCCCTCGAAGGTGCCGGGCGTGTACGTGGACAACGAGCGGAAGACGCGGACGAAGACCTCCTGGGTCAGGTCCTCGGCGTCGTGCTGGTTGCCCGTCAGACGGTAGGCAAGGCGGTAGACCCGCGCGCTGTGCGTGCTGACGATCTCCTCCCATGAGGGAGGGGTCCACGCCTGCGAGCCCGCATCGGCGGCGAAGGTCGCGGTGGTTGCGGTGGCGGTGTGGAAGCTGTCAGCAATGTAGGTCACGGATTTCGGCTCACCGGCCGACCAGAAGAAGCGTCTGAACACGCCTCCACGATCCACAGGCGCAGCCGCACCTCCCCTGTCGGCTCTGGTGGTGTCCAGCGGAGTCCCTACCATAGCCACCCCCTCTGTCAGCTCCGGATAAGCCTTTTTGCAGTATCTTTACGCGGGTCTTAGGTCACACAGGGGCCGAAGGCGTCGATCTGCCCGGCAGCGCCCCTTCTGATCCCGTCTCCACCCTTCACAACGCCCGGTCCCATCTGCGGGTTCCCGACGTCAACGGATACAGTCACCGTTGCGCCAACTATGGGGACAGGAGAGGGTCATTACCGGCAACCGGCAGACGAGCTGGGCGTTCGCCGACGCGTTTGTCGCCGAGGACGACGCTCTGCGGTGGGCCCGCGACCGGTCCAGGGAAGCGGGCCTGCGCTCCGTCTCCCCCGGCACCGGGGCCGCGCTGCGCCTGCTGGCCGCCACCGCGGACGCCAAGGCGGTCGCCGAGATCGGCACCGGCACCGGCGTCTCCGGCATCCACCTCCTCCACGGAATGCGCCCCGACGGGGTGCTGACCACGGTGGATCCCGAACCGGACCGGCAGGCCTTCGCCCGCCAGGCCTTCCGCGCCGCAGGTTTCGCCGGCAACCGCGCCCGCTTCATCCCGGGCCGCGCCCTCGACGTCCTGCCCCGGCTCGCGGACGGCGGGTACGACCTCGTCTTCTGCGACGGGGACCCGACCGAGTCCCTCGACTACCTCGCCGAATCGTTGCGCCTGCTGCGACCCGGCGGACTGGTCTGCTTCGAGGGGGTGTTCTCCGACGGCCGCACGGTCGACTCCGCGGCCCAGCCGGTGGAGGTGCTCCGCGTCCGCGAGCTGCTGCGGAGCGTCCGGGAGAGCCCGGCACTGGAGTCCGCGCTGCTCCCGGTGGGCGACGGGCTGCTGTGCGCCGTACGCCGCTGAGCCGGTAGGCCGCAGGCCGTCCGTCCCGGCCCCGTCAGCGCAGCAGCGCGAAGGTCAGGGCCGCCGTGCCGCCCAGCGCGGTGCCCGCGAGGATCTGGGCCGGCGTGTGCGCCTTCAACACGAGCCGGGACCAGCCGACGGCGGCGGCGAGCAGGGCCGCCGGGAGGACCACCGGTCCGAAGGCGAGCAGCAATATCATCACGGTGCCGCCGGCCACCGACATGTGGATGGAGATCTGCCAGCCCACCGTCACGGCGAGGGAAGAGAGCAGCCCGACGAGCATCGCGACGACGAGCGCGAAGACGTCCGCCGGGGCGCCGAGCGCGTACAGCAGGCCGATCCCGACGACGACGGAGACCAGGCTCAGCGCCATCGGGACCATCCGCTGGCGCCGGACCCGTATGTGCTGGTCGGTGAGCGCGCCCCGCTTCACCCCGAGGACGATGATCCCGATCGGGACCACCCCGCAGAACAGGGCGGCGAGCAGCCCCCAGCCGAGGCCGGACCAGGACCCGGTGCTGAACCAGCCGATCAGCAGGAGCAAGGCCACGACCAGGTTCGCCGGCGCCAGCGCGTCGGTGAGGACCCGTGCCGCCTTCTCGCGGGGAGTGCAGTCCACGAAGGGGGGCGGCACGGGCGGGGAGAACGTCACGTCACATCTCCGAAGATCGGGTACGCCCAAATACGCCGAATACACCAAATATCCGGTCCCGGACGCAACGCTGCCCCGACCGCACGGAGCGATCGGGGCAGCGCAGAGAATGCGGAATGCAGTTGGTGCCGACGTGTCAGCCGACGACCTTCTTCAGGGCGTCACCCAGGGCGTCCGCCTCGTCGGGGGTCAGCTCGACGACAAGCCGACCGCCGCCCTCGAGCGGTACGCGCATGACGATGCCCCGCCCCTCCTTGGTGACCTCGAGCGGGCCGTCGCCCGTCCGCGGCTTCATGGCCGCCATGCTCGTTCCCCTTCCTGAAACCAGCTCATCGTCAGCCGACGGCCCCGTTCAGGCGCCTAGTACCCGGCATCGAACACATTGCTTCCCGGCCATTATCCCGCATGTCAGGACCCGATGACCAACCTCAACGGTGAACGCTTCGGCAACGCGCTCGACCAAAACCACTCATTTCGGGGACCCGCCTGCGATACTTCGCCCTCGCGCGGTGCCCTTTCTTTGACGCACATCACATGTGCGGGCGCCTCCGGGTCCGCCATGCTGGCCCTTGCACCGGCCGGTACCGGCCGGTAGTCAAGCCCGCGACGAAGGGGGACCCCCTGCCATGGCCGACAGCGTGCTCTACGAAGTGACCGACGGACTCGCGACCATCACGATCAACCGCCCGGACGCGATGAACGCGATGAACACCGAGGCCAAGGTCGCCCTGCGCGACGCGGTCCGGGCCGCGGCCGCCGACACCGCGGTACGGGCCGTCCTGCTCACCGCGTCCGGCGACCGGGCCTTCTGCGTGGGCCAGGACCTCAAGGAGCACATCGGGAACCTCGCCTCGGACCGCGAGAGCGGCACCACGCTGACC
This sequence comes from Streptomyces sp. NPDC002467, assembly GCF_042889825.1. Lineage (NCBI taxonomy): Bacteria > Bacillati > Actinomycetota > Actinomycetes > Kitasatosporales > Streptomycetaceae > Streptomyces > Streptomyces sp. NPDC002467. The sequence continues at coordinate 180,472 of NZ_JBIARJ010000018.1, read as the reverse complement.
ATGAGCACGGTCTCCGAGCACTACAACCCGATCGTCCGCGCCCTCACCGAGATGCCCAAGCCCGTGGTGGCCGCCGTGAACGGCGTCGCGGCCGGAGCCGGCTTCGGCTTCGCGCTGGCGGCGGACTTCCGCGTCGTCGCCGACACCGCGTCCTTCAACACCTCGTTCGCCGGGGTCGCGCTGACCGCCGACTCCGGGGTCTCCTGGACCCTCCCCCGCCTGATCGGCGCCTCCCGCGCCTCGGACCTGCTGCTCTTCCCGCGCTCGATCAAGGCGCAGGAGGCGTTCGAGCTCGGCATCGTCAACCGCCTGGTGCCCGCGGAGTCCCTGCGCGCCGAGGCCGAGGCCGTGGCCCGCGCCCTGGCCTCCGGCCCGACCGTCGCCTACGCCGCGCTGAAGGAGTCCCTGGCCTACGGGGCCTCGCACTCCCTCGCCGAGGCGCTGGAGCACGAGGACGTCCTGCAGACCCGCGCGGGCGCCTCCGAGGACCACGCCATCGCCGTCCAGGCCTTCCTCGCGAAGCAGCCGCCGAACTACCTGGGCCGCTGAGAGCCAGTCTCCCGCGAGGCCCGGACCTCGCGGGAGGCGCAGTCGGCCAGGTGGTCGTTGACCAGCCCGCAGGCCTGCATCAGCGCGTAGGCCGTCGTGGGTCCGACGAACCGGATCCCGGCCTTCTTCAGCGCCTTCGCCAGCGCCGTGGACCCGTCGGTGACCGCCGGGACGTCGGCGATGGTGCGCGGGGCCGGACCGGGCTCCTCCGGGGCGTACGACCAGATCAGCGCGTCCAGCTCGCCCGGCTCCCACCCGGCGAGCACCTTCGCGTTGGCCAGCGTCGCCTCGATCTTGGCCCGGTTGCGGATGATCCCCTCGTCCGCCAGCAGCCGCTCCGCGTCCGCCGGCCCGAACTCCGCGACCGCCGCGATCTCGAACGACGCGAAGGCCTTCCGGAAGCCCTCCCGCCGCCGCAGGATCGTGATCCACGACAGGCCCGACTGGAAGGCCTCCAGGCACAGCCGCTCGTACAACGCGTCGTCGCCGTGGACGGGGCGGCCCCACTCGGTGTCGTGGTACTCGACGTATTCTCCGGTGGCCCCCGTGGACAGAGCCCACGGGCAGCGCAGCGCCCCGTCCGGGCCCGCGACCGCGGCGCCCATCACTCGGCGTGCTTCGTGAGGTCGACCTGGCCCGCCGGAACCGCGTCCTGCGGTTCGGCCTCGACCCGGGCCGTCAGCTGGGCGATCCGCGCGTCGCGCTCCGCCAGCTCCGCCGCCAGCCGGTCCAGTACGTCGTCCACCTCGGACATCCGGTACCCGCGCGCCGCGACGGGCAGCCGCAGCGCGTCGATGTCCGCCCCTACGACGGGCCGGGTCTCCGGCAGCGCGTCGGCCACCCGGTCCGGTTCCGCTTCCGGCAGGACCGCCTCCGAGCCCCCGCCGATCACCGCCAGGGTGACCGCCGCCACGACCACGACCAGCGCGATCATCAAGAAGAAGAACACGATCACTCCCCACGAGAGACTCCGACCCTCAGGTTAAGGTCGCAGATGAGGCGGGGGGGCCGCCGAAGGAGGAAAGAGCAGGATGCTGCGACTGGGCAGGCGCGAGTTCGACACCCATGAACCGGTGATCATGGCCATCGTGAACCGCACCCCGGACTCCTTCTACGACCAGGGCGCGACGTTCCTCGACGAACCGGCCCTGGACCGGGTCGAGCAGGCGGTCGCCGAGGGCGCCGCGATCATCGACATCGGCGGGGTCAAGGCGGGCCCGGGCGAACACGTGGACGCGGCCGAGGAGGCCCGCCGTACGGTCGGCTTCGTCGCCGAGGTCCGCCGCCGCCACCCCGACGTGGTGATCAGCGTGGACACCTGGCGGCACGAGGTCGGCGAGGCGGTCTGCGAGGCCGGGGCGGACCTCCTGAACGACGCGTGGGGCGGGGTGGACCCCAAGCTGGCGGAGGTCGCGGCGCGTTACGGGGCCGGGCTTGTCTGCACCCACGCGGGCGGGGCGGAGCCGCGGACGCGGCCGCACCGCGTCGAGTACGAGGACGTCATGGCCGACATCCTGGAGGTCACGGTCGGCCTCGCCGAACGGGCCGCCGCGCTGGGCGTCCGGCGGGACGCGATCATGATCGACCCCGGCCACGACTTCGGGAAGAACACCCGCCACTCGCTGGAGGCAACGCGCCGGCTGGACGAGATGACGGCGACGGGCTGGCCGGTCCTGGTCTCCCTGTCCAACAAGGACTTCGTCGGCGAGACGCTCGACCGGCCGGTCAAGGAACGCCTGTTGGGGACCCTGGCCACGACGGCCGTCTCGGCCTGGCTCGGGGCGCGGGTCTACCGCGTGCACGAGGTCGCCGAGACCCGGCAGATCCTCGACATGGTCGCGTCGATCCAGGGCCACCGCCCCCCGGCGGTGGCCCGCCGAGGCCTGGCCTGACGGTTCCCTTCGGGGACAAGTGCGGACCGGGTGCCCCCGCGTGCCCGGCGTTTCCGGCCCTCGTGACACTCCCGCGCGGTCGGGGTCGGGTGTGCGGTGGGGCGCCCCCGCAGGGCGTCGAACGCGACCCGCTCGCCTTGCCGGTACCGCACCGGGTGCGACGCCCGAGGAGGTGCCCCGGCGCACGCCCGGCCCCCGATGCCGCCCGGGCCGGGGTACCGCTGCGCGGAGCCGTCCCCTACCCGCCCTTCCACCGTTCCCCGGGGCTCCGCCCCGGACCCCGGTCCTCAAACGCCGGACGGGCTGAAAACGGCGCGGAGCGCCGTCGGGGCGGCGGACGGGTG
>NZ_JBIARJ010000018.1:0-177677 GCF_042889825.1 Streptomyces sp. NPDC002467 | reverse complement strand
CGCCCCCCGGGCCCGGGGGCCCCCCCCGGGCCCCCGGCCCCCCCCCCCGGGGCGGGGCTAAACCGGGGGGGCCGGGCGGGGGGGGGGGGGGCGGGGGGGCCGCCCCCCCGACGGGGTTACTTGCCGACTTCCTTCGTCACCAGGGCGATCGCCTCGTCCACGTCGTCCGTGACGTGGAAGAGGTACAGGTCCTTCTCGGAGGCCTTGCCCTGCGCGATGACCGTGTTCCGCAGCCAGTCGACCAGGCCGCTCCAGTACTCCGATCCGAACAGCACGATCGGGAAGCGGGTGATCTTCTGCGTCTGGACCAGGGTCAGCGCCTCGAACAGCTCGTCCAGGGTGCCGAGGCCGCCCGGCAGGACGACGAAGCCCTGGCTGTACTTCACGAACATCGTCTTGCGGACGAAGAAGTACCGGAAGTTCAGGCCCAGGTCGACGTGCTGGTTCAGGCCCTGCTCGAAGGGCAGCTCGATGCCGAGGCCGACCGAGATGCCGCCCGCCTCGCGGGCGCCCTTGTTGGCCGCTTCCATCGCGCCCGGTCCGCCACCCGTGATCACCGCGAAGCCCGCGTCGACCAGCGCGCTGCCGATCCGCACGCCCGCCTCGTACTCGGCCGTGCCCGCGGCGGTGCGGGCCGACCCGAACACGCTGATCGCGGGCGGCAGCTCGGCCAGCGTGCCGAAGCCCTCGATGAACTCCGACTGGATGCGCAGGACCCGCCAGGGATCGGTGTGCACCCACTCGGAGGGCCCGGCGGAGTCCAGCAGCCGCTGGTCCGTCGTGCTGCCCGCCTGCACCTGGCTCCGCCTCCGCAGCACCGGCCCGAGCTGCTGCTCCTCGGGCCGACGACGGGCGGAACTCTCGGGGTTGCCCATGATGTGCTCCCTCCTGCTGATCGTTGGATCAGGGTAGGCGCACGAAGGTGACGGGAAGCGGAATTCAGTCGGTCAGCCAGGCGCGGAGTCGTTCCTCGCAGTGCAGGATCGCCTTCGTCTCCACGCGCTCGTCGACCTTGTGGGCCAGCAGGGCGTCGCCCGGACCGTAGTTGACGGCCGGGACGCCTAGAGCGCTGAAGCGGGAGACGTCCGTCCAGCCGAACTTCGGCATGGCGTGGCCCCCGACGGCCTCCATGAACGCCGCGGCGGCGGGGTGGGAGAGGCCGGGGAGGGCGCCGGGCGACGAGTCGTCGATCACGAACTCGGCGATGTCGCAGTCCGCGAAGACCTCACGGACGTGCGCGACCGCGTCGGCCTCGCTGCGGTCCGGGGCATAGCGGAAGTTGACCGTGACCGTGCACGCGTCGGGGATGACGTTGTTGGCGACGCCGCCCTCGATGCGGACCGCGCTGAGGCCCTCGTGGTACTCCAGGCCGTCGATGACGGGCTTGCGCGGCTCGTACGCCGCCAGCCGGGCCAGGATCGGGCCGGCGGCGTGGATGGCGTTGGAGCCCATCCAGCTGCGGGCGGAGTGGGCGCGCTCGCCGGTCGTGCGCAGCAGGACGCGCAGGGTGCCCTGGCAGCCGCCCTCGACCTCGGCGTTGGAGGGCTCTAGGAGCACCGCGAAGTCACCGGTCAGCCAGTCGGGATGGGCTTCGGCGACCTTGCCGAGGCCGTTGAGGTCGGCGGCGACCTCTTCCTGGTCGTAGAAGACGAAGGTGAGGTCGCGGTTCGGCTCGGGCACGGTGGCCGCGATGCGCAGCTGCACGGCGACGCCGGACTTCATGTCGGTGGTGCCGCAGCCCCACAGGACGTCGTTCTCGTCGAGGCGGGACGGAACGTTGTCGGCGATCGGCACGGTGTCGAGGTGGCCGGCGAGTACGACGCGCTCGGCGCGGCCGAGGTTCGTGCGGGCCACGACGTTGTTTCCGAAACGGTCCACGGTGAGGTGCGGCAGTGCGCGCAGCGCGTGTTCCACGAGGTCGGCGAGCACCTTCTCGTCGCCGCTCACGGACGGAATGTCGACGAGCCGGGCGGTCAGCTCGGCGGCGTCCAGGGTGAGGTCCAGCTCGGATTCGGACATGCCTCTGACCCTAACGCCCCGGGGTGTGGCGAACCTTCCACGTCCGCCCGGTGGACGCGTCATGTGGCTCAAGTACGGTGGGCCGCGTGTCCCAGAGCGATCACTCCCGCCCCCGTCGCCGCCGCCGGCTGCTGCGGGCCGCCGCCGGCCTGCTCGTGCTGCTCGCGGTCATCGGCTACTTCGCCGTCCAGCAGGACTCCACGGGCGGCATGGGTGCGCCGCACTGCGTCGTCACGGCCGCGGACGGAGGCGAGGGCGGCGGCGAGGGCGAGTCGTACGCGATGACTCCCGAGCAGGCGGGGAACGCGGCGACGATCGCGGTGGTCGGCACGGGCAAGCCGATGCCCGAGCGGGCGGTGACGATAGCCATGGCCACCGCGATGCAGGAGTCGGCGCTGCGCAACCTCGACCACGGCGACCGGGACTCGCTGGGCCTGTTCCAGCAGCGGCCCTCGCAGGGCTGGGGCACGCCCGCGCAGATCCAGGACCCCGTGTACTCGGCCGGAATCTTCTACGACCGGCTCAAGGATGTCAGGGGTTGGGCCCGGCTGCCCCTGACGGAGGCGGCGCAGCAGGTCCAGCTCAGCGGCTTCCCGCAGGCGTACGCGAAGCACGAGCCGGACGCGACGCTGCTCGCGGCGGCGTTCACGGGCAACGCGCCGGGGACGCTGACCTGCACCGGCCCCGCCCCGCAGCCCGGGTCGGGCGATCCGGAGAAGGTGAAGAGCGAGCTGACCCGGGTGTTCGGGCCCAAGGCGGCGGCGCAGCTCGGTCCGCCCGCGTCCTCGCTGGGCCGCTCGGGTCCGGCGGACCGGACGGAGGTGGCCGTGCCGGTGACGGACAAGAAGGGCACGGTCGACCGGCAGCGCGGCTGGGAGGTCGCGCACTGGGCCGTGGCGAACGCGGCGAAGCTGAACATCACGCGGGTCGGGTACGACGGCAAGGCATGGATCGCGGGCGAGAACAAGGGGCGCTGGGTCGACAAGGTGCCGGGCAAGTCGGGCTCCGGCGATCCGCTGAGCACGGGACCGGACGACGTGCGGATCTTCACCGCCCGCTGATCCGCTGGGACCGCTGGGCCGGTGTTCCGTGGCCCGGCCGGCGAGGCTGGATTTTCCGGCCTGTCCGGCGTTTGAGGACCGGGGTCCGGGGCGGAGCCCCGGGGAACGGTGGAAGGGCGGGTGGGGGAAGGCCCCGCGCAGCGGCCGCACGCCCACAGGCCGCGGGTCCGGTCAGGCGTGCGGGCCGTCACCCGCTGGGGGGTGAGCCGGTGGGCGGGCCGAAGGGGCCCGAGCCCGAAAGAAGCCCTGGTCGGCGCGCATTCAATGGGCTTTTCGCGGAAGCCGATTAAACGATGCGTTACCGATCCTTTACCCGGGGGCTCCGCAACTCGCGGCCCCCCACGAGCGGTTGTACACGGCGTACTCAGCCGCTACCGCTTAGGAGCATCATGTCCCTCCCCCTGACCCGTCGGATCGCCCGTGCCGCGCTGCTCGTCGCAGCCGGGGCAGCGCCCGTGGTCGGTGCGGCCGGCGCGGCCAGTGCCGCCGGCCTGGAGCCCGTGCAGCAGCTGGGCGCCCTGACCGCCCCGGACGCCGCCGACGCCACCGCGTCGGCCGCCGAGACCGCGTCCGCGGCCACGGGCACCGCCACCAAGGCCGTCCCGGCCGCCGACGTGGCCGGCCAGGCGGGCGGTCTGCTCGGCGGGCTGCCCGTGCCCGGCGCGCAGGAGCTGCCGCTCGGATCGCTGCCCGGCGGCCTGCCGGGTGGGCTGCCCGGCGGGCTGCCGCTCGGCTGATCGGCGTACGGACGCAGGAACGCAGGAACACCGAAGGGGCCGGGAGCACGAACTCCCGGCCCCTTCGGGCGTGTGAGGGCGGCGGGGGCGCGTCAGCCCGCCAGGCGCTTGACCGCCGCCTCGACCCGCTCGTCGGTGGCGGTGAACGCGACGCGGACGAAGCGGGCGCCCGCCTCGCCGTAGAAGTCGCCCGGCGCGACCAGGATGCCCAGCTGCGCGAGGTGGGCGACGGTGTCCCAGCACGGCTCGTCCCGGGTCACCCACAGGTACAGGCTGGCCTCGCTGTGCTCGACGCGGAAGCCGTGGGCCTCCAGCGCCGCGCGCAGGGCCGCGCGGCGGGCGGCGTAGCGGACCCGCTGTTCCTCGACGTGCGCGTCGTCGCCGAGCGCGGCGACCGTGGCGGCCTGGACGGGCGCCGGGGTCATCATGCCGCCGTGCTTGCGGATCTCCAGCAGTTCGCCGAGGACCGCCGCGTCGCCGGCGATGAAGGCGGCGCGGTAGCCGGCCAGGTTGGAGCGCTTGGAGAGGGAGTGGACGGAGACGATGCCCTCGTACGAGCCGCCGCAGACCTCGTCGTGCAGGACGGAGACGGGCTCGGCCTCCCAGCCCAGCTCCAGGTAGCACTCGTCGCTGAAGAGCAGGATGCCGTGCTCGCGCGCCCAGGCCACGATCCGGATCAGCTCCTCCTTGGAGAGGACCTTCCCGGTGGGGTTGGACGGGGAGTTGAGCCACAGCAGCTTCACGCCGGCCGGGTCGAGCTCGGTCGGGTCGTCGTAGACGACGGCCTCGGCGCCGCAGAGCCGCGCGCCGACCTCGTACGTGGGGTAGGCGAGCCGGGGGTAGGCCACCTTGTCGCCCGCGCCGAGTCCGAGCTGGGGCGGCAGCCAGGCCACCAGTTCCTTGGAGCCGACGACGGGCAGGACGTTGCGGTGCCCGGCGGCGCTCGCGCCGAGGCGGCCGCGCACCCAGCCGGTGATCGCGTCGCGCAGGGCGGGCGTGCCCCACACCGTCGGGTAGCCCGGGGAGTCGGCGGCGCCGACCAGTGCCTTCTGGATCAGCTCCGGGACCGGGTCCACGGGGGTGCCGACCGACAGGTCGACGATGCCGTCCGCGTGGGCCGCAGCCGTGGCCTTATAGGGCTCCAGCTTGTCCCACGGGAAGGCGGGAAGACGGTCGGATACTGCGGCCACGGTGGTCTCTGCTCTCTCTCGGTACTGGCTGGTAGCGGGTCGGAAAACGCCTCGGTCCCGTGCGGCCGGCAGGCCGTACGGGACCGAGGGGCGCTTCTGACCGAAAGGTCAGTGCTCGCCGTTGATGCCGGCGGGCAGCGCAGCGATGAAGGGGTGATCGCGCTCGATCAGGCCCAGCTTGGAAGCGCCACCGGGCGAACCGAGCTCGTCGAAGAACTCGACGTTCGCCTTGTAGTAGTCCTTCCACTCCTCCGGGGTGTCGTCCTCGTAGAAGATGGCCTCGACCGGGCAGACCGGCTCACACGCACCACAGTCGACGCACTCGTCCGGGTGGATGTACAAGGACCGCTGGCCCTCGTAGATGCAGTCGACGGGGCACTCTTCGATGCATGCCTTGTCCTTGACGTCGACACAAGGCTCCGCGATGACGTAGGTCACGCTCTCGTTCCTCCTCGGTAGGGCTGTCCAAATCGCGCGGGAGCGCGGCGTCGTCGATGCCCACACCTAGTATCTCCGTTCCCGGGCACGATCCGAACAGGAGGGGCGGACAGAGCTGTGGAATTCACTGCGGGCGGACTGCTGGAGGTCCGTATCACCCCCGCTGACGTGGGCAAACGAGTGTCCGTACGGCGGACTGAAGGCGATGTGGGCGGATCACCCCAGTTCACGGACACCATCGGAGTTCTCACATCCTGGGAACAGGGTGTGCTGCTGATCACACGAAAGAGCGGCGAATCCGTCCGCATCGCGGAATCCGCGCTGGTCGCGGGCAAGGTCGTGCCCCCGGCGCCGGCCCGCAGACGGGGTCCGGCGACCTCCTTCGAGGAGCTTTCGCGGGTCGCGGCGCGGTCCTGGCAGCCGCTGGAGAGCGAGCCGCTCGGCGAGTGGACGCTGCGGGCGGCCGCCGGATTCACCCGGCGGGCCAACTCCGTGCTGCCGCTCGGCGACCCGGGGATGCCGCTGGACGATGCACTCGCCCGAGTGACCTCCTGGTACGCGGAACGTGACCTTCCGGCCTATGTGCAGGCTGCGACGGGCGCCGCCGGGACCCAGGAACTGCTGTGCGCGGAGCTGGAGCGGCGCGGCTGGGTGTCCGAGGTGTCGGCGGAGGTAAGGATCGGTGCGCCGGCGCAGGTGGCCGACGTCGAGGCGCCCGAGGCCGGGTCCGTACGTCTGACCCGCGTCCCGGACGAGGAGTGGCTCGGACGCTACGGGAAGGTCTCCGACCCGGAGGTGGCGCGCCGGATGCTCGTGGAGGGGCCGTCGGTGTGGTTCGCGGCGCTGCCCGGGGGCCGGGCCATCGGCCGGCTGGTCGTCGACGGGCGCTGGGCGGGCTTCGCGGCGGTGACGGTGGATCCGGAACACCGCCGGGAGGGCCTGGCGACGGCCGTCATGGCGGCGCTGGCGCGTCGGGCACTGGAGGAGGGCGCGTCGGCGGCGTGGCTCCAGGTCGAGACGGACAACGAGGGTGCGCGGGCGCTGTACGACGGCCTCGGCTTCGGGACGCACCACACGTACCACCACTACCGGGCGGCGGGGTCGTGACCTCGCCGTGGCGCGAGCAGTTCGCGGCGGAGGCCCGGGCGGAGCGGCCCGATCTGGCGGTGCTGTGCCTGTTGCTGGCGGCGGAGGGAGACCCGGACCTCGACGAACGCGTCATGGACTGGGCGCAGATCGAGCTGGACCGGCTGGCCGGGATGCTGCCGTACGGGCTGCGGGGCGCGCGGGAGTGGGCCTCGGCGGTCACGGAGCTGCTGGGCGGCCGCATGGGCTTCCACGGCACCCCGGCGGACTACGACCGCCTCTCGTCCTCGCTGCTGCACGAGGTGCTGCGGCGGCGGCGCGGCCTGCCGATCCTGCTGTCCGTGGTCTGGCTGGAGGTCGCCCGGCGGGCGGGGGCGCCGGTGTACGGGCTGGGCCTGCCGGGTCACTTCGTGGTGGGCTTCGGGGACCCGGAGGAGGGCCTGGTGGTCGACCCGTTCGCGGGCGGCGCGTCGCTGGGGGCCGGTCCGGCGGAGCTGGCCTCGGGGCCGCGGACGCCCGCGCGGACGCTGGACATCGTGCTGCGGATCCTGAACAACATCCGCGCGTGGGCCTCGGCCCGGCCGGAGCACTCGGGAGTCGCGCTGTGGGCGCTGGAGCTGTCGCTGCTGTTGCCGTCGCACCCGGCGGCGCTGCGGTACGACCGGGCGCGGCTGTTGGTGGAACGGGGTTCCTTCCGGGAGGGGGCGGCGGAGTTGGACGCCTACGCGGAGGTGGTGTCGGTGATCGACGCGGATGCGGCGGCCCGCATCCGAGCCGAGGCCTCGGCGGCCCGCGCCCTCCTGAACTGATCCGCTGCGCGGGGCCGGAGCCGTGGCGCGGGGGCGGGCCGCTGCGCGGGGCTGTCCCCCACCCGCCCTTCCCCCACCCGCCCTTTCTCCCCCAGCTACCGCTGGGAGGTGCCCCCGGTTCCCCGGGCTCTGCCCGGACCCGCGCCTCAAACGCCGGCGAGGCTGGATTTCCCGCCCGGAGTGGCTGGATTGCCCGCAGGGCAATTTCAGCCCGTCCGGCGATTGAGGACCGGGGTCCGGGGCGGCGCCCCGGCAACGGCGCCGCGCCGGCTAGAGCCAGCCCTTCTCGCGGGCCACGCGCACGGCCTCGGCTCGGTTGCGCGCGGCCAGTTTCTGGATGGCCGTCGAGAGGTAGTTGCGGACCGTGCCCTGCGAGAGGTGGAGGCGGGCCGCCAGTTCCGCGTTGGTGGCGCCCGACTCCGCCGCCCGCAGGACCTCCCGTTCCCGTTCCGTGAGGGGGTTCGCGCCCTCCGCGAGGGCCGCCGCCGCCAACGTGGGGTCGATGACCCGCTCCCCGTCCAGGACCTTCCGCACGGCCGCCGCCAGCTGCGCGGCCGGCGCGTCCTTGACCAGGAACGCGGAGGCGCCCGCCTCCATCGCCCCGCGCAGGTACCCGGGGCGGCCGAAGGTGGTGAGGATGACGATGCGGATGTCCGGGAGCGCCGCGCTCAGCGCCGCGGCCGCCTCTATGCCCGTCATGCCCGGCATCTCGATGTCCAGCAGGGCCACGTTCACGTCGTGCGCGCGGGCCGCCTCCACCACCTCGTCGCCGCGGGCGACCTGCGCCAGTACCTCGATGTCCGGCTCCAGTCCGAGCAGCGCGGCGAGGGCTTCGCGGACCATCGACTGGTCCTCCGCCAGCAGGATGCGGATGGGTCGTGGGCTCATGACCGCGATCCTAGGGGGACCCTGGCGACCAGCCGGAAGCCGGATGTGCCGGCCGCGCCGGCCGGGCCCGCCGGGCCCGCCGACAGGGTGCCACCGACCGCCTCCAGGCGTTCCGTCAGGCCCGTGAGGCCGTTTCCGGGGACGGCCTGGCCGCCCGCGCCGTCGTCCCGGACCGTCAGCTCCACCACCGGGCCCTCCAGCGTCTGCGGCGTCTCCAGGCTGACCGCGCACCGCTTCGCGCCGCTGTGCCGGACCACGTTGGTGACCGCCTCGCGCAGCGACCAGGCCAGGGCGGACTCCTGTTCCTCGGTCAGTTCCCCGGGCAGGTCGCCGCCCTCCCCCGGGAGCTTCGCGACGACCCCGGCCGCGGCCAGCGCGGTCCGGGCGCCGGCGAGTTCGCCGGGCAGGGTGGGCCGCCGGTAGCCGCTGACGGCTTCGCGTACGTCGACCAGCGCCTGCCGGCTGACCTGCTCGATGTCCGCGACCTGCTGGGCGGCCCGGTCGGGGTGGTCGGGCAGCATCCGTCCGGCCAGCTCGCTCTTGAGCGTGATCAGGGACAGCGAGTGACCCAGCAGGTCGTGCAGGTCGCGGGCCATCCTCAGCCGTTCCTCGTTGGCGGCGAGCTGCGCCACCGTGGCCCGCGCCTCCCGCAGTTCCATGGTGGTGCGGATCATCGCGCGGATGCCGACCATCGCGAAGCCGCCCATCAGCGCCGGGATCAGCAGGCCCGCCAGGTAGGCGTCCCCGCCGGGTACCGCGTAGGCGGTGGCCGTCAGCAGCGCGGTGGCGGTCGGGACCGTCCAGCGGGAGACCTCGGCGGGCAGTGCGGCGCCGGAGGAGATGGACACGTAGACGAAGAGGACCAGCCATTCGCGGCCCAGCGACAGCGACAGGACCGTGGCCTGCGCGGCGAGCACGGCCAGCGAGACGAGGACCCGCTCCACGGCCATCTGCGGGACGGTGCGGAAGACCAGCACCAGGTACCAGGCGACGAAGGCGGCGAGGCCCAGCGCCCCGAGGACCCGGGCCCCGGTGGAGTGCCCGCCGCGGATCAGATCGGTGACGGGCGCGCTCAGGTAGAACAGCCACATGCCGATCCACAGGCACTTCACCAGCTGCTGGCGGAGGCTCAGCGGCTTCCCCACGACCCCGATCCCCGGGACCTGTTCGGCTTCCTTCGTCAGCGCCACGGCGTCACGCCTTCAGTGAGTCCTTGCGGTACAGCCAGGCGGCCGCACCGGTGAACAGTACGAAGTACACCGTGAGGATCGCCACGTCCTTCGCGTGGGGGGCTCCGCCGAGTTCGATGGCCTGGCCGAGGCCCGCGTAGGCGTGGGTGGGGAGCCATTCGCAGATGTTCTGGAGCCACTGCGGGAAGTTCGCGGTGGGCATCCACAGGCCGCCGAGGATGGAGAGGCCGAAGTAGACCAGCATCGTGAGGGGGCGAACGGTGTCCCCGCTCGCCAGGTAGCCGATGGCGACGCCGAGCGCGGCGAAGACCAGGCTGCCGGCCCAGATGGCGCCGGTGAGGGCGAACCACTGCCAGGCGTCGAACCGTACGTCCTTCACGGCGGCGGCCACCGCGAAGACGACGAGGATGGCCGGGAGGGAGAGGACCCCGGCTCCGGCGGTCTTGGCGAGCACGTAGCCGCGGCCGGGGAGGGGGGTGAGCCGCAGCTGGCGGACCCAGCCCTTCTCGCGTTCCTTGGCGATGCGTTCGCTGTTGCCCATCAGGACGGCGGTCAGGGCGCCGAAGGAGGCCATGGCGACCATGTAGAAGGCGGGCATGGTCAGTTCGGTGCCCATGACCTTGGTGGTCCCGTTGAGGGTGCCGCCGAGCATCAGGAAGAGGGCGGCCGGGTAGAGGACCGTGAAGAAGAGGTACTTCTTGTTTCGCAGGGCGCGGATGATCTCGAGCTTGACGAGGGCGTTCACTTCGTGGCCTCCTCGGCCTCGGTGAGGGCGATGAAGGCCTGTTCCAGGCCGAGGCCCGCGACCTCCAGGTTGCGGGGGTAGAGCCCCAGCCCGTACAGGGCGTGGACGGTCGCGTCGGCGTCGCGGGACTGGAGCCGCACGGTGTCGCCGCGCTGCTCGAAGGACGTCAGGAAGGGCAGCTCGCGCAGGCCGGTGGTGTCCGTCCCGTCGGCCACGTCGAAGGTGATCTTCCGGGCTCCGGCCTTCGCCTTGATCTCGGCGGCGGTGCCGTCGGCGAGGACGCGGCCCTTGGCGAGGACGATGACGCGGTCGGCGATCGCGTCGGCCTCCTCCAGGTAGTGCGTGGCGAAGAGGACGGTGCGGCCCTGGTCGGCCTGTTCCCGCATGGTGGCCCAGAAGGACTGGCGGGAGGTCACGTCCATGCCGGTGGTCGGCTCGTCGAGCACGATGAGGTCGCTGTCGCCGACGGTGGCGAGCGCGAAGCGCACCCGCTGTTCCTGGCCGCCGGAGAGCTTGTCGACCTTGCGGTCGGCGATCTTGTCGATGCCGGCGCGGGAGAGGACCTGGTCGATCGGGTGCGGCCGGGGGTGGAGGGCGCAGCCGAGCGCCACGATCTCCCGTACGGTCACCTCCTCCATGAGGCCGCCGCTCTGGAGCATCGCGCCGACGCGGCCGGCGGCGACCGCCTCGCGCGGGGTGGTGCCGAAGAGCCGGACGGAGCCGGAGTCTGCGGGGCGCAGGCCGAGGAGGAGGTCGAGGGTGGTGGATTTGCCGGCGCCGTTGGGGCCGAGGAGTGCGACGGTCTCGCCCGGGTGGAGTGCGAGGGAGAGGCCGTCGACCGCCCGGACCGTGCCGTAGCTCTTGGTCACGTTCTCGAAGCTCACCACGGTGTCGGTGGCGGGCTGCGCGGTGCGTGTCGCGGTCGTTGTCATGTACCGAGCTTCGCCGCCGGGGGGTGCCTCGCGGCAGTGTCGCCCGTCGTGAGGGGCGCATGACGGATGTCATGCCGTGGACATGACGGTGCCCCCGCCCGGGATCCGGACGGGGGCACTGCCGTACGCCGTACGCCCTAGCTGGGGTTGGTGTCGACGACCACGGTGCGCTCGGCCGTGGTCTTGCCGCGCAGGGCCTTGGTGAGGGCGCCGGCCACGTCCTGGGGGGTGACCGGGGTCTTCTCGCCGGTGCCCCGGGTGATCAGGATCCCGTCCCAGGTGTTCCCGTAGGTGGCCTTGAGCGCGTCGAGGTCGTACTTCTCGACGAGGTGGCCGTCCACGGGCTGCATGCTGAGGATCTTGGGCAGGGACTTGGCGCCGAAGGCGATGGGCTTGTTGCCGATCTTGACGATGGCGTTGGCGGACATCGCGGGCTCGGCGAACTCCTTCATCGCCCGGTCGATCTCGCCCTGCTCGATGGTCGGCGCCTTGGTGGTGACGGGCAGTTCGGGCGGGGCCGCCTTGCCGGTCGCGACCATGTCGCGGAAGGCCTTGGTGACTATGGCGACGGAGGCGTCGACGTCGAGGGTGGTGCCGGCCTTGCCGGGGACGGCGACGGCCTTGCCGGTGTCGAACTTGATGGTCGCCTCGGTGGCGGTGCCCGCGGTTCCGGCGATCTCCTGGAGGGCCGCCTGGAGCTTCTCCTCGTCGACCGGCATCACCGGGTCGGCGACGCGCTGGTTGCCGAGGAGCGAGCCGATGACGGTGATGGGGTTGTAGTCGCTGCCGGCGGCGTTGCGGACGGTGGTCTGGGCGTCGAGGCTCAGACCGGCCTTGTCCGGCTTCAGCTCGGCCTGCTTGCCGCCGACGCTGACCTGGAGCGGGGCGGCGGCGCGGGTGCCGAAGGCGGTCTGGAGCTTGGCCACGGCCTCGTCACGGCTGCCGCTGATGTCGGTGCCGAGGACGGTGGTGCCCTTGGGGACGTCGGAGTGGTTCAGGAGCAGGCCCGCCCCGTAGGCCACGCCGAACAGCAGGATGAGGCCGCCGCCGATCAGGACCGCCTTGGAGCGGCCCTTCTTCTTGGCGGGGGCGGACTTCGCCTGCGCGGGCGCGGGGCGCGGCGCGGACGGTCCGGGGGCCGGTACGCGGGCCGTGGACGGGGAGGAGGTGTCCAGGCCGGGACCGGGCCAGCGGTGCGCGTCCGGGCCGCCGGGGCCGTTGCCGAGTCCGGGTCCGGCGGTGGGGCCGGCGGGGGCTCCGCCCTGCTCGGCCCGGAACGCCTGGAGGGGCTGCGTGGAGCCGACGCCGGGCGCGTCGGGGCCGGGAGCTCCGGGGACCAGCCCGCCGGGCACGGGACCCGCGGGCGCCGGTGCGCCGGGCACGGGGCCGGGGCCGAAGCCGTGGGCGAGGTCCGACATCGGCGCGGCGGGCGTGGGCGGCTGGGGCGCGAAGCCGGCGCCGGGCACCGCCGGGTTCGGCGGCATCGGCGCCTGTCCGGGCGCGGGGGCCGCCATCGGGCCGGGGAGCGAGGCGCCGGTGGGCCGCGTCGGCAGCTGCGGGGCGGGCCCGGGGGCCATGGCGCCGGCGGACCGGGTCGGCAGCGGGGCGGGCCCGGGGCCCGGAGCAGGAGCCTGGGCGGGCGCGGGCGCCGGGGCGGGCGGCGGAGTGGGTGTCTTGCGGGGGGCGAACCAGTTGCTGGACGGTGCCTCGGCTTCGCCGGCCGGCTCGGGCTCTGCCTGGATCCGGGTCGGCTGGGGCTTCGGCCGCTGCTCCAGGCGCGGCTGCGCCTGGGCGGGCGCGGCGGGCAGGGCCGGGCGCGACCCGTGCTCGGGGCTCTGCGGCACGTCGGGTCCGTCGTCCGCCGAGCCGGAGTCGGCGCTCATCGGCTTGCGTACGACCACGGGCGGGATCGGCCGCGAACCCGGGATGTTGATCCGGATCCGGGTCGTCAGCGTGGTCTCGGTCTTGGGCCCGTCGGGATCGGGCGTTGACGGGTTCGAGGTCACAGGGTTCTCCTCCGGGGACTGGCCGGTTCCATACGGCGGCGTACCCGAGGGGTAGGCGGCTCCACCGGGCCCTTTGGACCCGGAGGACGAACTGGCGGTTTCACGACTCAAGGCAGGTTCTCCCGGTTGGCTCCGCCGCCCGTCATACCGTGCGCGGGCAGCTCGGCGGCCCGTCCACCATACTGGCCGCCGCCCGGACGCAACTGACCCCGGGGATTCAGGGGTTCCCCGGACCCCTCATCGAACCCCCGTGCGGCGGCCCGCGAGCCCCTCGCCCGTCCCCTCCCCGGATCCCTCTACGGAGTCCGACACCACGTCACTTGGCGGGCCGCCCGGCCGAAATCGGCCGCTCCAGCGGGCCGCGCAGGGTGGCACACATCACAGCGAGCACCGTACCGCCCAAAAGGTAGGCGTACATGCCGATTCCGGACGAACTCAGCAGGAAGTCGCCCTCGGGGCGCGGGACACCGAGCATCACGTACGCGAGGAACCAGCCGACCACGGGTCCGCCCACCCCGAGTCCGGTCCCGAGGGCGATCCGGCCGCCGAGGAACAGTCCGAAGAGGGCCGCCAGCCCGAGCAGCAGCCCGAGGGGGAACCACAGGTCCACCACGAGCCAGCCGGCGAGACCAGTCAGTGCGCCGAGCACCAGGAGGCCCAGGGCCGCGGCGATCCGCGCCGGGGTCAGCGCCGCGGTCACGCCCCGACCCCCGCGAAGAGGTCGTGCTCGCGCTCGCCCGCCGGGGCGCCCGGCTCGCCCTCGACGAGTTCGTAGTACTCGCGGACGAACAGCGGCTGCCCGAGGTCGTTGGAGAGCGCGAAGAAGGGTCCGTCCACGGCGATCTGGGTGACGTGGGCGCGCATCGCGGCCGCCTTCGCCGCCGCGAGCTCCTCGGGCACCTCGATCTCGGCGGTGATCCGCTCGTCGGCGACGACGCCGGGCACGTCCTTCGGGGAGGCGATCCCCGGGAAGGGCGACTCGGTCCCGGTCGCGCGCAGTTCGGCGAATCCCTCCTCGACCACGGAGAGCGGGACGCGGTTCCAGTAGACCTTCGCGATCCGGTGCGGCTCGCCGAGGTCGCGGCGGTAGGCGCCCTCCGCGGCCAGTTCTGCGGCGCGCGTGGCGACCCGGTGGGCCTGGATGTGGTCGGGGTGCCCGTATCCGCCGTCGGGGTCGTAGGTGACGAGCACCTGCGGGCGGACTTCGCGGATCACCTCGACGAGGTACGCGGCGGCCTCGTCCACGTCGGCGGACCAGAAGGCCTCGGGGCGGTCGTTCTGCGGGGCGCCCATCATCCCGGAGTCCCGGAAGCGGCCGGGACCGCCGAGGAACCGGTGGTCGGTGACGCCGAGTTCCGCCATGGCGTCGGCGAGCTCGCCGACGCGGTGGGCGCCGAGGGTGTCGTCACGGTCGGCCGCGAGGTGCGCGAGGGCGGGCGGGATGACCTCGCCCTCCTCGCCGAGGGTGCAGGTCACCAGGGTGACGTGGGCGCCCTCGGCCGCGTACTTGGCCATGGTGACGCCGTTGTTGATCGACTCGTCGTCCGGGTGCGCGTGCACCAGGAGCAGCCGACGGGCGGGGAGACCGTTCATGGGCCCAGCCTAGGGCCTGTCATTTCGATCGGGCCGGACCCCGGGAGGCACCCCCGCGCGACGGGCTCAGAACTTGAGGCCGCTGATCATGCTCGCCACGTTGGAGGTGAGCTGGCTGAGGGTCGGAGCGATCGTGGAGCTCGCCAGATAGAAGCCGAGCAGTACGCAGACCACCGCGTGTCCCGCTTTCAGGCCCGACCTGCGGACCAGCAGGAAGACGACGATCGCCAGCAGCACCACGGCCGAGATCGAGAGTGCCACGGCGGTTCACCTCCACGTCGAGCGGACATCGGTAAGCGCATTCGTGCTCGGTAGGACTCATACCCACCGTGCGCTACGGATCATAACTATCCGTACCAGCGCATCGATCGAATTCCGGCAGCACGAGGGGCGCACGCCGCGCACGGGTTGGGTCACGGCAGAGGCCGACCGGAGGGGTTCTGGCCCCCTCCGGTCGACTGTCGGCACCCGCACGGCCGCACGTCACACAGGCTGCATGCCCCGGATCCCGGGGCAGAAACGGTCAAGTTGCCTACATGTTAACCGAGTTGCTCGTACCTCCCGGCATCCCGAACGGTCGGCCGGAGGCCGCCGGGCGTGGCCGGAAATCATCGGTACTTCGGCATGTCCGGCGCGGCGGGGCGCATTCGACCGGAACGGCCCGGCCGTGCGCCCCGAACGGGCGCCCTGCGCCGGGTCATACGCCCCCGCCGCCCAGGGTCTTCCCGACCGCACCGCCCTCCGGCGGAGAGGGGGGCACCACCTGCTTCTCCGCCGCGAAGTGGCAGGCCGAGGGGTGGGCCGCCGGGCCCGAGGGGAAGGCCGCGGGGACGGCCAGCAGCGGGACCTCGGTCGTGCAGCGGGGCTGCGCCTTCCAGCAGCGGGTGCGGAAGCGGCAGCCCGACGGCGGGTTGGCCGGGGAGGGCACGTCGCCGCTGAGGATGATCCGCTCGCGGTGGGCGCGGGCCTCCGGGTCCGGGACGGGCACGGCCGACAGCAGGGCCTGGGTGTACGGGTGCGTCGGGTGGTCGTAGATCTGGGCGTCGGAGCCGATCTCCACGATCCGGCCCAGGTACATCACGCCGACCCGGTCGGAGATGTGCCGCACGATCGACAGGTCGTGCGCGATGAAGACATAGCTCAGGTCGAACTCGTTCTGGAGCCGCTCCAGCAGGTTGATCACCTGGGCCTGGACGGAGACGTCGAGCGCGGAGACCGGCTCGTCGGCGACGATGATCTCGGGCCGCAGGGCGAGGCCGCGGGCGATGCCGATGCGCTGGCGCTGGCCGCCGGAGAACTGGTGCGGGTAGCGGTTGACGTACTCGGGGTTCAGGCCGACCACGTCGAGGAGTTCCTGGACCTTGCGCCGCCGGTCGCCCTTCGGGGCCACCTCGGGGTGGATCTCGTACGGCTCGCCGATGATGTCGCCGACCGTCATGCGCGGGTTGAGCGAGGTGTACGGGTCCTGGAAGACCATCTGGATGTTGCGGCGGACGGCCTTGAGGGCCCGGCCCGACAGCTTGGTGATGTCCTCGCCCTTGTACGAGATCGCGCCCGCGGTCGGGCGTTCCAGGTTCACCAGCATCTTGGCGACGGTGGACTTGCCGCAGCCGGACTCTCCGACGATGCCGAGGGTTTCGCCGGCCCGCAGCGCGAAGGAGACCCCGTCCACGGCCTTGACCGCGCCGACCTGTTTGCGGAAGACGATGCCCTGGGTCAGGGGGTAGTACTTGACCAGGTCCTTCACTTCGAGAAGGGACTCAGCCATGGAGGCACTCCTTCCAGAAGTGGCAGGCGCTGGTCCGCGCCTCGGGCGTCCCGGTCACCCCGTACAGCGGCGGGACGTCGGTGCGGCACACGGCCTGCGCCATCGGGCAACGCGGGTTGAAGGCGCAACCGGACGGGATGGCCAGCAGGTTGGGCGGCAGGCCCTTGATGGCGTAGAGCTCCTGGCCCTTCTGGTCCAGGCGCGGGATCGAGTCCAGCAGGCCGCGGGTGTAGGGGTGGGCCGGGGCCTTGTAGATGGCGTGGACGGGCGCCGCCTCGACGATCCGTCCCGCGTACATGACGGCGATCTTGTCGGCCACGTCGGCGACCACGCCCAGGTCGTGGGTGATCAGGATGAGGCCCATGTGCAGTTCGCGCTGGAGCTCGGCCAGCAGGTCCATCACCTGCGCCTGGACGGTGACGTCGAGGGCGGTGGTCGGCTCGTCGGCGATGATCAGCGAGGGCTCCAGGGCCAACGCCATGGCAATCATGATCCGCTGGCGCATGCCGCCGGAGAACTGGTGCGGGTAGTCCCCCACCCGCTCCCTGGCGGCGGGGATCTTCACCCGGTCCATCAGCTCGACGGCCTTGCCCCTGGCGTCCTTGCGGGACATCCCGCGGTGCACCTCGTACATCTCGCCGAGCTGCGCGCCGACGCTCAGCACGGGGTTCAGGGAGGACAGCGCGTCCTGGAAGATCATGGCCATGCCGGCGCCGCGGACCTTGCGCCGTTCGTCCTCCTTCATCTTCAGGAGGTCCTTGCCGTTGAACAGGATCTCGCCGCTCGTGATGCGGCCCGGCGGCATGTCCAGGATCCCCATCACGGCCTGGGCGGTCACCGACTTGCCGGAGCCGGACTCGCCGAGCACGGCGAGGGTCTCGCCCGCGTCCACCGAGTAGTCGACTCCGTTGACCGCCTTCGCGACTCCGTCGCGCGTCTTGAATTCCACGTGCAGGTCGCGGACTTCGAGCAGCATGTGCGGGGCTCCTCAGCGCAGCTTGGGGTCGAGGGCGTCGCGCACCGCGTCGCCGAGCATGATGAAGGCGAGCACCGTGATGCTCAGCGCGGCCGCCGGCCAGAGCAGCATGTGCGGGGCGTTGCGGATCTGCGAGGCGGCGTTGGAGATGTCGATGCCCCAGGAGACGGTGGGCGGGCGCAGGCCCACGCCGAGGAAGGACAGGGTGGCCTCCAGGGCGACGTACGTGCCGAGCGCGATCGTGGCGACGACGATGACGGGGGCGACGGCGTTGGGCGCCACGTGCCGCAGCAGCATCCGGCCGTTGCCGGCGCCCAGGGCCCGGGCGGCCTGGACGTAGTCGTTCTGCTTGGCGGTGATCACCGAGCCGCGGGCGATGCGGGCGATCTGCGGCCAGCCGAGCAGCACGATGAAGCCGACCACGGGCCAGACGGTGGTGCCGGTGACGACCGACAGGAAGACCAGGCCACCGAGGATGACCGGGATGCCGAAGAAGATGTCGGCGACCCGGGAGACCAGGGAGTCGCCCCAGCCGCCGAAGAAGCCGGCGAGGCCGCCGAGGGCGGAGCCGAGCAGGGCGGCGCCGAGGGTGGCGCAGACGCCGACGGTGATGGAGGCGCGGGCTCCGTAGACGGTACGGGTGTAGACGTCACAGCCCTGGGTGTCGTAGCCGAAGGGGTGGCCCGGTGCGGAGCCCTCCTGGGACTTGGACAGGTCGCACTGGAGGGGGTCGCCGCTCGCGATGAGCTGCGGCCAGATCGAGATGACGACGAGGAAGAGGATCACCAGCGCGGAGAGGATGAAGACGGGGTTGCGGCGCAGCTGGTGCCAGGCGTCGGACCACAGGGAGCGGGCCTTCTCCTTCGGGCCGCTCGGGCCCGGTCCGGCGGTCTTCTCGATGCCTTCCACGCTTTCGGCCTCGTCCAGCGCGAGATCCATGGGTCCCCCCTGGCCGGTGGGGGAGACCGCCTCCTTGGGGCGGGGGCCCACCGGGTCGTAACCACCTGGTTCGGGGCGCTCGGGATCAGGCATAACGGATCCTCGGGTCCAGGACCGCGTAGAGCAGGTCGACGAGCAGGTTCGCCAGCAGGAAGACGATGACGAGGATGGTCACGAAGCCGACCACCGTGGGCGCGTTGTTGCGCAGGATGCCCTGGTACAGCTGGTAGCCGACGCCCCGGATGTTGAAGATCCGCTCGGTGATGATGGCCCCGCCCATGAGGGCGCCGATGTCGGTGCCGATGAAGGTGACCACCGGGATCAGGGAGTTGCGCAGCAGGTGGCGCGTGACGATCCGGCGGCGCGGCAGGCCCTTGGCGACGGCGGTGCGGATGTAGTCGGCCTTGACGTTCTCGGCGATGGAGGTGCGCGTGAGGCGGGTGACGTACGCCAGGGAGACCAGGGCGAGCACGAGGCCGGGCAGGATCAGCTCGTTGAAGGGGACGTCCGGGGAGACGGTGGGCCGCACCCACTGGAGTTTGACGCCGAAGACGAACTGGAGGACGTAGCCCGTCACGAAGGTGGGCACGGAGATGACCACGAGGGTCAGCACCAGCAGCGAGGTGTCGGTGGCTTTGCCCCGGCGCAGTCCGCTGATCACGCCGAGGGTGATGCCGATGACGATCTCGAAGAAGATCGCGACCATGGTCAGGCGCAGGGTGACGGGGAAGGCCGAGGCCATCAGCTCGGTGACGGACTGGCCGTTGAAGGCCGTGCCGAAGTCGCCCTGGAAGATCTGCCCCATGTAGTGGAGGTACTGCTGCCACAGGGGGCGGTCGAGGTAGAGGTCCTTGCGGATGCGCGCGGCGGTGGCCGGGTCGGGGGCCTTGTCTCCGAAGAGGGCGGCGACCGGGTCACCGAGCGCGTACACCATGAAGAAGATCAGGAACGTGCTGCCGATGAACACGGGGATCATCTGGAGCAGCCGCCGGATCACATAACGTCCCATGGACTGCTCCAGGTTCGATCCGGTGGGTGGTCAGCTGACCTTGATCTGGTCGTACACGGGGACGCTGAACTGGTTGAGCGTCACGTCCGAGAGCCGCTCGGAGTAGCCCGCGCTGCCGTTCTGGTACCAGAGGGGGATGGACGGCATCTGCTGGGCGAGGACCTTCTCGGCGTCCTGGAACTTGGCGATGGCCTTGGCGGAGTCGCTCTCCCGGTTCGCCTCGTCGACGAGCTTGTCGAAGTCGGCGTTGCTGAACTTCCCGTAGTTGGAGGAGGCGCCGGTGTAGTACAGCGGCTGGAGGAAGTTCTGGATGAGCGGGTAGTCGGCCTGCCAGCCGGAGCGGAACGGGCCGGTCAGCTTGTAACTGCTCTGCTGGTTGCGGAAGTCGGCGAAGGTGCCGACCGGGTTGACCGTGCAGACGGGGCCCTCGCCCAGCGCGTTGTTGATGCTGTTGCAGACGGCGTCCATCCACTCGCGGTGCGAGCCGGTGTCCACGTTGGAGGTCAGCGTGACCTTGCCGCCGGGCAGGCCGCCGCCCTCCTGGATGAGCTTCTTGGCCTCGGCCGGGTCGAAGACGCAGGCGTCGCCGCAGATCGTCGCGTTGAAGCCGCCCTTCTCGCCGAGGGCCGGGGAGGTCCAGTCCTTGGCGGGGGTGCGGGTCTCGCGGAAGATCTGCTTGGTGATCTCGTCGCGGTTGATGGCCCGCGAGATGCCCAGGCGGACCTTCTCGGAGCCCTCCTTGTTCCACTGGGGGTCGTACAGCGGGAAGGTGAGGGTCTGGATGATCAGGGCCGGCTGGTTGATGTAGCGGTCGCCCAGGTCGTTCTTGACGTTCTTCAGCTGCTGCGCCGGGACGTCGTCGACGAGGTCGAGGTTGCCGGAGATCAGGTCGGTGTAGGCGGTGTTGTTGTCGGTGTAGACCTTGAGGTCGACGCCGTTGTTCTGCGCCTTGTCGGGGCCGCCGTAGGCGTCCCACTTGCGCAGCTGCATCCCGGTGCCCTTGGTGTACGAGTTCACCGTGTAGGGGCCGTTGCCCACCGGCTTGTTCAGCCAGCCGGAGTGGTCGGTGAAGAAGGACTTGGGCAGCGGGGAGAAGGCCTGGTAGCCGAGGGTCTCGGGCCAGGTGGAGAACTTGTCCTTCAGGGCGACCGTGAAGACGGTGGGGCTCTTGACGACCAGCCCGGACATCGTCTTGGCCTTGGGCTCGCCGCTCGCCGGGTGCACGTCCGCGTAGCCGACGATGTCGGAGAAGAAGGGCGAGTTGTTCTGCTTGTTGCGCACGTCCGCTCCGTAGTTCCACGCGTCCACGAAGGACTGGGAGGTGACGGGCTCGCCGTTGCTGAACTTCCAGCCGTCCTTCAGCGTGATCGTGAAGTTCTGGCTGTCCGTCGTCTCGATCTTCTCGGCGACCATGTTGTTCGCCTGGCCGGTCTTCGGGTCGTACCGCTTGAGGCCGCGGAAGAGCATGTCGAGGACCTTGCCGCCCTGCACCTCGTTGGTGTTGGCCGGCTCCAACGGGTTCTGGGGGTCGCCCCAGGAGGAGCTGACGATTCCGGAGCCACCGCCTCCACCGCTGTCACCGCCCCCGCCGCAGGCCGTCGCCGTGAGGGCGACGGCGACCGCACATGCGGCCCACTTGGCGTGGGTGGCTCCGCGCATGGAGTGCCTCCTATGGCTCCCAAGACTCACTTAGGGCCCAATGTCACCCTATGTGGGGGCCGCGACACTCCTCGTTGGACCGATTGCACCCTCGCGTCCCGCGCCTGTCACCCGCGCGAGTGCAAACTCAGCTCCCAGGTGTCCACCGCGTGGTGCGGGCGCATGCCGTACGCCTCGTAGAACGCGAGGGCGCCGGTCTCGTTGCGGGTGTCGACGCCGAGGCCGAGGGTGTCCCGGCCGCGCGCCGCGTAGGCGGCGAAGGCGTGGCGCAGGAGGAAGCCGCCGATGCCCCGGCCGCGCAGGTCGGCGCGGACGCCGAGGTAGTGGAGCCAGCCCATGCTGGTGCGGTCGTCGCGGGTGAGCAGGACACCCGCGTCGCCGGTGTCCGGCAGACCGGCGATCCAGACCAGCGACCAGTCGAGGCCGCGGGCGTCGAGGTGGTCCAGCCATCCCTCGTACGGGCGGCGCACATGGCCGAAGTGGGCGGCGAAGGCCTCCTCGACGAGGGCGTGGGCACGGCGGCGGTCGGCCTCGTCGGCGGCGCAGTCGCGCAGGACGAGCCCCTCGGGAGGGACGGGCTGCGGGTCGGCGGCCGGGGACAGGGCCCGGGTCATCACCTGGTGGCGGCGCACGGACCGGTAGCCGCGGCCGGGCAGCACGTCGGCGTCGAGGACCGGCTCCGCGCCCAGCCGGAGCCGCAGGACGGCGTCCCCCTCCCCCGCGGTCAGCTCGCGGGCCCGGGCCTCCATCAGCTCCAGCAGCCGGACGGCGGCCGGGCGGTGGCCGGGCAGTACGCAGTGGTCGGAGTCGATCCTGCCGGGCCCGGAGTCGTGCCACACCTGGGCGTAGGACACGAGCCGGCCGTCCTCGAAGGCCAGCCAGGAGTCCTTGGCCAGGTCGGTGCCGGGGTGGTGGAGGTCGGCCTCGACGGCGGCGAGGTCGGTCTCCGGTCTGCCGATCTCGATCACGTCGACGGCGTTGAGCAGGGCGCAGATGTCGGAGGCGTCCCCGGGCCCGGCGGGCCGTACGGTCGGCGTGCGCCGCCTGCGGCGGTCGTACGGTGTCGCGATCACCCGCCCACTGTCCGCGCGTCGGCGGGGCCCCGCAACTCCCTGCGGCGCGGACCCCCCGACGGGGTGTCAGTCGAGCTCGACGTGCGCGAGGTCCATCCGGCCCTGGCCGTCGACCGCGACGTTCCTCACGGACTTGGTGTGGGCCACGGCCGACATGTAGGTGAAGACCGGGATGTACGGGAGGTCCCTGATGACGATGTCGTCGGCCTGCTGGTAGAGCTTCAGGCTCTCGGCCGGGTCGGTCGCCCGGTCGGCGGCGGCGAGGACGGCCTCGAACTCGTCGTTCGCGTACCGCCCGAAGTTGGAGCCGTTCGCGATGGCCTCCTTCGAGAAGACCGGACGCAGGTAGTTCTCGGCCGCCGGGTAGTCCATGGCCCAGCCCATCCGGAAGGCGCCCTTGAACCGCTGGGACTTCACGTCGTCGGTCAGGGCGCCGGCGCTCTGGTACGGCTTGGTGGTGACGTCGAGGCCGAGGTTCGCCTTCAGCTGGGCGGCGACGGCCTCGATCCACTCCCGGTGGCCGCCGTCGTCGTTGTAGCCGAGCTCCAGCTTGTTGCCGGGGATGCCGCCGGCCTGCTCGAACAGTGCCTTCGCCTTGATCGGGTTGTAGGTGCCGGCCTCGCCCAGGGCGCCGCGGCGGTAGCCGGGGACGACCGGGCTGATGAAGTCGTCGGCCACCTTGCGGGTGCCGTGGAAGACCTTCTTGGAGATGGCGTCCCGGTCGATGGCCATCGAGATCGCCCTGCGGATCTCCACCTTGCCGAAGGCCTCGGGGTTGGCCGCCAGCGGGAGGCCGAGGTAGCCGACGGACGCCTCCGGCTTGTAGATGTAGCGGTCGCCGAACTCCTCGGCGACCGTGGCGAGAGCGGAGACCGGCAGCTTGTCGGTGATCTGGAGGGCGTTCTTGCGCAGGTCGGCGTAGGCGGTGTCCAGGTCGTCGTAGATCTTGAAGGTCACGGCGTCGAGCTTCGCGCGCCCCTCGGCCGGGTACTTGTCGTACTTCTTGACCTTGATCTGCTTGTGGTGCTCCCAGGCGCCGTCCATGCGGAACGGGCCGTTTCCGATCGGGGACTGGCCGAAGGCCTTCGGGTCGGCCTCGAACGCCTTGGGCAGCGGGTAGAAGGCGTCGTATCCGAGCATGGTCCGGAACTGGGAGAACGGCGCCTTCAGGGTGACCGTGAACGTCCGGTCGTCGACGACCCGCAGGCCCTTCAGCTCCTTGGCGGTGGGCTTCCCGCCCTTGCCCGGGGCCAGCTGCTCGGAGCCCTCGATCTTCGAGAAGAAGCCCATCGCCTCGGCACCGTTCTCCTGGTCGGCACCCCAGTTCCAGGCGCGGACGAAGGACCGCGCGTCGACCTTCTCGCCGTTGTGGAACGTGAACCCGTCCTTGATCCTGATCGTCCAGGTCTTGGAATCCGCGCTGTCGATGGACTCGGCGATCGCCAGCATGGGCTCGTTGGTCTTCGTGTCGTACTCGACCAGGCCGGTGAACAGCGCGTGGAGGACTTCCGCGCCCTCGGTCTCGACGGTCTGCTGCCCCACCAGCCCCCGCTGCGGCTCGCCGAGGGCCACGGTGATGTGCCCGCCGGCCTTGCCGGACCGCGTGTCCTCACCGGCTCCGCACGCGGTGGCGGTCAGCGCCAGGACGACGGCACCGGCGATCCACTGGGTGCCCGCTGTGCGCATGGGGGGTGCCTCCTGGGGGTCGCTTTCGGCGGTGCGGGAAAGCGGACGGGGCCCAGCCGGGATCGGCTGGGCCCCGTCCGTCGTTCCGGGGGATCAGATGGCCAGGACGGCCTTCTCCTCCGCGAAGTGGCACGCCGACTCGTGCGCGGCCGGGGAGTCGCCACCCTGGAAGCGCGTCGGGATCGCCAGCAGCGGCTCCTCCGTGGAGCAGCGGTCCTCGGCCTTCCAGCAGCGGGTGCGGAAGCGGCAGCCCGACGGCGGGTTGGCCGGCGAGGGGACGTCACCGGTGAGGATGATCCGCTCGCGGTGGGCGCGGGCCTCCGGGTCCGGGACGGGCACGGCCGACAGCAGGGCCTGGGTGTACGGGTGCGTCGGGTGGTCGTAGATCTGGGCGTCCGTGCCGATCTCGGCCATCTTGCCCAGGTACATGACGCCCACGCGGTCCGAGATGTGCCGGACGATCGAGAGGTCGTGCGCGATGAAGATGTAGGAGAGGTTGAACTCGTCCTGCAGCTTCTCCATCAGGTTGATCACCTGCGCCTGCACCGACACGTCGAGCGCGGAGACCGGCTCGTCGCAGATGATGATCTCCGGGTTGAGCGCGAGGCCGCGGGCGATGCCGATGCGCTGGCGCTGGCCGCCGGAGAACTGGTGCGGGTAGCGGTTGATGTACTCGGGGTTCAGGCCCACGACGTCCAGGAGTTCCTGGACCTTGCGGCGCCGGTCGCCCTTGGGAGCCACCTCGGGGTGGATCTCGTACGTCTCGCCGATGATGTCGCCGACCGTCATACGGGGGTTCAGCGAGGTGTACGGGTCCTGGAACACCATCTGGATGTTGCGGCGGACGGCCTTCAGGGCGCGCCCGGACAGCTTGGTGATGTCCTGGCCCTTGTAAAAGACCTCGCCGGCGGTGGCCCGCTCCAGGTTCATCAGCAGCTTGGCGACGGTGGACTTGCCACAGCCGGACTCGCCGACGATGCCGAGCGTCTCGCCCTGGTACAGGTCGAAGCTGATGCCGTCGACGGCCTTGACCGCGCCGACCTGCTTCTTGAACAGGATGCCCTGGGTCAGCGGGAAGTGCTTGACCAGGTTGCGGACCTGGAGGATCGGCTCGCGCTCAGGGGCGTTCTTGGTGAGCTCAGCCATGGAGCTGCTCCTTCCAGAAGTGGCAGGCGCTGGCGCGGCCGGGCAGCTCGGCGCCGTCCTGCCCGCTGACCACCTGGAGCAGGGGCACGTCGGTACGGCAGACGTCCTGCGCGACGGTGCAGCGCGGGTTGAACGAGCAGCCGGTCGGCAGCCGCAGGAGGTTGGGCGGCAGGCCCTTGATCGCGAAGAGCTCCTGGCCCTTCTGGTCCAGGCGCGGGATCGAGTCCAGCAGACCGCGGGTGTACGGGTGCGCCGGGCGCTTGTAGATCTCGTGCACCGGGGCCGTCTCGACGATCCGGCCGGCGTACATGACCGCGATCTTGTCCGCGACGTCGGCGACGACGCCGAGGTCGTGGGTGATCAGGATCAGACCCATGTTGAGCTCGCGCTGGAGCTCCGCGAGGAGGTCCATGACCTGGGCCTGGACGGTCACGTCGAGGGCCGTGGTCGGCTCGTCGGCGATGATCAGGTCCGGCTCCAGCGCGATCGCCATGGCGATCATGATGCGCTGGCGCATACCGCCGGAGAAGTGGT
The DNA here is from genome assembly GCF_042889825.1 of Streptomyces sp. NPDC002467. Lineage (NCBI taxonomy): Bacteria > Bacillati > Actinomycetota > Actinomycetes > Kitasatosporales > Streptomycetaceae > Streptomyces > Streptomyces sp. NPDC002467. The sequence continues at coordinate 152,193 of NZ_JBIARJ010000018.1, read as the reverse complement.
GCGGGTAGTCGTCCACACGCTCCTTCGCCGCCGGGATCTTGACCTTGTCCATCAGCTCGATGGCCTTGAGGCGGGCTTCCTTCTTCGACAGCCCCTGGTGGACGCGGAACATCTCGCCCAGCTGGTAGCCGACGGAGAGGACCGGGTTCAGCGAGGACAGCGCGTCCTGGAAGATCATGGCGATCTTCCGGCCGCGGAGCTTGCGCCGCTCCTCGAAGCTCATCTTGAGCATGTCCTGGCCGCGGAAGAAGATCTCGCCCTGCGGGATCTTGCCGGGAGGCATGTCGAGGATGCCCATGATGGCCTGCGCCGTCACGGACTTGCCCGAGCCGGACTCGCCGAGGACGGCGAGGGTCTCACCGGCACCCACGCTGTAGTTGACGCCGTTGACGGCCTTGGCCACGCCGTCGCGGGTGTGGAACTCGACGTGCAGGTCGCGCACTTCGAGGAGCGGCGCCTGGTCGTTCCCGTCGCGCGGGGCGGGAACACTGGAGGTGTTGTCCATGGTGATCACTTACGCCCTCCTCAGCGCAGCTTGGGGTCGAGGGCGTTGCGGACCGCTTCGCCGAGCATGATGAAGGCGAGGACGGTGATGCTCAGCATGATCGAGGGGTACAGCAGGATGTGCTGCGCGACTCGGATCTGGGCGGCACCGGCGGAGATGTCCACGCCCCACGAGATGGTCGGGGACGCGAGACCCAGACCCAGGTAGGACAGGGTGGCCTCGGCCGCAATGTAGCCGCCGAGCGCGATCGTCGAAACCACGATCACCGGGGCCATGGCGTTCGGCAGAATGTGCCGGAACAGGATCCGGGTGGTGCCGGCGCCCAGCGCCTTCGCGGCGTGCACGTAGTCGGCCTGCTTCACGGTGATGACCGAACCGCGCATGACGCGGGTGATCTGCGTCCAGCCCAGGAAGGCCAGGGCGAAGACGACCGTCCACACGGTGCGGTCGGTGAAGGCCTGGAGGACGACCATCGAGCCGAGCAGGAAGGGGATGCCGAAGAAGATGTTGGTGACACCGGAGATCAGCGTGTCCGTGAGGCCGCCGAAGTAACCGGCGATCATGCCCGTGATACCGCCGACGAGGGTGACGATCAGGGTCACGCAGGTGGCGACGATGATCGAGGCCCGGGTGCCGTAGATCAGGCGGGCGTAGACGCTGCGGCCCTGACCGTCGTACCCGAACCAGTCGGGCGAACCGATCTGGGAGAGCTCCGGCTTGCCGAGGAAGTGGTGGACCAGGTCGCCCTTGGTGGGGTCGGCGCTGGTGAACCAGCCCGGGAAGGCCGCGATCACGAGGAGCACGAGGATCAGCGCCGCGGAGACCACGAAGTACGGGTTGCGACGCAGGTCGGACCAGGCGTCGCCCCAGAGGCTGCGCGCCTTCTCCTTGGTGGCGGGAGCGATCGCGTCGACGGGGGCGAGAGCGCCCTCGGTCGAGACGGCTTCGGTCTTGGTCATGTCAGGCATACCGGATCCTCGGGTCCATGACCGCGTAGAGGAGGTCGACGAGCAGGCTGGCTATGAGGTAGACGACGACCAGGACGGTGACGACACCGACGACGGTCAGACCCTCGCGGCGGACGACGGAGTCGTAGATCAGACCGCCGACGCCCTTGACGTTGAAGATGCCCTCGGTGACGACGGCGCCGCCCATGAGCGCACCGATGTCGGTGCCCAGGAAGGTCACGACGGGGATCATCGAGTTGCGCATCAGGTGGACGCCGATGACGCGCCGCTTGGGCAGGCCCTTGGCGATGGCCGTGCGCATGTAGTCCGAGCGCAGGTTCTCCGCCATCGAGGTGCGGGTCAGGCGGGCCACGTAGGCGAGCGACAGCGAGCCGAGCACGATGGCCGGCGCGATGAGTTCGCCCCACGTCTCCTTGTTGCTGACGTTGGGGTCGATCCAGCCGAGCTGGAAGGCGAACACCGACTTGACGATGAAGCCGAGCACGAAGACCGGCATCGAGATGATCAGCAGCGTGAGGATCAGGACCAGGTTGTCCACCAGCTTGCCGGCCTTGAGGCCTGCGACGATCCCGAGGGCCAGACCCAGGACGATCTCGATCGCGAAGGCCAGGAAGGCCAGTCTCAGCGTGACCGGGAAGGCCGAACCGATGACGTCCGTGATCTCACGTCCGCTTCGGATCTGCTTGCCGAAGTCGAAGTGGACCAGGATGCCCTTCATGTATTCGTAGTACTGCTGCCACACCGGCAGGTCGAGCCCGTGTTCGTGCCTGAGTGCGGCGAGCGTGGCCGGGTCTGTTCCCTTGTCACCGAAGAGCCCGGCCACGGGGTCGCCGGGCAGGCTGTAGACCATCAAGAAGATGAGCGCGGTCGTCCCGAAGAAGACCGGAATCATCTGGAGCAGTCGTCGTGCGACATAGCGCCCCATCATGCCTCCGTAGAAGATGCGGCAGAGGCAGCCGGACGGGCCCTTTCGCCACGCACGCGCGTGACGAACCGTCACTGCGTCGCGAAAGGGCCCCCCGGGGCTCTGCGTTTAGGCCCGGATGCGGACCGGCTCCCCGCCGGTCCGCATCCGTCGAGCGGAATTACGCTGTGGGACTTACTTCTTGACCTCGACGCCTTCGAGGATCGGGTCGCCGTCCTGGGCGTACTTCACGTTCTGGACCTTCTCCGAGAAGCCCGCGTTGACCTTGTAGTACCAGAGCGGGATCGACGGCATGTAGTTCACCAGGTCCTTCTCGACGGCCTGGTAGGCCTTCACCGACTCGTCGAGGGACGAGGCCGTGTCGGCAGCGGCGATCTTGGCGTCCAGGTCGGCGTTGGAGAAGCCACCCTGGTTGCCGCCCGCGCCGGTGCGGAACAGGTCGCTGATGAAGTTGGCGTTCACCGGGTAGTCGAGGACCCAGCCGGAGCGGTAGATCGACTTGACCTGCTTGGACTTGCGGGCCTGGAGGTCGGCCTGGAAGTCCGGCTTGGCGTCACCGGTGCACTTGACCTGGGTGGCCTGGGTGATGCTGTTGCAGACAGCGTCGACCCATTCCTTGTGACCGCCATCCGAGTTGAACTGGATGAAGATCTCGTTGTTCGGAACGCCACCGCCCGCGGTGATGAGCTCCTTGGCCTTGGCCGGGTTGAACTTGGTGACGTCACCGGTCGCGTTCGGCGTGTAGCCGAGGACGCCCTTGGCGACCCAGCCCGTGGCGGGCTCGCGGGTGCCCTGGAGCACGGTCTTGGTGATGGTGTCACGGTCGATCGCCATCGACAGGCCCTGGATGACCTTCGGGTCGACCGGCTTCGGGGTCTTCCACTGGTCGGCGTAGAAGGCGATGGCCAGGGTCTGGATCGCGGAGTACGCCTGGTCCACGGCGCGGTCGCCGAGGTCGTTGCGGTAGACCGGGAGGTCCTTCGGGCCGATCTGACGCAGGACGTCGACGTTGCCCGACTTCAGGTCCTCGTAGGCGGTTTCGAGGGTGGAGTAGTTCTTGAGGATCACACCACCGTTCTTCGCCTTGTTCTCGCCCTTGTACTCGTCGAAGCGCGTGAGCTCGATCTGCTTCTTGTGCTCCCACGACTTGAACTTGTACGGGCCGTTGCCGACCGGCTTCTCACCGGCGGCCTTCGGGTCCTTGTAGAAGGACTCGGGCAGCGGGGAGAAGACCTCGTAGCCGAGCTTGTACGCGAAGTACGGAACGGCGTTGGCGAGCTCGATGGTGAAGGTGTTCTCGTCGACGACCTTCAGACCCTCCAGGGCCGTGGCGGTGGGCTTGGCGCCCTCGGCCTCGGGGTGGAGCGCCTCGAAGCCCTTGATGTCCGCGAACCAGGACGCGTTGCCCTGCTTGTTCTCGATGTTCGCGGCCCAGTTCCAGGCCTTGACGTACGAGTCGGCGGTCACCTTGGTGCCGTCGTGGAACGTCCAGCCCGACTTGAGCTTGACGGTCCAGAGCTTGCTGTCCTTGGACTCGACCGACTCGGCGTTGACCATGGTCAGCTTGCCGTCGGCGTCGTAGTCGACGAGCTGCGAGAACAGCCCGGACATGACGATCGAGCCGTTGGACTCCATCGTGTCGGCCGGCTGGAGGAGCTTCTCGGGCTCGCCCACCTCGACGGAGTAGATGCCGTTCGGGTCAACCTCACCCTTGCCGGCGGCGTCGCCCTTGTCGTTGCCACCGCAGGCGGTCGCAGCCAGGGCGACGACGATCGCGCCCGCTACCCACTTGGCGCTCTTGGCACCGCGCATGGGTTTCCTCCTCATGAGTCCACTGTTTGATGTGCGGGACACATGGACGTTTCGCCGACACCCCTGACGGCGAGTTGAACAGTGCCCCGAGTGTGCTCGTGAGTCGGCGCTCCCCACAGCGCGTGACCCATTGACCCGAGCTCAATGGAGCCAATCCTCGGGGACGGCCTGACCGTAAACCACACTTAAGTGGTCTCGTTTTCACAACATCACCGCATGGCGAAAACCCGAAATCCGGACAAACGGATAGGAGACAGACACGTGCGAAACGGACGGTTGATCCATCTTCCGGAGTGTCACGGTCGCTATACGGACACCGCGGACACTGGAACACGAGAATCCGGTTGACAAACGCCAACAGCCCCTCCCCACGAAACCGTGGTGGAGGGGCTGCCGGTGGCGTCTCGGCCCGTCAGGGCCGACGTGCCGTTACTTCGCGGACTTGGCGCGCGAAGCGGTGCGCGAGCGCTCCTTCTGGTCCAGGACGACCTTGCGGATGCGGACGGCCTCGGGGGTCACCTCGACGCACTCGTCGTCGCGGCAGAACTCCAGGGACTGCTCCAGCGAGAGCTTGCGGGGCGGGACGATCGCCTCGAAGGTGTCCGCGGAGGAGGAGCGCATGTTGGTGAGCTTCTTCTCCTTGGTGATGTTCACGTCCATGTCGTCGGCGCGGGAGTTCTCGCCGACGATCATGCCCTCGTACACCTCGGTGCCGGGGTCGGTGAACAGGACGCCGCGCTCCTGGAGGTTGGTCATCGCGAACGCGGTGACCGCACCGGAGCGGTCGGCGACCAGGGAGCCGTTGTTACGGGTGACGAGCTGGCCGAACCACGGCTCGTGGCCCTCGTGGATCGAGTGGCCGATGCCCGTGCCGCGGGTCTGGGTCAGGAACTCCGTACGGAAGCCGATGAGGCCGCGGGACGGAACGACGAACTCCATGCGCACCCAGCCGGAGCCGTGGTTCGACATGTTGTCCATGCGGCCCTTGCGGACACCCATGAGCTGCGTGACGGCGCCCATGTGCTCCTCGGGCACGTCGATCGTCATGCGCTCGACCGGCTCGTGGACCTTGCCGTCGACCTCGCGGGTGACGACCTGCGGCTTGCCGATGGTCAGCTCGAAGCCCTCGCGGCGCATCTGCTCGACCAGGATGGCGAGCGCGAGCTCACCACGGCCCTGGACCTCCCAGGCGTCCGGACGCTCGGTGTCCAGGACGCGCAGCGAGACGTTACCGATCAGCTCGCGGTCCAGACGGTCCTTGACCTGGCGCGCGGTGACCTTGCGGTCCTTGACCGCGGCCTTGGCGTCCGCGCCCTTGCCGGAGCCGCCGCGGCCGACCATCGGGGAGGTGTTGGTGCCGATGACCATGGAGATGGCCGGCTCGTCCACCGTGATGAGCGGCAGGGCGATCGGGTTCTCCGGGTCGGCCAGGGTCTCACCGATCATGATCTCGGGGATACCGGCGACCGCGCAGATGTCACCGGGGCCGGCGACCTCGGCGGGCTTGCGGGTGAGCGCCTCGGTCATCATCAGCTCGGTGATGCGGACGTTCGAGATCGTGCCGTCACGCTTGATCCACGCGACCGTCTGGCCCTTGCGCAGCTCGCCCTGCTCGACGCGGAGCAGCGCGATGCGGCCGAGGAAGTTGTCGGCGTCGAGGTTGGTGACGTGGGCCTGGAGGGGGGCCTCTTCGTCGTACGTCGGGGCCGGGACGTGCTCCAGGATGGTGGAGAAGAACGGCTCCAGGTTCTCGCTGTCGGCGGGGACGGTGCCGTCCTCCGGCTTGGTCAGCGAGGCGATGCCGTCACGGCCGCAGGCGTAGACGATCGGGAACTCGATCTGGTCCTCGTCGGCGTCCAGGTCCAGGAACAGGTCGTAGGTCTCGTTGACGACCTCGTCGATCCGGGAGTCCGGGCGGTCCGTCTTGTTGATGCAGAGGATGACCGGCTTGCGCTGCTGGAGGGCCTTGCGGAGCACGAAGCGGGTCTGGGGCAGCGGACCCTCGGAGGCGTCCACCAGCAGGACGACGGCGTCCACCATCGACAGACCGCGCTCGACCTCACCACCGAAGTCGGCGTGGCCGGGGGTGTCGATGATGTTGATCGTGATCGGGGCCCCGCCGTCCTTGGGGTGATACTTCACCGCCGTGTTCTTGGCGAGGATCGTGATGCCCTTCTCACGCTCCAGGTCGTTCGAGTCCATCATGCGGTCGTCGAGCTGCTGGTGGGCGGCGAAGGCACCGGCCTGCTTGAGCATGGCATCGACGATGGTCGTCTTGCCATGGTCGACGTGGGCGACGATGGCGACGTTACGGATGTCGTGGCGCGTGGGCACTTCGGCGCTTCTCCCGGGATAAGTGGATGGCGTCGCGTACGGTCCGGCACGCTCGCCTCGGCCGGGCGAAAACCTGCCACGGCCTTACCCCATGGTACGTCGCGCAGCGGGAACCGCCTGCCGGGGGGTCTGTCAAGAGGCCGGACGCATGAGCGCGGCCGAGTACGGGGTGGGGTGCCTCGGCCGCCGGTCCTGCCGGTAATCACGCGGGTCAACGGGCAGATCAGTGGGTGTGGCCATGACCTTGCCCGCCGGGGAACCGGCGGGCAAGGGACTTGAGTCACATCTGAGCTTCCGACCCTCCGGTCAACCGGACAGGCACCTTTTTGTCACCACTTCTTGGGCCGGGCTTCGCGGGCCCGGGAGTCGCGGTCCGGGCTACTTCTTCTTGTCCTTCGCGGTCGGCGGCTTCTTCCAGCCGATGTCCTGGAAGCGGGGGGCGCCGAGGCCGAAGGCACCCGCGTTGACCAGGCCCGGCTTGGCCGCCACCAGCTCGGGGCGCTGGTAGAGCGGGATGGAGCCGGCCGCGGCCCAGATCCGGGCGTCCGCCTTGCGGATCAGGTCGCGGGACTCGTCCTCGTTCAGGGAACCGAGCGCCTGGTCGAAGAGCTGGTCGATCTGGTCGGTGCCGACCCGGGTGTAGTTCTGTTCGACGAGCAGCGAGCCGTCCGCGGCCGGCTCCGGCTTGGCGAAGATGGGACGGGCGTCGGTGGCGGGGTAGGCGGTGGCCGGCCACGAGTAGAGGGCCAGGTCGTACTGGCCGGACGCGATGTGGTCCTTGAAGAAGCTCTCGTCGGCGACCTTGGTGATCTCGGTGTTCACGCCGATCTTCCGGAGCTCCTGGGAGATCCGCTCGCCGACCGCGCGCAGGGACTCCGAGCCGGCGCCCGCCGGGACCACGAAGCGCAGGGTCAGCGGCTTGCCGTCCTTGGCCAGCACGGAGCCGGAATTGCGGGCGGCCTGCTTGGCCGGGGCCGGGGAGCCCTGGGCCGGGGGCTCGGCGGCTTCCACGTCACGGGCCGGGCTGCGCTTGCCGTCCTCGACGGCGGTGATCCCGGCGGCCTGGGCGAGCAGGGACTTCTCCTGCTGGGCCCGGAAGGGGGCGGGGGCCAGCACCGGGGAGGGCCGGACCCCGGACGCATCCCGGGCGAAGACGTCGGCGTCGACGATCTCCCCGTCGGGGCCGTACGCGGCCGCGCCCTCGGCCAGGGCTCCGTCGCCGCTGTGGCCCTCGGGGCCCTCGGGGCGGCTGCCGAGCGTGCCCTGGTGCTCCCGGCGGGCGGCGGAGGTGGTCACCGCCCGCAGGTCGGAGGCGGCCGAGTGGAGCTCGCCGTCGTTCTTGTCGTCCTGGCCCACGATGTAGAGGCCGTCGTTGCCGGTGCCCGGGCCCGAGGCGTTCGAGGGGGCCGAGGCGGTCGACGGGGTCTTGGAGTCGTCCTGCTTCTCGCTCTCCGGGCCGGCCTTGGCGCCGGCCGGCTCGGTGATCTTCCCGCCGAGGCGCCAGCCGGCGTCCGCGAGCAGGGCCTGGGAGGCCTTGGTGTCCAGGCCGCCGAGGGAGTCGCTGTTGTCCTCGTACGCCTGCTGCCCGGCCAGCGCCACGTGGCTGCCCACCGGCTTCGCGGGCAGGCCGAGCGGCTTCAGCACGAGCTCGGCGATCTGCTTGCGGTCCAGGGCCCGGGCGACCGCCCGACGCACCCGCTCGTCGGCGAGCGGGCCGGAGGCACCGTTCATGGCGAGCTGCGTGTAGGCGGGCTCCAGGGACTTGCGGACCGTGAAGGCCCGCAGGGCCGTCTGCTCACCGGCGTACCGTTTCACCGCCTCGGCGTGCTTCTGACGGTTCTCCTTCTCGGCCGCGGCCTTGGTCTCGTCCGCGCCGAAGGCGTTCGCCCACGACAGGGTGGCCTGCGCCGGGGTCAGCGCCGCGGCCGGGCCGTGCGCCGGCGCCCCGCCCGCGCCGGTCTCGGCGGCGGCCCCCTCGGCCGGGGCGCCCTCGGCCGGGGCGCCCTTGCCGGAGCCGGCCTTGCCCGCCGCCTCCTTGGCGGCGGCCTCCTTCTGCGCCAAGGCGATCCGGTCGGCGCCCGCCCGGTCGATCTCGGCCAGGTCGAGCTTGCCCTCGGCCAGCGCCGCCGGCCGGTCCGCCCGGGGCACGGCCGTCAGCACCAGGGAGTCCAGCTTGGTCGGGGCTCCCCACCAGCGCGGGTTGCGGGTCAGGGCCACCGTGCCCGTCTTCTTGTCGACCGCGCCCAGCGAGAAGGGCCCGGCGGTCGCCTTGAGCGTGCCCCGGGCGCTCTCGTTGAAGGCGTCCGGGGTGCCCGTGACCTGCTTGGGGTAGAGCGGGGTGAACAGGGAACGCCAGTCCGCGTACGGCTTGACGAAGGTGACCTTGACCTCCAGGTCGGTCTTGCCCCGTTCGATCTTCTCGATCCGCTCGTAGCCGGCGTTGCGGGCGGTCCAGTACGCCGAGTCCTTGCCGTTCAGGGCCCGCCACTGCGCCACGAAGTCCGCCGCGCCGATCTCGCGGCCGTCGCTCCACACCGCCTGCTGGTTCAGCTTGTACAGGACGACCTGCTTGGGCTCCCGCTCGACGACCTCGGCCTTCTCCAGGTAGTCGGGATTGGCCACCGGACGCCCCCTGGCGTCCAGGACGAACAGCTGCGGCAGCACCGCACCGGCGATCCGGTTGGTGGTGGCGTCGGCATCGGCCTGGAAGGAGTTCAGGGTGTCCGGGATTCGGTCCACCGCCCAGCGCAGGGTTCCGCCGTCGGCGACCTGGTCGCGCTTGGTCGCGGCGATGTCCTGTCCGGCGGCGGCCGGGCCGCCCTCGTCGTCACCCGCACCGCAGCCCGCGAGCAGCGGCAGCGCGAGGACTCCCGAGGTCAGCAGCGCCAAGGACCTGCGCCTTCTCTGGGACATGGGTGGTACCTCCGGGGGCGGGACGTGGGGGGACGCATGATCACGTTCGGCGGTATATGGAGCTGATCACACCGGTTGCCGAAAACCACTGAAATCGACATCCCGCCGCACCCCTCGCACCGGCCCCTCGCCACGCCGCGAACCCCACCCGTGCGGACCAATGCGGTTTGCGCGCCGGAGGAGCGTTCCCCCGGCAGAGGGATGAGAATGGGGTGCAGGGAGGGGCGCACAGTTCACGCCTGCGCGCCCGCAATCGCTGCACGTCCCTTCACAACCGGGGACGCGAAGCGCGACACTCGCAGGCGCACATGAGCGTTGCCATTGCCACCGCACTCTGCGGAAGTGAGGTCACATCATGTCCCTGCAAGACGATCTGACCGCCGTACGACGCAACCTGGACGAGCTGACGCGCAAGGTCGAGCAGCTCGAACAGCAGGCCCGGCGCCAGAAGCCCGGGAGCTCGACGCCGGCGGCCGCTCCGGACCCGTCCCGCATGGTGACGGTCCCGGACACACCGTACGACGCCACCCTGTGGCAGGACGTCGACGACGAGGGCCTCGGCGCCCGCGACCGCCGCGCCCCCTGACCATCCGCATCCCCCGCACACCCCATCTGGCCCGGCCGCCCCGCGGCCGGGCCTCCTGGGCCACCCCTCATCACTCCACCCGGAGTCACCCTTGGCCACAGGCACGGAACCACCCCAGCAGCGGCGGCCCGCCGGCGTCCACGACGCCTCGCGGGCCGCGATCTCTGCCCGGCACCTGCGCACCGACCGGTGGTGGCTGGCCCCCGCCGGCACCGCGGCCGGGCTGCTCGCCTTCATCGTCTACTCGACGTGGCGGGCCTTCTCGAACGCCGACTACTACGCGGCCCCGTACGTCTCCCCCTTCTACTCCCCGTGTCTCGCGGAGAACTGCCAGGAGATGAGCGGCGGCCCGAACTGGGACCTCTTCGGCAGCTGGTGGGTCCTCTCCCCCGCCCTGCTGATCCTGATCTTCCCGCTCGGCTTCCGGCTGACCTGCTACTACTACCGCAAGGCCTACTACCGGGGCTTCTGGGCATCGCCACCGGCCTGCGCCGTCGCCGAACCGCACGCGACGTACACGGGCGAGACCCGCTTCCCGCTGATCCTCCAGAACGCGCACCGCTACTTCTTCTACACGGCGCTCCCGGTCGCGGGCATCCTCACCTACGACACCGCGCTGACCTTCCGCGACGAGGACCACGAGTGGGGCCACATGGGCCTCGGAACCGTGCTGTTCCTGGTCAACATCACGCTGATCTGGGCCTACACGCTGTCCTGCCACTCCTGCCGGCACATCATGGGCGGCCGCCTCAAGCACTTCTCCAAGCACCCGGTGCGCTACCGGCTGTGGGGCTGGGTCAGCCGGCTCAACACCCGCCACATGCAGCTCGCGTGGGCCTCGCTGATCAGCGTGGCCCTGTGCGACTTCTACGTGTACCTGCTCGCCACCGGCGCCTTCACAGACCCGAGGTTTTTCTGACATGGCTCAAGTGGAACGGCAGCAGTGGGACGTGGTCGTGGTCGGCGCGGGTGGCGCCGGGCTGCGGGCCGCGATCGAGGCGCGCGAGCGGGGCGCCCGTACGGCCGTGATCTGCAAGTCCCTGTTCGGCAAGGCCCACACGGTGATGGCGGAGGGCGGGATCGCCGCCTCCATGGCCAACGTCAACGAGCACGACAACTGGCAGGTGCACTTCCGCGACACCATGCGCGGGGGCAAGTTCCTCAACCAGTGGCGGATGGCCGAGCTGCACGCGAAGGAGGCCCCGGACCGGGTCTGGGAGCTGGAGACCTGGGGCGCGCTCTTCGACCGCACGCCCGACGGGAAGATCTCCCAGCGCAACTTCGGCGGGCACGAGTACCCGCGCCTCGCGCACGTGGGCGACCGTACGGGCCTGGAGCTGATCCGCACCCTCCAGCAGAAGATCGTCCAGCTCCAGCAGGAGGACTTCAAGGAGTACGGGGACTACGAGGCCCGGCTCAAGGTCTTCCAGGAGTGCACGGTGACACGGGTGCTCAAAGACGGGCAGAGGGTCTCGGGGACCTTCTGCTACGAGCGCGAGTCCGGCCGCTTCTTCGTGCTGGAGGCCCCCGCGGTGGTCCTGGCCACGGGCGGGATCGGCAAGTCCTTCAAGACCACCTCGAACTCCTGGGAGTACACCGGCGACGGCCACGCGCTGGCCCTGCTCGCGGGCGCGCCCCTGCTGAACATGGAGTTCGTGCAGTTCCACCCCACGGGCATGGTCTGGCCGCCCTCCGTGAAGGGCATCCTCGTCACGGAATCCGTCCGTGGTGACGGCGGAGTGCTGCGCAACTCCGAGGGCAAGCGGTTCATGTTCGACTACGTCCCCGACGTGTTCAAGGAGAAGTACGCGGAGTCGGAGGAGGAGGGCGACCGCTGGTACGAGGACCCGGACCACAACCGGCGTCCGCCCGAGCTGCTGCCGCGCGACGAGGTGGCGCGGGCCATCAACTCGGAGGTGAAGGCCGGCCGCGGCTCCCCGCACGGCGGTGTCTTCCTCGACGTGTCGACGCGGATGCCGGCCGAGAAGATCAAGCGGCGGCTGCCCTCCATGTACCACCAGTTCAAGGAGCTGGCGGACGTGGACATCACGGCGGAGCCGATGGAGGTCGGCCCGACCTGCCACTACGTGATGGGCGGGATCGCCGTCGACTCCGAGACCGCCGCCACCCTCGGCGTGCCCGGTCTCTTCGCGGCGGGCGAGGTCGCCGGCGGGATGCACGGCTCGAACCGGCTCGGCGGCAACTCCCTGTCCGACCTGCTGGTCTTCGGCCGCCGGGCGGGGCTGCACGCGGCGGAGCACGCCGCGACCGCCGCAGGCGCCCGCCCCGCCGTCTCCCAGGAGGGCATCGACGCGGCGGCCGCGGAGGCGCTGGCCCCGTTCCACGCCGCCGACGGCGCGGAGAACCCGTACACGCTCCACCAGGAACTCCAGACGACCATGAACGACCTGGTCGGCATCATCCGCCGGGCGGGCGAGATGTCCGAGGCCCTGGAGAAGCTGGCGGGCCTGCGCGAGCGGGCCTCCCGGGCCGGGGTGGAGGGGCACCGGCAGTTCAACCCGGGCTGGCACCTCGCCCTAGACCTGCGCAACATGCTGCTGGTCAGCGAGTGCGTGGCCCGCGCCGCCCTGGAACGCACCGAGAGCCGGGGCGGGCACACCCGCGAGGACTGCCCGACGATGGAGCGGAGTTGGCGCCCGGTGAACCTGCTGTGCCGCCCGGTCGACCCGGTGTCCGGGGACCCGGCCGCCGACCGGATCGAGCTCACCCGGGTGCGCACCGAGCCCATCCGTCCCGACCTGCTCGGGCTCTTCGAGAAGGAAGAGCTGGCCAAGTACCTCGCCGAAGAGGAGCTCTCCGAATGAGTACGTACGACGCGAGCTTCCGGGTCTGGCGGGGCGACGCGGAGGGCGGGGAACTACGGGACTTCACCGTCGAGGTGCACGACGGGGAGGTGGTGCTGGACATCGTCCACCGGCTGCAGGCCACCCAGGCCTCGGACCTCGCGGTGCGCTGGAACTGCAAGGCCGGCAAGTGCGGCTCGTGCAGCGCGGAGATCAACGGCCGACCGCGGCTGATGTGCATGACGCGCATGTCGACCTTCGAGCGGTCCGAGACGATCACGATCACCCCGCTGCGCGCCTTCCCGGTCGTCCGCGACCTGGTCACGGACGTGTCCTTCAACTACCGCAAGGCCCGGGAGGTGCCGGCCTTCGTGCCGCCGGAGGGGGTGGCCCCGGGCGCGTACCGGATGCAGCAGATCGACGTGGAGCGCTCGCAGGAGTTCCGCAAGTGCATCGAGTGCTTCCTGTGCCAGGACACCTGCCACGTGGTGCGTGACCACGAGGAGAACAAGCCCGCCTTCGCCGGTCCGCGCTTCCTGATGCGGGTGGCGGAGCTGGACATGCACCCCCTGGACGCGGCGGCGGAGGCGGGCCTGGACCGCAAGCGCACCGCGCAGGAGGAACACGGGCTCGGCTACTGCAACATCACCAAGTGCTGTACGGAGGTCTGCCCCGAGGGCATCAAGATCACCGACAACGCGCTGATCCCGCTGAAGGAGCGGGCGGTGGACCGCAAGTACGACCCGCTGGTGTGGCTCGGAAGCAGGATCCGGCGGCGTTCCGACCCGCAGTAGTCCGCGCGCGGTACACAATGCCCCCTGGGTGACCGTCGATCGACGTGACGTCAGGGGGTTTCGCGTGCGTGTGGGGGATCGGCTGGCCGACCGCTACCGGCTGGACCGGCGGCTCGGACAGGGCGGGATGGGCGAGGTCTGGCGCGCCCATGACGTGCGGCTGGACCGGTCCGTGGCGGTCAAGGTGCTGCTGGAGGCGGTGACGGGCGAGGAGGCCGTCGCCCGGTTCCTTCGCGAGGCGACCATCGGGGCCCGGCTCCAGCACCCGGGCATCACGGTGGTGCACGACGTGGGGCAGGAGGACGGGCGGCGCTTCATCGTGATGGAGCTGCTCTCCGGCGAGGACCTCGGGACGGTGCTGGCCCGCGAGCGGGCCGGGCTGCCGGTCGACACCGCGCTGGACCTGGCAGCCCAGACCGCGGAGGCCCTCGCGGCCGCGCACGAACAGTCGGTCGTCCACCGGGACCTGAAGCCCGCGAACCTCTTCCTGCTGCCCGGCGACCGCGTCAAGGTCTGCGACTTCGGCATCGCGCATTCCGCGGACGCCACAGCGGGACTGACGGCCACCGGCCGGGTGTTCGGCACCCCCGCGTACATGGCCCCCGAGCAGGTGCTGGGCCGGCACGTCGACGCCCGGTGCGATCTGTACGCGCTGGGGTGCGTGCTGTACGCGCTGCTGAGCGGGGGCCCGCCGTTCGGCGTGGAGGAGCCGTTGTACGTCCTGCTGCGCCGGCACGTCGAGGACACCCCGCCCGATCTGGGGATTTCCCCCGCGCTGGGCGGGCTGCTCACGGCCCTGCTGGCGAAGGCCCCCGCGGACCGGCCGGAGTCGGCCGAGGCTGCGGCCAAGGCGCTGCGGGGGCTCGTGGGGGCGGGAGCCGCTCCCGCGTACGTGCCCACGCTGGTCGACCCGGCCCCGCAGGGCGAGGAGTCGCCCTGGAAGTTCGTACGGGAACTGCTGCGCGAGGTGGAGGAGACGCTCGGGGCCGCCACCGGCGGGGCGGAGCCGCACGTGCGGGCCCTGACCGCCGCCGCGGACGCCGCCGCGCGCTTCGACGCCGGGCTGGCGGGGCGGCTGCTGGCCGCCGCCGAGGCGCACGCCTGGACGGCGGGCGGGGGCGACGGGGCCAGGATCGCTCCGCTGCTGGCCGAACTGGCCGCCGAGCTCTCGGAACACGCCCCCGCGCGCGCCGAGCGGCTGACCGTCGAGGCCGAGCAGGCGCTGTTCACGGTGTTCGGTTCGAACCGCGAGCAGGCACTGAGGGCCGTGGCCCCCGACCTGGCGGTGGTCGCCCCGGAGCGCGGCGCCCACTTGGCCCTGGAGTTGTCGGACGGGGACCTCGCGGACACGGCCTGGGCCTTGGCGGCCCTGGCCGCGGCCCGCACGGACTCCGGGCCCGTGGATCTCTACCTGGACCGGATCGAAGACGCCCCTTCGCGCGCGTTCGTCGAGGCGCAGGTCGTCAAGGAAATCGGCTCCCGGGACCTGCCCGCGGCCCTGCGGCGCGCCGGACAGCTCGGGGAGCCCGGCATGCGCGTCCTCGCCCTGGCCGGGCTGGCGGAGGCCAGGGCCCTGGCCGGGGACGCGCAGGACGCCGCCGATCTGCTCGGCTCCGCGGAGCGGGCCGCGGCCCACGCCTTGCGGGAGCGGGCCGCCGCGCTGCGGGAGGAGGCGACCGGGCTCGCCGCGCAGGGACAGCCCGTCCGGGCCGAGCGGCTGCGCGGCCAGGCGGAGGGTCTGCTGCGCCCGGATCCGGTGCCCGTGGGCGACGGGGATGCCGACGAACTGCTCCGAGCCCTGGCCGAAGCCCGCTGGAGCCTGGACCGGGGACCTCGGGTGGCGCTGGACCCGGCGACCGCGCGGGAGCAGGCCGCCGAGGCGCGGTCCCGTCACCCCGCCGGTCCCGAACGGGCGTTCGCCCTGGCCTGGATCGCCCTGCGGTGCGTGGACGACGAACGGACGCCGTGGCTCCCCGGCCCGACCGCCGATCCCGGCACCCCGCCGGACCACAGGCCGGTGAGCGCGGAGGGCGCCGACGCGCCGCTGCCGGTGAACCCCCGGACGGACGGCCTGTCCGGGGTGCCCCGGTGGTCAACGCCCGCGAGGCCGGATTCCGTCCGCCGCGCCGGCGCGAACGTGGCCTGGCTGGCCGGAGACCGGGTGGGCTGCGTACGGGTCGGGAACGGGGCGACCCTGTGGATCGCGGAAGCCGACGCGGGGGTTCCGGGGGCGCTCCCGGACGGGCCGAGGACGGTGGCCCTGGCCGCGGACCCCGATGGGGGCGCGGTCTGTGTCGCGGTGGAGTCCCGGAACGGGCCGGGCGTACGGCTGCTGGCGCGGGAGCCGCTCACCGGCCGGGTGCTGTGGTGGCGGGACCTGCCCGGCGAGAAGGCCTTGGACCCGCACCCGGCGAGGGCGGGGGGCCGGGACGCGCCCTCGCCGTTCTCGGTGACCGGGGGGCTGGTCCTCTACGGGGGCCGGAAGGCGGTGACGGCCCTGAGCGTGGCGTCCGGGGAGGAGGTCTGGCGCCGCTCCGGTCCGTACGACGGTTCGCTTTCGCCGGCCGTGGGCCCGGACGGCCTGGTGCTCGCGGAGCGGGAACGGCTGACGGGCCTGCAGCTGTCGACCGGCGCCTTCGTGTGGTCGGGGCGGCCGGGCGCGGACCCCGCCGTGGCTCCGGCGGGCCCGTCCGTTCCCGTCGGTCCGGTGCACGTGGTGTCCGGGCGGTCGGTGCGCGCCCTGCACCAGGGCACGGGCCGGCAGTTGTGGGCCACCGACGTCGGGGTGCCCGCGCCGGAGCTGCTGGTCACGCCCAGGGTGGTGTACGCGGCCGGGACGGACAAGAACATGCCGGGGGCCGCGGTGTACGCCATCGAGGCCGAGACCGGCCGGGCGCTCTGGCAGCGCCGGGTCACCCTCCGGTACGACTCCTGGACGTGCCCCCTCGAACTGCTCGGCATCCGGGCGGGGCTGCTGTACGTGAAGTGCGCGGTCGGCGGCCGGCGCCTGCTCCGCGGCTCCGAGGAGCCGTTCGTGACCGCGCTGGACCTCCACACGGGCGAACCGTGTTGGCGCTGGGAACACCCGGCCATCGGAACCCGGAACGCGGTCCTGCACGGGGACAGCCTCGTCCTGCCGCTGCCCGCGCTGACGGCGGTCGCCCTGCCCTGACTCCGGGTGCGGACGGGGTGAACCGCCCATACGCTCCCAAATGTGATCCCGCCGAAGAGCAAGCCCAAGACCACGCCGACCAGCGAGATATCCGTACGGGCCCTGCTCGCCCTGGCCGCCGCGCTGCTGGCCCTCGGCGGCTGGGGCGTGGTGCGGGCTCCGGCCGCGCGGGCGGAGGATCCCGTCACCCTTGCGCAGCAGGGGCAGATCACCGACCGCGTCGGCGCGCTGGGCGACCGGAAGGCGGCCGTGACCGCGGCGCTGGACAAGCTGTACGCGAACCGGAAGATCCAGCTCTTCGTCACCTACGTGCACGACTTCTCCGGGCGCTCCGCGCAGAGCTGGGCCGACGCCACCGCCGAGAAGAACGGCCTCGGCCAGGACGACGTCCTGCTGGCCGTGGCCACCGGGGCCCGCCAGTACGCCTACTCGGCCGCCCTCGACTCCGGTTTCACCGAGCAGCAGCTCGCGGAGGTGGCGCGGACCGCCATCGAGCCGCCGCTGAGGCAGAACGACTGGGCGGGCGCGGCGATCGGCGCGGCGAACGGTTACGACGCGGTCCTCGGCGGGCAGCCCGTACCGGCGCCGACCATCACCCCCGGCCCCGCCGATCCCGGCGGGGGCGGGGAGAGCGGCGCGAGCGGCGCCGGGGACTTCGTGCTCCCGGTGGTCGTGGTCGGCGCGGCCGGCGCGCTCGGGGTGTACGCGTACACCCGCCGCAAGCGCGGCGCCTCGGGCCAGGCGGGCCGGGGGACGACGACCGGGCCGGGCTGGCCCGAGGGTGCGCCGGACCGGCTCCCGCTGCCGGAACTGGACGCCCGGGCCAAGGCGCTGCTGGTGGAGACCGACGACGCGGTCCGTACGAGCACCGAGGAACTCGGCTTCGCCTCGGCCCAGTTCGGCGACGAGGCGGTCGGCCCGTTCACGCAGGCCGTGGAGTACGCGAAGGGCGAGCTGACCAGTGCCTTCCGGCTGCGCCAGCAGCTCGACGACGCGTACCCGGAGGACGACGCGACCCGGCGCCGGATGCTCGACGAGATCGTCGCCCGCTGCACCGAGGCGAACCGGCGGCTGGACGCCGAGTCGGCGGACTTCGACCGGCTGCGGGACCTGGAGAAGAACGCCCCGCAGGCCCTGGCGACGGTGGAGGAGCACTATCTGAACCTGACCGGGCGCACCGTCACCGCCGAGGCGACGCTGACCGCGCTGACCCGCCGGTACGCGGACTCGGCGTCCGCGCCCGTGGCCTCCAACGCCGAACAGGCCAAGGACCGGCAGGTGTTCGCGGCGACCAACCTGGGCCTGGCCCACGCGGCCCTCGACGCGGGCGACAACGGCAAGGCGGCCGTGCACGTACGGGCCGCCGAGGGTGCGGTCGACCAGGCGGCGACCCTCGTCGACGCGGTCGAGCGGCGGGCGCAGGAGCTGGCGGAGGCGGCGGGGAAGCTACCGGGCGCGCTGAGCGAGACGGAGACCGACCTCGCGGACGCGCGCGGGCTGCTGTCCGGGACCGCGGAGGGCACGTCCACGGCCGACCTGCGCGGCCGGATCGGCCGGGCGGAGGCCGTACTGGCAGACGTGCACAAGGAGCAGGAGGCCGGCCGGTACGACCCGATCGACGCGCTGCGCCGGATCGAGGAGGCCGACGCGGCCCTCGACGCGGCCCTGGCCGGGGCGCGGGAGCGGGAGTCGGGCCGGCAGCGGGCGGCTGCCCTGCTCGACCAGGCGATGCTCTCGGCCCGCAGTGCGATCGGCGCGGCGACGGACTACGTCACCACCACCCGGGGCGCGGTCGGCAGCCGGGCCCGCACCCGGCTGGCGGAGGCGGGACGGCACCTGGAGCGGGCCACGGCCCTGGCCCCGTCGGACCCGGCGGGGGCGCTGGCGGAGGCGCAGCAGGCGGACTCGCTGGCCCGGCAGGCGCAGGAGCTGGCGGAGGCGGACGTGCGGTCGTACCAGGACCCGTACGCGGGCCGGCCCGGCGGGGGCGGCGGCCAGGGCGGCGCGGTGCTCGGCGGAATCATCCTCGGCGAGATCCTGCGGGGCGGCGGCGGCTTCGGCGGAGGCGGCGGCTTCGGGGGTTTCGGCGGCGGGGGCAACGGCCCCGGCTCCTTCGGCGGCGGCGGGACCCGCGGCCGCATGGGCGGCGGGGGCCGCTTCTGACCTCGCGTTCGACACCGCCAACGGACCATCACCCTCGTTCAGGAGAAACCCAGATGAGCAAGCAGACCATCCTCGGCCGCGTCACGCAGCTCGCCAAGGCCAACATCAACGCGCTGCTGGACCAGGCCGAGGACCCGCAGAAGATGCTGGACCAGCTGATCCGCGACTACACGAGCAACATCTCGGAGGCGGAGCAGGCCGTCGCGACGACGATCGGCAACCTCCGGATGCTGGAGGCGGACCACAAGGAGGACGTGGAGGCCGCCGCCGAGTGGGGCACCAAGGCCCTCGCGGCGAGCAAGAAGGCCGACGAACTGCGGGCCGGGGGTGCGGCGGCGGACGCCGACAAGTTCGACAACCTGGCGAAGGTGGCGCTGGGGCGGCAGATCCGGTCGGAGAAGGAGGCGAAGACCGCGGAGCCGACGATCGCCGCCCAGACGGAGGTCGTGGACAAGCTGAAGGCGGGCCTGGACTCGATGAAGGACAAGCTGTCGGAGCTCCAGGCGAAGCGGGACGAGCTGGTGGCGCGGGCCAGGACGGCGCAGGCGCAGAACACGATGATGGACGCGGTGAAGAACATCGACGTGATGGACCCGACGAGCGATCTGCACCGCTTCGAGGAGAAGGTGCGGCGGGAGGAGGCGATGGCCCTGGGGAAGCAGGAGCTGGCGGCCTCCTCGTTGGACGCGCAGTTCGAGGCCTTGGACGACCTGGACAAGACCTCGGAGATCGAGAGCCGCCTGGCCGCGCTCAAGCAGGGCCGAGCAGCCTGACCTCCCCGGGGGTGCCGCTGCGCGGGGGGGGGGGGGGGGCCCCCCCCCCCCCCCCCCCCCCCGCCCCCGCCCCCCCCCCCCCCCCCCCGGGGCCCCCCGGGGGGTGAAAAAAAACGCGCGGCGCGCGCGCCCCCCCCCCACCGGGCGGCCCCCCGCGGGCCGGCCGGGGGGGGGCGGGGGGGGGGGGGCGGGCCCCCCCCCCCCCACCCCGCGCAGCCGTTCATACCTGCCAGGTGGCACCCCGCAGTAGCGGTCAGCCGTACATGTTCAACAGCTGCTCCGCGGACAGTTCCGCCACCGCCTCCGCCGTCCCACCGGGCAGCGGCAGCTCGAACCACACCGTCTTGCCCCGGTGGGTCCGCCGCGTGCCCCAGCCCGCCGACAGCAGGCCGACCAGTTGCAGGCCCCGGCCGCCCTCGTCCGTGTCGCGGGCCCGACGGCGCCTCGGTTGGACCAGGTTCGCGTCCCAGACCTCGCACACCAGGGTGCGGTCGAGGAGCAGGCGGAGTCTGATCTCGCCCTCTCCGTACCGCAGGGCATTGGTGACGAGTTCGCTGACCAGGAGTTCGGTGGTGTCCAGCAGGCCCTCCAGGCCCCACGCCGGCAGTTTCGCCCGGGCCAGTTCCCGGGCGCGGCCCACCGAGCGGGCCTCCCTCGGCAGCTGCCAGTCACCGACGGCGTCCACCGGCAGACCCTGCACCCGGGCCATGAGGAGGGCGATGTCGTCCTCGCCGTGCCGGGTGTCGAGGGTGTTCAGGACGTGGTCGCAGACGTCCTCCAGCGGGCGGACCGGGTCGGCGAGGGCCTCGCGCAGGCCCCGCAGGCCCTCCTCCAGGGGGTGGTCGCGGGATTCGACCAAGCCGTCGGTGTAGAGGGCGAGGAGGGCGCCCTCGGGGAGGTCGACCTCGACTTCCTCGAAGGGCTCGCCGCCCACCCCGAGCGGCATGCCCGGCGGCACTTCCAGCAGCAGCGCCGGCCTCGGCTTGCCGGCCTCGTCCGGGGGCTCCACCAGCACAGGCGGCATGTGGCCCGCGTTGGCGATGGTGCAGCGCCGGGTCACCGGGTCGTACACGGCGTACACGCAGGTGGCGAGGTACACCTCGGAGCGGTCGGCGTCCCGGGAGTGCAGGGCCGCCCGGGAGGCCTGCTGGGATCCGCCGGGGGCGCCCAGGCCGCGCGCGATCTCGTCGAGCGCGGCGAGCACCTCCGCCGGTTCGAGGTCGAGCAGCGCGAGCGTCCTCACGGCGGTCCGCAGTTCGCCCATAGCGACGGCGGCCCGCAGGCCGCGGCCCATGACGTCGCCGACGACGAGCGCGGTGCGGTGTCCCGGCAGTTCGATGACGTCGAACCAGTCCCCGCCGACCTCGGTGGCGGCGTTGCCGGGCAGGTAGCGGCAGGCGATGTCCAGGCCGGCCGCCTCCGGGTCGCCGGGGGGCAGCAGGCTGCGCTGGAGTATCAACGCCCGCTCGTGCTCGCGCCGGTAGAGCCGTGCGTTGTCTATGCACACGGCGGCGCGTGCGGCGAGTTCCACCGCGACGGCCCGGTCCCGTTCGCCGAAGGGTTCGCTGCCCTTGGTACGGGAGAACTGCGCGAGCCCGACCACCGTGTCGTGGGCGACCAGCGGGACGACCAGCGTGGACTGGACGAGGTCGTCCGGCCCTCCGCCCTCGATCAGCCGGGGCCGTGCGGTGCGCAGGGCGAGCGCGCCCGGCGAGGCCGCCGGGTAGCGGTGGATCTCCCCCACGGAGACCAGCGAGCCCGGCCCGGACAGCGGCGCGTCCGAGACCGCGGAGGAGAAGGCGACCCGGCGCAGCGCCGCGGACGGGGCGCGGCCCGGCCCCTGCCCGGGCAGGCTGGGCACACCGGGGCCCTGCGGTCGGGCGGGACGGTCGTCGTCGCCGAGCAGCAGCGCCTGGTAGAGGTCGACGGCGGCCAGGTCGCAGAAGCCGGGGACGGTGACGTCGAGGAGTTCGCGGGCGGTGGTCTCCAGGTCGAGGGAGTTCCCGATGCGGTGCCCGGCCTCGTTGAGCAGGGCGAGGTTGCGGCGTACTCCCGCGGCCTCGCGGGCCGCGAGGTGGCGGCGGGTGACGTCGGTGCCGATGCCGGCGATGCCGATGGGTCGGCCGCTGCCGCCGTGCACGCGGTAGAGGTTGATGGACCAGTGGCGGTTCTCGCGGCTGCCGGGGGCGGCTCCGGTGATCCGCAGGTCGGTGACGGAGTCCCCGGTCTCCAGGACCCGGCGCAGCGCTTCGGCCATCCGGTCGGCCTCGTCGCGGGGCAGGTAGTCGTGGACGGTGCGGCCCCGGTGCTCCTCGGCCGCTCCCCCGAAGACGGTGGCGAAGCGGCGGTTGGCGCGCTGCACGGTGAGGTCGGTGCCGAAGAGGAGGAAACCGAAAGGAGATTGGCCGAAAATCGCCTGTGAAGCCGCAAGATCGGATTCGATGCGCCGCAGCGCGCGTACGTCGACGACGACGCACAGCGCGGCCCGCTCGTTGGTTTCGGTCTGGGTCGGCATCACGTAGATCTCCGCGACCCCGTGCGCGCCGCCCCCTCCGGGGATCCGGAACGGGATCAGGCCCGTCCACTCCTTGCCGTCGAGGATTTCGGACACCCTGCGGTGGGCGTCGGCCCGGAGCTCGGGCGGCATGAAGGCGTCGACCGGGTCCCGGCCGACCGCCTGGGAAGCGGGCAGCCCGAAGAGTTCCTCGGCGCGCAGGCTCCACTGTTCGATCAGCCCGTCCGGCCCGATCGAGAACGATGCGACCTTTATGTAGTCATATATCGAGCCAGGTGGACTGCTGTGCCACAGGGCGTCGTGCCATGTCTCGCGAGGCATGTTGGTCTGATGTGCCTGCGCAGGTATCTCGCTCACGCGACCGTCCCCTCCAGCTCACCGCAACCGGACCGGCCATGACCGCAGTATTCAGCACCACGGCCCTGCTCGGCACGGCGTTCACGATCACAAAAAGGTCCCGTTAGTTTCGAGCCACGTCACGTGATCTCACCTTGTTACTCACCAGGAAGAGCCAACTCGAACCACACGGTCTTGCCCGATTTCCCGTGACGGGTCCCCCAGCGCTGCGAGGAGACGGCGACGAGGTGCAGGCCACGGCCCCCTTCGTCATCGGGTTGCGCGACCCGTTCCCGGGGCGGATCCGGAAGCGGATCGGAAACCTCCACGAGCAGCGCGGGCCCGCCCGCCGGGCCGGCGGCGGCTTGATCCTGCCGTACAAGCCGGACCCCGATGGGGCCGGAGGCGTACCGCAGGGAGTTGGTGACGAGCTCGCTGACCAGCAGGACGGTCACGTCGCCCACGGATTCCAGACCCCAGTCCCGGAGGGTGCCGCGCACGACGTGACGCGCGGTGCGGACGGCACCGGGCTCGGCGGGGAAGGCCCATTCGGCACGCTCACCGTCTGTGTCGATCACGCCGATCACTTCCCGGGCCATCAGCGACCCCAGTCCGGTTCGTCTGTGACGAAAGAGGGACGAGATAGGGACTAATAGCGACATACCCGATATTCGAGGCGTCGTACCACCCGACTCCCGCCCACCGGCGCACTGTGGCGCGGACGGCCCAGCGCGCGAGCGTCACGCGCCCCCGTCGCGCCCGCCCCCGGTCACGACCCCGGTTCCGCCCCCGGTCACGGCCCCGTTCACGCCCGCAGCCGGCGGCCGGCCTCGGCGACCGCGGGCCGGTCCTGGTCGAGCCAGTCCACCGACTCCAGCTCCTCCGGCCCGAGCCAGCGCAGTTCGTCGTGGTCCTCCAGCGGCGCGGGCACCCCGGAGAGCAACCGGGCCGTCCACACGTGCAGCACGAGGCCGGGCTTCAGCGGCCACTCCCCCGGGATCCGCTCCAGCGGCTCGATCTCCACGCCGAGCTCCTCGCGCAGTTCGCGCACCAGCGCCTCGGGGACGGACTCACCCGGCTCGGCCTTGCCCCCGGGCAGCTCCCAGCGTCCGGCGAGCTCCGGCGGCGCGCTGCGTCGGGCGGCCAGCAGGCGCCCCTCATGACAAAGGGCTCCGCCCACGACCACTCGTACAGTCATGGG
This sequence comes from Streptomyces sp. NPDC002467, assembly GCF_042889825.1. Lineage (NCBI taxonomy): Bacteria > Bacillati > Actinomycetota > Actinomycetes > Kitasatosporales > Streptomycetaceae > Streptomyces > Streptomyces sp. NPDC002467. The sequence goes on along the minus strand of NZ_JBIARJ010000018.1, from coordinate 128,392 downwards.
CGGAGCCTATGCCGGCGCCGAATGTACCGACGCGCCCGCTCGGTAGGTGCTCGGTTCGTGCTCAGTTCGTCGTGGCGGTCTGACCGATCCGCTCGACCCAGTAGAGCTGCTTGTGTCCTCGGTCGTCGAGGCTGTCGGCGACCTTCTGGGCCTCGGCCCGGGTGGGGTACCGGCCCACCCGGTAGCGGTTGCCGTTGTCGTCCTGACGTATGACCAGCCACGGGAGCAGGGCACCGCTGTCGTTCATCGCGTTTCACCCTCCGCCGACGTATCTGCCCGGGAAACCGCATTGCGCATATGCCCGAGCTTACGCCCGACCTTTACCGAGCGGATACGGATTTACACGAAGAGGTACCTGGCGGGCGTACTCATCCGGCCATGTGTACGAGTGGGCCGCGCGCGCCGGTTCAGACGGGGCGTGCGGGGCGCACGGAGGGCATCGGCAGCACCACCGCGCCACCCGCCGTCCCCTTGCGGCAGACGTCACCGCAGGTCGCGTCGAGGGAGCAGCAGAGGGAGCAGATCGGGCCCGTCTGCACGGGGCAGTCCGCGATGTCGGGGAGTTCGTACGCCGTCTCGCAGACGGCGCATACGTGGGTGGCGGTTACGTCCTCGACCGTCACGTCCGGCCCGTTCACGGTGTTCGGCCGGGCCAGGTAGTACTTCCCCCTGGTCATCCAGGCGATCAGCGGGCACAGCAGGAGGGCCAGCCCGGCCGCGATGAAGGTGGAGAAGGCCTCGGCGTACGTGCCGAACAATCCGAAGAACGCGAGGATCGAGACGGTGGAGGCGATCACCATCGCGCCGAAACCCGCCGGGTTGACGGCGTACAGGTACGCGCGCTTGAACTCGATGTACGGCGGGCTGAGTCCGAGCCGCTTGTTGATGACGAGGTCCGCGGCGACCGCGGCGATCCAGGCGATGCCCACGTTGGAGTAGAAGCCCAGCAGCTTGCCGAGCATCGCGAACATGTTCAGCTCCATCAGCGTCAGCGCGATGCCGAGGTTGAGGAAGATGTACCAGACCCGACCCGGGTGGCGGTGGGTGACGCGGGAGAAGAAGTTCGACCAGGACAGCGAGCCGCTGTAGGCGTTGGTGACGTTGATCTTGATCTGCGAGACGATCACGAAGAGCGCGGCGGCGGGCAGCGCGAGGCCGCCGAGCCAGGGGCGCAGGGCCTCGATCTGCGGGGCGATCGGTTCCAGGGCGTGCGTCGTGCCGACCGCTTCGAGGGCGACGAAGGCGAGGAACGCCCCGCCGAGCTGCTTGGCGGCGCCGATGATCACCCAGCCGGGTCCGGCGGCGAGCACGGCGAGGTTCCACCGGCGGCTGTTGGCGGGGGTCTTGGCGGGCATGAACCGCAGGTAGTCGGCCTGTTCGCCGATCTGCGCGATGAGGGAGAGCGCGATGCCGGTCCCGAACCCGAAGCCGATCCACGAGAACCCGGACCCGGCGCCCTGCGTCCCGCCGAAGTCGGCGAAGGCGCCCCACGCGTCGGGCGCGTGGAAGGCGAGCACCACGAAGGGCAGCACGAGCCCGATCAGCCAGACGGGCTGGGTCCAGGCCTGCACCTTGGCGAGCGCGCCCATGCCCTTGAACACGATCGGGATCACCACGAGGGTGGTGAGGAGGTAGCCGACCTCCAGCGGGAGGCCGACCGCCTGGTGCATGGCCTGGGCCATGATCGAGCCTTCGAGGGCGAAGAAGATGAAGGTGAACGAGGCGTAGATGAGCGAGGTCAGGGTGGACCCGAAGTACCCGAAGCCGGCGCCGCGGGTGACGAGGTCCATGTCCAGGCCGTACGTGGCGCACGCTCGGGCGATCGGGATGCCGGTCAGGAAGATGACCGCGGCGGCGGCCAGGATCGCGGCGGCGCCGCTGGTGAATCCGTAGGCGAAGACGATGGACGCGCCGATGGCGAAGTCGGCGAGGTAGGCGATCCCGCCGAGGGCGGTGCCGGCGACGGTGCCGGGACCCCAGCGGCGGAAGGAGTGGGGCGCGTATCTGAGGGAGTAGTCCTCCCTGCTCTCGTCGGCGGCCAGCTTCGCGTAACTGCGGGCCGCTTTCGTGGGGGCGGGGGCGGAGGCGCTGGTGGCGGTGTCGGTCATACCGCCGGACGGTAAGGGCGGCATGTGACGCCCCGTCACCCATGGCCATTACCCGTGGGTTACACCCGCCGAACCCCCTGTCCGCTGTCCGGTGCGGCGCCGCGGTCGGGGGCCGGCCCCCGAGCCCCCGCTCCTCAAACGCCGGAGGGGCTGGATGTGGCCGGCCTCGGCTTCCAGACGTCCGCCGGTGGGCCCGATCGCCCGGAGGGCGATTCACCACGTCTGGCAGACGGCAGCGACCAAATTCAGCCCCGCCGGCGTTTGAGGCGCGGGGTCCGGGGCGGAGCCCCGCCGGCGGAGCCGCCCAGGCGCCGCGCGACGTACAGCAGGGGTCAGCGGACGGGCAAGTGGTACGACAGCCGGTACCGGTCCGCCGGCACCACTACGTCCGCGGTCTCCACCGCGCGGCCCGACGCGTAGTACGTGCGGCCGATCACCAGCACCACGTGCCCGGGGACTCCCCCCAGCAGTTGGATCTCCTCGGCCAGGCCCGGCCGCGCGCCGACCTCCTCGACCACGTTGTCCACGACCACGTCGATCGCGGCCATCCGGTCCACCACCCCCGAGCCCCCCAGCGGCCCCTCCTCGGGGAGCATCACCGGGGTCCGGCCGGTCACGGCGAGCGGCTCCCACGAGGTGGACAGCATCATCGTCTCCCCCGCGTCGCGGAAGACGTACCGCGTCCGCATCACCCGCTCGCCGGGCTCGATGCCCAGCCGCTTCGCGATCTCCGCCGGCGCGCCCGTCTGCTCGCTGTTCGAGTCCCACGTGCCCCGCGCCCCCGCGTCCGCCTGCTCCTGGCGGAACGGCGTCGACGCGCCGCCCGTCCGGTAGCCGGAGCGGGCGACCCGCCGCGGGACCGGCTGTTCGCGTACGTACGTACCGGACCCGGACCGGCCCTCGACCAGGCCCTCCGCCATGAGGACCTTGCGCGCCTCCAGCGCCACGGTGTCGGAGACCCCGTACTCCTCGCGGATGCGGGCCTGCGAGGGGAGCCGGGCGTGCGGGGGCAGGGAACCGTCGACGATCTTCTGTCGCAGATCCCCGGCCACGCGCAGATAGGCCGGCTGCTCACCGAAAGTCACTGGCCACTCCCATCAGGTTGACAGACAGCCACACCCTGGCAACCGACGGTTGAAGACCGCAAGCAAGGGCCAGAGTTTCACTCGAAGTGATGAAGCCTGGTCACCCAAACCCGTTACCGCGCGTTACCGGAAAAGGCCTCGAACCCACCTCGCAAGCCCGCGCCCCGGTGCCCCCGCGCCCCCGCGCCCCCCACACCGGCTACACCGACTGGTTCGACGGCCCCCGGCCGCCCGAGTCGGACTCCGAGTCGTCCGGGTACTCCTCCAGCCACGGCGGGATCCGCGTCGACAGCCCGTACGCCCCGCGCAGCACCCGCTCGGTCTCGGGCAGCATCGCCCCCGCCGCGCGGTCCCACTGCTTGTCGAACTCGGGCGCCGTCTTCGCCTGCGCGGCGCGCTGCCACGCGGCACGCGCCGCCTCGATCTCCCGGAGCTGCGCCCGGACGGCCTTGTCCATCCCCGGCAGCGCCGCGTGGCCCTCGACCACCTTGGCCTCCTCGCCCAGCGCCGAGGACACCTCCCGCGCCCACGCCTGGTGCTCGGCGAGGGCCTCGCCGACCTCCTCGTCCGGGGGCCTGCTCAGGACGAACTCGACGGTGTTCGCCGCCCGCAGGAAGGCCGCCTGCTCGGGTTTCAGCGATCCGGCGTCCTGGCGCAGGCTGCCCCGGTGGTCCTCCTCCGTCGTCCCGATCGCGCACACCACCCGCCGGTCGCCCAGGCGCCAGGACTCGCGCGAGGGCGCGAAGTAGTACATCTCCGCGTAGGAGGGCAGGGCCCAGCTGTCCATCGCGTACGCGTCCTGCGCCTTCCAGCACTCGTCCTCGAAGGCCAGTTCCGCCTCGGCCGACTCGATGGGCGCCTTCGGGTCCATCGGCTTGGACTCGGTGACCTCGCCGTGGTGCACCAGCGCGCAGTCGGTCTTGTACATCAGGGGGTGGTCGTCCATCAGGTCCCCGCCCGGGACGTTGAAGCAGTCGCCCGCCCGCAGGTCGTCGAAGTCGGTGAGCTCGCCCTCCACGTCGGCGAGCTCGTTCACCGACGCCAGCCGGTCGCGGAACACCGTCGCGACCCGGTCCGCGGAGAGGACCACGACACCCGTCATCAGCACCGACACCACCAGGCCGACGATCGCCAGGGCCTTGCCCTTCTCGCCCCTCTTCCCGATCTGCACGAGGGCCACGACGCCGAAGACGATGCCGAGCGGCGGCAGGCACAGCAGGCCGACGAGGAGCGAGGCGAGCGCGAATCCGTTGAGCCGCGGCGGCTGTTGCCCGTACCCGGGCGGCAGGCCCCAGCCCGGCTGCGGGGAGGGCGGGGCCCAGGGGTCGCCCGGTCCGGGCGGCGGTATCGGCGGGGTGCTCACAGGGGCGGACTCCATCACGGGGGGGGGGCGCGAACGGACGCGCGAATAGTACGCAGCGGGGGCGACCGGCTCTCCGGTCGCCCCCGCCCTGCTCACCGCTCACGCACCTGCCGGGCCCCGGTTCCTCAGAACTGGAGCGCCCAGGAGTCGATCTTCCCGGTGTCGATGTTCGCGTTGTCGTTCACCCGGAGCTTCCAGACTCCGTTGGCGACCTCCGACGAGGCGTTCACGGTAAAGGTCTGGATGATGTTGTCGGCGCTGCCGCCGGCCCGGTTGTGCAGGGTGTAGACGCTGCCGTCGGGCGCGATCAGGTCGACCTTGAGGTCACCGATGTAGGTGTGCTTGATGTCGACCGGGACGCTCAGCGTCGCCGGGGCGTTGCCGGAGACCCCGCTGACGGTGATCGGCGACTCGACGGTGGCGTTGTCGTTGATCGCGTAGTCGGCGGTGTTCTCGAACCGCGGACCGGGCGGGACGGTGCCGCCGGAGCCGACGTAGAGCAGCCGGTTCGGGGAGCCCGTTCCGGGGCCGGTCACGACGTTCGGGGTGGCCGCGTTCACCAGGCCGTCGCGGACCTGCGCCGGGGTGCTCGCCGGGTTCTGCGACAGGTACAGCGCTGCCGCGCCCACGACGTGCGGCGTGGCCATCGAGGTGCCGGAGATGGTGTTGGTGGCGGTATCCCCGGTGCCCCACGAGGAGGTGATGGAGGAGCCCGGCGCGAAGATGTCCAGGATGCTGCCGTAGTTGGAGTAACTGGCCTTCGCGTCGGTGTTGGTGGTGGCGCCGACCGTGATGGCCTCGGCGACGCGCGCCGGGGACTTGGTGGAGGCGTCGGTGGACTCGTTGCCCGCCGCGACGCCGTAGGTGATGCCGGAGGCTATGGAGTTGCGCACGGCCGTGTCGAGCGCGGAGTCGGCGCCGCCGCCCAGCGACATGTTGGCCACGGCCGGCTTGACGGCGTTCCGGGTCACCCAGTCGATGCCGGCGACGACCTGCGCGGTCGTACCGGACCCGTTGTTGTCGAGGACGCGGACACCGACGATCTTGGCCTTCTTCGCCACGCCGTACGTGTTGCCCGCGACGGTGCCGGCGACGTGCGTGCCGTGGCCGTGGCCGTCCTGGGCGGTGTTGTCGTTGTCGATGGCGTCGTAGCCGTAGGTGGCTCGGCCGCCGAGGTCCTGGTGGGTGATGCGGACACCGGTGTCGATGATGTACGCGGTGACGCCCTCGCCGGCCTTGTCCGGGTAGGTGTAGCTCTGGTTCAGCGGGAGCGCGCGCTGGTCGATGCGGTCCAGGCCCCAGGACGGCGGGCTGGGCTGGGTGCCCTCGGCGCCGTCGATGGTGAAGACGCGGTTCTGCACGACCGACTTGACCGCCGGGTCCGCGGCGAGCTTCCTGGCCTGCGCCTCGGACACCTCGACGGAGTAGCCGTTGAGGGCGGCGCTGTAGGTCCGGTCGATCCGGGCCCCGTACCGCTTGGCGACGGCCTTGCCGCTGTCGGCGGTCGAGCGGGCGGCGGAGTCCTTCAGGGTCACGATGTAGCTGCCGGACACGGATCCGGGGGCGCCCGCGTTCTCGATGACGCCGAGCGCGCCGCTGTCCGCCGCCGAGGCGGGTAACGCGGCGGCGGCGCCGAGCGCGAGGGCCGCGACGGCGGTCACGCTGAGGCCGGCGAGCTTCCGGCGGGTGTGACGCACGGACATTGAGGGTCCTCCTCGTCGGTGGTGCGTTGCGGGGGGTGGGGCGCGCGGCCGCCGTCGGAACGAGCCGCAAGAATTCCTGTTTCAGCCATGCCCATGACAAAGCATTCGGCCCAACGGGCTGTCGCCACCGAAAGGTTGACCCACCGCCGCAGCACCCACAAGAGCGCTGCGGAGACGTAACATCCGTGCCATACGAATGCCATGAACGAGCAAAGGCGCTCCGCACATGACGCACGCACTGCCCGGTTACGTCTGCCCCGAGGACGGCACGCGCGCCGACGCCCGGACGGCACCCTGGTGCTGCCCGGCCTGCGACGGCCCGTGGGACCTCGACTTCGCGCCGGATCCGGCCGGCCCGCTGGAACCGGCCGCCGGACCGAACTCGCTGTGGCGGTACGGGGCGGTGCTGCCCCTGCCGGGGGCGTTCTCCGTCTCGCTGGCGGAGGGGCACACTCCGCTGGTGCCGCTGGCGGAACGGGTTCACGCCAAACTCGACTTCCTGATGCCGACCCTGTCGTTCAAGGACCGGGGCGCCGTGATGCTGGCGGAACTGGCCAGGAGACTGGCCCCGGAACGGGTCGTGGCGGACAGCAGCGGCAACGCGGGGACGTCGGTGGCGGCGTACTGCGCGCGGGCCGGACTGGATTGTGAAGTTTTCGTGCCCGAGGGCACGTCGGAGAAGAAGACGGAACAGATGCGGGCGCACGGAGCGGCCGTACGGGTGGTCCCGGGCGGCCGGGAGGCCGCGGCGCAGGCCGCGCGGAGCGCCGCCGACCGGCCGGGCGTCTTCTACGCGAGCCACGTCTTCAACCCGTACTTCCTGCACGGCACGAAGACGTACGTGTACGAGATCTGGGAGGAGCTCGGCGGCCGCCTCCCGGACGCGCTGGTCGTCCCCGTCGGCAACGGCACCCTCCTGCTCGGGGCGGCGCTGGCGGTGGAGGAGCTGGCCGCGCGGGGCGTACGGCCGCCGGCGCTGATCGCGGTCCAGTCGGCGGCGGTGGCCCCGCTGGCGGCCGCCTTCGCCGGGGGTGCGGAGGATGCGGCGCCGGTGCCGCAGCTCCCCACCCTGGCGGAGGGGATCGCGATCCCCTCGCCGCCGCGGGCCCGGCAGATCCTGGCGGCGGTCCGCAAGTCCGGGGGCACGTTCCTGACGGTCCCGGACGACCGGCTCCGCGAGGCCCAGCGGGACCTGGCCCGTCGCGGGCTGTTCGTGGAACCCACGGCCGCGGCGTGCTGGGCGGCCGTGGGCCCGAACGCCCCGGACGACCCCCTCCACGGCCGCACGGCGATCGTCCCCCTGTGCGGGGCGGGCGCCAAAACGGGCCTACCGGCGTAGCCGTCCCGTCCCGGCCCGGCCGAAGGCACGCCGCTACGCGGCTCCCCGGGCCCCGCCCAGACCCGCTCCTCAAACGCCGGAGGGGCTGGATCTCGCCCCTGCCGTCGCCCAGGCGCGGCCGGCTCTCCCCCGGAGCCGGCCCGGCTCCGCCGGGAGATCCACCCCCTCGGGCGCGGTGAGCCCCACCGGGGGCAAATCCAGCCCCGCCAGGGGCAAATCCAGCCCCGCCGGCGTTTGAGGCGCGGGGTCCGGGGCGGAGCCCCGGCAACGGCGCCGCGCGTGGCACGCCCCGCCAGGGGCAAATCCAGCCCCGCCGGCGATTGAGGCGCGTAGCCCGGGGCGGAGCCTCGGCGGGGGGCCTACGTGTCGGAAATCCGCGAGCCAACCGCCGGCCCGCATGGTGAGGTGAGGGCATGACCACCACGCACCCCGAACTCACCGCCAAGGCAACCGCGTTCGCGGCCCTGCACACCCCCGCCTCCCCCCTCGCCCTCGCCAACGCCTGGGACGTCGCCTCCGCCCGCATCGTCGAGGCGGCCGGTGCGCCCGCCGTCGCCACCACCAGCGCGGGCGTCGCCTGGTCTCTCGGCTCCCCCGACGGTGACGCCCTGGCCCGCGACCGGGCCCTCGACCTCGTCGCCCGGGTGGCGGCCGCCGTCTCCGTGCCCGTCACCGCCGACATCGAGGGCGGCTTCGGCGCAGACCCCGCCGGCGTCGCCGAGACCGTCGCCGGTGTCCTGGCCGCCGGCGCGGTCGGCATCAACATCGAGGACGGCCACCGCGCCCCCGCCGAGCACGCGGAGCGCCTCGCCGCGGCCCGCTCCGCCGCCGACGCCGCCGGGGTCCCGCTCTACGTCAACGCCCGCATCGACACGTACCTCTTCGGCCTCGGCGACCCGGCGACCCGGCTCGACGAGACCCTCGCCCGCGCCGCCGCCTACCTCCGCGCCGGGGCCACCGGCGTCTTCGTGCCCGGCGTCACCGACCCGGCCACCGTCGCCGAGCTCGCGAAGGGCATCGACGCCCCGCTGAACGTCCTCGCCGGCCCCGGCGCCCCCGGGGTCGCCGAGTTCGGCGCCCTCGGCGTCTCCCGCGTGAGCCTTGGCTCCTGGGTCGCGGAGGCCGCGTACGCCGTGGTCCGGCGGGCCACCGAGGAGCTGCTCTCCGGCGGCACCTACGGGGCGCTCTCCGACGCACTGCCGTACGGCGAGCTGAACGGCCTCCTCAAGGGCTGAGGGCGGGACCTGGCGGGACGGGGCGGAGCGGGGCAGGCCGACGACCATAGGATCTCGTCATGCGCACATCAGCTCCGCCCGAGGAGAAGACCGCGGCGGCCCCGGCCGCGGCCGTCTGGACCGCCCTCGTCCTCGTCTACGTGGTGTGGGGTTCGACCTACCTCGGCATCCGCGTCGTCGTCGAGACCATGCCGCCCTTCCTCTCCGCCGGAGCCCGCTTCATCACCGCCGGCCTGCTGCTGGTCGGCGCGGTCGCCTGGCGCTACGGCCCGGCCGCGCTCAAGGCCACCCGGGCCCAGGTCGCCTCGGCGGTCCTGGTCGGCCTGCTGCTGATCCTCGGCGGGAACGGCCTGGTCGTGCTCGCCGAGACCTCCGTGCCCTCCGGGCTGGCCGCCCTGCTGGTCGCGGCGGTGCCGATGTGGGTGGTGGTGCTGAGGGCGGGCACCGGGGACCGGCCGCCGCGGCGCACCCTGGGCGGGGTCCTGGTGGGGCTGGCCGGGCTCGCGGTCCTGACCGGTCCGGGCATCGGCGGGGCCGTGCGGCTGTCCGGGGTGCTGCTGGTGGTGGCGGGCTCGGTGCTGTGGTCGCTGGGCTCGTTCTCCGCGTCGAAGCTGCCGCTGCCGGGCAACCCGTTCACCGGCAGCGCGTACCAGATGCTCGCGGGCGGGATCGGCGGCGTGGTGGTCGGCCTGGTGCGCGGCGAGCACCGCGGTCTGGACCCGGCGGCGTACTCCACGGCCTCCTGGCTGGCCCTCGGTTACCTGGTCGTCTTCGGCTCGCTCGTCGGCTTCACTGCGTACGTGTGGCTGCTCCAGGCCGCGCCGCTGTCGCTGGTGTCCACGTACGCGTACGTCAATCCGGTGGTCGCCGTCGCGCTCGGCTGGCTGATCCTCGACGAGGCCCTGACCTGGCCGATCGTGCTGGGCGGCGCGGTCGTCGTGGCGGCGGTGGGCGTGATCGTCAGTACGGAGCGCAAGAAGTAGCCGGAAGCGGGCGCGCGCCGACTCAGCCCCGCGCCGCCCGCTCGTACAGGGCCTTCGCCCGCTCGTCGAACAGTGCCGCCGTGGAGTCCACGTCCGTGTCCCCGCCGCTCAGCACTCCGATCAGCCGGCCGGGGTGGCCCGGACCGCCTCGGTCGGCGATCCAGGGGCTGCCGCTGGTGCCCGTCCAGAAGCCCGCGCAGCTCATGTAGAGCATGTCGGGGTCGTTGTCGTCGTGCCGGGTCTGCGTCGTGCACGAGACGGGCTTGTTCTTCGGGTTGTGATCGGACTCCGGGTAGCCGACGACGGTCACGTCCCGGTCGTAGCCCGAGGTCCATTCGGGTTTCGGGGCCTCCGCCGCCCCGCCGACGGCCTGCTGCACGCTGCGCCCGTCCTCGTCCGGCGCGAGGGTGAGGAAGGCGAAGTCGGCGGTCTCCTCGCCCCACTTCGTCCAGCGGTCGTCGACGTGGATCGAGCGGACCTTCCACACCCCCAGGGGCTGGGTGCCCGCGCCCTCGCCCGAGAAGGCGGGAGCGAAGGCCAGCTCGCCGATGGCCAGGCCGTCGTGGGCGACCTCGCCCGGTTGCCCGGCCTCCCCGGCCGGGGCCACGCAGTGCGCGGCGGTCGCGACGACGTTGCCCTTCGGGCTGTCGACGACGCTCGCCGTGCACCAGTGCTCGCCGCCCGCCATGAGCACGCCGACGGTGGGGAAGGGGAGCACGAGCCGGTCGCCGGGCGATTCGATGAACGCGACGGCGCACACCGCCGCGATCCCCGCCACGGCGGCCATCGAGGCCCCCTTCACCACACGGCTCATCGCACGGTGGGATCGGGGGTCGGCGCGGACATCACCTTGCTGATCCACTCCAGCGCGCCCTCCCTCATGCCGCGAACGTACGACTTCCCGTTGTGCTCACCATCCTGGATCACCTGGAGCGTGGTGTGCACGGGACCCTTGCCGTAGTCCTGCATGAACTTCTCGGCCTTTTCGCGGCCGGTCTCCGCGGTGCCGATCTGGAAGTTGATGTAGACGTCCGGGCCGCCCGTGTTGATCAGCTTCTCGGCGAGCTTCTCCGGGTTGTCCTGGTCCATGGCCTGCGTGTTCCCGTTCCACAGCGGGGAATCGGGGACGATGTCGACCCCGCTCGCGATGGCCGCCTTGAAGCGGTCCGGGTACTTCAGGACGTGCTTGAAGGCGCCGAACCCGCCGGCCGACGAGCCCATGAAGGCCCAGCCGTCGCGGGAGGTGAAGGTCCGGAAATTGGCCTTCGTGAAATCCGGGATGTCTTCGACCATCCAGGTGCCCATCTTGGGCTGGCCGGGGATGTCGGAGGCGTCGAAGTGGTGCTTGGTGTCGGCGTTGTGCACCGGCATGATCAGGATGAAGGGCAGGCTCTTGCCCGACTTCGCCCCGTCGGCGACGGCCTTCTGCAGGCCGAGGCCGGGGCCCGTGCCCCAGTAGTTCGTGGGGTAGCCGCGACCTCCTGGCAGGGAGATCAGCACCGGGAAGGCGCTCTTGGCGTACTTCGGCTCGTCGTACTCCTTCGGCACCCACACCCACACGTCACCCGTGAACCCGGACTTCGCCCCGGTGAGGGTGGTCTTCCCGATCTGGGTGCCGTCCGGCAGCCGGCTCGTACGGGTGAACTGGGCCTTCGGCCCGGTCGGCATCCGCACCCCCGACGGCGCCTCGGACACCGCGGCGGCGGTGGAGGTCTTCTGCACCTTCCCGAAGGACACCGGTTCCCCTATGTCCGAGAAGAGGCCGTACTTGTACGCTGCCGCTCCGCCGCCGGCGGTCAGGACGAACGCGAGCCCGCCTCCGATCAGAAGCAGGCGCAGGCGCTTGGGGCGACGGCCGCCCTTGGTCGTGGGGCCGCCGTCGCCTTGCTGGTCATACTGCACGGAATTTGTCCCGTTCCCTCTCCGGCGCTCACCTCGGAGCGCGGGTCGGACCGTTCGGTCCCCCTACACCCCTGTCAGAGGTATGAACGACGGGACGGGTTGCCTGGGACGGGCGTGACGTGTCGATCGCCACCCGATGGTGGTCGGGCGTTCGACCGGACGGCCGGGAGCCGGGCCGGGGCCGGGCCGGGGGCGCGGTCGAGGGCCGGGTCGAGGGCAGGGGTCGAAGGCGCGTTCGGGGGCGCGGTCAGCCGGTCGCGGGCTTGGGGCCCTTCAGCACCTTGCTGATCCACTCCAGGGAGCCTTCCTTCATGCCCCGCACGTAGTGCCACCCGTTGTGCTCGCCGTTCTGGATGTCGCGGATGGTCGTCTTGACCGGGCCCTTGCCGTAGCTCTGCACGAACTTCGTCATCCGGTCCTTCCCGCTCTCCTTCGTGCCGATCTGGAAGTTGATGTAGACCTCGGGCCCGTTGGTGTCGATCAGCTTCTTGGCGAGGACCTCGGGGTTGTTCGCGTCCATCTCCGCCTGGTGGCCCTTCCACAGCGGGGAGTCCGGGACGATCTCGCCGCCGCTGGCGATCACGGCCTTGAACTTGTCCGGGTGCTGGAGGAGCGTCTTCATGCCGACGAAGGCGCCGGAGGAGGAGCCCATGAAGGCCCAGCCGTCGCGGGACTTGTACGTACGGAAGTTGGCGCGGGTGAAGTCCGGGACGTCCTCGGCGATCCAGGTGCCCATCTTGGGCTGGCCGGGGATGTCGGCGCCGTCATAGTAGTACTTACTGTCCGGGTTGAGCACCGGCATGATCACGATGAAGGGCAGGCTGGTGCCGGCCTGGACGCCCTCGGTGATGGCCTTCTGGAGGCCGAGGCTGCGGTCGGCCCAGTAGTTGTTCGGGTAGCCGTTGCCGCCGGGGAGCGCGATGAGGACCGGGAAGGCGCTCTTGGCGTACTTCGGGTCGTCGTACTCCTTGGGCGCCCACACCCACACGTCGCCCTCGAAGCCGGACTTCGCGCCCGCGAGGCGGGTCTTGGCGATGATCGTGCCGTCGTCGAGCTTGGTCGTCTGCTTGAAGTCGGACTTCGGGCCGCTCGGCATCTGCACGTCGGGGTCGCCGGTGGGCGTGGGCGAGGCCGAGGCCGAGGCCGCCGGGGCTCCCGGGGTCTGCTTCTCGGACCCGGCCGGGGACGAGGGCTGCTTGCCGAAGGTCACCGCGTCGCCGTTGCCGGAGAACCAGTCGAGCTTCCACGCGGCGAACCCGCCGGCGCCGAGGAGGAGGGCGAGGACGACGACCCCGGCGATCCATATTCGGCGCCGGGACCTGCCGGGCTGCTGCGGCTGCCGGTACTGCGACTCCTCGGCCTCGTGGGGCCGGGGCGGGGCCGGGGGCTGCGGGTGCTGGTGCACGTACTTCGCTCCGAACGGTCGTGGCTGCCCGACGGGCAGAAGGACTTGCTGCTTTTCCTGATGTACGAATTGCCCCGCACAGTTCCAAATCCCGGCAAAAACATGTCGGAATCCTGAGTGAACGTCAGGGGCGGCGGCGCCGGTCGGCCGCCGGCCTGCCGTCAGCGCTGCTCGTCGAGGACCTCGGCGCACCGGCCCAGCAGCGCGATGAGCTGCGCCCGCTCCTCCGCGGTGAACGCCTCGGCCAGCGCCCGCTCCACGCGTACCGCGCCCGAGTCGGCCTGTTCCATCACCGCCCGACCGTCCTGGGTGAGGCGGGTCTCCAGCACGTTGCGGTGGAGTTCGTGCGGGGTCCGCTCGATGAGCCCGCGCTCCTGGAGGTTCTTCAGGACGGTGTTCATGGTCGGCGGCGTCACCCCGCACAGCCGGGCGAGCGCGGCGGCGGAGACGCCGGGCTTCTCGGCCAGCCAGAGCAGCGCGGCGTACTGCGGAACCGTTACCGCGGCCGGCTTCACCGCGGCGTTCTTCGCCGCGAGGAGCGCCTGCTCGGCGCGCTTGATGTGCGCGCCGATGCGCTCGTCGGGGGCCATGGAGGTCATTCCCGCATCCTACGACCCTTGCGTACATTAGAGCTCTAACATAAGTTCGTCTACGCACACCAAGTAGAAGACACCTGGGGATACGTGATGGAACTCCTGCCCGCCGCCACGCCGACCACCGCACTGCGCACCGCCCTGAGCACCGCACTGGCCACCGCCCTCGCCCTGGCCTGCCTGGGAGCGGCACCGGCGTCCGCGCTCTCCTCGTCGTCCGACGCCCGGATGTCCACCGCCTTCTCGATACCCGGCGCGAAGGTCTACCCCGAGGGCATCGCCACCGACGCCCGTACGCACACCGTCTACGTGGGCTCGTACGCGGACGGCACCGTCTACCAGGCCCGACCCGGCCGCACCGAGGCGGAGGTGTTCCTGCCCTCCGGGACCGACGGCCGCCACACGGCGAACGGCCTGCGGGTCGACGCCCGGGGCCGGCTCTGGGTGACGGACTCCACGGCCGGGGTCTCGGTCTACGACACCCGGACCGGCTCCCGCCTGGCCCACTTCGAGGTGGCGGGCGGCGGCCCCCGCTTCGTCAACGACCTGACGATCACCCCGGACGGCGCCGCGTACCTCACCGACAGCGTCCGCGGGGTGATCTACCGCGTGACCCCCGAGCAGCTGGCCGCCGGCAGCGGCCCCCTCACCGAGGCGTACGACCTGTCCCCGGCCCTGCGCCCCCGCCCGGCGGGCGGCTTCAGCCTCAACGGGATCGTCTCGGACCGCGCCGGCCGCTACCTCCTCGCGGTCGACATGCCGGAGGGGGACCTGTACCGCGTGGACCTCGCCACCGGGGCCGTGCTCCGCGTCGACCTCGGCGGCCGGGACATGAAGGCCGCAGACGGCCTCGACCTCTCCCCCGACGGCACGCTGCGCGTGGCGCACAACACCACCGACACCCTGACCCGCTGGCAGCTCGGCGCGGACGGCACCAGGGCCCGCCTGACCCGCACGGTCACGGACCCGTCCCTGCAGATCCCGACGACCCTGTCCCACACCCCGGGCCGCACGCTGGTCGTCCGCTCCCAGTTCGACAAGGGCGGCCCGATGACCCCGAGCACGGGCAGCCCGACCACCTTCACGGTGGCCTCGGTACGCGGATTCTGACGGGGCGACGGTCAGGGGCCGCCGCGGAACGCGCCCAGCCGGGCCTGCTCGTCCTCGACGATCCGCCGGACCAGAGCGGTGCCCGACACGTCGGCGGCGGCCTCGGCCGCAGCGGGGTCGGGCCGTTGATCCGCGATCTCCGCGATCAGGCGGTAGTACTCGGCCGGGCGGAGCTCGAAGTCGACCAAGGCGGCGAGCTCGGTCGGGGGACCGCGGAGCAGGTCCACCGAGGCCTGCGCGAGCAGCCGCGGCACGCCCTCCCGCTCGGCCCGCCCGATGAGGGCCCGGACCTCCGAGGCGGCCTTCAGCGCGCGTTCCCGTGCGGCCCCGCCCGCGAGGAGCAGCCGCAGCCGGCACGGGACCAGCCGGGCGGCGTCGAGCAGCGGCCCGAGACGGCACGTCAGGGCGCGGGCGGCGGCGAGCGCCCGCCGCGCCTCGGGGCCCGCCTCCACCAGCACGTGCAGGGCGACGAGCAGTGCGGTGGTCCGGGGGTCCGGCCGGTCGACGTCGATGCACACGGCGATGGTCTCCCGTACGGCTTCGGCGATCCGGCGGGCGGCCGCGACGGCCTGGGCGGCGGTCTGCCTGCCGACCCCGGGGATCTGCCGCAGCCGGTAGGGCCCTGCGTCCAGGACCTGCCCGACGGTGCGGAAGCCACCCCGCTCGACCTCCCCGAGCCGCAGTCCCCCCTCGGTGACCTCCTTCAGTCGGGCCACCGGGATGGCGTCGAGCTCGCGTGCCGCGAGGCCGTCGCAGATCGGAGCCAGGGCCGCGCGGACCTCCTCGACGGCCCGCTCGTGGTCCGCGGCCACGGCCTGCGCCGCCTCGTACAGCCGCGTCCCCCGGGCAACCGCCTCCCGGTCCCTCCGCCCCATCGCGCCCCGGCCCCTCTCGTCAGACCCCCGCATCCTCCCACCTGCGAAGGAGCCCGTGCGGCGACGGCGAGGAAGCCGTCAACGGCGCGGACCACGGCGGGAAGTGCCGGGAGGCTGCACACGGCGCCGCGGCGGGCGAAGCCCGCCCGCCTCCGGCCTGCCGTGCCGGGCTGTCGGTGCCGGACTGTCGGTGCCGACTGCTTCCATGGCGTCATGAGCACCGCGCACGAGGCCGCCGTCCTCCTCCCCCACCCGTCCCGGCTCCGCGCCCATCTCCGCGCACTGGCCGTCCTGGACACCGCGATCGGCGGCGATCCGCGGTCCTGCCGGTACACGCTCGACACCGCGTGGGGCCCCGGCACGGAGGCGGCCCTGATGGAGAACGGTTCGGGGGACGGCTTCTGCGTCCCCCGGCCGGCGTGCTCATACGCGGCTTCGGCCACGCGCCCGGGATGGGTCCGTACGGGCCGGACGACGCGCAGGTCCGGCCCGACGTCATCGACGAAGTGCCCGCCACGCTGCGCCCGTTCCCGGACGAGCCCGCAAGCGTCCACGCAGCACAAGGCCGCCCGACCCGCTCCACCGCGGGTCGGACGGCCCTGGCCGAACGGATCAGACGTTGAAGCGGAACTCGACCACGTCGCCGTCCTGCATGACGTAGTCCTTGCCCTCCATGCGGGCCTTGCCCTTCGAGCGGGCCTCGGCCACCGAGCCGCATTCGACCAGGTCCGCGAAGGAGATGACCTCGGCCTTGATGAAGCCGCGCTGGAAGTCGGTGTGGATGACGCCGGCCGCCTCGGGGGCCGTGGCGCCCTGCTTGATGGTCCAGGCGCGGGTTTCCTTCGGGCCTGCCGTCAGGTAGGTCTGGAGGCCCAGGGTGGCGAAGCCGACGCGGCCCAGGGTGGCCATGCCCGGCTCGTCCTGGCCGACCGACTGGAGGAGTTCGAGGGCCTCGTCGTCCTCCAGCTCGATGAGCTCCTGCTCCAGCTTCGCGTTCAGGAAGATGGCCTCGGCCGGGGCGACCAGGGCGCGCTGCTCGTCCTTGAAGGCCTCGTCCGTCAGCTCGTCCTCGTCCACGTTGAAGACGTAGAGGAACGGCTTCGTGGTCAGCAGGTGGAGCTCGTGGAGGAGGTCGCCCTGCTCCGTGCCCTTGGTGATGCCCTTCGAGAAGAGCGTGTCGCCCGCTTCGAGGATCTTCTTCGCCTCGACGACGGCCGCGAGGACCGCGACCTTCTCCTTCTGGAGGCGGGACTCCTTCGTCAGGCGCGGTTCGGCCTTCTCGATGGACTGGAGGTCGGCGAGGATCAGCTCGGTGTTGATCGTCTCGATGTCGTCCTTGGGCGAGACCTTGCCGTCGACGTGGACGACGTTCTCGTCCTTGAAGGCGCGGATGACCTGGCAGATCGCGTCCGACTCGCGGATGTTCGCGAGGAACTTGTTGCCGAGGCCCTCGCCCTCCGAGGCGCCGCGCACGATGCCGGCGATGTCGACGAAGTCGACCGTGGCCGGCAGGACGCGCTGGGAGCCGAAGATGCCGGCCAGGGTCGCGAGGCGGGAGTCGGGGACGCCGACGACGCCCACGTTCGGCTCGATGGTGGCGAACGGGTAGTTGGCCGCCAGCACGTCGTTCTTGGTCAGGGCGTTGAACAGGGTCGACTTGCCGACATTCGGCAGACCGACGATTCCGATCGTGAGCGACACGTTGGCGACTTCCCGTAGCTGGAGGGGGCGGCGGCCCGGGTGCGGGCCACCGGACAGTTTACTTTCCGATGAGTGGCGGTGGATGTACGCGTGTCCGGGACCGGATCCGGCGGCTCCCCCGCCTAGTTTTGTGGGGTGGAGCGATACAGGACGCGACCGGTCCCTCACCCCCAGCGAGTACCGAGCCCGCCGAGGCAGCCGAGGCCCCAGCGGCCCGTGCGGCCCCCGGCGCAGCGCACCCGCCCGACGGCAGCCGCCGCGAGCGTCGCGCGGCGGCTGCCTCGACCGCGGCTGACGGGGCTCGGCGGCGGGTTGTTCGCGTGCGCGGCCATGGTCCTGGTGGCCGGGTTCGCCTGGCTGCTCTTCGACTCGTCCCTGTTCGTCTACGGGCTGCTGTTCCCGCCCGTCGCCGCGGCCACCGCCCTGTGGGTGCGGCCCGCCGACCTGATCACCGCGCCGATCGCCGCGCCCATCGCCTTCGCCGCCGGAGTGTGGCCCGTGTCGGGCGGCTCCGGCGGCTTCGGCGGGCAGCTGATGGGGCTGGTGTCCGCGCTGTCCCTGCACGCCGGGTGGCTGTACGCGGGGACGCTGGTCGCCGCCCTGATCGTCGTCGTCCGCAAGGCCGTGCTGATCGGGCGGCGGAGGGTTCCCCGACGGGTCGGCTAGACGGACCCACCGGCGGCGGCCTTCGCCGCCATCGCCGCGCCCACGATGCCCGCGTCGTTCCGGAGCTTCGCCGGGACGATCTCCGCGCGGATGCCGTCGATCAGCGGCAGGAACTTCTCCGGCTTGCGGCTGACCCCGCCGCCGATGATGAAGAGGTCCGGGGAGAACAGCATCTCCACGTGGGCCAGGTACTTCTGGAGGCGGTGCGCCCAGCGCTCCCAGGTCAGGTCCCCGTCCTCCTTGGCCTTCACCGACGCCCGCGTCTCCGCGTCGTGGCCCTTCAGCTCCAGGTGGCCGAGCTCCGAGTTCGGGACCAGGCGCCCGTCCGTGAACAGGGCGCTGCCGATGCCCGTCCCCAGGGTGAGCAGGATGACCGTGCCCGAGCGTCCCGCGCCCGCCCCGTACGTCATCTCCGCGACGCCCGCCGCGTCCGCGTCGTTGAGGACCGTCACCGGCAGGCCGCCCAGCTCGCGCGAGAGGAGACCCGCGGCGTCGGCGCCCACCCACCCCTTGTCGACGTTGGCAGCCGAGCGGGTGATCCCGTTCGTGACGACGCCCGGGAAGGTGACCCCGACCGGCCCCGACCAGGAGAAGGCGCCGACCACCTCCGCGACGCAGCCGGCCACCCCCTCGGGGGTGGCCGGCTGCGGTGTCAGTACCTTGTGGCGCTCCTGTGCCAGGCCGCCCCTCGCCAGGTCCACGGGAGCGCCCTTGATCCCGGATCCGCCGATGTCCACACCCATGATCTGCATGGACATACCGTACGAAACCAGTTACTTGTCCGCGACCAGTTCGGCAGCTTCGGCGCGCAGGTCGCGGCGCAGTTCCTTCGGGAGGGAGAAGACGATCGACTCCTCGGCCGTCTTGACGATCTCCACGTCGGCGTAGCCGCGCGCGGCCAGCCACTCCAGGACCTCCTCGACCAGCACCTCCGGCACCGAGGCGCCCGAGGTCAGGCCGACCGTGGTGACGCCCTCCAGCCAGGCCTCGTCGATCTCGCTCGCGAAGTCGACCAGGTACGCGGCCTTGGCGCCGGCGTCCTTGGCGACCTCGACCAGCCGGATGGAGTTCGAGGAGTTCTTCGAGCCGACCACGATGACCAGGTCGGAGTCGGCGCCCATCACCTTGACGGCGGCCTGCCGGTTCGAGGTGGCGTAGCAGATGTCGTCGCTGGGCGGGGAGACGAGGAGCGGGAACTTCGTCTTCAGCGCGTCGACCGTCTCCATCGTCTCGTCGACGGAGAGGGTGGTCTGGGAGAGCCAGACGACCTTCGACTCGTCGCGGACCTCGACCTTCGCCACGTCCTCCGGCCCGTCGACGATCGTGATGTGGTCCGGGGCCTCGCCGGAGGTGCCGATGACCTCCTCGTGGCCCTCGTGGCCGATGAGGAGGATGTCGAAGTCCTCGTTCGCGTACCGGATGGCTTCCTTGTGCACCTTGGTGACGAGCGGGCACGTGGCGTCGATCGTCGCGAGCCTGCCGCGCGCCGCCTCCTCGTGCACCACCGGCGCCACGCCGTGCGCGGAGAACATCACGATGTTGCCCTCGGGCACCTCTTCCGTCCGCTCGACGAAGATGGCGCCCTTCTTCTCCAGGGTCTGCACGACGTACTTGTTGTGCACGATCTCGTGCCGGACGTACACCGGCGCCCCGTACTGCTCGAGGGCTTTCTCGACGGCGATCACGGCTCGGTCCACGCCCGCGCAGTAGCCGCGGGGCGCGGCGAGCAGGACACGGCGGGAGGCGGGAGCAGGGGCGGGAGCAGTCATGTGGTCCATCGTACGGGGGTCCCCAGCAGGCCGTACGTCCCCCGTACGGCACACACTTGCCGGGAAGATCAGAAGAAACGTCCCGACAGTCACCCGGAGGACTGATGGCGTCCGCTACGGATTCCGGCAACGCCGCGCCCGGAGGCACGGGCGGCGGTGCGCCCACCGCCCTGCGGCGAAGCCTCGGCTTCCGGGACCTGGTCGTCTACGGGCTTCTCTTCATCGCCCCGATGGCCCCGGTCGGGGTCTTCGGCACCCTCGACGCGAAGTCGCACGGCGCCGTGGCCCTGGTCTACCTGGCCGCGACCGTCGCGATGGCCTTCACGGCCTTCTCGTACGCGCAGATGGTGCGGGTCGCCCCACAGGCCGGCTCGGTCTTCACGTACGCCCGCAAGGGGCTGGGCGAGGGGGCGGGGCTGATCGCCGGGTGGATGGCGATGCTCGACTACCTGCTGATCCCGGCGGTCGCGTACCTGTTCTCCGGGATCGCGATGAACGCGCTGGTGCCGGAGGTCTCCCGGTGGGTGTGGACGGCGCTGGCGGTGGTCGTGACCACCGGCCTCAACCTGTGGGGCGTACGGACGGCAGCGCGGGTCGGTTTCGCCGTGCTGGCCATGGAGGTCCTGGTCCTGCTCGTGTTCGTGGTCGCGGCGGTGACGGTGCTGGTCCGGGACGGGGCTCGGCGCGGGCTGCTCTCCCCGCTGACCGGCGACGGCTCGCTCGGCTTCAGTACGGGCGCGGTGCTGACGGCGGTGTCGGTGGCAGTCCTGTCGTACCTGGGCTTCGACGCGATCGTCTCCTTCGCGGAGGAGGTGACGGGGGGCTCGCGGCGGGTGGCGCGGGCGGTGCTGTTCTGCCTGGGGCTGGCGGGCGCGCTGTTCGTCGCGCAGACGTATCTGGTGGCGCTGCTGAACCCGGTCTCCTCGGCGGAACTGGCGGCCGATCCGGGGCTCCAGGGCCCGGCCTTCTACAACGCGGTGGAGTCCTCGGTCGGCACCTGGCTGCACGACCTGGTGGCGGTCAGCAAGGCCATCGGGGCGGCCTTCGCGGCGCTGGCCGGGCAGGCGGCGGCGGGCAGGCTGGTGTTCGCGATGGCGCGTGAGCGGCGGCTGCCGGGGGCGCTGGCGCGGACCTCGGACGGCACTCCGCGGGCGGCTCTGGTGGTGGCGGCGACGGTGACGCTGGTCGCGGCGTTGTGGGCGGCGGGGCGCGACGACGGGCTGGACCACCTGGTCTCGGTGGTGGACGTGGGGGCGCTGGTGGCGTTCACGCTGCTGCACGCGTCGGTGGTGGGCTGGTTCGTGGTCCAGCGGAGGGAGGGGCCGCCGAACTGGTGGAAGCACCTGGTCATGCCGGTGCTCGGTGCGGTGGTGACGGTGGCGGTGATCGTGGAGGCGTCGTGGGCGGCGCGGGTGGTGGGGGCGGTGTGGTTGGGGGTGGGCCTGTGCGTGCTGCTTGCCCAGCGGGGGCGGCGGCGGGTGTCCCCCTGACGGAACGCTGCCGCCGGACTCCGCTGCCTGGCTCCGCTGCCTGGTGCGGCGCCGGGCTCCGCCGCCGGGCTCCGCTGCCGGGTGCGGCGCCGGGCTCCGCCGCCGGGCTCCGCTGCCGGGTGCGGCGCCGGGCTCCGCCGCCGGGCTCCGCTGCCGGGTGCGGCGCCGTTCCGGGGGCGCTGCCCCCGCACCCCCGCGCCTCAAACGCCGGCGGGGCTGGGGTGGTGTCCCCCGTGCGGGACCCGGCCCCTCGCGCAGCGCCACTGCCGGCCGGTCTTCGAGCCGCACCCGACAACCGGCAGCAGCCGAATCCAGCCCCGCCGGCGTTTGAGGCGCGGGGTCCGGGGCAGCGCCCCGGCAGCGGAGCTGAACCCGGCGGCCGACACGGCCCCGCAGGGTAACGGCCCTGAGGTGGTGTCAGCCCCGCCGGATAGCCTGCGTACATGGGTCTGAATACGTCGGCCGAGGCACCGCTGCCGGTGGGGCAGGTGTCCCGGCTCATCGGGGGCTGGATCGAGCGGCTCGGGCAGGTGTGGGTGGAGGGGCAGATCACGCAGCTCTCGCGGAGACCGGGAGCGGGGGTGGTCTTCCTGACGCTGCGCGACCCCTCGCACGACATCTCGGTCAGCGTGACCTGCTTCCGCCAGGTGTTCGACGAGGTCGCGGACGTGGTCTCGGAGGGCGCGAGGGTCGTACTGCTGGCCAAGCCGGAGTGGTACGCGCCGCGGGGGCAGCTGTCCCTGCGGGCCACCGAGATAAGGCCGGTCGGCATCGGGGAGCTGCTGGCCCGGCTGGAGCGGCTCAAGCGGTCCCTGGCGTCCGAGGGGCTGTTCGCCCTGGAGCGGAAGAAGCCGCTGCCGTTCCTGCCGCAGCTGATCGGGCTGGTGGTCGGGCGGGCTTCGGCGGCCGAGCGCGACGTGCTGGAGAACGCCCGGCGCCGCTGGCCCGCGGTCCGTTTCGAGGTGCGGAACGTGGCCGTGCAGGGCGTGCACGCCGTGCCCCAGGTGATCCAGGCCGTCAAGGAGCTGGACGCCCTCGACGAGGTCGACGTGATCATCGTGGCCCGCGGCGGCGGCAGCGTGGAGGACCTGCTGCCCTTCTCCGACGAGGAGGTCGTGCGGACGGTCGCCGCGGCCCGTACGCCGGTGGTCTCGGCGATCGGGCACGAGCCGGACTCCCCGCTGCTGGACCTCGTCGCGGACCTGCGGGCCTCCACGCCCACGGACGCCGCGAAGAAGGTGGTCCCGGACGTGGGTGAGGAGCTGGAGCGGGTGCGGCAGCTCCAGGGCCGCGGGCTGCGCGCCGTGCGCGGGCTGCTGGACCGGGAGGAGCGGGGGCTGGCGCACGCGCTGGCGCGGCCGGTCTTCGTACATCCCCAGCGGATGGTGGAGGTACGGGAGGACGAGCTGGACGCGCTGCTCGCGCGCAGCCGGCGCACGCTCGGGCACCTGCTGGACCGGGCCGACTCCGAGCTGGAGCACACCCTGGCCCGGGTGGTGGCGCTGTCGCCGGCCGCGACGATGGAGCGCGGGTACGCGGTGCTCCAGCGGGCCGACGGGCACGTGGTGCGTTCACCGCGGGAGGTGACGGGGGACGAGGTGCTGCGGGCCCGGGTCGCGGAGGGCGAGTTCGAGGTGCGGGTCGTGCCGGAATCCGACTAGCCACATGTGATCAACCAATTCACACACTGAAGCAACGGTTCCGTTGCATTGCACACATAGGGTGGAAAAGGAATGGCAGAGGCCGAAACCGCGCTGGGTTACGAGCAGGCGCGCGACGAGCTGGTCGAGGTCGTCCGCAAGCTGGAGGCCGGCGGGACCTCCCTGGAGGACTCCCTGGCCCTCTGGGAGCGCGGCGAGGAGCTGGCGAAGGTCTGCCGGCACTGGCTGGAGGGGGCCAGGGCCCGACTGGACTCGGCGCTCGCGGCGCGCGAGCAGGCCGAGACGGGCGGGTCGGGCGAGGCAGCCGGCTAGGGGGCGGGGGCGGAAAAGGTCCCGCATCGCGAGTGACGCTGATCACCATCAGGGCGATTTAGTTGAAACTTCATCTACTTGCGCCGTAGTGTCTGGGACATCGCTTCACCTCCGTATGGAAGAAGGCTTTCCGCATGTCTCTCGTTCTTGACTCCGCCGCCCAGGACCTCCTGTTCCGCGAGGCCCGCACCGCCAACACGTTCTCGGACGAGCCGGTGACCGAGGAGCAGGTTCAGGCGATCTACGACCTGGTGAAGTACGGCCCCACCGCCTTCAACCAGACCCCGCTGCGCATCACCCTGGTCCGCTCCCCCGAGGCCCGCGAGCGCCTCGTGAAGCACATGGCCGAGGGCAACCAGGCCAAGACCGCCGCCGCCCCGCTGGTCGCGATCCTCGCCGCGGACAACGAGTTCCACGAGGAGCTCCCGCAGCTGCTGCCGCACTTCCCGCAGGCCAAGGACGCGTTCTTCTCCGAGCGCCCGGTCCGCGAGCAGTCCGCGCTGGTGAACGCCGCCCTCCAGGCCGCGTACTTCATCCTCGGCATCCGCGCCGCCGGCCTGGCCGCGGGCCCGATGACCGGCCTGGACTTCCAGGGCCTCCAGAAGGAGTTCCTGGACGCCGACCACACCCCGCTGATGGTGATCAACATCGGCAAGCCGGGCGAGGACGCCTGGTTCCCGCGCTCCCCGCGCCTGGAGTTCGACCAGGTCATCACCACGGTCTGACCCGAGTACGAAGAAAGGCGGCCCGCCCCGGGATTCCGGGGCGGGCCGCCTTTCTTCGTGTCCGCGCTCGGCGGGCCTACTTGCCCTGCTTGAACTCCAGCGACGCCGCCATCGCGCCCAGCTGATCGAAGGAGGCCGTGCCGGTGACCACCGTGACGTGGCCCTGGTCCTGGCGGACGAGGGCGTCGTACTTCTCGCCGTCCCAGCGCTCCCAGGCCGTGTCGCCGACCTGCTGCGTCTGCCCGGTGGCCTTCGCCTTCTGGGTGATCCGGCCGAGGTTCTTGGCGGAGGTGTCCGTGGACTGCTCCACGGCCACGTACTGCTGCTCCGGATCGAGGAAGCCCAGGTGCCAGGAGTCGGCGTTCTTGCGCTCGTACGAGACCGACGTCGCCCGCCACTGCTCCGGGAGCCCCACGGGGGCGGCCACCGGGTAGGGGGCCGCGCGCCGGGCCGTGAGCGTCTCCACCCGGTAGTCGATCGTGAGCGTCGGATCGGCCTTGTCGTCATGGGGGACGAACACGTAGATCCCCGCCACGACGACGCCGATCACCGCCAGCGACCGGACCATGTCCCAGACCGTCTGCTTGCCTTTCATACCTGCCACGGCACCATCGTCCCGCATCCCCTCCGGCGATCACCGCCGGGGGCCGCCTTGGCGGGGCGCGAGTGTCCGCTCAGGCCAATCGGCTGACCGATATACCGCTCATAAGTGACCCGGTCTGCTCAATTTGTCGACCTGACGATAGAGTTCCAGCACCCTCACTTCACCGGCCGTCGCCGACCAGAAAGGTGCCCTCGGATGACCGAGCACAACCTGCCGCCTCAGCTCGTAGTCTCACCGGAGGCCCCCGACCGCAACCTCGCCCTGGAACTCGTCCGGGTCACCGAGGCCGCCGCCCTGGCCGCGGGTCGTTGGGTCGGCCGCGGTGACAAGCTCGGCGCGGACGGCGCGGCCGTCAACGCCATGCGCACCCTGATCTCCACCGTCTCGATGAACGGCGTCGTCGTCATCGGCGAGGGCGAGAAGGACGAAGCCCCGATGCTCTTCAACGGCGAGGCGGTCGGCGACGGCACCGGTGCCGAGGTCGACATCGCCGTGGACCCGATCGACGGCACGACCCTGAACGCCAAGGGCATGCCGAACGCCATCGCCGTCCTGGCCGCCGCGGACCGCGGCACCATGTTCGACCCGTCCGCGGTCTTCTACATGGAGAAGCTCGTCACCGGCCCCGAGGCCGCCGACTTCGTCGACATCAACGCCCCCGTCTCGGTGAACATCCGCCGCGTCGCCAAGGCGAAGGGCATGGCCGTCGAGGACGTCACGGTCGTCATCCTGGACCGCCCGCGCCACGAGGGCATCGTCAAGGAGATCCGCGAGACGGGCGCCCGCATCAAGTTCATCTCCGACGGCGACGTCGCCGGCTCGGTCATGGCGGTCCGTGAGGGCACCGGCGTGGACCTGCTCCTCGGCATCGGCGGCACCCCCGAGGGCATCATCTCCGCCTGCGCCATAAAGTGCCTCGGCGGCACGATCCAGGGCAAGCTGTGGCCCAAGGACGAAGCCGAGCGGCAGCGCGCCCTGGACGCCGGCCACGACCTGGGCCGCGTCCTGACCACGAACGACCTGGTGTCGGGCGAGAACGTCTTCTTCGTCGCCACCGGCATCACCGACGGCGAGCTGCTGCGCGGCGTGCACTACCGCGCGGAGACGGCGACGACGTCCTCGCTGGTCATGCGCTCGAAGTCGGGCACGATCCGGCAGATCGACTCGACGCACCGCCTGTCGAAGCTGCGCGCGTACAGCGCGATCGACTTCGACCGCGCGAAGTAGCCCGCGGCGGCGATCGGGCCGGGGCCCGGGTTCTGGCGGAGCTCGGCGGCCCTGCGGCGCATCCGGGCCAGGATCACCCGGCGCTCGGCGGCGGTGAGGCCGCCCCACACTCCGTACGGCTCGGGCTGGAGCAGTGCGTGCTCCCGGCAGGCGACCATCACCGGGCAGCGCGCGCAGACGCGCTTGGCGGCCTCCTCGCGGGAGAGCCGGGCCGCGGTCGGCTCCTTCGACGGCGCGAAGAAGAGCCCCGCCTCGTCCCGGCGGCACACCGCCTCCGCATGCCAGGGACCGTCCTCTTCCCGTGATGGGGTCCGCGGCTTCGGCACGGCCGGCGCCGCACGCCCCTGAAGAGTCTGGACGGCGGCTGCCTGCAGGGACTGATGCGGCGGATGCGGCACGGTCTACTCCTGACGACGTATACGCGAGCGAGACGCGAGCGGGAGACGATGCACCTGTCCCTACCCGCTGTACGCGCCCCTATGCACCGTGCACCACCGGCCTCGCGGCCTTCGTCCGAAACGTGCCCCTGCCGTCGGGGCTCTCAGGCGCCCTTCGGCGCCCAGCCCGGATCGCGCCCCAGGAAGCCCAGCAGCGACCCGGCCGGGTCGGCTTCGGGCGAGGGCGCGTCGGACAGCGCCGGGCCGTAGGCGAAGCCCCTCAGGGGCTCGGCGAGGGCCTCGGCGGCGGGCCGCAGGGCGCGGGCCAGCTCTGCGGGGAGCGGGGACGGCTGTCCGGTGGCGACGGCGATGTCCCAGGCGTGCACGGCGGCGTCGAGGGCGGCCGCGCCGACGGCGATCTCGGCGGACACCGTGAACGGGGGCAGCGGCACCGCGACCTCCGCGGTACCGGGCACGACCCCGGCGAAGGCCTCGGCGGCCGCGTCGAGAGCGGGCTCCAGCAGCCCCGCCGGGGCGCCGATCGGGGCGCCGGACGGTGCGAACGGGTCCTCGTCCGGGCCGGGTCCGCCGGTGAGGCGGGAGGCGTAGGCGAGCTGGTCGCCGGCGGCGTGCCGGAGCACCTGGGTGACGTTCCACTGCTCGCAGGGCGTCGGCCGGTCCCAGCCGTCGGCCGGCACCGCGGCGACGGTGGCGCGAAGTGCTTGGTGTGCCTGGTCGAGCAGGTCCCACTTGGATACGGTCATGCAGCGGATCCTACGAGAGCGCTTGCGGCCGAATCCCGTTGTTCCCAGGGCGTGTTGGGGAGCGGGAAGCGGAATGGGATCAGCCGTCGAGCCGCTTGCGCAGCTTGTGCGCCAGGTCTACGAGGCGGGCGCCGAGTTTGGGGCGGGCCTCGATGTTGCCGAGCAGGGCGAAGCCCCGGACGATCACGACGGGGGCCTGCGGGTCGGTCTCCCCGCGGCTCTCGCCGCGCACCTCGAAGTTGCCGAGGACCCCGCTGCCGTAGCCGCGCAGGGTGACGTTCTCCGGGACCTTGATCTCCACGTTGCCGAGTACGCACGTCACGTTGATCTCGGTGACCTGCTGCTCGAAGACCGCCTCGGTGAGGTCGATCTCGATGTCGCCCATGACCGAGACCGCGCGGGTGTGCGCGCCCGGCCGCCAGCGACCCTTGCGGGAGGCGCTGCTGCACACGGCGACGACGTTCTCCATGTAGCCGGCGGGCACGGCCGCGGCGGCTCCCACCCCGTACACGGGGCGGTCCTGGCCGGCGCCCGGCGCGGGCAGGTCCCGTACGAGGGCCTCCAGCTCGCCGACCGTCTTGAGTTCGTAGAGCGAGTCCAGGCGCTCCGAGTGCTCCTCGGAGTTCAGCCGGCCCTCGGCGAGGGCGTCGGCGAGCCTCTGCGCGATCCGGTCCCGGTCGGCGTCGGAGGCGCGCAGCTCGGACGCGGCGGGGGCGGGGGCGGCGGGGTGCTTTTCCAGGTCCACGTCGGTCAGCATAGCGAGACGCGATAGATCGCGATAGTCCCGAGTGGCGCAGAGCGCGCCCCGAGTGAGCCTTACCTCACAACCACGGCCGCGTCGAGAGGTCCTACGCTGGATGACCGCGCTGCCAATTGGTCGCCAGTGCTGTCTGCCGAGTGAGGAATGGCCACACGATGCCGGAGTTCGCGTACACCGACCTGCTGCCCTTGGGCGAGGACACCACCCCCTACCGGCTGGTGACCTCGGAGGGCGTGTCCACCTTCGAGGCGGACGGCCGTACGTTCCTCAAGGTCGAGCCCGAGGCGCTGCGCAAGCTCGCCGAAGAGGCCATCCACGACATCCAGCACTTCCTGCGCCCCGCGCACCTCGCGCAGCTGCGCCGGATCATCGACGACCCCGAGGCCTCGTCGAACGACAAGTTCGTCGCCCTGGACCTCCTGAAGAACGCGAACATCGCGGCGGCCGGCGTCCTGCCGATGTGCCAGGACACGGGCACGGCGATCGTGATGGGCAAGCGCGGCCAGAACGTCCTGACCGAGGGCGGTGACGAGGCGGCCCTGTCGCGCGGCATCTACGACGCGTACACCCGCCTGAACCTGCGCTACTCCCAGATGGCCCCGATCACCATGTGGGAGGAGAAGAACACCGGCTCGAACCTGCCCGCGCAGATCGAGCTGTACGCGACGGACGGCGGCGCGTACAAGTTCCTCTTCATGGCCAAGGGCGGCGGCTCGGCCAACAAGTCCTTCCTCTACCAGGAGACCAAGGCGGTCCTCAACGAGGCCTCCATGATGAAGTTCCTGGAGGAGAAGATCCGTTCGCTCGGCACGGCGGCCTGCCCGCCGTACCACCTGGCGATCGTGGTCGGCGGCACCTCGGCCGAGCACGCACTGAAGACCGCGAAGTACGCCTCGGCGCACTACCTGGACGAGCTGCCCCGCGAGGGTTCCGCGCTCGGCCACGGCTTCCGCGACGAGGCCCTGGAGCAGCAGGTCTTCGAGCTGACCCAGAAGATCGGCATCGGCGCGCAGTTCGGCGGCAAGTACTTCTGCCACGACGTCCGCGTCGTCCGCCTCCCCCGCCACGGCGCCTCCCTCCCGGTGGCCATCGCGGTCTCCTGCTCCGCGGACCGCCAGGCGGTCGCGAAGATCACCGCCGAGGGCGTCTTCCTGGAGCAGCTGGAGACGGACCCGGCGCGCTTCCTCCCGGACACCACGGACTCCCACCTGGACGAGTCCTCGGACGTGGTCTCCATCGACCTGAACCGGCCGATGGACGAGATCCTGGCGACCCTGACCGAGCACCCGGTCAAGACCCGCCTGTCCCTGACCGGCCCGCTGGTCGTGGCGCGCGACATCGCGCACGCCAAGATCAAGGAGCGGCTGGACGCCGGTGAGGGCATGCCGCAGTACCTGAAGGACCACCCGGTCTACTACGCGGGCCCCGCGAAGACCCCCGAGGGCTACGCCTCGGGCTCCTTCGGCCCGACCACGGCCGGCCGCATGGACAGCTACGTCGAGCAGTTCCAGGCGGCGGGCGGCTCGAAGGTCATGCTGGCCAAGGGCAACCGCTCGCAGCAGGTCACGGACGCGTGCGGCGCGCACGGCGGCTTCTACCTGGGCTCGATCGGCGGCCCCGCGGCGCGCCTGGCGCAGGACTGCATCAAGAAGGTCGAGGTCCTGGAGTACGAGGAGCTCGGCATGGAGGCGGTGTGGAAGATCGAGGTGGAGGACTTCCCGGCGTTCATCGTCGTCGACGACAAGGGCAACGACTTCTTCCAGAACCCGGCTCCGGAGCCGACGTTCACGCACATCCCGGTGCGCGGCCCGGGCCTCTAGCCCGTAATCCGCGGCGCGTTGGCCGAGGGCCCCTCCCCCGTTCGGGGGAGGGGCCCTCGCACATGTCCACCCATCGGCAGATGGCGGGCGGTCGGGCTCCCTACGAGGCTGTTGCCGTACCCAAACAGCCCACGCAGCACGGGAGTTCACGATGAAGAAGCACACCCGCACCCGCGCCCTCGTCCTCGCCGGGACCGCCGCCGCCCTGGTGGCCTCCCTGGTCGCCGCCGGTCCCGCCCCGGCGGCGCCGGCGGCGGCGAAGGTCGCCTCCGTCCACGGGGGCGGCACGATCTTCTTCCCCTACTCCGCCGAGGACGACATCCGCTTCACGGTCGAGGCCGAGTCGGTCCCGTGGAGCAAGCCGTACCCGGCGCCCGGCCTGGAGAAGGGGCTGCCGACGGACGCGCGGGGCCGGGTGACCATCTCCCACCGCTTCAAGGAGAACGGGTTCACCGGCACCGCCGAGGCGGAGGTCGACTGCCTGGTCACGGGCGGCCGGACCGCCACCCTGACGGCCGTGGTCACGTCCTCGAACGTCGGCTGGGAGGGCAAGCGGATCGGCATCAGCGTCCAGGACGGGCAGCGCGGCGAGCCCGACCGCCTCGGCTTCTCCTGGGGCGTCGCCAACGTCGACGTGAAGCCGGACGGCACGGTGGCCGAGCCGCGGGTGGGCACCTGCATGGCCCCGGCCCCCTTCACGGAGGTCACGAAGGGCACCTTCAGGGTCACCCCGGCGCCCCTCTCCCCGCGGCCCGCGGCGTAGCGGTCCTCCCGCCGGACGCGTTGCCGCCGCGTGCGGCTCAAAGACCGGGGCTCCGCCCCGCACCCCGCTCCTCGAACGCCGGAGGGGCCGGAGTCGGCCCGGCCGCGGCCGACTCCGCCAGGAAACGGGCCTCGACCGGCGTGGCCTCGATGCCGTGCTCCCGCGCTTCCCGCAGCTCGGGGAGCGTCAGACCGTACAGGGCGCGTACGGCCTTCAACGGCAGGCCGTCCGGGCCGCCCACGGCCAGACGGACCGTGCCCTCCTCGGCGACGATCCGCTCGCGGACCCGGGGCGGTGGCGGGCCCCAGCCACCGCCGCAGGCGTAGAACGCGTAGACGTCGCAGGACTCCGACTCCTCCCACCTGAGCCTGCCGTCGACGATGCGTTGCCACGCCTCGTGGCGGCAGTGCGGGCAGGGGCCGCAGTGTGTCGTCCCCAGGAGTTCAGCCATCCGTGCAGCATGCGGTGCCGGAGCCGCCACCGCATCCGGATACCGTCGGGGCATGACGCGACAGCCCCTCCCCGCCACCCCCGCCATCCGCGTGGTCGCCCATCGCGGGGCGTCCCACGAGCACCCCGAGCACACCATGGCCGCCTACCGGCAGGCCATCGCCGACGGGGCCGACTCGCTGGAGTGCGACGTGCGGCTCACCGCCGACCGGAAGCTGGTGTGCGTGCACGACCGGCGGGTGGAGCGGACCTCCGACGGGCAGGGGGTGGTCTCCGCCATGACGTACGCGGAGCTCGCCGCGCTCGACTTCGGGCGGTGGAAGGGCGAGGAGCACGCCGGGGCGCGGGTGCTGCTCTTCGAGGACCTGCTGCGCGAGGCGCTGGCGGCGGAGCGGCCGGTCGGGCTCGCCGTGGAGACCAAGCACCCGTCGAGGGCCGGGGGCCGGCTGGAGGTGGAGCTGGCGCGGATGCTCCGGGAGTACGGGCTCGCGGACGGGGCGTCGGGCCGCGTCGAGGTGATGAGCTTCTCCCGGAACGCGCTGACGCGGATGCACCGGCTCGCGCCCGGGCTGCCGGCCGTCTACCTGATCGAGCGGGCGGTGCGGCCCGTACGACCGCCGTTCGCGACCCACGCGGGGCCCGGCATCGACCTCGTACGGCGGGATCCGGGTCTGGTGGGGCGGCTGAAGGCCAAGGGGCTGCGGGTGCGCGTGTGGACCGTGGACGAGGCCGAGGACGTGGAGCTGTGCGTACGGCTCGGCGTGGACACGATCATCACCAACCGGCCGGCGGAGGTCCGAAAGCTCCTGGAGTCGCGCTGACCTGCCGGCGGGACCGTACGACCCTCACCGTGCAGTACGCGACGCCCGCCAGCGAGCCCATGAGCAGGGGGTTGACCCAGATCGGGACGACTTCCACGACGACGCTCCCGGAGAAGGTGCACTCCGTGGACACCGGGAAGTACGACCGGTCGATCTTGATGTCGGCGTCCGGGGTGCGGTAGCTCTGCGGGCCGCGCTGATCCGTGAGCGCGTTGAGGCAGGGACGGGTGGGGCGCGAGGCGAAGCCGCTCAGGTTGCCCCAGGCGAAGGCGATGACCGCGAGGCTCACACACACCCAGACGGCCTCGGTCCACTGGCCGGTGGCCGTACGGCTCATGCCCCGTCTTCGGGTCACCGCCAGGTGGACGGCCTTGACGAGGACGAACCCCACGGCGGGGAGGGCCAGCAGAACGGATATCGCGGTCATGATCATCGGGCAAGCGTGCCACAGGAGTTGGAGCCACCCGGCCGGGGTGCGCCGGCCGGGTGTGGGGGTGCGCGTGGGGATGTTCGGCGGGGGTGTCGTGTGGGGTTACGCGAAGCGCTGGTTCGCCGAGCCGTTGCACGGCTGCAGGCGCAGCGGGTCGTGGGCGGCGGCGACGGTCAGGCACATGCCCTGGGCGGCCGCGGGGCGGATGGTGGCGCCGTCGCGGACGAACTGCTGGTTCGCTCCGCCGTGGCAGTTCCAGATGATCAGGCCGGTGCCGGCCCCGTAGTTGGCGCCGGGGGCGTCGAGGCAGCGGTCGTGGCTGAGCTCGATGTGGACCGACTTGCGTGCCGTGTCGTACCACCAGCCCTGGTTGCGCCCGCCGTGGCAGTCCCAGCCGAGGACGGCCGTCTCATTGGCGCTGGAGCCGCCCTTGGCGTCGACGCAGTTGCCGGTCGCCTCGTTCTTCAGGGGTGCGTAGAGGGAGTCCCACGCGCCGGCCTGGAGGACCGGGGTGCCGGTGCTCGCGGGGTCGGCGCAGGAGGCCTCGCGCAGGCCGGAGTCGTAGAGCTGGGTCAGGCAGGACGCGAACGCGCCGTGGCCCCGGTAGTTGGGGTGGAAGGACTGGCGGGCGGTGTTCTCGTCCCACGGGAAGTGGTCGCCGAGGTCCAGGTAGAGGCCGCGGGCCCAGGTGTCCTCCATGCAGACCTCGTGGCCATGGAAGAGCCGGGAGTTGTCGAGGAAGATCGCGCCGGAGTTGCGGGCGGCCTCGCGCATGCCCTTCTCGAAGGTGGGCACCGCGTAGTTGCGGCCCCAGGCGGCGTCGGAGTCGTAGCCCGCGCAGCCTCCGGGGAGCTTGCCGGGGAAGTTCGGGTTGTCGTAGAAGTCGGGGCCGATGGGGCTGGGGTAGCCCATGACGACGAGCTTGTAGTCGGAGTCGGCGTAGCCCGCGTCGCGCATGACCGTCTTGAGGTCCGCGACGGTGGCCTCGACCTTGGGCCCCAGCCCGTCGACGCGCCCCTGCCAGCCCGGGCCGTACTTGGGCTCGCAGGTGCCCTGGCTGAGCACCCAGCGGGTGACGCAGTCGGTCATGACCGGGCCGAACTGGAGGTCGTCGTTGGCGCCGGCGACCAGCAGCACCATCTTGATCTTCGTGTTGCGGGCCTTGATGGCGAGGTTGTCGCTCTGGACCAGCTCGTCGGCGTACTGCTTGCTGCCTCCGATGCGGATGTTCCCGGTGTACCCGCCGGAGCAGGCGACGTTGAAGGTCAGGTCGGCGGGGATCCCGGTGCGGTGGATCGCCGAGTCCGGCGAGCGGTGGCACTGGTTGGACGAGGTGTTGGTGGCGGGGTCGTAGTTGCCGACGCCCTCGCCCGAAATCTCGCTGTCCCCGAGCGAGATCAGGCCGGTCTTGCGCTCGGCGAGCGGGCGGACGGCCGGGTCGCCGTAGATCTTGGTGGCCTCCGCCGCGCGGATGGCCTCCAGCTCGGGCGAGAGCGGGGTCGCCGCGCCCGCGGTGGCGGCCGTGACCGTCGCGGCCTGGGCCATCGGGGTGATGGCGGTGACGCCCCCGAGGGCGGCCGCGATCGCCGCGACCGCGGCGAAGGTAGATCTGAGCATGGGTTTCGTACGTGCACGTGCCATGGACGCCTCCCCGGCTGTCGGTGTTACCCCCGGTATTTACTGGCCGGTAGGGGA
Source organism: Streptomyces sp. NPDC002467 (assembly GCF_042889825.1). Taxonomy (NCBI): domain Bacteria; kingdom Bacillati; phylum Actinomycetota; class Actinomycetes; order Kitasatosporales; family Streptomycetaceae; genus Streptomyces; species Streptomyces sp. NPDC002467. The sequence goes on along the minus strand of NZ_JBIARJ010000018.1, from coordinate 94,656 downwards.
GTTGGGAACACTTCGAACAAGACAATTGCTCAACTTTTTGAGGAGGCTACGAAGATGACCGAAGACCAGCAGGCCGAAGCGTTCCGGATCGAGCACGACTCCATGGGTGAGGTACGGGTCCCCGCGCACGCCAAGTGGCGTGCGCAGACCCAGCGCGCGGTGGAGAACTTCCCGATCTCGGGGCAGCGCCTGGAGAGCGCCCACATCGAGGCGCTCGCCCGCATCAAGGCCGCGGCCGCCGTGGTGAACGCGCGGCTCGGCGTCGTGGACGAGGACATCGCCGCGGCGATCCGGTCCGCCGCCGCCGAGGTCGCGGACGGCCGCTGGGACGACCACTTCCCCGTGGACGTCTTCCAGACCGGCTCCGGGACCTCGTCCAACATGAACGCCAACGAGGTGATCGCCACCCTGGCCACCGAACGCATGGACGGGGTGCAGGTCCACCCCAACGACCACGTCAACGCCTCGCAGAGCTCCAACGACGTGTTCCCGTCCTCCATCCACATCGCCGCCACCGCCGCCGTCACCCACGAGCTGATCCCGGCACTGCGGCACCTGGAGATCGTGCTGGAGCGCAAGGCCGCCGAGTTCGAGCACGTGGTCAAGGCCGGCCGGACGCACCTCATGGACGCGACCCCGGTCACCCTGGGCCAGGAGTTCGGCGGGTACGCGGCCCAGATCCGCTACGGCGTCGAGCGGCTGCACGCGGCCCTGCCGCGGCTCGCGGAGCTGCCGCTGGGCGGCACGGCGGTGGGCACCGGGATCAACACCCCGCCCGGGTTCTCCGCGGCGGTGATCGCCGAGGTGGCCGCCGCGACCGGGCTGCCGCTGACCGAGGCGCGCGACCACTTCGAGGCCCAGGGGGCGCGGGACGCGCTGGTGGAGACCTCGGGCATGCTCCGCACGGTCGCCGTCTCCCTCACCAAGATCTGCAACGACCTGCGCTGGATGGCCTCCGGGCCGCGCACGGGATTGGCCGAAATCAACCTCCCGGATCTCCAGCCGGGGTCCTCGATCATGCCCGGCAAGGTCAACCCGGTGGTTCCGGAGGCGGTGCTGATGGTCGCCGCGCAGGTGATGGGGAACGACGCGACCGTCGCCGTGGCGGGCGCGGCCGGCAACTTCGAGCTCAACGTGATGCTGCCGGTGATGGCGAAGAACCTGCTCGAATCGATCCGGCTGCTCGCGAACGCGAGCCGGCTGCTCGCGGACCGCACGGTCGACGGGATCACCGCCAACATCGCCCGGGCCAGGGAGTACGCCGAGTCCTCGCCCTCCGTGGTGACCCCGCTGAACCGCTACATCGGCTACGAGGAGGCCGCCAAGGTCGCCAAGAAGTCCCTCGCCGAACGCAAGACGATCAGGGAGGTCGTCCTGGAGTCCGGCTTCGTGGACCGCGGCGACCTCACGGTGGAGCAGCTCGACGAGGCCCTGGACGTGCTGCGGATGACGCACCCCTGAGTCGGCCGCGGTCGGGGGCGGACGGGGGACGGAGGGCTTCGGCGAGGGGCCGGATTCGGTCGTTTACCGTCCCCGACCACCTCCGTGACCTGCACCGCAGCGGGCGCGGGGGCCCCGGACCTAAGATCTGCGCATGACAGGTACCTTCCGGCCCACGAGTGGTGGCGCGCCGCACGGCACGCGCTGGGCGCCCGGGGAGCAGATCCTCTGGCGCTACCGCGACCACGCGCCGGGGCCGACGGGCGGCGTGCACATCTGCCGCCCGGTGACCGTGGTGCGGGACACCGAGGACCTGCTGGCCGTCTGGATGGCCCCGGGCACCGAGTGCGTCAAGCCGGTGCTGGCCGACGGCACGCCGGTGCACGCGGAGCCGCTCGCCACCCGCTACACCGCGCCCCGGACCACCGTGCGCTCGCGCTGGTTCGGCGCGGGCGTGCTGAAGCTGGCCCGTCCCGGGGAGCCCTGGTCGGTGTGGCTGTTCTGGGAGCGCGGCTGGCGGTTCAAGAACTGGTACGTGAACCTGGAGTCGCCGCGGACCCGCTGGTCCGGCGGGGTGGACTCCGAGGACCACTTCCTCGACATCTCCGTCTACCCGGACCGCACGTGGAAGTGGCTGGACGAGGACGAGTTCGCGCAGGCGCAGCACTCCGGGCTGATGGACCCGGAGCAGGCGGAGCGGGTGCTGGCGGCGGGGCGCGACGCGGTCGACGTGATCAAGGCCTGGGGGCCTCCGTTCGGCGACGGCTGGGAGGACTGGCGGCCCGATCCGGCATGGACGGTTCCGGTCCTGCCCGAGGACTGGGACCGCACCCCGGCGCATATGACCTCATGAGACCCTTGATGCGCCCCCGGGGTTCAAACGTAGGATCGTTCTCCGCGAGGTCGCGTCGCCGGCTGTGCGAGCGGTACGTGGTTCCGTAAGTGTCGTGTTACGCGCGGTACTTGACCGGAGGTCGAGGCAGGGCGAGAAGTAACGAGGGGGACCCGGAAGCGCGGGGCGGTGGTGCCGCGGCCGCTGAGCGGGTATACCGCGACTGACCGAGTTGAGTGCAGCGCACATCGAGCGCAAACGGACGGAATTCCACGCGTGACGGAGTACCCCACCTCCCAGGAGGGCCCGCAGCCCGTCGCCTCCGGCGGAGGTACGGACGAGCCCGGCCACGGCAAGGCGCCGATCGCCGCCGAGGCCGTGCGCACGCATGCGCCGGACACGGGCGCCGGCCCCGCCGACCCGGCCGCCGCCACGGCGGCCTCCGATGCCCGCGCGGCCCGCGCCGCGGCGGGTGGCGGCGGACTCCCCCACCCCCGGGGTGAGGCCGGCGCCGCCGCGCGGAACGCCGCGGGCGGTGCGGCCGCCGAGCAGCCCCGCACCCGCGGGGAGGACGATGCGTCGTCCGGGGACGGCCCGGCCCGGGCACGGGACGGCGCGAACTCGCCGAACGCCGCGGGCGGCGACACCGACCGGGTACGGGACGGCGCGGCCGCGCGGAACGCGGGCGCCGCTCCGCGACCGCTCGGCGAGGTCGGCGGCGACTCGGCCGGGGGCGGCAAGGGCGGGCTCCCCGGCGGGGAGGTCACGGCCGCGCGCCGCGAGGGCGACCGGCTGCGGTTCGTCGGGGCCGCCACGCGCCGGATCGCCCGCGGCATCGACCTCGACGAGATCGTGCTCGGACTGTGCCGGGCCACCGTCCCGACGTTCTCCGACGCGATCCTCGTCTACCTGCGCGACCCGCTTCCCGTCGGCGACGAGCGCCCCGTCGGCCCGGTCGTTTTAAGGCTGCGTCGCACCGACCGGCTCCGGCCGATCGACGATCTGACCGCGGTCGAGGGCGCCGGGGCCGCGGGGGCCGCCGGCGAGCTCGACTTCAGTCAGCTCCCGCTGCTCGGCCCGCAGGGTGACCTGCCCGCGGCCGAGCTGTGCGAGATCCGCTCCGGCGGCCCGCTCGCCGAGGTGCTGCGCGGCGTACGGCCCGTCTTCGGGTCCGCCGCCGGCGCCAAGGAGGCCCTCGCGGAGCTGCTCGGATCGGAGCACCCGGTGCCGCGCGGCAACCGGGCCGTCCTCGCGCCCCTGCGCGGCCGCCGCCGGGTGATCGGCGCGGCCGTGTTCCTGCGCAGCCCGGAGCGGCCGGCCTTCGAGCAGAACGACCTGCTGGTCGCCGCGCAGCTGGCCACGCACACCGCGCTCGGCATCGACAAGGCCGTGCTGTACGGCCGCGAGGCGTACATCGCGGACGAGCTCCAGCGCACCATGCTGCCCGACAGCCTGCCCCAGCCCACCGGGGTGCGGCTCGCCTCGCGCTACCTGCCGGCCGCCGAGACGGCCCGGGTCGGCGGGGACTGGTACGACGCCATACCGCTGCCCGGCAGCCGGGTCGCGCTGGTCGTCGGCGACGTCATGGGGCACTCCATGACCTCCGCCGCGATCATGGGTCAGCTCCGCACCACGGCCCAGACCCTGGCGCAGCTGGACCTGCCGCCGGCCGAGGTGCTGCACCACCTCGACGAGCAGGCGCAGCGGCTCGGCTCGGACCGCATGGCGACCTGCCTGTACGCGGTCTACGACCCGGTCTCGCACCGGATCACCATCGCCAACGCGGGCCATCCGCCGCCGGTGCTGCTGCACCTGGGCGGTCGTGCCGAGGTGCTCCGCGTGCCTCCGGGCGCCCCCATCGGCGTCGGCGGCGTGGACTTCGAGGCCGTGGAGCTGGACGCCCCGGCCGGGGCCACCCTGCTGCTGTACACCGACGGCCTGGTGGAGTCGCGGCTGCGGGACGTGTGGACGGGCATCGAGCTGCTCCGGGAGCGGCTGGCCACGACGGCCCAGCTGACGGGCCTGGACCACCCGCCGCCGCTGGAGGCCCTGTGCGACGACGTGCTGGACATGCTCGGCCCGGGCGACCGGGACGACGACATCGCGCTGCTCGCGGCCCGGTTCGACGGGATCGCGCCCAGTGACGTCGCGTACTGGTTCCTGGACCCGGAGGAGACGGCTCCGGGCCGGGCCCGCCGGTTCGCGCGCCGGGCTCTGACCCGCTGGGGTCTGGAGGAGCTGAGCGACTCCCTCGAACTGCTGGTCAGCGAGGTGGTCACCAATGCCGTGCGGTACGCGGAGCGGCCGGTGACGCTACGGCTGCTGCGGACGGACGTACTGCGCTGCGAGGTCGGCGACGACTCTCCGCAGCTGCCGCGCCAGCGGCGGGCGCGGGACACCGACGAGGGCGGCCGCGGTCTGTTCCTGGTCAACCGGATGGCTCGGCGCTGGGGTGCGACCCGGCTGAGCAGCGGCAAGGTCGTCTGGTTCGAGCTGCCGCTGCCGGGGCCGCACGAGCGCCGCTGAGAAGGGCCCGACCGGAAACGCGCCCGGAAGGGGCCCTGCGAGGGCCCGTGGAAGGCCCGTAGAGGGCCTTGAGAGGGCCCGTGGATGCCTGCCAAGGCCCCGTAACGGCAGAACCGCCGCCCGCGTCCTGCGGGGGGCGGTTCTGCCGTTACGGGCCTACTGTCCCTGCTGCGGCGGGAACAGCGGCGGGTCCGGCGGCTTGGGACCGTTCGTCTTGGTCGGGTCCGGGCTCGTGGTCGGCGAGTTGGTCGGGGTCGGGGACTTCGAGCCGCTCTTGGTCGGCGTCGGCGACGGCGACTGGCTGCCCGCCGGGGTGCTGCTGGTCGACGGACTGGTCGACGGGCTGGTCGACGGCGTCGGGGAGGCGCTGCGGGTCGGGGCCTGCGAGGCCCCCATCTCCGCCTCCTTCAGGTCGAACTCGCCCGTGTCCTGGCCCTTGAGCGCGGCGAGGGTGTACGCCTTCCAGATCGCGGCGGGGAACGTGGAGCCACCCGCACGACCACCACCTGCGGTACCGGTCAGCGTGACCTGCGTGTGGTTCGTGGGGTCTTCACCGAACATCGCGACGACGGTGACCAGTTCGGGGGTGAACCCGGTGAACCAGCCGGCCACGTTCTTCTCCGTGGTACCGGTCTTGCCGGCGGCCTCGTAGGAGCTGCTGCGGACCTTGTTGCCGGAGCCGCCCTCGTCGTTGACGACGCCGGTGAGCACCTTGGTGACCGTGTCCGCGGTCTTGCGGCTGATGACCTGGGAGCCGATGGGCTGACGCGGGGTGAACTTGCCTTCCCTGTGCTCGGCCTTCTTGATGATGGTCGGCGTGACCTTCTTGCCGTGGTTGTCGAAGGTGGCGTAGACGGCCGCCATCTCCACGGTGTTGGCGCTCATGGTGCCGAGCGACATGGCGGGCGCGTCCTCCTTCCAGCCCGGACGGTCCTTCATGCCGAGCGCCAGGGCCGTCTTCTTCACCTTCTCCGGGCCGACGTCCACGATCATCTGTGCGTAGACGGAGTTCACGGAGAAGTCGGTGGCGCCCTGGACGGTGATCATCGGATCGCCGAAGTTCCGGTCGTCCTGGTTCTGCGGGGCGAAGGGGGTGTCGCTGCCCTTGACCGGCCGCTTGCTGGTGCCGTCGTAGAGGGCGTTCGGGGTGATCGGCTTGCCGTCCTGCGTGTTGGCGTTCTCCTGCAGGGCGGTGGCGAGCACGACCGGCTTGAAGGTCGAGCCGGGCTGGTAGTCGGTGCGCAGGGCGTTGCTCTCGGACTTCTCCGTCAGGCCCTGGCCGCCGTACATCGCGACGATGGCGCCGGTCTTCGGGTCCACCGAGGTGGCGCCGGCCTGGACGCTCTGGTCCACGGGGCGGTTCTTGGTGTCCTTGCGGTCGAGCTTGGACTCCAGCTCCTCGTTGACGGCCTCTTCCAGCGCCTTCTGCTTCTTCGGGTCGATGTTGAGCACGATGTTCCAACCACCGGCCGCGATCGCCCCGTCCTTGAACCCCTGCTCGTTCATCTCGTCGTTGGCGGCCTGGATCAGGTAGCCCTTCTGGCCGTCCATGCCCGGGCGGGGCTTGGGCTTGATGGGCGGCGGGAGGGTCATGGTCTTGCGCTTGGCCGGGTCGAGCTTGCCCATCTCGACCATGTTGTCGAGGACCGCGTTGAAGCGGATGTTGACGAGCCTCGTGCCGTTCGGGCCGGCGGTCGCCAGGTCGTACTGGCTGGGCGCCTGGATGACGGCGGCGAGGTAGGCGCCCTGCTCCAGGGTGAGCTTGTCGGAGTCGACCCCGTAGAAGGCCTGGGCCGCGGCCTGGATCCCGTACGCGTTGCGGCCGTAGAAGTTGGTGTTCAGGTAGCCGACGAGGATGTCGTCCTTCTCCATGCGCTGGTCGACCTTGAGGGAGATCACCAGCTCCCGGAGCTTTCGGGTCGGCGACTGGTCCTGCGTCAGGTAGTAGTTCTTGACGTACTGCTGGGTGATCGTCGAACCACCGGCCGTGCCCTTGCCGCGCACCGTGTTGAACAGGCCGCGGGCCACGCCCATCACGTCGATGCCGCGGTCCTTGTAGAAGGACTTGTTCTCGATGGCGATGAAGGCGGTGCGGACGTCTTCGGGGATCTTGTCGATCGTGACGTTCTCGCGGTTCATCGTCCCGGTGCGGGCCATGATCGAGCCGTCGGCGTACCGGTAGGTGTTGCTCTGGAGCGTGGCGCTCTTGTTCGGGTCGGTGGGTTCGTTCACCGAGAAGTAGAGGATCACCGCCGCGGCCATGAGGAGCAGGATCAGGCCGAAGAACGTCCCGAGGACCTTCTTCCAGGTGAAGAAGCGGCGTATGCCGGTGCGCTTGCCGCCGCCCGCCCCTCCCTTGGCGGGCTTCCCGCGCCCGCTCGGCGCACGCCGCGCACTGCGCTGCTGCTGCGCCCTACGCGCTTCTGCTCGGCTCATCGCTCCCGCTCCGCTCGATTTCCCCCGACACGTCAGCTCAGAAAGCTAACACCGCAGGCTGTGACAAAGGTTGGTCAACCATCATCAATACCGGTCAAATCGGACGTGAGAATCAGCACCCACGCCACTGGAACCGACGCACGTGAGGGCCGAAGGGTTGCCGTATCGCGAAAAAGTGATATCACTTTGCTAAGCGGCTCGACCGGCCGCGACCAAGAGAAACGGGGCAGACCATGACGAACGCAGCGAGCTCACCGGCCGGGGCGTCGGACGGCGTACGGGAATTCAGCGCGCGCAGCGTGGGCGGGGGCCTGGCGCTGCTGCTCGGACTGGCGGGCATGGTGGCCGGGGCGGGCCTGATCGCGGCCGGCGCGGTCCAGACGGCGGCCGCGGCCAAGGTCCTGCTGATCGCGGGCGGCATCGTGCTGATCGTGACGTCGATCTTCGCGATGAGCGGGCTCAACACCGTCGCGCCGGGCGAGGCCCGGGTGGTCCAGCTGTTCGGCCGCTACCGGGGGACGATCCGCACGGACGGGCTGCGCTGGGTCAACCCGCTGACCTCCCGGGAGAAGATCTCCACCCGCGTGCGCAACCACGAGACGGCCGTCCTGAAGGTCAACGACGCCTATGGCAACCCGATCGAGCTGGCGGCGGTCGTGGTGTGGCGGGTCGAGGACACGGCCCGCGCCGTCTTCGAGGTCGAGGACTTCACGGAGTTCGTCGAGACCCAGACCGAGGCCGCGGTGCGGCACATCGCTATCGAGTACCCCTACGACGCCCACGACGAGGGCGGGCTGTCCCTGCGGGAGAACGCCGAGGAGATCACCGAGAAGCTCGCGGCCGAACTCCACGCCCGGGTCGAGGCGGCCGGCGTGAGCATCATCGAGTCCCGCTTCACGCATCTCGCGTACGCTCCGGAGATCGCCTCCGCGATGCTCCAGCGCCAGCAGGCGGGCGCGGTCGTGGCGGCCCGCAAGCAGATCGTGGAAGGCGCGGTGGGCATGGTCGAACTGGCCCTCACCCGCCTGGCGGAGGAGGACATCGTGGATCTGGACCCGGAGCGCAAGGCCGCCATGGTCTCGAACCTGATGGTGGTCCTGTGCGGGGACCGCGCCGCGCAGCCGGTCGTCAACACGGGCACCCTCTACCAGTGACCCGGCCCGAGGCCCCGGACCCGACCCCGGACCCGGCGTCCGGGGCGAAGGCCGGGCGGCAGGCCCGCAAGCAGGTGCTGCTGCGGCTGGACCCGCAGGTGTACGACGCACTGGCGCGGTGGGCGGGTGACGAACTGCGCAGCGCGAACGCGCAGATCGAGTTCCTGCTGCGCCGCGCGCTGTCCGAGGCCGGGCGACTGCCCTCCTCGCCGGGGCCGATCCCCCGCCGCGGCCGCCCCCGTAACGCACCCGATTCCTGAGGGATTTCCGCCGGAATTCAACGGCGTGTGCCGCCCGTCCGCCTCGGCGCGACTGGATACGCTCACCGCGTCGTACACGGCCGCTCACCGAATTCGAGGCGCGTATGAATCTGACCAGTTGGAAATCATTCGGCGATCGGCGGGCGGTCCGGAAAGCGGCCGGCGTGGCCGCGGCGATCGTCGCGTGTTCCGGGCTCGCCTGGACGGCGGTTTCCCTCACCACCAGTACGTCCACGGACTCCAAGCGGCCCGAGGCCTGCCTGTACACGCCCACCGGCAAGGGCAACGGCGACAAGTCGGTCGGAGTGCCGACCTACGACACCATCTCCGCACGGCGGCCGTTCATGCTCACCCTCTCCACCAGCGAGGGCCCGATCACCATTCAGGCCCTCACCACGCAGGCGCCGTGCACCACCAATTCCTTCGCCTATCTCGCCGGGAAGAAATACTTCGACGGCAGTAAATGCCACCGTCTCACGACGAAGGGTATTTTCGTACTGGAATGCGGCGACCCCGCCGGGGTGGGAACCTCTGACCCCGGCTACTCCTACCCGAACGAAAACCGGAAGGGCGCCACCTATCCGGCGGGCACGGTGGCCGTCTCCAAGGCCCAGCCGGGACGGAACGGCGGACAGTTCTTCATCAGTTACGCCGACCCGCTCCTCAGGATGCCGCCCGAGTGGACTCCCTTCGGCAAGGTGATCGACGGGCTGGAAGTGGTGCAGAAGTTCGCCGCGAAGGGGACGGCGAACGGAGCGCCCGACGGTGCGCCCAAGGAGCCCGTCGTCATCGACTCGGCCACGGTGCAGTATCCGAAGGGCTGAGCGCGGTACGGGTGCCACGTGACCGTCACGGTCGCGTGGCACCCGTGCGTGTACCCGCGTCCGACGGTCAGCCGGTACGGGTCAGCAGGATGAAGCCGTCCTTGTCGTACACGGTGCTGTAGCCCCGTGCGCGGGCCTCTTGGACGGCCCGGTCCTGCTGCATGTGGTTGTACGGCCACTGCAGCGCCGGGGGCACCTCGGTGTCCACCATGATCCACTCCGGGTCGGGGCGGCTGTCCCCCCAGCCGTGCAGGCTGACGCTGGTGCGGTCGGCCAGGTGGGGCACCAGGTAGTGCCCCGCCTGGACCGTGGCGCCGTCCGGGATCATTTCCATCACCTTGTGGGCCTCGGCCGTGCGGGGATGTTCGGCCCAGGTGTCCGGCTTGACCAGTTGCCAGAAGGCGAAGTGCGGCAGCAACAGCAGGGTGACCGCCGCGCAGCCCGCCAGGTACCGGTACAGGCCGCGACCGCTCGCGCCCCGCCGGTGCAGGGCGTCGACGAAGGCCACGAAGACGATCGGCATGACCAGCAGCGAGTAGTGGTAGCTCGTACCCCAGTGCGGCGCGTAGTCCGAGGAGAGGCGCCACAGCACGGACGGCACCAGGACCAGCGCGATCGGCGAGCGCAGGGCCAGGAAGAGGGTCGGGGCCAGGATGTAGAGGATGGTCGTGACCTTCTCGCGCGGCGTGATGAGACCGAGCGTCATCCGTTCGACGGAGCCCATGAAGCCGCCGTCCGACTGCACGGCTCCCGCGGCCGCGCCGGTGTTCGGGTTGTGGGAGGCGAAGTAGCCCTCGAACCCGCCCGGGTGGAAGGAACTCAGCACCAGCAGGGACAGCCCGAGCGCCGCCACGCCGATCGCCGCCGTCACCAGCCCCGTCCTGCGGTTGCCCCGGCCCGCCTGCCAGGCGATGACGACGCCGATCGCGGCCACGGTGAGGCCGAGGTCCTCCTTCACCAGGAGCAGGGGCATCGCCCAGGCCGCGGCGGCGCGCAGTCGGCCCGCGCCGAGGGCCGTGAGGGAGAGCGTGAGCAGCGGAAGGGCGAACGCCCACTCGTGGAAGTCGGATTCGAGTCCGCTCGCCAGGCCCCACGAGAGGCCGTAAGCGACGCCGATGACCACGGCGGCGGGGGCGCCCAGAGCGCGGCGGGTCCAAAGGGCCAGGGGCACCATGCTTCCGGCGACCAGCGCGGCCTGCGCGACGAGCAGCATCTTGACCGAGGGCCACAGCCAGTACAGCGGCGCCAGCAGGGCCAGGATGGGCGAGAAGTGGTCGCCCAGGACCGGGAAGTCCGGGCCCTTCACCTCGGAGACGGGCAGGTGCCAACCCGCGTACGAACGCACGACCTGGACGAAGATCGCCAGGTCGAAGCTGCGCGAGCCCAGACGGTCGTGGACGGACAGGGACAGGATCGAGTATCCGAAGAACAAGGCCCCCGCCATGGCCCAGATCCACCATGTGCGTGCGGGGCGGTCTTCCGGGGGCGTCTCCGGCGCCGCCCGTTCCTCGATGCCCGTCTGCTGTGGTGGAAGTGTGGCGGCGGTTCCGGTGGGTGCTTGCATGAACCCGCAAGATGCCGGCAACGCCGGCGGTCGGGGCCGGAGTTGCCCTCCATCTGGGCCGATTCCCTTCGGATGGCGCACGCCGGGGGTCTATACATCGAGCGTATACACACGGTGTAGAGTCACCGACATGTCCATCGGTCACACGCTCCTCGGCCTCCTGGAGGCCGGCCCGCGCCACGGCTACGACCTCAAGCGGGCCTTCGACGAAAAGTTCGGCCACGACCGCCCCCTCGCCTACGGGCAGGTCTACTCGACCATGTCCCGCCTCCTGAAGAACGGCCTCGTGGAGGTCGAGGGGATCGAGAGCGGCGCCGGGCCCGATCGCAAGCGGTACGCCATCACCGACGCCGGCATCACCGACGTCGAGGCCTGGCTCTCGGAACCCGAGAAACCAGAGCCGTACCTGCACTCGGTGCTCTACACCAAGGTCGTCCTCGCCCTGCTCACCCACCGCAGCGCGAGCGGGCTCCTGGACACCCAGCGGGCGGAGCACCTGCGCCTCATGCGCATCCTGACCGCGCGCAAGCGCAAGGGCGACATCGCCGACCAGCTCGTCTGCGACCACGCCCTGTTCCACCTGGAGGCCGACCTCCGCTGGTTGGAGCTCACCGCGGCCCGCCTCGACCAGCTCGCCCAGGAGGTACGCCGATGATGCCGGCCGGATCACTGCTCGCCGCCACGGACCTCCACAAGGCCTACGGCAGCACCAAGGCGCTCGACGGCGCGGAGTTCTCCATCCACGCCGGCGAGGTCGTCGCCGTCATGGGCCCCTCCGGCTCCGGCAAGTCGACGCTGCTGCACTGCCTCGCCGGCATCGTCACCCCCGACTCCGGCTCCGTCTCGTACGCGGGCCGCGAGCTCGCCACGATGAGCGACTCGGAGCGCAGCGCCCTGCGCCGCTCCGACTTCGGCTTCGTGTTCCAGTTCGGGCAGCTCGTACCGGAGTTGACCTGCGTGGAGAACGTGGCGCTGCCGCTGCGGCTGGCCGGTGTCCGGCGCAAGGAGGCCGAGGCCACCTCCCTGCACTGGATGGAGCGGCTCCAGGTCGAGGACCTGGCCCGCAAGCGCCCCGGCGAGGTCTCCGGCGGCCAGGGCCAGCGGGTGGCGGTCGCCCGTGCGCTGGTCACCGGACCCCGGGTGATCTTCGCCGACGAACCCACCGGCGCCCTCAACTCCCTCAACGGCGAACTCGTGATGCAGCTGCTCACCGAGGCCGCCCGGTCCGCGAACGCCGCCGTCGTCCTCGTCACCCACGAGACCCGTGTGGCCGCGTACTCCGACCGGGAGATCGTCGTGCGCGACGGCCGGTCGCTCGACATGGAGCGCGTCATATGAACACCCTGCGCGCATGGGCCCGGGACCTCGGCATGGGTGTCCGCTTCGCCTTCGGCGGCGGCCGCGAGGGCTGGACCCGCACCCTGTTCACCGGTGTGGGCGTCGGCCTCGGCGTCGCCCTGCTGCTGATCTCCACCGCCCTGCCGAGCGCTCTCACCGCCCGTTACGAACGGGGCGACGCCCGCTCCATGATCAACGCGCCGCGGGCCGAACAGCCCGGCCACAACACCCTGTTGGCCATGCGCGCCGACCAGACGTACCACGACATGGACGTCGAGGGCGGCTTCCTGCGGGCCGAGGGGCCCGACGCGCCTGTTCCTCCGGGCCTGGGGAAAGTCCCCGGTCCGGGCGAGATGGCCGTCTCCCCCGCCCTGAAGCAGCTGCTGGACTCCCCGGACGGCAAGGGGCTGCGCGAGCGCCTGGAGGACTGGCGGGTCTCCGAGATCATCGGCGAGTCGGGCCTGATGGGCCCCGGCGAACTCTACTTCTACGCGGGCAGCGACCGGCTGCAGAAGACCGGCCCCGAGCAGTACCAGGTCATCCGGATCACCGGCTTCGCCCCCACCAAGGAACGCGAGGGGCTCGACCCCGTGCTCACGCTGCTGGTGGTGCTGACCTTCGTCGCTCTGCTGCTGCCGGTCACCGTGTTCATCGCTTCCGCCGTGCGCTTCGGTGGTGAACGTCGCGACCAGCGGCTCGCGGCGCTGCGGCTGGTCGGCGCGGACGCCCGTACGGTCCGCCGGATCGCCGCCGGGGAGGCCCTCGCCGGGTCCCTGGTCGGGCTGCTCCTGGGCGTCGGCTTCTTCGCCGTGGGCCGCGAACTGGCGGGCAGCTTCACGCTCCGCCAGCGCAGTGTCTTCCCCGCCGACCTGAATCCGTCGCCGGAGCTGGCCGCGCTGGTCGCGCTCGCGGTGCCCGTGGCGGCGGTCGCGGTGACCCTGTTCGCGCTGCGCGGCGTGGTCATCGAACCACTGGGCATCGTCCGTACGGCCACCCCGCGCGGGCGCCGCATGTGGTGGCGGCTGCTGCTGCCGCTGGGCGGACTGGGCCTGCTGGTCCCGCTGATGGGCCGCCGGGCCGACGGGGGCGGGGACTTCAACAAGTGGCAGGTCGGCGCCGGCATCGCCCTGCTCCTGGTCGGCATCACCGCGGTGCTGCCGTGGCTGCTGGAACGGCTCGTGTCCCGGCTCTCCGGCGGCCCGGTGTCCTGGCAGCTGGCCGTCCGGCGCCTCCAGCTGACCGGTGGCGGCGCCGCCCGGCCGGCCAACGGCGTGGCCGTGGCCGTCGCCGGGGCCATCGCCCTGCAGATGCTCTTCGCCGCCGTCGAGAGCGACTACGTCGCGTCCACCGGCCAGGACCCGGCCCGGGCGGCGCTCTCGATCAGCCTGCCCCAGGGCAACGGGGGCATGGGCGACCTCCCCGCCAAGGTCGCCGCCACCAAGGGCGTCGTCGCGGCGGTCCCGCTGACCGCCGTCTACGGGCAACAGGCGGGCCCCGACGACGGGACGCGCACCGAGATCACCATCGGCACCTGCGAGGCGCTGCGCGAGGTCGCCGTACTGAACTCGTGCGCCGACGGGGACTCCTTCGTCCTGTCGGATGCCTACTCCGGCCGGCCACTGCGGCCGGGCGAGAAACTGACCATCGACCCGTTCCTGGACTCCGCGCCGGACTCCGGGCACTCCAAGGCCGTCGAATGGACCGTCCCGGCCGGGGCGCTGCCGGCCACCGGCCGCGAGGACCCGACGGGCAGGATCCGGGGCGGGGTCCTGCTGACGCCCTCGCTGGCCCCGCAGGGCGTGGGCGCGGCGGAGAACGCGCATGTCTTCGTGCAGGTCGACGGGTCCGTGCCGGACGCCGTGGACAAGGTCCGCACGGCCGCCCTCAAGGCGGACCCCCTCAGCCGCACGCTGACGCTGAAGTACACCAAGGAGAAGGCCGGTTACTCGGCGATCCGCACCGGGCTGTTCTTCGGCGCGACCGCCGTGCTGATCCTGATCGGCACCAGCCTGTTGGTCTCGCAGCTGGAGCAGCTGCGCGAGCGCAAGAGGCTGCTGTCGGCGCTGGTCGCGTTCGGTACGAAGCGTTCCACGCTGAGCCTGTCGGTGCTGTGGCAGACGGCCCTGCCGATCGGGCTGGGCCTGGCGCTGGCCGCGGCGGCGGGCCTGGGCCTGGGGGCGGTCCTGATGCGGATGACCGGCCGGTCGGTCCGGATCGACTGGGCTTCGGTGGCCGCGATGACGGGCGCCGGGGCGGCCCTGGTGGGCGCCGTGACCCTCCTCAGCCTGCCGGCCCTCCTCCGCGTCATGCGGCCGGACGGCCTGCGGACGGAGTGACCAGGTGCGGCGCCGCTGCGGGGGCTCCGCCCCCCGAGCCCCCGCGCCTCAAACGCCGGCGAGGCTGGATTCGGCTGAGCTGCGCTCGAAAGTGCCGCCCGGCGGGGCTGGATTGCGCGGAGCGCAAATTCAGCCCCGCCGGCGTTTGAGGCGCGGGGGTCCGGGGGCGGAGCCCCCGGCAGCGGCGCCTCACCCGGTTCGCGGCCCGGGGGCGCGGGGCCGGCCCCGGTCAGTCCGCCAGGGAGACCGGGAGGAGCCGCACCGCCTCGCGGAGGGCGGCGGCGACGGCCTGGAACTCGTCCTGCCGCGCCGTCCCCGTCCGCATCGCCAAGGCGACCCGCCGCACCGGCGCGGGCGCCGCGAAGTACCCCGTGGCCAGCCGATCGTTCCGCGCGGTCTCCAGCCTCAGCGCGGTCCGCGGCAGCAGTGTCACTCCGAGTCCCCCTGCGACCAGTTGTACGAGGGTGGACAGCCCGGCGGCGGTCGTCGTGACGTCCGCGTCCGAGGTCCGCCCCGCCTCGCGGCAGATGTCGAGGGCCTGGTCGCGCAGGCAGTGGCCTTCGTCCAGCAGCAGCAGTCGCAGCCCGCGCAGTTCCTCCAGCGGTATGTCCCGGCGGCCCGCCAGCTCGTGCTCCCGGGGCGCCAGCAGCACGAACTCCTCGTCGAAGAGCGGCAGTTCGGTGACGCCCGGTACCCCCAGCGGCACCGCGAGCAGCAGCAGGTCGAGCCTCCCGCCGGCCAGCCCCTCCAACAGCGAGGCCGTCTGCTCCTCGTGCACTTGGAGGTCCATCCCGGGGTAGCGCCCGCGGAAGAGACGGAGCACGGTCGGCAGCAGGTACGGCGCCACCGTGGGGATCACCCCGAGGCGCAGCACCCCGGTGAACGGCGCCCGTACGGCCTCGGCCTCCTCCATCAGCCCGCCCACGGCGTCCAGCACCACCCGCGCACGCGCCGCGATCCGCTCCCCCGCGGGCGACAGCAGCACCTTGCGGGTGGTCCGTTCCAGGAGCCGTACGCCGAGGGCCTCCTCCAGTGCGGAGACGGCCCCCGAGAGCGCGGGCTGGCTCATGCCGATCGCCCCGGCGGCGTCCCGGAAGTGCAGGTGCTCGGCGACCGCCGCGAAGGCGCGCAACTGCGCGAGGGTCGGCTGCTTCACCGGCCTCGCCGGCTTCGTTCCCCTGTTACCCGTAGCCACTGATAGGCACCTCCGATCACCTGCCGCAAGAGTAGCTATTTCTTTAATCAATCCTGGTGTGCCAGCATGTGAGATCCGTCCAACCCCCTCGGAAAACCCCCAAAAAGGGCTCTTTCCATTCCGTAAGGAGAGCGCGTGCTCACTGTCGGCGACCAGTTCCCCACCTTCGACCTGACGGCCTGCGTCTCGCTCGAAGCAGGCAGCGAGTTCGCGCAGATCGACCACAAGACGTACGAGGGCAAGTGGAAGGTCGTCTTCGCCTGGCCCCTCGACTTCACCTTCGTCTGCCCGACCGAGATCGCCGCGTTCGGCAAGCTGAACGAGGAGTTCGCCGACCGCGACGCGCAGATCCTCGGCTTCTCGCTCGACTCCGAGTACGTGCACCATGCCTGGCGCAAGGACCACGCCGACCTGCGTGACCTGCCCTTCCCGATGATGTCCGACATCAAGCGCGAGCTGTCGACCGACCTGGGCATCCTGGGCGAGGACGGCCTGCCGATGCGCGCCGTCTTCATCGTGGACCCGAACAACGAGATCCAGTTCTCGATGGTGACCGCCGGTTCCGTGGGCCGTAACCCCAAGGAGGTCCTGCGGGTCCTCGACGCCCTGCAGACCGACGAGCTGTGCCCGTGCAACTGGAACAAGGGCGACAGCACCATCGACGCCGGCGCCCTGCTGGCCGGTGAGTGAGCGATGTCCCTCGACTCCCTCAAGTCCGCCATACCGGACTTCGCCAAGGACCTGAAGCTGAACCTCGGTTCGGTCATCGGGAACCAGGACACCCTCACCCAGCAGCAGCTGTGGGGCACGGTCCTGTCCTGCGCGATCGCCGCCCGCTCCCCGCTCGTCCTGCGTGAGCTGGAGCCGGAGGCGAAGGCCGTCCTGTCCCCGGAGGCGTACACCGCCGCCAAGTCCGCCGCCGCGGTCATGGCGATGAACAACGTCTTCTACCGCACCCGCCACCTGCTCTCCGACCCGGAGTACGGCAACCTGCGGGCGGGCCTGCGGATGAACGTCATCGGCAACCCGGGCGTGGAGAAGGTCGACTTCGAGCTGTGGTCCCTCGCGGTCTCCGCGATCAACGGCTGCGGCCAGTGCCTGGACTCGCACGAGCAGGTCCTGCGCAAGCACGGCCTCGACCGCGAGACGGTCCAGGAGGCCTTCAAGATCGCCTCGGTGATCCAGGCCGTCGCCGTCACCCTCGACGCGGAAGCGGCCCTGGCCGCCGAGTAGTCACCCGTGGGAGAGCAGGGCCCCCGCAGCCGTCACCGGCGGCGGGGGCCCTGCCCGTACCCGGCTCCCGGTTCCCCGCTCCCGGCACCGCGCGGGCCCGGGCGGGCGTTCACCGCTTCCTCAGCGCCTCCATCATCACGCGCGCGTCCTCGACCATCGCCGCCCTGAGCGCGTCCCCGTCGGCCTCGGCGTTGTTCCCGTTCTCCGCCCACCACACCGCGGTGATCGTGAAGACCGCCCCGCCGTCGAGCACCTGGAGCTGCGGCTCCTTCGGCGCCCCGCCGATCAAGGCCCGTTCCCCGAGCCCGGGTACCTCCTGCGGCCCGTCGAGTTCCTCGTCCCCGTACGGATCGATCAGGAGCGACGTGCCGAACTCCGGCCCGGGGTCGGTCTTCTTGTGCAGGTAGACCCGTACCTGGCTGTAGTACGAGGCCTTCCCCGGGATCCGCAGCGAGTTGTAACCGCACGTGGCCCAGTCGAGCGCGGGACTCCCGCCGCGGCTGCGCCGGCCCTTCTCGAACCCTCCGGCCAAGGTGCCGAGCCCGCTCAGCGGCGCGTCCTTGCACAGGTCCTCGGAGTGCCGGTACGAGATCCTCGGCGCGGCGGAGAACCGATCCTGCAAGGCCGGCAGCCCCGCCCACACCGCGGAGGCCACCAGGGCCCCGCCGAGCGCCCACACCCACGGCAGGCGGCGTCCCGCGGGCCCCCGGGGAGCCTCGTGCCGTGCCTCCTCGGCCGGAGGCCCGCCCGACCACTCGCCGTCGAGCTCGGGCTCGCCGATCACGCCTGCGGGCCGTCCGTGACACCGACGGCCGTCGCACCGTGCGGCGCGGGGCCGACAGGACCGACGGCGGGGTGCAGTTGCTCGCGCGAGTACGCCCGCAGGTAGACCACCACCGTGTTGGTGACGGCCACCAGCGGCACGGCCACCACCGCTCCGCCGATGCCCGCGATCATTCCGCCGGCCGCCACGACCAGCACCACCGCGAGCGGGTGGACCCGTACGGCCCGGCCCAGGATGAAGGGCTGGAGCACGTGCCCCTCGATCTGCTGCACCGCGAGCACCACGCCCAGCACCGCGAGCGCGATGACCGGACCCTGCGTCACCAGCGCCACGACCACCGCGAGGGCGCCGGAGATGACCGCGCCGACGAGCGGGATGAAGGCGAACAGGAAGATGAAGACGGCGAGCGGCACGGCCATCGTCACGTCGAGGAAGTAGAGCCCGAGGCCGATGAAGACGGCGTCGATGAGCGCGACGAGCACGGTGCCGCGCACGTACGCGGTCAGCGTGCGCCAGGCGCGCGGACCGGCGCCGGCCATGCCGGGGCGGGCGGTGGCCGGGACGAGCCCCAGCACCCAGGTCCAGATCTTCTTGCCGTCGTAGAGCAGGAAGAGCGTGGAGAACATCGCGAGCAGCATGCCCGTCAGCACCTCGACGAGCACCGTCACGCCCTGCAGACCGGCGGAGGTGATCTGCTCGGTGTTGGTGCCGATGGTCTCGCTGAGGTTCTTCGCGATGTCGTTGATCTGCTTCTCGGTCACGTGGAACGGACTGTCCAGTGCCCAGGTCTTGAGTTCGTTGATGCCCTCGCGGACCCGGTTGGACAGGTCGTCGAGGTTCTCCATGACCTGCCAGACCACGAACCAGCCGACGAGCCCGATGATGACGAAGCCGAGGATCGCGGTGACGGCCGTGGCCAGTCCGCGCGGCATGCCGAGGCGGCGCAGCCGGACCACGAAGGGCTGGAGCAGCGCGGTGACGAGCATGGCGGCGGCGAAGGCGAGGACGACCAGCCGCACTTCGCTGATCACCTTCATCAACACCCAGAGCATCCCCGCGAGGAGCAGCAGCCGCCAGCTGGCCTCGGCGGCCACGCGCATGCCCCACGGGACCACGCTCGCCGGATCGGGGCGCTCGGGCAGGGCGACGACGGCCGGTGCCCGGTCGCGCTCGGGCGCCGGCCCGGGCCCGGGCACGTCACGGCCCGGCAGGTCGCCCCTCGCCTCGGCCGCGATCTCGGCGCGCCGCTCGTCGAGCGCCGCCTCCATCCGGTTCAGCCTGCGCCCCAGCCGGCCGAGCCAGCCTGCCGTCTTCGACATCTCTTTCCCTTCCCCCCGCCCCGTGGTCACACCTCGAAAGACCGTACACGCGAGGAGCCCCACACCGTATGACGGTGTGGGGCTCCTCGGGGTTGAGCAGGGGGTGCGGCGGCCTCGCGGCCTAATACCAGCCGTTGGCCTGGTGGAAGCTCCAGGCGCTGCACGCGCTGCCGTACCGGCTGTTCATGTAGTTCAGGCCCCACTTGATCTGCGTCGCGGGGTTGGTGCGCCAGTCGGCGCCGGCCGAGGCCATCTTCGAGCCGGGGAGCGCCTGGACCAGACCGTACGCGCCCGAAGACGAGTTCACGGCCTTGTAGTTCCAGGTGGATTCCTCGTTGATGATGTTCGAGAAGCACTGGAACTGGCCGGCCGGGACCATCTGCCGGGCGATGTCCTTGACCTGGGCGACCGTGTACGAGCTCTGCAGGGCGAAGTCGCCGGCGTCGCGGGCGGCGGAGCGGCTGGCCACGTCCTTCGCCTCGCGGTCCGCCTTGGCCTTGGCCTCGGCGTCCGCCTTCTCCTTCTCCGCGGCGGCCTTCTTGGACTTGGCGTCCTCGGCGGCCTGCACGCGGGCCGCCTCCTCCGCCGAGCGCTTGGCGTCGGCGTCGGCGGCGTGGGCGATGGTGTCGGCCTGCTGGGTCAGGGACCCGCTCTGGACCGATGCCTGGTCGCCGACCGGGATGTCGGTGAGGAGAGTCGCGCCGGACGCTGTCGTTTCGAGGTCGTTCGAGGGGTCGCCGGCGGCAACGCCCACGACTGCTCCGACGGTGGTGACCGCGGTGGCCGAAGCCACTGCGAACCCCCGGACCGAGATCCGGCTCACACGGTGTCCTTCCAGCAGCGTCCGCAGTGACCGCGCGGGCGCAATATTGCCCTCGACTCTGGCCTCCGTGGTTCTTGGGTCACTGGAGGCGCTGGCCCGTGGGCAGCTCCCTCGCGGGGGCTGCGCTTGAAACTCCGGGCGGCATACGGCAATCGACTGTGGAGTTGTGGTGCTGCGCGTACCTCACGGGAGGTACAGGTGTGCCGTATGCGGGGCCTGACGGAAACCAGACTCTGCCGGAACGCCACGCCGCAAGGCAATTCTCCGTTGCGTGGGAAAGGTCACACCTGGCTCGTTGCCGCTGATTCGTCCAAAGGCCTGTGCAGCACGACGCCGCCCGGCTAGGCTCTCGGGCCTTTGCCGGGCGGCGCCAACTCTCTTTCCCGCTATGGGCGTTTTACCCCTCTGCGCCCCTCGCGGATCCCTCGACCTCCTCCGTGCTCCTTACAGCGATTCGAGCATCTCGGTGACGAGCGCCGCGATCGGGGACCGCTCGGATCGGGTCAGCGTGACGTGCGCGAAGAGCGGATGCCCCTTCAGTTTCTCGACCACGGCGACGACTCCGTCGTACCGGCCGACCCTGAGGTTGTCCCGCTGGGCCACGTCGTGGGTGAGAACGACCCGCGAATTCGCCCCGATCCGGGACAGAACGGTCAGCAGGACGTTCCGTTCCAGCGACTGGGCCTCGTCCACGATGACGAACGCGTCGTGGAGCGAACGGCCGCGGATGTGCGTGAGCGGCAGGACCTCCAGCATCCCGCGGTTCAACACCTCCTCGATGACCTCTTTGCCGGCGACCGCCGAGAGGGTGTCGAAGACCGCCTGCGCCCAGGGGCTCATCTTCTCGTTGGCGTCCCCGGGCAGATAGCCGAGGTCCTGACCGCCCACCGCGTACAGCGGCCGGAAGACCATCACCTTCTGGTGCTGCCTGCGCTCCAGCACCGCCTCCAGGCCCGCGCACAGAGCCAGCGCCGACTTTCCTGTGCCGGCCCGGCCGCCCATGGAGATGATGCCGATCTCCGGGTCGAGGAGGAGATCGAGCGCGATGCGCTGCTCGGCGCTGCGGCCGTGCAGCCCGAAGGCCTCGCGGTCACCCCGTACGAGCTTGACGTTGCCGTCGGCCGTGACCCGGCCGAGCGCCTTGCCGCGCTCGGACTGCAGGACCAGTCCCGTGTGCACGGGCATTTCGGCGGCCTCCGGCACGTAGAGCCGGTCCTCGGAGTAGAGGAGGTCGATCTGCTCCCCGGAGAGGGCGAGCTCGCTCATACCCGTCCAGCCCGCGTCGGTGATCGCGAGCTCGGCGCGGTACTCCTCCGCGAGCAGGCCCACCGAAGAGGCCTTGATGCGCAGCGGGAGATCCTTCGAGACGACCGTGACGTCGTAGCCCTCGGCCTGGAGGTTGCGGGCGACCGCGAGGATGCGCGAATCGTTGTCCCCCAGCCTGAAGCCGGCGGGCAGGACACCCGGGTCGGAGTGGTTGAGCTCGACGCGCAGGGTGCCGCCCAGATCACCCAACGGGATGGGGGCGTCGAGGCGACCGTAGCGAACCCGGAAGTCGTCGAGCAGGCGCAGGGCCTGGCGCGCGAAGTAGCCGAGTTCGGGATGGTGCCGCTTGGCCTCCAGCTCGGTGATCACCACGATCGGGAGCACGACCTCGTGCTCGTCGAAACGGGAGATCGCGTTGGGGTCTGCCAGCAGGACGCTGGTGTCGAGGACGTAGGTCCGCCTGTCGGGCAGGCGGCGCTTTGTGCTGGTCACCACGGAAGGACGTACCCCCTCGGAAGAGGTCGGGCCATGAAGACCGGACCGGTCATCGGCACCCATGCCGGGGCCGATTTCCGGCCCTCCCACTCCGTCCGTGCGAACCGCACGTGCGTCCTGGTGCAAAGGGCCTCCCGGGCGGACGACCCCATGCCGTCCGCTGAGACTCGACACCCGTGGATCGGGCATCGACCTGAAAGGGATATTCCCCGATCAGGCCAGGCCATGCCTTGGCATATGACGGACGCTCGGTGAATCCCTGGTTAAGGGTGGGAGGGGAGGACGTGCCGGGGCCCGAGGCGCCGTCAGGCGCCCCGGGGGGCCGGGTGGAGCGAGGGGCGGCGGAGGGGGCTCAGGTGCCGTAGCGCCGGTGGCGGGCCGCGTAGTCGCGCAGCGCGCGGAGGAAGTCGACCTTGCGGAAGGCCGGCCAGAAGACCTCGCAGAAGTAGTACTCGGAGTGCGCGCTCTGCCAGAGCATGAATCCGGACAGGCGCTGCTCGCCGCTGGTGCGGATCACCAGGTCCGGGTCGGGCTGGCCGCGCGTGTAGAGGTGCTCGGCGATGTGGTCGATGTCCAGGATCTCGGCGAGCTCCTCGAAGGAGGTGCCCTTCTGCGCGTGCTCCAGCAGCAGCGAGCGGACCGCGTCGGCGATCTCCTGGCGGCCGCCGTAGCCCACGGCGACGTTGACGAGTATCCCGTCGATGTCCTGCGTGGCCTGCTCGGCCTCCTTCAGGACGGTCTGCGTCTGCGAGGGCAGGATGTCGAGGTTGCCGACGTGGTGGACGCGCCAGCGGCCGTCCGCGGCGAGGCCCCGTACGGTGTTCTCGATGATGTTGAGCAGCGGGCGGAGCTCGACCTCGGGCCGGTCCAGGTTGTCCGTGGAGAGCATCCACAGGGTGACGACCTCGACGTCCGTCTCGGTGCACCAGCCCAGCATCTCGGAGATCTTGTCGGCCCCGGCCTGGTGGCCCTGCTCCGTCGTGCCTCCGGACGCCTTCGCCCAGCGCCGGTTCCCGTCCAGGATGACGCCGATGTGCTTGGGCGCCGCGTCATGGTCGATGCGGCCTTCCACCCGGCGTGCGTAGAGCCTGTACACCAGGTCGCGCAGCTTCACGATCTTCCAGCCCCTCCGTGCAATGCCCCCGAGCGATTGCGGTGCGGTCCCACCCCCGAGGCGGCCACATTACTGCGCGCCGGGAGGGGGTACCCAACTCGGTCTGTCACAACTCCGTGATAGGGAGGACAACGTGACTGATACCAATCCCTATCGGGCAGAACCCTCGCGCTACGACTCCATGGAGTACCGGCGCACCGGCCGCAGCGGCCTCAAGCTCCCGGCCGTCTCCCTGGGCCTCTGGCACAACTTCGGCGACGACAGGTCCCTGGCGTCCCAGCGGGCGATCCTCCGCCGTGCCTTCGACCTCGGGATCACCCACTTCGACCTGGCGAACAACTACGGCCCGCCCCCCGGCTCGGCCGAGCTGAACTTCGGCAAGATCTTCGCGCAGGACTTCGCGCCCTTCCGCGACGAGCTGATCCTCTCCACCAAGGCCGGCTACCTCATGCACCCGGGGCCGTACGGGGAGTGGGGCAGCCGCAAGTACCTGCTGAGCTCGCTCGACGCCTCGCTGAAGCGGATGGGCGTGGACTACGTCGACGTCTTCTACTCGCACCGCTTCGACCCGGAGACCCCGCTGGAGGAGACCATGGGCGCCCTCGCGTCCGCGGTCCGGCAGGGCAAGGCGCTGTACGTCGGCGTCTCCTCCTACACGGCGGAGCAGACGGCCGAGGCGGCGCGGATCCTGCGCGACATGGGCGTGCGCCCGCTGATCCACCAGCCCTCGTACTCCATGATCAACCGCTGGACGGAGGAGGACGGCCTGCTCGACACCCTGGAGGAGGCCGGCATGGGCTGCATCTCCTTCGCGCCGCTCGCGCAGGGGCTGCTGACGGGCAAGTACCTGAAGGAGATCCCCGAGGGCTCGCGGGCGACCCAGGGCAAGTCCCTGAACCCGGCGCTGCTGTCCGAGGACGTCGTACGGCGCCTCAACGGACTGAACGAGATCGCCGCGCGGCGCGGGCAGTCGCTGGCCCAGCTGGCGCTGACGTGGGTGCTGCGCGACGAGCGCATGACCTCGGCCCTGATCGGCGCGTCGAGCGTGAAGCAGCTGGAGGAAAACGTGGCGGCGCTGGCCGGAGACCGGCTCTCTGAGGCCGAACTGAAGGAGATCGACTCCTTCGCGGTGTCCACGCCCGGCACGAACATCTGGGCCCAGCGCGGCTGACCTGCGGGTTTGCTCGATCGGCCCGGAGAACGAAAAACGGGCCGGTCCGTGGGGGGGATACGGACCGGCCCGAGGGGGGGGTTCCACCATAACCCTTCGTAAAGCGTGATGCGTGCATTGCGGCGACACGATTACGCTCCGAAACCGCCCAGCAGCACTCCGGTGAGTGCTCCGGCGGCCATGAAGGGGCCGAAGGCGAAGGCGCGCTTCCGCGCGTCGGGGCCCTTCAGGGCCTGCGGGAGGCCGTACAGGGCCCCGTAGAGGAAGCCCAGGAAGGCCCCGAAGGTCCATACCCCCCACCCGTACCACCCAAGAGCGACCCCCAGCGAGAGCGCCAGCTTGACGTCGCCGAAGCCCAGGCCCGCGGGGTTGATCAGGTACAGCAGGAGGTACGCGGCCCCGAGCGCACCGCCCCCGAGCAGCGCGCCCCGCCAGTCGCCCGCGGCGCCGGGCAGGAGGGCGGCCGCGGCGAGTCCGGCGGAGGTGGCGGCGGCGAGCGGCAGGGTCAGTACGTCGGGCAGTCGGTGCACGGCCAGGTCGACGAGGGCGAGCAGCACGAACAGCGGGGCGAGCCCCACGTACACCCCCGCCTCGGGGCGCGCCCCGACGGCGGCCGCGAGCACGGCGCAGACCGCGGCGGTGAGCACGGCGAGGGGGGCGCCCCGCCGTCCGTAGGCGTGCGCCTCGGCCCTTTCGGGCGGTGGCCCGCCGGGCCGCGGCGCACCGGCCGCCGCCCGCGGCGCGTCGGCGTCCGCGCGGCAGCGGGCCGGGCCGAGCCAGCCGGCCAGCCGGTGGCCCTGCGGGCAGCTGTCCCGCCAGGGGTCTCCCGGCTCGACGGAGAGCCGGTACGCCGCGCGCGGCAGCAGCCGTCCGGCGGCGGCGCCGTAGCCTGCGGCGGCGAGGACGATCAGCACGACACCCATCCGGCGACGGTAGCGCCGACCGGGTGATGGCGGGTGCCGCTGCGCGGAGCCGTCCCCTACCCGCCCTTCCTCCGTTCCCCGGGGCTCCGCCCCGGACCCCGCGCCTCGAACGCCGGCGGGGCTGAAAGATCCAGCCCCGCCGGCGTTCGAGGCGACGGGCGCGAAGCGCACGTACGGGGTCCGGGGCGAAGCCCCGGTTTCGGGAAGGGGCGGGGTGGGGGAAGGCCCCGCGCAGCGGCACCCACCGCCCTACGCTGGCCGCCATGGCGAACTGGCGGGACGGCAGAGGCACCCTCACCATCGGCGGGGCGACGGTCCCCCTGGAGGTCGCCGCGAGCTACCGCGCCCGCACGCGCGGCCTCCTCGGCCGGGACGGGATCACCGGCGCGCTCCTGCTCACCCCCGCCGCGAGCGTGCACACCTTCCGCATGCGGTTCGCCATCGACGTCGCGTACCTCGACCGGAACCTCCGCGTCCTCGCCGTCACCACCATGCCCCCCGGCCGCCTCGGCCTGCCCCGGCTGCGCGCCCGGCACGTCCTGGAGGCCGAGGCCGGGGCGATGGCCGGGTGGGGACTGCGGGTCGGGACGACGGTGAAGGCGGACGTATCCGGGCGTCTCGACCGCGGCTAGGCGAGGCCCCTCACCAGGGGTAGGTTGGGGCGGTTGAGCTGGGGTCTCAGGGGAGCGGCATGACGGAGAACGCGCGGATCAAGGCGCTGGAGCAGATCATGCCGGCGACGCACGGGGCCGACGAGGACATCGACTGGCGGTCGGCCGAGGCGGCTTGGGGGACCCGGTTCCCGGCCGATTTCGTGGCGTTCATGGGCCGCTTCGGCGCGGGCTCCATCAACGGCGAGGCCAGTGTGCTGCTTCCGCTCCCCAAGCCCGGACTCCAGTGGGACCCGGCGGAGATGACCGAGGAGACCGCCAACGCCCGCCAGATCTGGGAGGACGAGGGCGGCCGGGCCGCCTTCGACGTGGATCCGGAGTCGATCCTCGCCTGGGGCGTCACCGGCGGCTCGGACATCCTGTGCTGGCTCACCTCCGACCCGGACCCGGACCGGTGGCCGGTCCTCGTCTGCGGGCGGCACACCGCGGACTCCTTCGCCGTGTACCCGTACGGCATGGCCGAATTCCTGTACCGGCTCTGCTCCGACGAGTTCGACGTGAGCCCGGTCAGCATCACCTTCTGGGACGGCGGCCACCTCAGCTTCGTGCACTGGCGCAAGGCCCAGCGCCGTTGGCAGGAGGGCCGCAACCCGGAGACCGGCGAGCCGGACCCGTACGCCGGCGACTTCGCCGACTAGCCACACCTCCCCGCGGCCTCCGGCCGGTTCCAGCCCGTTTCGAAACAGGAAACGGGCTTTTCGGCATGTCTACGCGCGTCCGAATTGTGGATCTCATATCGGAAAACACAATAAGAAAAAGGCCCACTTGGAGCATTGAACACAAGTGAGGCCCCAATGGAACCAACCCACCCCCCTTCAGGAGAGAATTCCGGCCAACGGGCCACGGAGGGACACCCCAGCCCGGAGTGACTCATAAGTAGCATCGACATCCAAAAGAAATTCAGGGGAATACGCCCGTGCGACGAAGGATTTCCGGAGCGCCCGCCACCGCGGTCGTGCTCGGTCTGTTGGCCTCTCTGACCGGATGCGGTGGCGACTCCGGGGACGCCGCGGACGGCGAGGGCACCCTCCACCTGGTGGCCGCCGAATACGGCGACACCGCGGCCACGAGTTCCAAGGCTTTCTGGGACAAGGTGACGACCGATTTCACGGCCGCCCACCCCGGTATCAAGGTCAAGGTGGACCTCCGCCCGTGGGCCGACATCGACCGTGAGGTCGCCCGTATGGTCAAGGCCGGCAAGGCGCCGGACATGGCCCTGATGGGCTCCTACTCCGACTTCGCGGCGCAGGGAAAGCTCTATTCCGCGGACGAGCTCCTCTCGGTGACCGCCGAGGCGAACTTCCTGGAGCCCCTCGCCGAGGCCGGTTCCATCGGCTCGACCCTCTACGGCCTGCCCTTCGTGGCGAGCAGCCGCCTGCTCTTCTACAACGACACGCTCTTCGAGAAGGCCGGCATCAAGGCGCCCAAGACCTGGCCCGAGCTCAAGGCCGACGCGCAGGCGCTCAAGAACAAGGGCGTGAAGTTCCCGTACGCGATGCCCCTGGGCCCGGAGGAGGCGCACGCCGAGGCGCTGATCTGGGAGCTCAGCAACGGCGGCGGCTACGCGGACAGCAGCGGCAACTACAGCCTGGACTCCGACCAGAACATCAAGACCTGGAACTGGGTGAAGGAGCAGCTGGTCGCGCCCGGTCTGGTCGGGCCCGTCCCGCCGTCCAAGCTCAACCGCGCCGACGCCTTCGCCGAGTTCCTGAACGGCAACGTCGGCATGCTCAACGGCTACCCCTCGCTCCTCCACGAAGCGCGCGCCAAGGGCATCAAGGTCAACGCCGTCCCGATGCCGGTCTCGGACACCCTCGGCGCCGGGGAGACCCCTCCGACGGTCGGCGTGGCCGACTGGATGATGGCGTTCAAGCAGAACGGCAACGGCAAGGCGATCGGTCAGTTCCTGGACTTCGTCTACCAGGACAAGAACCTGTCGGAGTTCGCCAACCGGTACCACCTGCTGCCGTCGACCACCTCCGCATCGCGCGCCCTGGGGGGTGCCAACGGCATGGACTCGAACGACACGCAGTTCCTGACCGCGCTGCGCGGCGCCCAGCTCTACCCGGTGAACGACCCCACCTGGGTGACCGTCAGCGACAGCATCAAGCGCAACATCGGACGCGCCGTCGACCCCGACGGCAACCCGAAGGCCGTCCTCGAGGAAATCAAGGCCAAGGCGAACGAGGCCAAGAAGCAGCACTGATGGTCCCCTCGATCCGGGACCTTCGCCCCCTGTCGCGGCAGACCCCGTGCGGCAGGATGGGCAAGACGGCACTCGATCCGAGGCCGCGGCCCGGTCGCCCGCGAAGCACCCACAAGGTGCGCGGGGCGACAGGCCACACCCCGTCCGTCAGCGCTGCTTGCCGTGGTCCTCGGCGAACGCCGTGCGGTACTGCTCGCAGCTGGAGTCCCAGCGCAACGTACCCGTGAGCGTCCCGTAGCCCTTGCGCGTGACGGACCATTCCACCGTGTACTCACCGGTGTCGCACGCGATCCGCTTGCCGCCCGCGACCTTCTCGCGCCCCGTCGCCGGCTTGCCCGTCAGCTCCTGGTGCACCTCTCCCGCCTTGGCGCGGTCCCCGGCGCGCCGCAGGACGGCGTGCACGACGATCGGGTGCCTGCCCTCCTTGGTCGTCAGCGTCTTCTTGACCACCGTCGACTCCGACACCGCCCACGCGAACTCGTAACCCGGTTGCCAGGCGAGGGTCTTGGGGTCGGGGGCCTGCCGCTCGTACTCCGGTGCGCCCGCGGGGCCGGGGCGGGTGACCGTCTTGTACTGGATCCCCGGGTGGAAGCGGAACTGGGCCTCCACCTTGTGCATCTCGTCCTTGGTCCACATCGACTTCATGGCCTTCTCGCCATCGGACGGGTCCTGGAGGTACGAGGTCCCCTCGGCGGCGGTGGCCGCCTGACCGAGGGCGGGAGCGAGGGCCGCCGCGGCGGTGGCCAGGGCGAGAGCTGCGATGCGGGTGCGCTTCATGCCCGGTCCAACGGGGCCCCGCGGCGGGCCGGAACGACGCCGGGCGCGCATTCACCCGTACGGGAGCCCGCGGGGCGCGGAGCGTCCCGTCCGGGGCCCCTGGCCGCCTGTCGGCCCGTCGGCCTACGCCTGGCCGGTTTCGAAGCGGCTGATCTTTCCGCCACCGGGGGCGATGGTGAACCGCCAGGCGGTGCGCATCTCGCCCCAGGTGTCGTTGCGGTAGCTCACCACGAGGGCGCGGCCGCCGTCCGCCTCGGACTCGACGTCCATGTGGCCGTTGGAGGAGAAGATCTCCCTGTCGGTCCAGTCCTCGACGTCACGGTCGGATCCGTCGTCGGACATGGTCGCGTCGCCGGTCAGGACGGCGAGGAAGGCCTCCTTGTCGTGCGCGTTGACGGCCCTGACGAAGGCGGCGACCACGGGGTCGGAGAGTTTGGCGGGGGCGATGCTCACGGGGCCTCCAGGGGGCTTCGGCGGGCGTGCGGGCGGGCGTACGTGCGTACGCGCCCGACCAGGGAACACCCGGGGCCGGGCCGGATCGGCGATCCTCACCCGTTCGCCGCCGGACGGCGTGTCAGGAGCCGTGTCTCGGGCGGGCCGCGACTCGGGGGCGCCGGGCTCAGGAGGGCCGTGGCTCAGGAGGGCCGTGGCTCAGGAGGTGCGGACCGGGAAGCCGGTGGGTCGGCCCTGTTCCTTGAGCCATGCCAGCACTTGGTCGAGCGCCTCGACGGTCTGCGTGCGGCTGCCGCCGCCGTCGTGGAAGAGCACGGTGGGGCCGTTGCCGATCTCGCGCTTCACGGCGGCGACGATGGCGGCCGTGCCGGGCTTCTCGAAGTCCTTGGTGTCGACGTTCCAGCCGAGCGGGCGCATGCCGTTCGCGGCGGCGATGCGCCGGCTGTCGGGGGTGAACGCGCCGCCGGGAGCGCGGTAGTAGTCGACCTTCGCGCCGCCGCCCGCCGCCTCCTCGATCAGCCTCTTCGCCTCCAGGATCTGCTGCTCCTGGTAGGCGAGGGGCTTCTTGTCCATGGACGTGTCGTGGCTCATGGTGTGGTCGCAGAGCCGGTGCCCGGCCGCGACGACCTGCTTGACCACGTCGGGGTTGGCCTTGGCCTGTGTTCCGATCATGCAGAAGGTCGCCTTGACGTCGTACTTCGCGAGCACGTCGAGCACCTTCGGGGTCCATCGGGGGTCGGGGCCGTCGTCGATGGTGATGTTGACCGCGTTCGCGCCGCCCTCCGACGCGTGGGCTATGGACTCGGGTATCCCCCGGGGTTGCAGCCCCGGCTGCCGCCCTGACGACCGGTCACCCTTCGCGTCGTCACCGCTGTCCTGCTGCCGGGACACGTTCCGCTGTGAGGTCGTGTGTCCCGAGTCGACGAAGGCCGCCACTCCCCACACCGTCGCCCCCACGGCGACGGCCGAGGCCACGACGGCCGCACGGGCCCGGATGCCCTGCTTGTCCATGCTGTCCACTCCCCATCCGCCTTGTCAGCGTCCTGTGGATCAGGACGATCAGGACAGCGGGGAGGTTCCAGCCAATTGGGCCTTAAAATCCAGCTAATGGGACAGATGGGACTCGTGTGACGAGGCAAAAGCCCGGCCCCGGTGGACCGTTGGTCCACCGGGGCCGGGCTTTCGCTGTGCCGTCCTCACCCGTCAGTGGGCGAGCGACTCCTGCGGTGCCGGGGCAGCCTTGTCGCCCTCGGCGCCGCCGGCCGAGGCCGGGCCGGCGCCCCGCAGCGGGACCTCCTTGACGAACCAGGCCGCCAGGAAGCCCAGTACGGCGATGGCCGCGCCGAGCAGGAACGCGGAGTGCGTACCGGCCGCCACCGCGTGCTGGTAGGCGTCGCGCACGGCCTCCGGCAGCTTGGCCAGGCTGGCGGCGTCGAGCTGGGCGGAGCCGGCGGCGTTCGCGGCCTGCGGGCCGAGGCGCTCGGACATGGTGTCCGTGACGCGGGTCGTGAACAGGGAGCCCATGAGGGCCACGCCGAAGGAGCCGCCGAGCGTACGGAAGAGGGTCGCCGAGGAGGAGGCGACGCCCATGTCCTTCATCTCGACGCTGTTCTGCGCGACCAGCATGGTGATCTGCATCAGGAAGCCGAGTCCGGCGCCCAGGACGGCCATATAGAGGCCGGAGACCAGGCGGGTGGTGCCGGTGTCCATCGTGGCGAGCAGGAACAGGCCGACGACCATGAGCGCGCCGCCGATGATCGGGAACATCTTGTACTTGCCGCTGTTGGTGGTGATGCGGCCCGCGATCAGCGAGACGACCATCATCGAGAGCAGCATGGGCAGCAGGAGCAGGCCCGAGTTGGTGGCGGAGGCGCCCTGCACGGACTGCTGGAACAGCGGGAGGTAGAGCACGCCGCCGAACATCGCGAAGCCGACCAGGAAGCCGATCACGGACATCAGGGTGAAGTTGCGGCTGCGGAAGATGTGCAGCGGCATGACCGGCTCGGAGGCCTTGGTCTCGGCGTAGACGAAGGCGGCGATGGACAGGACGCCGAGGACGATCAGGCCGATGATCTCGCCGGAGCCCCAGGCGTACTCGGTACCGCCCCAGGTGGTGACGAGCACGGTGGAGGTGATCGCGATCGTCAGCAGCGCCGCGCCGAGGTAGTCGATCTTCGGGCGGGCCTGGTCGGTCCGCTTCGGCAGGTGCAGCACCGCCGTCACCATCGCGAGCGCGACGGCACCGAGGGGCAGGTTGATGTAGAAGGACCAGCGCCAGCCCATGTGGTCGGTGATGGTGCCGCCGACCAGCGGGCCGCCGATCATGGCGAGGGCCATCACGCCGGCCATCATGCCCTGGTACTTGCCGCGCTCACGGGGCGGGATCAGGTCGCCGATGATCGCCATGACGCCGACCATCAGACCACCGGCGCCGAGGCCCTGGATCGCACGGAAGCCGATGAGCTGGCCCATGTCCTGGGCCATGCCGCTGAGCGCGGAGCCGATCAGGAAGATGACGATCGAGGTGAGGAAGGAGCCCTTCCGCCCGTACATGTCGCCGATCTTGCCCCAGATCGGGGTGGAGGCCGCGGTGGCCAGGGTGTAGGCGGTGACCACCCAGGAGAGGTGCTCCAGACCGCCGAGCTCGCCGACGATCGTGGGCATCGCGGTGCCGATGATCATGTTGTCGAGCATGGCCAGCAACATTGCGATCATGAGGGCCATGAGGACGACCCGAACGCTGCGCGGCTTCACCTCCTCGGAGGTCCCGGCCGTTTTCGCCACGTCCACCATGTTCCACTCCCCGTGTACTTCTTCTGGTACTTATTCGTTCACCGGCACTTACTTGCCGCCCGGCTAGTTCACTACACTGGGGAAGGTAGACCCGTAACTTGCCGGGCGTCAAGTAAGTAAGTCTGAGGAGAGTCATGTCCAGCAGCAGTCCGCAGCGCCGCCGTGGCGACACGCGTCAGCGCATCCAGGACGTCGCACTGGAGCTCTTCGCCGAACAGGGCTACGAGAAGACGTCGCTGCGCGAGATCGCGGAGCGGCTGGACGTCACGAAGGCGGCGCTCTACTACCACTTCAAGACCAAGGAAGACATCATCATCAGCCTCTTCGAGGACGTGACCCGTCCCATCGACGAGCTGATCGCGTGGGCCGAGGAGCAGCCGCGCACCCTGGAGACCAAGCGCGAGGTGCTGCGCCGCTACAGCGAGGCGATGGCGGCCGGCGCCTCCCTCTACCGCTTCATGCACGAGAACCAGGCGACGACGCGCGAGCTGAGCATCGGCGAGACGGTCAAGGCCCGGCTGTTCCGGCTGATCGAGCTGCTGCGGACGGAGGACGGTCCCGTGACGGACCAGGTCCGCTGCGTCAGCGCCCTGTTCACGCTGCACGCCGGGATGATGTTCCTCCAGCACGTGGAGGCCGACCCGGAGGAGACCCGCAAGGCCGCGCTGGAGGTCGCCACGGACCTCATCACCCAGGCCCACCCGGCGCCGTAGCCGGCGGTGCGCGAACGGGTCGGGCGGGACGTACCGGCCCGTCCGACGGACCGACGGCCTGATGGACCGATGACCTGACGGACCGATGGACCGACAGGCCTACTGATCGATGGGCCGACAGGCCGATGGGGCCGGCGCGGCACCGCGCGGGCGCCCGGGGCGGCCTGTACGTTCCCGGCATGTCCGCCAGCACGGTCACCCCGACCACCCCCGCACCCGGCCGGTCGCGTCACCCGTACGACGCCTGCCCGCTCTGCTCGGCGCCCGACATCTCCGAGCTGCGCACGGGCGACTGCTCACACCACGCGCTGTACAAGCCGGTCGTCTCGCCGCTCATGGTGTGGATGCGGTGCGGCGCGTGCGGACACGTCTTCACCGAGGGCTACTTCACGGACGAGGTCCGCGCCGAGGTCTTCTCCTCGACCCACCCGAACCAGCGGCCGGGCGCGGACTTCGAACAGAACCGCTACGTCTCGGCACGCATCGTGGAGCGCGTCGCCCGCCACGCCCCGGACGGCGCCTGGCTCGACGTCGGTTTCGGGAACGGGTCGCTGCTGTTCACCGCGGAGGAGTGGGGCTTCCAACCCCAGGGCCTCGACCTGCGCCCCGCCACGGTCCAGGCGATGCGCGCGCTCGGCATCGACGCCCATTGCGCCGACCTCACCGCACTCGACGAGCCCGGCCGGTACTCCGTGATCAGCCTGGCCGACGTACTGGAGCACATGCCGTACCCCGGCCAGGGCCTGGTCGCCGCGCACCGGCTGCTGCGGGAGGACGGCGTGCTCTTCGCGTCGATGCCCCACTACGACTGCGCGGCCTGGCGCCTCCTCGACGCGCGCAACGCCAACCCCTACTGGGGGGAGCTGGAGCACTTCCACAACTTCAGCCGCGCCCGCTTCTACTCCCTGCTGGAGGAGCACGGCTTCGAACCCCTCCAGTACGCGGTCAGCGAGCGCTACCGGCTGTGCATGGAGGTCATCGCACGCCGCCGTTAGGTGCGGGGCGGACCGAGGCGACGGTCCGCCTCGTCGATCGGGACGTCGTTGATGCTCGCCTCCCGCCGGCTCATCAGGCCGTCGGGGGCGAACTCCCACTGCTCGTTGCCGTGGCTGCGGTACCACTGGCCGTCGGCGTCGTGCCACTCGTACTCGAAGCGGACGGAGATGCGGTTGCCGGTGTACGCCCACAGCTCCTTGCGCAGCCGGTAGTCGAGCTCGCGCTCCCACTTCCCGGCGAGGAACTCGCGGATCTCGGCGCGGCCCGTGAGGAAGCGGTCGCGGTTCCGCCACACCGAGTCCTCGGTGTACGCGAGGGAGACGCGTTCGGGGTCGCGGCTGTTCCAGGCGTCCTCGGCGGCCTGGACCTTGGCGCGCGCGGACTCCTCGGTGAAGGGCGGCAGGGGCGGGCGTACGGCGGTGGTGTCGGTCACGGTGATCCATCCCTCTCGGCGGGAACGAACGACGGGGAGAACGCTCGTTCTCCACCCTAGAGAACGAGCGTTCTCCCCGCAAGGGAATCTGGACTACCCTGCCCGTATGGACGACGAAGAGGCCCGCGCCCGACTGCTGGACGCGGCGGAGGAGCTGTTCTACGCGGAGGGCATCCAGGCGGTCGGCATGGACCGCATCCGCGCCGCGTCGGGCGTCCCCCTCAAGCGGCTCTACCGACTCTTCCCCGCGAAGGAAGCCCTGGTCACGGCCTATCTGGAGCGCCGCGACCAGCGCTGGACGCGCAGCCTGCGCGATGCCGTCACCGGGGCCCCGGAGCCGGTGCCCGCCGTCTTCGACTGGCTGGCGGGGTGGTTCTGCGAGCCGGAGTTCCGTGGCTGCGCGTTCCTGAACGCGTACGGGGAACTGGGCACCGGCCCGGCGGCGGTGCTGGACGTCGTACGCCGCCACAAGGCGGAACTGCGCGCACTGCTCGGCGAGTTGGCCGGGCCGGACCGCCCGGGGCTCGCGGACCAGCTGCTGATCCTGGTCGAGGGCGCCACCGTGGTGGCGGCCCTCGACCCCGGCCCGGACCCGGCCCGCCGGGCGCGGGAGGCCGCCGAGCGGCTCCTCACCGCGACCGGCTGAACCGGGGCCGGGGGGACCGGCTAGTTCTTGTGTCCGTGCCGGACGTCCAGGCAGAGCGCCCACACGTCGGTGTAGCTGCCCTGGGAGGGCGAACCGCCGCTGTGGGTGGAAGCCGTCCAGTACGACGGGTCGGAGCTCCCGTCGGCGAACGGCGTGCCGGCGGCGTCGCTCGGGAAGCTGCCGTTGAGGTGGGGGCCGCCCGAGGTCGCCTTGCTGAAGTCGGTCGTGGTCACGTTGCCGCCGCTGATGGCCGCGCCGCCGCTGACCAGCCGGCCGTCCTCGCGTGAGCAGCCGGTGCTCGCCGTCGTGCCCGTCGAGGCCGTGTTCGGGCCGTCGACCTCCTTGAAGCGGACCGTCGTGGCGGTGTGCTCGAGATCGATGTCGTCCGTGCTGCAGATCGCGTAGGCGTAGGTCATGTTGTCCGCGCCGCGGCCGCCGCCGATCCCGCCGACCGCCGTCCAGGAGTCGGGGTCGCGCTCGCCGTCGCCCGCCGCGATCGAGCCGTAGTGGTGTGCGGCGTCGTTGAAGGTGGGGAAGCTCGCGATCGGCTTGAGGCTGCCGACGGAGGCCGGGGTGGTGCGGGCGCCGCCGCCGATCAGGACGGTGTTGGCCGGGCAGGTCGCCGTCACGAGCTTGGAGGAGAGCCCGCTGGTGGGGCCGACGGCCTTGTTCATGACCACCTGGGTGTGCCGGATCAGGTTGCTCCGCAGGCAGATCGCGTACGGGGTGGTGGAGAAGGCCTCGCTGCTGCGGCTGCCGCTCCCGCCCATCGCCATCCAGTGCGTGGCGTCGGTGCCGACGACGCCGGGGGCGTCGGTGTACTCGGTGACGCCGTCGGCGCTGGGCACCACGCCCATCACGTGGTTGCCGTTGGACATCTCGTCGTTGCCGATGGCCTGGTCGGCCCCACCGCCGGAGACGAGGCCGTCGGGACAGTCGGCGTGCGAGGTGACCCCGGTGAAGGGCGTCGCGGGGCCCATGGTGGCCCCGGGGGTGACGACGGTGACGTCGGCCGTCTTGGCGTACGCGGCTCCCGGCACCGCGACGGTCAGCAGGCCGGCCAGGAGCAGTGCCTTGGCCGTGGCGGAGCTCCGCCGGAGTTTCGTGCTCATGGGGTTCTCTCTCTTGTTTCCTCGTGCGTGGACGGTTGGCGGCAACCGGCCGCTCAGACGCCGTCGCTGGCGCACAGCGCCCAGGCGTCGGTGTGGGTGCCGGGCGAGGACTGTCCGCCGGTGTGGGCGGACGCCGTCCAGTACGCCGCCGTGGTGGTCCCGTCGCCGACCGCGGCGCCGCCGGAGGTGCTGGGGAAGCTGCCGTTGAGGTGGTCGCCACCCGAACCGGGGCCGGTGAAGTCGGTGGTCGTCACGTTGCCCCCGCTGACCGCGGCGCCGCCGCTGACCAGCTTCCCGTCGTTCTGGCCGCAGCCGACGGTCGCGGTCTGACCGGTGCTGCCGGTGGTGGGGCCGCTCACCTCGCTGTAGCGGACCTTCACCGTGGCGCCGCCGACGTTGATGCCGCTTCCACTGCAGATGGCGTAGGCATAGGTGTAGTTGGCGCTGTTGGTGCCGTTGTCCCAGCCGACGGCCGACCAGGAGTCGGGGTTCGTCTCTCCGTCCGCCGCGGCCTTCGCGCCGAAACCGTGCGCGGAGTCGTTGAAGGTGGGGAAGCTCGCGATCGTCTTGAAGGTGCCCGTGTTGCCGGGGGTGGTACGGGCGCCGCCGCCGAGCAGGCGGGTGTTGGCCGGGCAAGTCGCCGTGACGCGGCCCACGGTCGCCCCGGTGGTGGGGGTGTTGGCCTTGTTCATGACGACCTGGGTGTGGTTGATCAGGCTGCTGGTGAAGCACATCGCGTAGGGCGTGGTGGAGAAGGAGGCGTTGACCTGACCCCCGCTTCCGCCGATGCCGAGCCAGTGCGTCACGTCATTGCCCACGACAGCGGTGGAACCGGTGTATTCGGTGGTGCCGTCGGAGCTGGGCGAAGTGCCGTTGACGTGATTGCCGTTCACGCCCGAGCCGGTGCCGATGGCCTGGTTGACGCCGCCGCCGGAGATCAGGCCACTGGAACAGTCGGCGTGGGTCGATATCTCGGAGTTGGCGGAGGCGGGTCCGCTGCTGGCCCCGGGGGTCTTCACGGCCACGCCCACGGTGTTGGCGTAGGCGGTCGCCGGTACGGCCAGGGCCAGTACGGCGCCGAGTACGAGCGTCCTGCCGTTGGCGAAGCGGCGCAGAAGTCCTGCGTTCATGTGGATCTCCCCATCTGACGGGCGGTGAGCGACAAGCGGCGGGCCGCGGTCGAAGACGGCGCGGCGCGCGGTACGCGGTGCGGCGCGTAGCGGAGCGTTGTCCGGAGGCGGGGGTACGGGCGTCGTCGGGCGTCGTCGGTGCGGAGCTGCCACGGCATCACAACGGCTGCCTGCCTCGCGGATGTACGCCGCTCAGGGGCAGACAAGGGGTTCGGACCGGCCATCTCGCCAC
Source organism: Streptomyces sp. NPDC002467 (assembly GCF_042889825.1). Lineage (NCBI taxonomy): Bacteria > Bacillati > Actinomycetota > Actinomycetes > Kitasatosporales > Streptomycetaceae > Streptomyces > Streptomyces sp. NPDC002467. The sequence goes on along the minus strand of NZ_JBIARJ010000018.1, from coordinate 57,461 downwards.
CCTGTCCGGAGCAGCACATGCGGACTCTAGCAGCCTCTTAACGCCGCATCTACATAGGAAATTCTTACCTTCGAGTAGCAGATGCCTGGTTTAACGATCGACCGTCCCGGCGGGCTGGGCGTTCCGGCATCCGGCGTACGGGCGGGTGTCACGGCCCGCGCGGGCCCGCGCGCGGTCGTAGCGTCGCAGGCGGACCCCGTCCCCCCTCCGCTCAGGAATCGAGGAACCGAGATGGCAGTTCTGGTCTACAACCGGAGCGCGGATTGGACCCAGGAGACCTACGAGGCCATCCACGAGCGGGTGCTCCCCGACCCGAAGAACCCGCCGGCGGGGCTCCTGGTCCACACCGCGTCGGCGGACGAGCGGGGCGGTTGGATGGTCGTCGACGTGTGGGAGTCGGAGGCCGACTACCGGCGCTTCGTCGAGGACAGGATCGTTCCCGCCGCACGGGAACTCGGGACGCCGCCGTTCGACACGCACATCAGCGAGATCTTCTACCACCTGATCCCGTAGCCGGGACATCGAGGCGCCAGTCGGCGCAACCTGTGGGGCGCGGCCGGGAAGACAGGGAAGGGGTGTGGCCGAGAACGCCAACGACGGCGACGCGACGGCGACGGCCGCACCCGAGAGGCAGCGCGAATGACCCCCTCCACGTTTCTTGCCGACCTTCCCTTCGCACGGGGACGACGCGCCGAACGCGCCCCGGACCGGCCGTGGTCGAGGAAGAGCAGGGCCCCGGTCGCATCGGCACTGGGTGCGGCCCTGGTGTTCGTCCTGCCCGGGGTGGCAGTGGCGGCGCCGGGCGACCCGGACACCGGCTTCGGCACGGGCGGCCGGGTCACCACGGACTTCGGCGGTTTCGAGCAGGTCAACGGGGTGGCCGTACAGCCCGACGGCAAGATCGTCGCCGTCGGGCTCACCGACACGGGCGGGGCCGACGGCGGCGTCGACAACTTCGCGGTGGCCCGGTACGACGCCAACGGCACCCCGGACAACACCTTCGGCACCGGCGGCCGGTTGACCACCGACTTCGGCGGCGCCGCCCAGGCGGTTGCCGTGCAGCCGGACGGAAAGATCGTCGTCGTCGGCCACGGCGACGACGACTTCGCCGTGGCCCGCTACAACGCCGACGGCAGCCCGGACACCACCTTCGACAACGACGGCAGGGCCACCACCCAGTTCGGCGGGGTCGACCAGGCCCGCGCGGTGGCGCTGCGACCCGACGGGAAGATCGTCGTCGCCGGCCTCAGCAACGCGGGCGGCACCTACGACTTCGCGGTGGCCCGCTACAACAGCAACGGCAGTCCGGACATCGACTTCGACGCAGACGGCAGGGTGACCACCGACTTCGAGGGCGGCCTCGACCAGGTCTTCGGGTTGGCGCTGCGGCCCGACGGAAGGATCGTCGCCGCGGGGTCGGCCAACGGCTTCGGTGCCGACGACTTCGCGCTCGTCCAGTACGACGGTGACGGCACCCTGGACTCCGGCTTCGGCACCGGCGGCAGGGTGACCACCGACTTCGGCGGCCTCGACCAGGCCCGCGGGATGGCCCTGCAGCCCGACGGCAAGATCGTCACCGCCGGCCTCGGCGGCTCGGGCAGCACCTCCGCGTTCGCACTGGCACGCCACAACGCCGACGGCAGCCCCGACGCCGGCTTCGGCACCGACGGCCGACTGACCACGGCCTTCGGTGCCACCGGCAGTGCGGCCGCGGTGGCGGTGCAGAGCGACGGCAAGATCGTCGCAGCCGGGCAGGGCGGCTCCGGCTTCGCACTGGCCCGCTTCAACGGCGACGGCACCGCGGACACCTCCTTCGGCACCGGCGGCAAGGTGACCACCGACTTCGCGGGCGCCGACGACGGAGCGCACGCGCTCGCCGTGCAGGCCGACGGCAAGATCGTCGCCGCCGGGGCCTCATCGGGGGCCGCAGGCGACTTCGCACTCGTCCGCTACCAGAGCGGCGCCACCTCGTCCGCGCCCCGTCGGCCGTAGCCCCTCGGCGCCGCCGCACCCGTTTTCCCGGATCGGCAGGCCATGTCAAAACGACATAAAATGGACGTGAAGGGTAGACAAGGTCCGTCCGGCGCCTTCGAGGCGCCCCCGCGGGCCGTTCGGCTAGCCCAGGAGGCGGTGATGGCCGTATCCCCCGACACGGGATCGCAGTACAACCACAGTGACCCCGAGGACACCCTCAAGCAGATCGGCGGCTCGTGGCACTGGGCGCTCGGCCTGGCCCTCGCGACCCTGATCCCGGGCATCCTCATCCTCGTCTGGCCCGACGAGACCCTGCACATCCTGGCCGTGATCATCGGCCTCCAGCTGCTGGTCGTGGGCGGCTTCCGCTTCGTCGCGGCCTTCACTCACAGCCGCGACGGGGGCGGCAGCAGACTGGCCGCCGTCCTCATCGCCATGCTGGCGATCCTGGCCGGAGTCCTCGTACTGCGGCACCCCATGCAGACGATCGGAGCGCTGTCCCTGATCGTCGGAATCTTCTGGCTGCTAACCGGCGTCCTCACGACGTACGTCGCGATCGCCGACCGCTCGCTCGTGCACCGCGGCCTGACGATCGGCCTGGGCATCCTCGGTGTCGTCGCCGGCATCGTCGTGCTCTGCTTCCCCGTGGACTCCGCGGTGGCCCTGACACGGTTGCTGGGGCTGTGGCTGGTACTGCTCGGCGTGTTCGAGGTCGTGGCGGCCTTCGCCCTGCGCTCCGCCACCCGCCGGCTCGTGGCACCCGGCCCCCCGCGCCCGTCCATGCCTCCGGACTGAACGGAAAAACCCGCTGTCCGTCGGGCCGGCGTCCGCTTAACATGATCGGCCATGCCAACAAACGAACAGATAGTCGAGCAGGCCCTGGCCCGGATCACCGCGGGCTACGTCTTCCCCGACAAGACCGCTGCCATCGAAGAGGCGATCCGGACCCGGATCGCCTCCGGCGCGTACGAGGGCCTGGACGACCGCGAGCTGTGTGAAGCGGTGACGACGCACCTCCAGGAGGTCTGCCCCGACAAGCACCTGCGGCTGATGTGGACGGAGGAGCCCCAGTCGCTGGAACCGGTCGACGACGACGGGGGCATGGGCGCCTTCATGTCCCTCCTCCGTACGGAGAACCAGGGGATCCGCCGCGTCGAGCGCCTCGACGGGAACGTCGGCCTCATCGAGCTCACGCGCATCGCGACCGCCATCGAGGGCGCGAGCGCGATCGGCGCGGCCATGCAGCTGGTCGCGCAGAGCCGCGCGCTCGTCCTGGACCTGCGGGAGTGCATGGGCGGGGCCCCGGAGGGGGCGGCGCTGTGGAACAGCCACTTCTTCCCCGACGACCAGGTGCACCTGCACGACATCTACGACCGCGGCAGCGACTCGACCCGGCAGTTCTGGACCTCGGCCCACCTGCCCGGACCGCGCTACGCGGACGAGCGGCCGGTGTACGTGCTGACGAGCGAGCGGACGTTCTCCGGGGGCGAGGACGTGGCGTACACGCTGCAGGCGCACGGCCGCGCGAAGGTCATCGGCGCGACCACCCGCGGCGGCGCCCACCCGACGGCCCGCCGCGCGGTCGCCGAGCACGTCCTCGTGACGGTGCCGACGGCGCGGTCCATCAACACGGTGACGGGCACCAACTGGGAGGGCGTGGGCGTCGTCCCGGACGTCCAGGTCCCGGCTGACCGCGCTCTGGCGACGGCGCTCAAGGCGGCCCTGGAACGCTAGGGCCTGCCGTCACACCCGTACGGGCTCCAGCAGGAGCTGTTGCGGAGCCGACTTCAGCCGGGCCGAGAGGTCCGGCAGGGCCGGCTCCTGCCCGGCCGTGAACCAGACCAGGACGTCCTCACCCGTCCGGACCGGCAGCGCGGGGAAGGTGTTCTCTGCGTGCTCGGAGCGGTGCACCGCGAGCGGCGGGGTCCCGGCGGCGGTGAGTGCGGGGCGCAGCCGGCGCTCGAAGTGACCCGCGAAGGCCGCGAGGTCCAGGGGGTGGCAGATGGTCACGGCCACCGGCCCGGCGGGGTTCGGGGCGTCCGGGGCTTCCGGAGCGTCCGGGGCTTCCGTGGCTTCCGTGGCTCCGAACCCCGGTCCGCGCAGCAGCAGGACGTCGTCCGAGTCCAGCATGGTGGCGTTGGCCGCCACCCGGTGCGCCTGCCAGACGGGACCACCGTAGAAGGCGTGCAGCGCCCGCTCCCGCGCCTCCATGTCGGGGAAGCCGCGCAGCCAGACGAAGCGGTCGGGGTCGCCCAGGTCCCGGAACCGGCCGCCCACGGTGATGCCGGCCGCCTCCTGCCCGGTGACGAATTCCCGCTCGAAGAGGTCGATCAAGGTGTCACGGGCGCCCGGGTGGAGGGTGTACTGCCGCAGTTCGACGATGAGGTTCATGGCCGGAGGGTAGGGCGGGTTCCCTGACATCTCCTGTCAGGTATCCGATCGGCGTCGCTCAGCCGAACATCACGCCGTGCGGAACGACCCCGGCGAAGTCGCGCGCCTCGCCGGGGGCCATCGCGGTCAGCGGTTCCTCGCAGCCGCGGTCGGAGTAGAGGGTGGCCGTCGCATTGGTGCCGTTGAGCGCGCTGGTCGCGCCCTGGAGGAGGAGCCGGCACTCGCCGTTGGCCGGGGAGATGATGTCGAGGCCCCCGGACTCGGGCGAGATGTAGCCGAACGTACCGGTGGCTGCGCCTGCGGACGTGGGCAGGGTGACGACGAGTGCGGCGGTGGTGAGGGCGGCGGCGATGCAGTGACGGAGGCGCATCGCACCAGGGTGTCGTACCGCCACGCCGCGTTGACCGGAGAAACGATCTTCCCTCACCCGTTCGGCGGCTGATGCGCCTGGTGCGGCCGATGGGGCTGGTGCGGCCGATGCGGCAACGTGGCCCAGGTGCGGGTCCCCCCGCCGGGCTCCCGCGAGGGCCCGACCCCCCAGTCGCCACCGTGGTCGCGTACGAGCGCCGAGAACACCCGGAGGGTGGAGCGCCGACGGGCCTCGCAGAGCGCGGCGAGGCGGGGGTGGGCGTGGGCGGGGTGGCCGTCGTAGACGATGACGCGGAGGGCGTCGTCGCGGTAGCGGACGGACAGGTACAGCTCCCCGTACGGGTCCATCCGCCAGGCGGAGCCGAGGAGTTCGGAGGCGGCCTGCACGGCGGCCGGTTCGAGGGGATCGAGCGCGTAGGCCCGCAACGCGGCCCGCACGGCCTGCCGGGCGATGCCGGCGGAGCGGGGGGAGGCGGGGAGGGTCATGCTGCAGGACAGCTCCGCGTCGTCGGGGGCGGACCCGGGGTCCGGGGCGACGGGACAGGCGGAGGGCGAGGCGTACGGGTACGGCTGCGGGTACGGGGTGAGCATCTTCGGCTCCCAAGTCGTCAGCGTGTACGGACGGATTGGCTTCGGAAGCTCGACGCGCACGAGGGCTCACGTGGATCCGTACGCAGGCGGCAACGCGGCGACCGTGGCTCGTCCCCCGGGCATGCGCGGGGAATGCGCTTCGACTCGCCGTACGTGAGCGGTGCGTTACCCACTGTAGGGCAGGGCGTGGTGTCTGCACCACATGGTCCAGTGATGTCTGCACCACCAATGGACCGGGTGGGCCGCTTCCGTGCACACTGCCCTCATGCCACCCAGGACGTCTCCGACGTACCGTCAAGCAAGGCTCGGGGCCGAGCTGCGCAAGATGCGCCTGCACGCAGGCCTGACAGCCGAGTTCGCGGCCGGCCTGATCGGCATCGACCGGGGGAAGATCCCGAACATCGAATCGGGGGTCCGGACGCTGAGCCCGGACCGCCTGCGGACGCTGGCCGCCAACTACGGCTGTGCGGACGAGGCTTACGTCGCGGCGCTGCTCGCGATGGCGCAGCCCAGGACACGTGGCTGGTGGGACGAGTACCGGGGCAAGGTCTCGGCCGGCATGCTCGACATCGCCGAACTGGAGTGGCACGCCTCGCGGTTGCACACGGTGCAGACCGTGCACATCCCCGGCCTGCTCCAGACCGAGGAATACGCCCGCGCCATCTTCGGCGCCGTCCTGCCGGAGCTGTCCAGGCTGGAGGTCGAACTTCGGGTCACCCTCCGACAGGAGCGGCGACGGGTACTCGCCCGCCCGCAACCGCTGCCCTACACGGGCTACGTACACGAGGCCGCCCTGCGCATGCACTTCGGCGGCCGGCGGGCGGCCCGGGCCCAGCTGGATTTCCTGAGCGAGCAGAGCACCGCCGAGAACGTCACCATCCGGGTCCTGCCCGTCTCACGGGGCATCTTCCCCGGCGCCGGACACGCCCTGCTGTACGCCGAGGGGGTCGTACCAAAGCTCGACACGGCACAGCTCGACTCGGCTCACGGCCCGGAGTTCATGCACGCCGAAGGTCAACTGTCCAAGTACCGCAGCCACCTGAGGTGGATGGAGGCGAACGCGCTCGACGCCCCGGCGTCCCGGGACTTCATCCACCACGTCTGCAAGGAACTGTGAGGGGTCATGGCCGACATCGCCTGGGAAGCGCCGTACTGCGGCGAGGGCAACAACTGCTATCGGATCGGGGTCGACGGGGACGGCAACAGCTACATCGCCATCGCCGGCCGGGAGGACGCGTACCTCACCGACACCACGGACGCCCTCCGCGAATTGATCCGGGCCATCAAGGCCGGCCGGGCAGACCACCTGCTGGCTGACTGACCTGGCGCGGCCACGGCCGACTCGCCGCTAGCCGGTCGCGCCGCGTGGGAAGGTGATCTCGACGCGGCGGTTCTTCTTGCGGCCTTCCTCGGTGCTGTTGTCGGCGATGGGATAGTCCTCGCTGTAGCCGCGGACGTCGAAGACGACGTTGGGGTTGGTGACGGTCTTGGCGAGTTCTGCCTGGACGGCGTCGGCGCGCTGCTTGGAGAGCTCCTTGCCGTGTTCGTAGCTGCCCTGGTCGTCGGTGAAGCCGAAGACTCGGATGCGGGTGGCCTTCTGGGTGTTGATCTCCTGCGCGATGGCCTGGATGCGGGCGGCGGCCTGGGCGTTGAAGACGGCGCTGTTCTCGGGGAAGAGGACCTCGGATTGCAGCGCCATCATGACCGTCTGGTTCGTCTCCTGACGGCGCTGCTCACCGCCGAGGTCTTCGACGACCTCGGCGATGTCCAGCACCTTGATCGGCGCGAGGGTGCCGCCCTGGGGCATCTTGAGCCCGGGGGCGTTGGAGTCGATGGGGACGGGGGCGGAGGCGGATGGCTCTGTGCCGGGGGGTACCGATGGCTTGACGTCATCGGCGTGGGCGCTGGTCGCGCCGATGAAATGGGCACCGGCGATGACGAGCCCGACGACGACCGTAGATGCGGTGGTGCGGTGGCGTGTGGTCATGGGGTCACCCAGAGATCTTGACGGTCGCCGTGGCAAAGGTCGGGAGGCTGAACTCCATCTCGCTGGTCGCAGCCGGCGGTGCAGGGAACTGGGCAAAGAAGGGGATCGTTTGGCCGGCATCGACGCTGGAGACACCTGTTGTGCACAGGCACCTGGACTCGGTGTCCCGAAGCACGTAGTAGCGCTTCTTACCGACCTTGTCGACCAAGGTGGCCCCGGCCACCGACTCGCCGGTCCCCTTCAGTTCGATCCCACGCCAGGCGGCGGTGTCGTTGTACGTGGCGCTACCAGTGTTCTTTATCTGTCCCGTGACAGTGAGGAATCCGCCCTGGTCGCGCTTCACCGAGTTGATCGCCAGGATCACGCCCGCCTGTCCGTTCAACGTGGCAATCACCTCGGTCGGTTCCGAGCTCTGACTCGTGCTCGTCCCAGGTTTCTGAGACCCGGCCCCCTGAGGCTGTGACGTCGACGCCTTTTGCGGCTCGTTCGACTTCTTGCCATCGTCACCACCGCACCCGGCCAACGTGACGACCATGACCACTGCACCGGCAGCAGCCATTCCCGCACGTACCTTCGCCATGCGCCGAATGCTCATCTATGAACGCTTCCTTGTCTCTCGTCCCATGTCAGCCGACAAGTCGGACACTGAACAGCTTTCTGGTCAATGCAGTGAGCGAACCGGGATTCAGGGGGTCGAGCTTCACCGACTCCCCACGGCATTGGAAGTTGACCACTGGCGGTGAGGGCATAGGTGCTGGCGAGCTCCCCCCATCTGGAGTTGTGGGAGTTGGGCTCGGCGTAGGGAACGCACCCAGATGACACCTCGGTTCGACCAAGGCCGTAGCGGTTGCGGTTCCATGCATTTCGCCGGTCCCTGGAATCACTGATTCCCCCACCGTCCGCTTCGTCTGCACGGTTACGGTGAACTGTGGGAGAGAGGGCTCACACTCTGCCGTGGCGTCGTTCTTCAACGCGAAGGCTCTGGCGGCGGCGCAAGCCTCGCCAACCTTGAGGAACTCCCCGTCAACGATCTTCTTCCAGTCCTCAGACTTCACTGTGGCGAGATCAAGATTCAGCAGCACTCCGTCCCTGGCCTCGCGCGCAGCTGCCAAGGCCGCAGCATCTGCAGCACCCTGTGCATCGCTGCGCGTGACAGATGCTTGGCCGATGACGAAGAAGGCAAGTGCCGCAAAGAGCAATCCCGCTATGACGACCACGTAGACGGGTAGGGCCTGACCTCGGTCACGCCCACGCCTCACGTGGGCATCCACTAGCCGGCTTTGATGTTCGTCACTGCATCCTTGATCCGCTTGGTGATCTCCGACCCGATGCCCGAGCCGACGATCGCGCCGATGATGACCACGACGACCAGGATGATGCCCAGGTACTCGAATGCGGTCTGCCCCCGGTCGAGCCCGGCGTACCGCTTGCGGATCCTCGTCACGGCTGTGTCCGCCCAGCCGTTCACCCTGATCCGCGCCTGCACAGCAGTCTTCAGCAGCACGTTCTGTGACATGGGGGTCCCCTCCCGGGCCGGTACCGGTGTCGATTCGCGGACGGTACGGCGAGTTACCTCTCGTAACCAAGGGTCCCGGGACCCAATTACGGACCCACTGCGCACTCTGTCTACCCATGACCGGACACTCCTGGACGAGCGGTTCCCAGCCACCGGGCTATCGCCTCGCTCCGTGTCGCGCTCTGGAGCTTCGCGAAGATCCGGTTGATGTGGTTCTTGACCGTCTTCTCGCTGATGAAGCACGCGGAGGCGATCTGCTGGTTGTTCATTCCGGACGCGATCAGATCCATGATCTCCTCCTCCCGCGAACTCAGCCCGAAGACAACAGAGTTGTTCAGTCGCTCATTAGACTGTGACACATCTCGTTGCGGTTGCGAAGAGGCCCGTAGGTCCGAGAGCAACGCGCTCGCCGCCGTCGGGGTGAAGTGCGGGCGACCCACGGACACGTCTCGAACCGCGCGCAACAGTTCATCAGTGGTGAACTCGCCGTGCACGAGGTAGCCGCCGGCCCCCAACAGCAGGGCCTCCCGGATGATTTCGGCCTCTTGGCTGTAAGTCAGCATCAGCACAGGAGCCAACTGCACCAGGTGCGGCAGCGCGGAGATTCCGTCCACGCCCGGCATGCGGACATCCAGGAGGACCAGATCCGGCGCATGCCGGCGCGCCAGACTCAGCGCCTCGCGACCGTCCGCGGCCTGAGCGGTCACCTCGATGTCCTCGGCCTCGCACAGGATTGATGTCAGGCCCGCCCTGATGACCGGGTCGTCGTCGGCAATCAGCACACTCAGTCGTGCCACGACTCAGCCACCCCCGAACAGTGCGTCGAAGTCGATGTTCGCGCCGTAGACGAAGCCACACACCAGCAGGATCAGAGTGCCCGGCAGCATGAACGTGGTCACCGCGAACGTCGCCTTCGGGACAGCCTTGGCCGCGCGCCTGCGGGCGTTCTGGGCGTCCGTGCGCCGCATGTCTTCGGCGATCGCGATCAGCGTGTCCACGATCGGGGAGCCGAGCTCCTCGCCCTGCTGGAGGGCCGTCACGAACTGCGCCACCTGTTCGCTGTCGTTGCGGCGGCGCAGCTCGTCGAAGGCCTGGCGGCGGCTCACGCCCATGTCCATCTGCTGGAGCGTGATGCGGATTTCGTCCGCCCACGGACCCTCGTACTTGTCCGCCACCCGGTCCAGCGCCTGCCGGAACCCGAGCCCCGCGCTGACCACCACGGCGAGGACGTCCAGGAAGTCCGGCAGCGTGCGCTCGATGTGGTCGCGGCGGATCCGGGTCGCCGACCACAGGCCGACTTCCATCCAGAACAGGCCGAAGGCCACCATGAGCAGGGCCAGGACCAGCTGCCCGTTGATCAGCATCGAGAAGGCGCCCAGCGCGCCGAGGAAGCCGTACACCGCGCGCCGCGCCGCGTAGCGGTCGATCGTCAGGCCGGCCGGGTTGCCCGCCATGTCGATCTGGCGGCGCTTGGCGGCCACGCGGTTCGGTCCCATCGCCCTCAGGACCGCCGGCGCCCACCGGATGCCCATGCGGTCGACCAGGGACCCCACCGCCGTCGTGCGGGTGGCACCCACCTCCAGGGCGAGCGCGAGGTCCGTCGGGAGCTTCACGTCCGCCCGGTAGAGGCGGATGCCGTGGAAGGCGCCGAGGACCGAGAGGGCCACCGCCAGAGCCAGGATCAGTGCGATCACGTCCGCCCCCTCACACGTCGATCTTCGAAAGGCGGCGGATGAGGAGGAAGCCGAGGGTGAACAGACCCAACGAGATCAGAACCGCCGTCTGCCCGATGAACGCCCCCGTCATCCGGTCCAGCGCCCCCGGCATCATCATGTCCACCAGCAGCAGCGAGCCGAGTCCGATCGCCGGTACCAGGTACGCCGTCACCGTCACCTGGGAGAGCTGCGTACGGATCTCGCGCCGCGTCTCCTTGCGCTGTTCCAGGGTGACCGTCAGGTTGCGCAGGCTGTCCACGATCGCGCCGCCCGCACGGGCCGAGAGGACGAGCGTCGAGACGAGGACGACCAGTTCGCGCGACGGGAGGCGTTCCGTCAGTTCACCGAGGGAGTCCTCGATGGAGTGGCCCACCGCGAGCCGGTTCGCCACACGCGACAGTTCCTCGCCCGCGGGGGCCTCCAGCTCCTCCGCCGCGATCCCGATGGCCGTACGCAGGGCCAGCCCGGCCTGGGTCGCGTTGGCGAGGATGCGCGCCAGGTCGGGGAGCTGGTTGATGAACCGCTCCGTGCGTCGGCTCCGCTGCCAGTTCAGGAACGCGTTCGCCGCCCAGACGCCGATCGCGCCCGCCACCGGCCCGAAGAAGGGAGCCAGCAGGGCGGCCGCGATCAGCCACACGCCCGCGATCGAGCCGAGCATGTAGACGAAGAACTCACCCGGCGTGAGGTCCAGGCCGGTGGTCGCCAGTTTCACCTCGATGCGGCGGCCGAGCTTCGTCCTGCGCAGCCGACGGTCCACCCCGGGGAACCGGCGGCGTCGGCCGAGGGGCTCCGGGGAGCCGCTCGCGGAGAGGCGTTCGATCAGGGCCGCGCGCTGCGCCCGGCCGGCCGCGTACGCCTGGAGGCCGAGGATCACGAACACGCAGGCCAGCAGCGTGGCGCCGAGGGTGATGAGGATGAGTGGGTTCACAGGGCGGTCCGTGTGATGTGCGGAGTGGTGAGCGGGTCGTCCGGCAGCGCGACCCCGAAGGCCTGCGGGATGGGCTGGTTGTTCATGTAGAGGCGTTCCGCGATGCGCCGCGGGAGGGGGTAGTACTCGAAGTAGCCGTGGACCCTGCCGTCCGCACCCATGGGCTGGGCCGCGAAGCGGCAGACCGTCGTGATGCGGAACGGCTCGCGGCCGTGGGATTCGAGGATGGAGATCTCGGTGATGCGGCGCGAGCCGTCGCCGAAGCGCGTCAGCTGGACGATGACGTTCACGGCGCTGTTGATCTGGTCCTGGAGCGCCTCGAAGGGGATCTCCACCTCCGACATGGAGGCGAGGGTCTGGAGGCGGGTCAGGGCGTCCGAGCTGCTGTTGGCGTGGACCGTCGCCAGGGAACCGTCGTGGCCCGTGGACATCGCCTGGAGCATGTCGAGGGTCTCGCCGCCTCGGACCTCACCGACGATGATGCGGTCGGGGCGCATGCGCAGGGAGTTGCGTACGAGGTCGCGGATGGTGATCTGGCCCTTGCCCTCCACGTTCGGCGGGCGGGATTCGAGGCGGATGACGTGCGCCTGCTGGAGCTGGAGCTCGGCCGAGTCCTCGATGGTGATGATGCGCTCGCCCTCCGGGATCAGGCCGGAGAGGGCGTTGAGGAGGGTGGTCTTCCCGGTGCCGGTGGCTCCCGAGACGATCACGTTCATCTTCGACGCGACGAGGCCGGAGAGCAGGAGCAGCATCTGCTCGTCGAGCGAACCGAGCGCGATCATCTCGTGCAGGGTGAAGGCGCGCGGGAAGCGGCGGATGGTGAGGGTGGCGCCCGTGAGGGACAGCGGGGGGATGATGACGTTGACGCGTTCGCCGCTGGGCAGGCGGGCGTCGACCATCGGATTGGCCTCGTCCACACGGCGGTTGACGGTGGAGACGATGCGCTCGATGGTCTGCATCAGCTGCTCGTGCGAGGCGAATCGGATGGGGAGCTGCTCCACCCGACCGGCGCGCTCGACGAAGATCTGATCCGGGCCGTTGACCATGATTTCGGAGATCGAGGGGTCTTCGAGGAGCGGTTCGAGCACGCCGAGGCCGAGGGCCTCGTCGACGACCCGGCGGATCAGCTGGGCGCGCTCGACGGTGGAGAGGACCGGGCCCTCGCGGCTGATGATGTGCCCGAGCACGCGTTCCAGCCGCGCCCGGCGCTCGGCCGGCGCGAGCGCGGACATCTCCGCGAGGTCGATCTCCTCCAGCAGCTTGGCCCGGTAGGAGGAGACCAGGCGGCCGTCCTCGCGGGGGCTGTGGCGGTCGTCCGGGGTGTTGACCCGGGAGCGCAGGCTCATGGTCGGGTGCCCTTCGGGTCGTCGTTGGGCATGATCGCCGTCGCACGGGCCGCCTTGAGGTCGAGGCCCGGAACGATGGTGTTGATGGGGATGGTGGCTACGGCGGTGACCGTGTCGGAGTTCTTGGTCACCTTGACCGTCACGCCGATCCCTTCCCTGACGGCCGCCGTCCCCGCCGCCTCACCACCGCTCCCGTTGCGGGCTTCCACGCGTGCCGCCGTACGGGCGGCGGTGTCCGCCTGCTCGTGGACGTACGCGACCCAGCCCAGCTGGATCCCGCACAGCGCGACGAACAGCAGGATCGGGACGAACCCGATGTATTCCAGGGCCACTTGGCCTCGGTCGGAGCGCCAGGTTCGGTTCCGGAATCGGTTCACGTCACTCCTTCTCCATCGCCGCGCCGCCCGCGCCGTCGATGCCGCCGAAGTTGAGCCCCGGGTAGAAGACCGGGATGGCGAGGGTGACCTTGGCGCTGTAGATGTCCCCGGAGGGCCCGCATTCGACCTTGAGGTTCCACGCCTCCCCGATGTGCTTGCGCGCCGCGGCTTCGCAGGCCGAGTCGCCCTTCACCGCTCCCGCCCGCGCCGCCTCGTCCGCCGCGTTGCCCGCCAGCGAGAACGCGTACCCGATCAGCACGCACTCCCACACCGCCGCCACGAGCAGCAGGATCAGCGGGACCATGCCCACGAACTCGACCGCGACCTGGCCCCGGTCCCCCCGGCCTGCTCTCCGCGACGGCATCGCTCAGCCCTCCCGCCCGCGCCGCAGCCGCGCCACCGGACCCGACCCCCGGACCGCCACCGCCGCGCCCGGTCCCGTACCCGGGGCGGACCCCGGTACGGGGGCGGTGGTCGCGCCGTCCGGTGCCGACAGGAGCCCCAGCTCGCCCGCCAGTGCCCACAGCGCCTGCTTCACCGTCGAGCGGTTGTCGAGGTCCTGTACGCGCCCCGCGTCCACCACCGCCTGCAGTTCCTTGAAGGCCGCCGGGACCGGGGTCCTCGTGGCCCGGGTCTTGGTGATCTTCTCGATCAGGGCGGGCTGGATCTCGGTGTGCTTGCTCCAGCGGTTGACCACCATCGCGGTGTCCTCCGGCTTGCGCACCTGGAGCCGCTCCCACATCCGGACCATCCGCTTCGCCGCCCGTACCGCGACCACGTCCGGTGTGGTGACGAGCACCGCGACGTCCGCCGTCTCGACGGCGGCCGCGTTCGCGCCCGTCACCTGGGTCCCGCAGTCGATGACGACCAGTTCGTAGCGGGCCCGCAGCGCGCCCACGATGTGGCGGGCCGCCCTCTCGTCGACCTCCTCGCCGCGTTCGCCCTCCGCCGGCGCCAGCAGCAGGGCCAGGCCGGTGCGGTCCTCGTACACCGCGTCCTGGAGGACCCGGGCCGAGATGTCCTGGATGCCGGCGAGGTCGGCGACCGAGCGGCGGAACTGGACGTCCAGGTACGAGCCGACGTCGCCCGCCTGGAGGTCCAGGTCGACCAGTGCCGTACGCCGCCCCGACGCGGCTGCCGCCAGCGCGAACTGGACCGCCGTGAAGGTGGTGCCGACGCCGCCCTTGGCCCCGGCGACGGTGACCACGCGCCCGCCCGGGCCGGTGGGGACGTCGCCGCCCGCGCCCCGGCCGCCCAGGTGGCGGCGCACGCCCACGGACCACTGGGCCGCGGCCTGGACGCGGGCCGCGAGTTCCTCGTACGAGAGCGGCAGGCCGATCAGGCCCCGCGCTCCGGAGTCCATCGCGGCGGAGAAGAGGCCGGGGCCGGCGTCGGAGGAGACCAGGACGACGCCGACCGCGGGAAAGCGGAGCGCGACCTCGCGGATGAGTTCCAGGGCGGGCACCGGGCCGATGCGCTCGTGGACCAGGACGACCTCGGGGAGTTCGTCGAGGGAGTCGGCTGCGAGGCGGGCCAGGGTGTCGAGGAGGGTCGTCGAGTCGGCAACCGGAGCGGCCGGCTCCGCGGACGGGAGCTGGCTGAGCAGCGTCACGATGACGCGCGCGGCGTCCGGGTCGCCGACGGCGGGGAGGATTCGGGTGGTCATCCGGGCCTCACTTGTCCCCTTCGAGGGTGTACATGCGGTCGCCGGGGTTGACCGCCGAATCGGTTCCGGGGGCCACCAGGGACAGCCGTACGTGCTCCGCGAAGGACTCGGCGTACGCGACGCGCTGGGTGTCCTTGGTGTTCAGGGCGAAGGTGATCGGGACGGCCTCGGCGGGGCCCTTCTTGTCGCTGTCCTTGTCCAGGGGCGTGAGCCGGCCGACGTTGATGACGCGCGCGTTGGCCACCATGACCACGGACACGTCGGGGTCGGTCTGCTTCTTGCCCTTGAAGGTGCCCAGGATGTTGACCTTGGAGCCCGGGGTGATCTTGCCCGCCACACCCGTCGACGCGTCGATCATGATGGCGATCTCCTGCTCACCGGGCTGGAGCTTTGGTTGGTCGACGAACATGTCGCTCTGGAGCAGTGAGCCCTTCTTGAGGGCGGTGAGTGCGATCTTGTCCCTGAGGGCGCCGAGGTCGGTGACGGCGGTGTCGGACAGCCAGCGCTTGGGGATCTTCACTTCCTCGAACTGCCCTGCCGTGAGCGGGCTGTACGGGGCTATGTCGCCCTTGGCGCGGTAGGCGACGACCTCCGCCCCCACCTTGGAGTTGACGTCGCCGATCACCACCAGGACTCCGGCGAAGGCGGCCAGGGCGCACAGGACCGACAGGATCAGCAGGATGACGCCGCGGCGCTGGCGTGAGTTCATCTCTCGGTGGGTCCTTCGGGTCGGGTGACGTAGGCGTAGCCGTCTGCTCGTTGCAAGAGACGGAAGTACTTGTGACCGATGCCCTGAACAAGTCCGCGTACGGTCTTGATGTTGAAGCTGCCGGTGGCGCGGACGGCGATCCGCCCGGTGTGAGTGCCGGTCTCCTTGCCACTGGGCACGACCGCCCGGGCGAGGTCTCCGGTCTGGTAGCCGAAGAACTGCTTCTGCCTCGGCAGGCGGAGGCGGGGGAAGCCGTACTTGTCGGTGCGGGTGCGGGTGTATGCGCCCCGTCCGGTAGCGGTGACGGCGAGGACGCAGGCCGGGGCGCGCGTGATGATGTCGAGTTCGCCGACACACAGCGCGTCGAGGGTGTGAGTCTCAGGGATGCCGGTCCGCTGCCGGTTCCCGATGATGCCGCAGTAGGCGCAGGCCCGGCCCCACTTGGCCAACAAGTACTCGCGGACTTCCGTGCCGTGCAAGGTGCCGTGCTGGTACTCGGCACCTTGCAACGGCCCACCGTTGGACATGGCGTGCGTGTCGAACGCGACCCGTTCCACATGCACGGCACGGACGGGCGCCCAGCGTGCGAGCCGCGACGCCCACGACATGGTGGTCTCCACGCGGTGGCGCAGCGACGGGGCGAGCCGGCCCTGGGGGCGGGTGCGGTTGGAGAAGCGGGGGGCGCGGTGGCGCAGGTTGCGGGATCGCCTGCCGCGCCGGTAGGAGGCACGAGCGGTGAGCTTGTCCCGGATGACGGCACCCCGGTGGGCGAGCTCGACCGCGTACACGCCGCGGCGCTCACCGTCCTTCGCGGTGAATACGGCGATGCCTGTGCACTTCGAGCCGGGGTCGATACCGAGCTCCACGCCGTCCACCTGCGATTCGGCGACCGTACGGTCTTTGAGACGGATCACGAACGGAGTGTGCCGGGCCACGACCGTCCGGCCCCTCTTGAGCAGCCTGCGCGCCCTGGCGGGGCTGGTCGGTTGCAGCGGTGTGCCGTGCACATCCAGGACGAACACGACGGGGTGGCCCTCACGGGCCTTCTCCCCAACCTTGAGGTTGGGGGTGACGCGCCCGGCGTCAGGTGAAGCGTCGGCCATCTCCCCTCGCACATGTACCGCGCCGGATGCCTCACGGCCTTCGAGTCCCGTTTCGTCCCCGATCCGGGGGATGTCTGCTGACTCGAATTCGAGAGCGAGCTGCTGAGGAAGCACAGCTCGGTCGGTCTTCTGTCCTACGCGGTGCGTAGCCAACTTCGTTCACCTCCAAAATGCGTCGTTGGCTGGTGCTGGTAAGGGCGGCCATCAACTGCTGAGGCTGATAGCCCCCTCCTTTTGGAGGGAGATCCCGTTACGGGCCTTACTACCTCGCCGTTCTTCGTTCGTGCGGGCGTGCGGGGGTCAGGGTCCGGATCGGGCGGTCGTGGCGGGCGGCGGTGCGACCAGTGGTGCCGAACAGAAGCCGCAGCGGTCTCCGATGAGTTCGAGCCCGCACCAGCGGCATTGCTCCCGGCGGACCGAGGCGACGAGCTGGTAGAGCACCCCGAGGTCGGGGATGCCCGCGGCGAACTCGACGAGTTTCGCCGTGCCCCAGAAGCCGGGCGACTGCGCCGGCAGCGGGTTCTCCAGTACGCCCTGCACCTGCCAGGCCGGGGCGAGTTCGGCCGTGACCCACTCGGAGGCGAGCTGGCCGCGGGCGAAGGTGAGGTGCGTGGCGAATTCGGGGCCGGGAGGGATGACCCCTGCGGCCGCCGCGCCCTTGGCCTCGGCCCTCGCCCCGCCCTGGTGCGCGCCCAGTTTCGCCAGGTGCGGCTTCGGGTGGGCCAGTACGGCGAACTGCGCGCTCGGCGACCACGAGCGGGCGTGCGCCTTGAGGCCGACGGGGATCCGGTCGAGTTTGGCGACGGAGCCCAGCAGCGCGCCCGCGTAGACGTAGTGCGAGAGGAGCCGGGCGGCGGAGGCTATGACGCCGGGGCTGAAGTCGCAGACCGTGAGCTGGCGCAGCTGACGGACCAGCAGGGCCGTGCCCAGCGGGGGCAGATCGATGGGCAGGAGTGCGATCCGGTCGGTCTCCAGGATGGCCCGTACGGTGTGCAGCCGCCGGCTGGTCTCGGCGGGCAGCCAGGGCGGTACGACGGCCACGAGGTGGCCGTGCCGTTCCAGGAGCCCGCTCGTCTCGGCGAGTGCGCCGTCGAGGTCGAGCTGCCCGGGCGGGTGGAGCAAGGCGGCTCCGGGCGTGTGTCGGTCGGGGGCCGGAAGTACCAGGTCGGCGCTGGTGACAGCGATGGCGGTCGGCACGCGAATCCCCCCGTTCACCCCGTACTCGCCCGGTGCTTGCCCGGTACTCACCCCTGCGCGACCGCAAACGTGCGACGCGCATCCCCCTGGAACCAGCACCATAACCGCGCCACCCCCGGCCGGTCAGTGGCTTGCTGATTCCCGCACCGACGGCACGGGTCACAGGTGGCCGGAAACCCGGACAACAGGGATCGCAGGACCGATCACTTCAGGCCACTTCGCAAAGCCCCTTGACACGAGGATTGGTCTGGACCAACTTGTGAGCGGGGTGCCCCACTCACCCTGACATCCCTTCACTCCCCCCACGGAGTCCACGTGAACCGCATACGCTCCCTCGTCCTGCCCATGACAGCCGTGCTCGCCGCGGGCGGGCTCACGGCCCTCGCGACCGGTACGGCACAAGCGGCGGACGTCAACGTCGCCCGTAACGGAGGCTTCGAGTCCGGCCTGGCCAACTGGTCCTGCTCCGGCGGAAGCGGCGCCTCCGTCTCCTCCCCCGTCTTCGCGGGGGCCGGCGCCCTCAAGGCCGCTCCGGCGGGCCAGGACAACGCCCGTTGCAGCCAGACCGTCACGGTCAAGCCGAACTCGACGTACACGCTCAGCACGCAGGTCCAGGGCAGTTACGTGTACCTCGGTGCGACCGGCACCGGCACGCAGGACGTGTCCACCTGGACGCCCGGCTCGGGCGCCGGCTGGCAGAAGCTCTCGACCACCTTCACCACCGGACCGAGCACCACCCAGGTCACCGTCTACACCCACGGCTGGTACGGCCAGCCGGCCTACTTCGTCGACGAGTTCAGCGTCTTCGGCCCGGACGGGGGCGGCGGCACCGACCCCGGCCCGTCCGTCCCGGGCGCCCCGACGGGGGCCGCCGTTTCCGGCCAGACCTCCGACGGGCTGACCCTTTCGTGGGGCGCCGTCAGCGGGGCCGGCGGCTACCACGTGTACCAGGACGGCGTCCGGGTCAAGACGGTGAGCGCCGCCTCCGCCCAGATCACCGGGCTGGCCGCGTCGACCTCGTACTCCTTCCAGGTGAGCGCGTACAACGCGGCCGGCGAGGGCCCGAAGTCCGCCCCGGTGACTGGCACCACGACCGGTGGCGGCGGGAACCCGAACCCCAACCCGGCCGTGCCCAAGCACGCGCTGACGGGCTATTGGCAGAACTTCAACAACGGGGCGACGGTCCAGAAGATCTCCGACGTGTCCTCGCAGTACGACATCATCGCCGTCTCCTTCGCCGACGCCACGACCACGCCCGGCGCGATCGCCTTCAACCTCGACTCGGCCGGCCTCGGCGGCTACACCGTGGCGCAGTTCAAGGCGGACATCGCCGCGAAGAAGGCGGCCGGCAAGTCGGTCATCCTCTCCATCGGCGGCGAGAAGGGAACCATTTCGGTCAACGACTCCGCCTCCGCGACCAACCTCGCGAACTCGGCGTACGCGCTGATGCAGGAGTACGGCTTCAGCGGCATCGACATCGACCTGGAGAACGGCCTCAATCCGACCTACATGACGCAGGCGCTGCGCGCCCTGTCCTCGAAGGCCGGCTCCTCGCTGGTCATCACCATGGCCCCGCAGACCATCGACATGCAGTCCACCCAGGGCGGCTACTTCAAGACGGCGTTGAACATCAAGGACATCCTCACCGTCGTCAACATGCAGTACTACAACAGCGGCTCGATGAACGGCTGCGACGGCAAGGTCTACTCGCAGGGCTCGGTGGACTTCCTCACCGCCCTCGCCTGCATCCAGCTGGAGGGCGGCCTCGACCCCTCGCAGGTGGGCATCGGCGTCCCCGCCTCCCCCAGCGGCGCGGGCAGCGGCTACGTCTCCCCGACCGTCGTGAACAACGCCCTGGACTGCCTGACCAGCGGCGTGAACTGCGGATCCTTCAAGCCGTCGAAGACCTACCCGGGGCTGCGCGGCGCGATGACCTGGTCGACGAACTGGGACGCCAAGGCGGGTGGTGCTTGGTCGAACTCGGTGGGTCCGAAGGTCCACGCGCTCCCGTAGGCGGTAGGTGTGGGGGTCGGCCACGTCGGTCGCGCGGCCCAGGGTCCGATTGGCCGATTCAAGGCATGCAGTCCTTGACCCGGACATGCCACGAGAGCACTCTGTGCGGCATCCGCACGGCTACCCCCACACTCCCCACCCAGGAGAACGCATGCGGCTCCACACCCGCCGGAGGGCCGCCGTCACGGCGGCCCTGCTGGCGCTCGCGCTGGGCGCACCCGCCTACGGCATGAGCGCGACGGCGTCCCCACCACCCACCCCGTCCACCGCCACCCAGGACGAGGCGATCGTCCAGTACGAGATCAAGGGCCCGGCCACCCCGGCCGAGCGCACGGCCCTGCTGCGCACCGGCGCCTCCATCGACGAGGTCGACGCCCGCTCGGTCGTCGTCAGCGCCGACCCCGCTCAGGCCAAGAAGCTGCGCGCGCTCGGCTACACGCTGGAGCCGCTGCCCGGCCCCCCGGACCGCTCGATGCCCGGGATCGCGTCGAGCCCCATGGACTTCCCGTCCGCCGACTCGAAGTACCACAACTACGCCGAGGCGACGGCCGAGATCAACCAGCGCATCGCGCAGTACCCCTCGATCATGAGCAAGCAGGTGATCGGGAAGTCGTACCAGGGACGCGACATCGTCGCCATCAAGATCAGCGACAACGTCGGGACGGACGAGGCCGAGCCCGAGGTGCTCTTCACGGCCCACCAGCACGCCCGCGAGCACCTCACGGTGGAGATGGCCCTCTACCTTCTGAACGAGTTCGGCTCGAAGTACGGCACCGACGCCCGGGTCACGAACGCCGTCAACAGCCGCGAGATCTGGATCGTGCCGGACCTCAACCCGGACGGCGGCGAGTACGACATCGCGACCGGCTCCTACCGCTCCTGGCGCAAGAACCGCCA
Organism: Streptomyces sp. NPDC002467; assembly: GCF_042889825.1. Taxonomy (NCBI): domain Bacteria; kingdom Bacillati; phylum Actinomycetota; class Actinomycetes; order Kitasatosporales; family Streptomycetaceae; genus Streptomyces; species Streptomyces sp. NPDC002467. The sequence goes on along the minus strand of NZ_JBIARJ010000018.1, from coordinate 36,682 downwards.
GCCCAACGCCGGCTCCTCCAGTGTCGGCACGGACGAGAACCGGAACTGGAACTACAAGTGGGGCTGCTGCGGCGGCTCCAGCAGCAGCAAGGGCTCGGAGACCTACCGCGGCGCGGCCGGCGAGTCGGCGCCCGAGGTGAAGGTGGTCGCGGACTTCGTGCGCAGCCGGGTGGTCGGCGGCAAGCAGCAGATCAAGGCCGCGATCGACTTCCACACGTACAGCGAACTCGTGCTGTGGCCCTTCGGCTGGACGTACAACGACACCGCCCCCGGGCTGACCGCCGACGACCTCGCCGTCTACAAGAAGATCGGCACGAGCATGGCGGCGAGCAACGGCTACACGCCGGAGCAGTCGAGCGACCTGTACATCACGGACGGGACGATCGACGACTGGCTGTGGGGCAACCAGAAGATCTTCGCCTACACCTTCGAGATGTACCCGTCGAGCGGGGGCGGCGGCTTCTACCCGCCGGACGAGGTCATCGACCGCGAGACCGCGCGCAACAAGGACGCGGTGCTCCAGCTCCTGGAGAACGCGGACTGCATGTACCGCTCGATCGGCAAGGAGGCGCAGTACTGCACCGCCTAGCCCGCGCGAACGCGTGACCGGGGCGCCCCACCGCCAGGGGGGCGCCCCTCCGCCATCCCCGTCTCAGCCCAGGACGGCGAGGGCGTCGATCTCGACGAGCAGCCCGGCGGGCAGGCCGACGTACACGGTGGTGCGGGCGGCGGGGGCCTCCTTGAGGCCCTGCTCCTCGAAGTACGTGTTGTAGATGCCGTTCATCTCGGCGAAGTGGGCCGTGTCGGTGAGGTAGACGCGGATCATCATCACGTCGTCCCAACCCGCGCCGCCGGCCTCCAGTACGGAGCGGACGTTCTCCAGCGTCTGGAGCGTCTGCTCGCGCAGCGTGGGCCCGGCGGGGGTGGGCGGCTGTCCGTCCACGTGCGGGAGGAAGCCGACCTGGCCGGCGACCTGGAGGATGTTGCCCTTGCGGACGCCGTGCGAGAACTTCGCGGGAGGGGTGGTGTGGGTGTCAGGGGTGATCCCGACCTTCTCGACCCTCTCGACCTTCTCGACCTTCTCGATCTTCTCCGTCATGCGGTCTCTCCTGAGTCTCCTGAGTAGTCCCGGCTGATGGCTCCCGCGGTACGGAGCACGAGCGGCAGCAGTTCCAGCAGGCCTTCGGCGTCGATCACCACGTTGGGCGCGGACACGGACAGCGCGGCCACGACCCGCCCGTCCGGCCCGTGCACGGGTGCGCCGAGGCAGTTGAGGGACTCCTCGTGCCCGCCGAGGTCGGTGGCCCAGCCCTGTTCCCGTACGAGGTCCAGCTCGCGGAGGAACGCGGCGGCGTCCGGGGTGGAGCGGGCGGTGTGGCGGGGGTAGTCGATCCGGTGCGCGAGGGCGCGGCGCTCGGCTTCGGGGAGGTCGGCGAGGAGCAGCTTGGCGACGGCGGCGACGGTGAGGGGCACGGGCCGGCCTATGCGGGAGTACATGCGGACCGGGTAGCGGCTGTCGACCTTGTCGATGTACACGACCTCGTCGTCCTGGTGGACGGCGAGGTGCACGGTGTGGCCGGTGGTGTGGTTCAGCTCGACGAGGTGGGGGTGCGCGATGTCCCTGACGTCGAGGTTCTCGATGGCCTCGGCGCCCAGGGCGAAGAGCCGTGCGCCGAGGCGGTAGCGGCCGTCGGACGGCTGGCGGTAGACGAGGCCGTGCGCGTGGAGGGTGCGCAGGAGGCGGAGGGCGGTGCTCTTGTGCACGCCGAGCGCGTCCGCCACCGGTGTGAGGCCGGCCGGGCCCTTCGCGAGCAGCGGCAGCACCGCGAGCGCCCGCTCCACGGACTGGCTCATCCCTCGTCCTCTCCTACCTGGGACTCCGCCCCAGACCCCGAGCGGCCGTTGCCCAGGCAGGGCGCCGCCACAGCCGAGATGCCGCTGCGCGGCACCCTGGGCTCCGCCCAGACCCGCTCCTCAAACGCCGGAGGGGCTGGATTTGGCCCCTGCCGTCCGCCAAGTACTGCTGGTTCGCCCCGGGGCCAAGCCCCGGCAGGCTGGAAGCCCCGCCGGGCAATTCCAGCCCCGCCGGCGTTTGAGGCGCCGCCGGAGGCGAAACCAGCCCCTCCGGCGATTGAGGAGCGGGGGCGGGGCACAGACCCCCCGGTGGCGGTGCGTTGACCCGTCGTCATGCGGGATGTTAGACAGCGTGCAGCGGTACACGCAACGACCGTTGCAGCACGTGCAACCCCCAGCACCCCCCGGGAGGCCCCCGCATGGACAGCGACCCCGTCAAGCAGCTCGCCGACGAGCCGGTCGACCACCGGTTCAAGGGCCTCCCCCCGGACGCCCAGGCGGCCCGCCTCACCGTCGGGCAGCTCGCGCGGCAGCGGCGCGGGATCCACACCGGCGGGTTCACCACCCCCGTGCTCACCCTCGACGCCGACGCGCTGGAGCACAACCTCGCCGCCCTCGGCACCTACGCCGCCCGGCACGACCTCGCCTTCGCGCCGCACGGCAAGACCTGCATGGCCCCGCAGCTGTTCCGCCGTCAGCTCGACCACGGCGCCTGGGGGATCACCGCCGCCGTCCCCCACCAGGCCCGCGTCTACCGCGCCTTCGGCATCCAGCGGATCTTCCTCGCCAACGAGCTCGTCGATCCCGCCGCCCTGCGCTGGGTCGCCGGCGAGCTCGCCAGCGACCCCGACTTCCGCTTCGTCTGCTACGTCGACTCCGTGCGCGGGGTCCACCTGATGGACCGGGCCCTGCGCGACGCGCCGGCCCGGATCGACGTCGTCGTCGAGCTCGGTGCCGGCGAGGGCGCCCGCACCGGGGCCCGGAGCGACAACGACTGCCGGGCCGTCGCCGAGGCCGTCTCCTCCACCCGCACCCTGCGCCTCGTCGGCACGGGCGGCTACGAGGCCGAGGTGCCCGACGCCGACCCCGAGCGCGTGCACGCCTACCTGCGCCGGCTCACCGCCCTCGCCGTCGAGTTCGACAAGGCCGGCCTGTTCGCCGCCGACCTCGACGAGATCGTCGTCAGCGCCGGCGGCTCCTCCTGGTTCGACGCCGTCGCCGACGTGTTCGCCGAGATCCCGGAGCTCTCCCGCCCCGTGCTGAAGCTGCTGCGCTCCGGGGCGTACGTCTCCCACGACCACGGCTGGTACAAGGGCCTGACCCCCTTCAACCGCCACCCCGAGGAGGGCGGGCTGCGCCCCGCGTTCCGGCTGTGGACCCAGGTGGTCTCGCGCCCCTCCCCCACCCAGGCGTTCGTCAACGCCGGCAAGCGCGACATCGCGTACGACCTCGGGCTGCCCGAGGCCGAGCTGGTCCGGGACGAACTCACCGGCGAGGAGCGCCCCGCCACCGGCGTGCGGGTGGTCAAACTGTCCGACCAGCACGCCTGGCTGGAGACCGCGTCGGCCGACGACGTGCAGGTCGGCGACTGGGTGGCGCTCGGGATGTCCCACCCGTGCACCATCTTCGAGAAGTGGCCGCTGATCCCGGTGGTGGAGGCCGACGGCACCGTCACCGATTTCGTCCGCACCTTCTTCTAGGGGCGCCGGGTGGACCTGGTCATACGCGGGGCCCGCGTCGTCGACGGCACGGGCGGGCCCTCGTACACGGCCGACGTCGGGGTGCACGAGGGGCGGATCGTCGAGATCGGGTCCCTCCCCGGGGGCGGGCGCACGACCGTCGACGCGTACGGGCTCGCCCTCGCGCCCGGTTTCGTCGACATGCACGCGCACAGCGACCTGGCGCTGCTGCGCGACCCGGACCACAGCGCGAAGGCCGCCCAGGGCGTGACCCTCGAAGTCCTCGGCCAGGACGGCCTGTCGTACGCACCCGTCGACGACCGCACCCTCGGCGAGGTGCGGGCCGCCATCGCGGGCTGGAACGGGCCGGGCGACGACGTCGACTTCGACTGGCGCACGGTCGGCGGGTACCTGGACCGGCTGGACCGGGCGCACGGCGGTCAGGGCGTCGCCGTGAACGCCGCCTACCTGGTGCCGCAGGGCACCGTCCGCGCCCACGTCCTCGGCTGGGACGACCGCCCGGCGGGCGCGGTGGAACTGGACCGGATGCGCTCGCTGGTCGCCGAGGGCCTCGAACAGGGCGCCGTCGGGATGTCCTCCGGGCTGACCTACACCCCCGGCATGTACGCCTCCGGCGCCGAACTGACCGAGCTGTGCCGGGTGGTGGCCTCGTACGGCGGCTACTACTGCCCGCACCACCGCTCGTACGGGCACGGCGCGCTCGCCGCCTACGCCGAGATGGTCGCGCTGACCCGGGAGGCGGGCTGCGCCCTGCACCTCGCGCACGCCACCATGAACTTCGGCGAGAACGAGGGCCGGGCCCCCGAGTTGCTGGCCCTGCTCGACGCGGCCCTGGCCGACGGCGCCGACATCACCCTCGACAGCTATCCGTACACCCCCGGCTGCACCACCCTCGTCGCGCTGTTGCCGAGTTGGGCGAACGAGGGCGGCCCCGAGGCGGTCCTGGCCCGGCTGCGCGACGACGCCGAGGCCGAGCGGATCCGGTACGCGCTGGAGGTGGAGGGGGCGGACGGCTGCCACGGGGTGCCGGTCGACTGGTCGACGATCGAGATCTCGGGCGTGAGCGATCCCGCGCTGGCGGCGGCGTACGTCGGCCGGCGCCTGGACGGCTGGGACGGCGCCCGACGGCTGCTGCTCGGCGACCGGCTCGCGCCGACGGTCCTCCAGCACGTGGGCCACGAGGAGAACGTCCGGGCGATCATGCGCCACCCCGCCCACACCGGCGGCTCCGACGGCATCCTCCGGGGCGCGAAACCGCACCCGCGCGCCTACGGCACCTTCCCGCACTACCTCGGCCGCTACGTCCGCGAGCTGGGACTGCTGACGTTGGAGGAGTGCGTGGCGCACCTGGCCGGCCGTCCGGCGGCGCGCCTGCGGCTGCCCGACCGGGGGCTGGTGCGGGAGGGCTTCCGCGCCGACCTCGTCCTCTTCGACCCGGACACGGTCGCGGCCGGTGCCGACTACGAGAACCCGCGGGTGCTGCCCACCGGCATTCCGCACGTGCTGATCGACGGCCGTTTCGTGATGCGCGACGGGCGCCGCACGGACGTCCTGGCGGGGCGCTCGGTGCGGCGCACGGCCCCGCCCGGCCCGGCCCCGAACGGCTGAGATCCGTACGGATATCCGACATTTACGATGGTCGGCATGGTCGCCTTCGCCCTCGCCGCCGTGTTCTTCCTGGCCTTCGCCATCAGCGCGCGGGAGGACCGCCGCCGCTTCCGCAACGCCGTGCTGTTCGGGCTGACCTTCATATCCCTCTCGTTCGCCCTGCTCCTCCAGCTGGACCGGTTGCCGGACTGGCTCGCGTACCCCATCGTCCTGATCGTCTTCGCCGTGCCCACGCTCGGCACCCTGGCGCTCGGCGTCTTCCTCGTGGCCAACGGCGTGACCATGATCCGCAGGGAGGGCAGCCGCCCGGCCAACCTGCTCTCGCTGCTCGCCGGGCTCGGGATCCTCGGGATGATCGCGCTGCTGTTCGTCGTCCGCAGGGCGGGATCGCACGTCCTCGACGGCATCGTGGGCACGCTCACCGTGATCGTCGCCTACGTCGCCTTCCTCTTCCTCTGCTTCCTCGGCTACGCCTTCCTCTACGGCCGGATCACGGTGCGCGGCGACGTCGACCACGTGGTCATGCTCGGCGCCGGCCTGATCTGCGGGGACCGGGTGCCGCCGCTGCTCGCCTCGCGGCTGCGCAAGGGCCGGGAGATCTACGAGGCCCAGTTGGCCCGGGGCGGCCGCCCGCCGGTGATGCTGCCCTCTGGCGGCAAGGGCTCGGACGAGAAGGTCGCCGAGGCGCGGGCCATGGCGGACTGGCTGATCGCGCGGGGCGTGCCTGCGGAGCACATCACGCTGGAGGACCGGTCCACGACGACCGAGGAGAACATGCGCTTCAGCCGGGAGATCATGGCGGCGCGGGACCCGGACTACCGGTGCGTGGTGGTCACCAACAACTTCCACGCCTTCCGGGCCGCGATGCTGGCCCGCAAGGCCGGGGTGAACGGTCAGGTCCTGGGCTCGCCCACGGCGAAGTACTACTGGCCGAGCGCGACGATCCGCGAGTTCGCGGCGGTGTTCTGGGAGCACAGGGCCGTGAACCTGGGGATCTGCGGGCTGCTGATCACACTGGGCGCGGCGGCGACCCTGACGAGCTGACCCGGCGGCTCGTCCGTACGGCCCGTCCCCGCTGCCCGTCCCCGCTGCCCGCCGCACACCCGGCGGCCCCGTGCCCGGGGTTCCGGGACGGGGTCGGCCTGGCTGTGCGCGGCAGCGACGTCGACCGCTGCCGCCGGGACTACGGCAGGTACCGCTCGATGACCTGCGGACCCTCCTTCTCCATGAGCTGGCGCGCCTTCTCGACGCGCTCGGGAGTCGGGTCGTGGCCTGTCGCCATCACGAGGTCTTCGGGGTCGTACGGCCGTTCCCCGCCCGTGAAGAGCCGGTCCGACCGTGTGGGCTGCTCGTCGGGTTCACTGACCATCGCGTACCTCCTACGGATTCCCCTGGCCCCATACTCCGGCCGACCGCCCATGAACGCACTTCGGACGGGGTCCGCCGGGCGCGTGGGCGTGCGGTGGGCGCCGACCGCATCCAGAATCGTTACTGCTCGTTAGCCGCCCGGGGGCCGGAATGCTAAGGACAGGTGAATGCACACACTCGACGTCGACTGGGACCACCCCTCGGACCCGCCCCCCGGCCCGCGCCTCGACCACGTCCGCGCGTACGTGACCACGGCGGGCGCCGACGGACACCTGTGGCACGGGGTCCCGACCCTCCTGCTCACGACCCTCGACCGCGCCACCGGCCGCACCGCCCGGACCCCGCTGATCTACGGCGAGGACGTGGACCGGCTGATCGTCGTGGCCGCCGGATACGGCGCCCCGGAGCATCCCGCCTGGTACCGGAACCTCACCGCCCACCCGGAGGTCCACGTCCAGGTCGGCGCCGTGCTCCACACGGTCACGGCGCGCACGGCCACGCCCGAGGAGCGCGACGCGTACTGGCCGATGATGGCCGGCCTGTGGCCCCCGTACGACGACGACCAGGCACGAACGGCCCGCGAGATCCCGCTGGTGATCCTGGAGCGCCAGGGCCCGTCCTAGGGCCTGTCGTCAAACTCCCGCCTGCCCCGCGACGCCTGGCACGCACTCTCGCCGCACCGGGCGAAAGCCAAGTACGTCCAGTACGCGGGCTTCCGCCCGGCGCACCGAGACCACGCACCAGACGCCGCGGGGCCGCCCTCCGGGCGACGACGGGAGTTTGACGACAGGCCCCAGGGGCCCGCACCGCCACTCGTTCGGGTCAACCTTCGGCCGATGGCCGGCGCGACCGTCCCCCCGTCCGCTAACAACGGGGCGGTAAGGGGGGATGGTTGAACACGAACACCCGCAGGCAGGAGCACCAGGGGCGCGGCGACGACGGGCCGTTCCTCCTCGCCAAGGTCCTGGCCGACGCCCTCGTGACCGTGGTCCGACAGCCGCAACCGCAGTCACAGCCGGAGGGTCGCCCGGCCGTCTGCCGACTCTGCGGCGAGGCCGCGTACTGGCACAGGACGGTCTGGGGCAAGTGGCTCCTCGTACAGCCCGGCGAGCGGCCCTGCCACCTCGTACCGGCCGGGCGGCGCTGGCGCATCGCGGGCGACGGCACCGCCGTGAACCTGGGCGCCTCGCTCCCCTCGGACACCTGCCGGGTCAGCCACTTCGACGTGTGCCCGGCCCGTCGGACGGAATCCGGGTGAAGGAGCGGCGGTAGACGCGGGGCGGCACGCCGCGGCGGCGCACGAACTGCTCCCGCAGCACGGCCGCGCTCCCGAAGCCGACCCGGCGGGCGATCTCCTCCACCGGCAGGTCCGTGGTCTCCAGCAGTTCCTCGGCGCCGGCGAGGCGCAGGTTCAGCAGCCAGGCGTGCGGGGTGGTACCGGTGGCGGCGGCGAAGCGGCGGGCGAAGGACCGCTTGCTCATCATGGCGCGCCGGGCCAACTCCGCGACGGGCAGCGGCTCGTCGAGGTGCTCGCGGGTCCAGGCCAGCACCTCGGACAGCCGCTCGTCCTGACAGTCGGCGGGAACGGGGGCGGCCAGGTACTGGGCCTGCCCGCCGTCACGGTGCGAGGGCAGTACGAGGTCCCGCGCGATGGCGTTCGCCGTCGCGGCCCCGTGCTCGCGCCGCAGCAGGTGCAGGCAGAGGTCGAACCCGGCCGCGGCGCCCGCGCCCGTGGCGATCCGACCCTCGTCGACGTAGAGGGCCCCGGCCTCGACGTCGACGTCCGGGTGGCGGTCGGCCAACAGCCCGGCGAACCGCCAGTGGGTGGTGGCCCGCCGCCCGTCGAGCAGCCCCGCGGCGGCCAGCGCGAACGCCCCGACGCAGTGGGCGGCGACCAGCGCGCCCCGCGCGTGCGCGGCCGACAGCGCGTCGAGCACGGCGCGCGGGGGCGGCGTACGGAAGTCGGCCCACGGCAGCGCGATCACGAGATCCGCGTCGGCCAGCCGCTCCAAGCCGTGTTCGACGGCGACCGGCACCCCGACGTCGGTGGCCACCGACCCGGGCCGCTCGGTGCACAAGCCGAAGTCGAACCGCGGGAACCCCGCCCCGCGCACCCCGAACACCTCGGCGACGATCCCGACGGCGAGCATGCCGACCCCGGGCGGGGCGTAGGCGGCGACGGAGGTGAAGGGGGCCATGCGGGGAGTCTGCCACCGCGACTCCGGCCTGGCACGATTCCCGCGATCACTGGCAGCAGTGCCACTCGTGGACGAAGCCTCCTCCGACCAGGATCGAGAACATGACGAACACGCAGACGAACACGCAGACGAACACGCCGGTGGACGCCCGTACCGACGCACCGCTCGGCCGCACCGCGACCTACACGATCCTGACCACCGGCTACACCCTCTCCACCGGCCCCGGGGTCGCCGCCACCGTCTCCTACGTCTCCGACGGCGACCGGCACGTGATCGTCGACCCGGGCATGGTGGCGAGCCGCGACCGCATCCTCGGCCCGCTCGCGGAACTGGGCCTCGGCCCCGACGACATCACGGACGTCGTCCTCAGCCACCACCACCCGGACAACACCATGAACGTGGGCCTCTTCGGTCGGGCTCGGGTCCACGACCACAAGGCCGTCTACGAGGCCGACCAGTGGACCGACCGCGACGCGGAGGGCCACGAGCTCACCCCGTCCCTCCGGCTCATCCGCACCCCCGGCCACAGCCCCGAGGACATCACCCTCCTCGCCGGGACGGCGGACGGCACCATCGCCTTCGTCGGCGACCTGTGGTGGCGCCCCAACGGCCCCGTCGACGACCCGGTCGCCCCGGACCACGACGTCCTGCTCCGCTCCCGCCTCCGCGTCCTCGCCGCCACGGACGTGATCGTCCCGGGCCACGGCCCGGGGTTCCCGGCCGACGACACGGCGCCCCGCTAGGCGTGGTCGTAGACCGTGACCTCCACGTCCCGCGCGCACAACCGCTCGTTGATCAGCGGCTCGATCCGCGTCCACGTGCCACCGGCGAGCCCGCACCCGATGCGGGGCATGTGCACGCTGGCACCGAGTTCGGCGGCGTGCCCCGCCAGGGCGATGAGGCACCGCTCCACGGCGTCGTAACGTATCGGCGGCCCGCCGCTGCCGGTGCGCATCCCGCGCTGCCCGACCATGTTGGCGACCCACACGTCGGGCTTGACCCGCACCAACTGCACGGCCCCCAGCCCGAAGTCGTTCCCGCTGCGCCCCCTGTGCCACGTCCGGAAGGCCTTCTCAGGCTCGGGCCACCGCTTCGAAACGGCCAGCACGAACCCCTTGCCCCATCCTCCGAGGTCGTTGCACACATGCGCGATGATCTTGGGCCCCTTGGCCTGCGGGCTGGTCGCGTCCCCGGCGATGATCCTGAGCGGCTTCATCCCCTCACGGTAGACGCGACCGCTGACAGCGGTGGGGGGCTAGCGGGACGCGCGGCAGGCCGTGTTGGCGTCGTTCGCGGAGACGCCGGCCGCCTGGAGGCTCGATACGCAACTGGTCTGGTTGCCGATGGAGCCCTCGTAGCAGGCCTGGGCGACGTCGGCCGTGGACGGCTTGCCGTGCGACATGACGCTCTGCTCGCACTGCTGGACGTCGGCCGAGGCGGCCGGGGCGGCGAAGAACGCGCCGCTGGCGGCGAGGACCAGGCCGGCAAGGATGCTGGGGATACGGGCCGACGGACGCATACGAACGCACCTGCTCTCTCGCTCGGTCACGCGATCCGCGAGTACGCCGGACCACGGGCGGGGGCGGCGTGGAGCAGGCACTCCTGGGGGCGACCGGCTCGACGCATCGGCCACCCCCGCCCTTCCGACGCTAGAGCACCCCACCCCCACCCGCACTCCGGTCGCGCGCCGGCCCCAGCCCCGGACGGGGGCCGGACGCCGTCGTCGAGGAGCGCGTGGCGATCCGGGGCGGCCACGAGGTGACGAGCGCAACATCCCGCCCCGCTCCCTCATCCGCCCACACCCATTCCGCAGGCCGTGGCGGGGGGCCCGCCCCGGATTCCAAGGGCGGGCGGCACCGCCACCCGCCCATCGCGCGAAATGGGACATATCACCCCTTCGCATTCGGCCTAAATGACCCAGCGGGCCATCGGCGGGACCCCGTAAGCTCCCGTCATGCAGGTGATCCAGTCAACGAAACTCGCCAATGTCTGCTACGAGATCCGCGGACCCGTCCTCGAAGAGGCGATGCGGCTCGAAGCAGCAGGTCATCGCATCCTCAAGCTCAACACCGGCAACCCCGCGGCCTTCGGCTTCGAGTGCCCGCCGGAGATCCTCGAGGACATGCTCCGCAACCTGGGCAGCGCCCACGGCTACGGGGACGCGAAGGGGCTGCTCTCCGCGCGCCGCGCGGTCATGCAGCACTACCAGACCAAGGGCATCGAGCTGGACGTCGAGGACATCTACCTCGGCAACGGGGTCTCCGAGCTGATCCAGATGTCGATGCAGGCGCTGCTCGACGACGGTGACGAGGTCCTCGTCCCCGCCCCGGACTACCCGCTGTGGACCGCCTCCGTCTCGCTGGCCGGCGGCACGGCCGTGCACTACCGGTGCGACGAGCAGTCCGACTGGATGCCCGACCTCGCCGACATCGAGCGCAAGGTCACCGACCGCACGCGCGCGATCGTGATCATCAACCCGAACAACCCGACCGGCGCCGTCTACGACGACGAGATGCTGCGCGGCCTCACGGACATCGCCCGCCGCCACAACCTGGTCGTCTGCTCGGACGAGATCTACGACCGGATCCTCTACGACGGAACCACGCACACGAACACGGCCGCACTCGCGCCGGACCTGCTGTGCCTGACCTTCAACGGGCTCTCGAAGAACTACCGCGTCGCGGGCTACCGGGCCGGCTGGATGGCGGTCTGCGGCCCGAAGAAGCACGCCGCCTCGTACATCGAGGGCCTCACGATCCTGGCGAACATGCGCCTGTGCGCGAACATGCCCTCGCAGCACGCCATCGCCACCGCCCTCGGCGGCCGGCAGTCGATCGAGGACCTCGTACTGCCCGGCGGACGGATCCTGGAGCAGCGCAACGTCGCGTACGACCTGCTCACCCAGATCCCGGGCGTGACGTGCGTGAAGCCGAAGGGCGCGCTGTACGCGTTCCCGCGACTGGACCCGTCCGTCTACAAGATCAAGGACGACCGGCAGATGGTCCTGGACCTGCTGCGGGCCGAGAAGATCATGGTCGTGCACGGTACGGGCTTCAACTGGCCCGAGCCCGACCACTTCCGGATCGTGACGCTGCCGAACGCGGTGGACCTGGCCGATGCGGTGACGCGGATCGGGAAGTTCCTCGACGGCTACAGCCAGCCGTAGGGCATGCACCGGGCGCACACCCGGCACGCACTCAATCGATCAACAGGATTGAGCTCAACTTTAGAACGAATCCAATGTAGGATGGTCTCCTGACAACGCAGGAGGCCACCTCATGTACGAGCCGATCCGCACGAAGTCGTCGGTCGTCCACCGCATGGGCGCCGCCGCCGAAACCACCACGGACTACCCGCAGCGCAGCCGCGCCGAGGCGCTGGACATCCAGCTCGCCGGGCACCTGGCGGCGCTGCTCGCCGTGACCGACGAGCTCGGGCTCGCCGAGAGCGCCGCGGAGATCGCCGCCCAGGTGACGCGGCTGCGCGGCGCCGAGCCGACGCGGGCCCCGCGGGGCGCCGAGGAGGGCTCTCCGGCTCTGCACCAGCGCGCGCACGACCTCGCGGCCCGCGCGCTCCTCGTCGCCGCGTCCCGCGCCGACACCACCGTCGCGATCCTCGCCGCCGAGCGGATGGACGCGCACGCCGCCGCGCTGGAGTCCCAGGACCTGGCCGGCGCCCTCTGACGGCCCCGGTCCGGGGCCGCGGAGGCTCCGGACCGGGCGCCACGCCCCTGCGGGGGCTCGGCGTACCGCTGCGGCACCGCTGTCGGGGGCTCCGCCCCCAACCCCCGCGCCTCAAACGCCGGCGCGGCTGCAGATGCCGCTGCGCGGCACCCCGGGGCTCCGCCCCGGACCCCGCTCCTCAAACGCCGGAGGGGCTGGGTTTTCGCCTCCCGGTTACTTCGCCTGCTTCGCCGCGGTGAAATCGGCTGCGGCGACACCGCACCACGGGGTCGTGGACGGCGGCCAGACCGGGCCCGGGACCTCCGCGTACTCCGTCGCGCCCGGGGCGACCCCCGGGATCTTCACCAGGGACTGCGCCGCACGGCCCCCCGGCTCCGCGGCGGCCCGGTCGCGGAACTCCACCGTGACCACGTACGCGCCCGCCCCCTCCGCGCGGCCCGTCGCCTCCACCGTCGCCGTGATCCGCCGGCCCGCCGGGTCGACGCGGCAGCCCGTGACCCGTACGTATTCCACCGCCGGCCGGGGCGCGGCCTCCTGCCGGCCGCCGCCGGCGCTGGCCCACACGTACAGCCCCAGCGGGGCGAACACCAGCAGGCCCGCCAGTGTCACCAGACCCACCAGCCAGCCCTGCCACTTCAACGCGCTCGTGCTCACGCCCATGCCCCCGATCCTCCTCGGCGACCGGCCCGCCCACCAGCACCAGCGGGCCCACACAGCATTTCGAAGTGGGACCGCCCCGTCACCCGACGTTCACCCAACTCGACGCGGAATGTGGGTTTCCGCGAGCACGCTGCACCCGTGAGACGCATCCTGGGAATCATCCTGGGCCTCCTCCTGATCGGCGGCGTCGCAGCCGTCGTCCTCCTCAAGGGGCAGGGCCCGGAATCCACGGCAACGAAGACCGTGCGTGGCGTCATCGGCTCGGAGAAGTCCGACTTCTTCCGCGACCCGGACGTCGTCAAAGCCCTTGCCGACAAGGGCTACACCGTGAAGGCGGAGTCCTCAGGCTCCTGGGCGATGGACAAGCTCGCCCTCAAGGAGTTCGACTTCGCCTTCCCCAGCAGCAGTGAGCCCGCCAAGGAGGTCGAGGCCGCCGCAGGGATCCAGGGAGCCCAGGAGGCCAAGCCCTTCTTCTCCCCGCTCGTCGTCATCGCCCGCCCCAGCGCCGCCAAGGTCCTCACCGACGGCGGCCTCGTGAAGATGTCCGGCAAGAACACCGGGACCCTCCTCATGGGCCCCTTCCTCAAGGCGGCCGACGAGGACCGCAACTGGCAACAGCTGCCCGGCGCCGCAGCCCACCCGGAGCTGGTCGGGCGGGTGTTCGTCAAGACGACCGACCCGGCCACCTCCAACTCGGGCGCCCTCTTCCTCGCCCTCGCCTCCAACGTCGCCAACGGCAACACCGTCGTGGCCGACGACGCCGGGATCGAGCGGACCGCGCCGCTGATGCGCAAGCTGATCTCCGTACAGGGCGCCCTGGAGCCCAGCACAGACGGCCCGTTCCGGGCCTTCGTCAGCGGCAGCGGCGAACCCCTGATCCTGGCGTACGAGTCCCAGGTGGCCTCGATGCTGCTCCAGCACCAGGACCCGGGCGAGATGGTCGTGCTCTACCCGGACACCACCGTCAACTCGGCGCACACCTTCGTCCCGCTCAACGAGAAGGCCCGCGATCTCGGCGCCCTCCTCACCACCGACCCCAGGCTGCGGGACCTCGTCATGCAGCGCGGGTTCCGCCCGCAGGAGGGCGCGGCCCAGTTCTCCGCCGCCACCGCCCCGTACGCCGACCACCTCAACTCGGGCCTGACCGGCATCCGCCAGGTCGGCACGCCCACCGTCAAGATCCTGATGGCGCTCGCAGAGCGCGCCAAGGGCTAGGGGGAACGACACGATGCCAATCACGCCAACCGCCGGCGACGCAGACGGCACCTTCGTCCTCAGCGCTCCCGAGCCCGTCGCCCCCGTCCGCCGCGAGCAGGCCTCCGGCCTGGTGCCGCTCCAGGACGGCGTGCGCGAGGAGATGGCCCGCCGCGCCGACGAGTACGTCGGCCGGCTCGCCGGGATCGACACCCGCTCCCCCGAGTTCGTGACGCGGATCGGCGAGATCGCCGGGCTCGGAACGGCCGACATCCGCAGCGCCGCCCAGCAGTCCAACCGGATGCTGGAGCGGGCCGTGCGTTCGCTCGGCTCGGACGGCGGCGGCGACGCCCAGGCCCGGGTCGCCGGGTCCCTCGTCGAGCTGCGGCGCACCGTCGAGGACCTCGATCCGCGGGACGCTCCCGCGAAGGGGCTCGGCAAGCTGTTCTCGAAACTGCCCGGCGGCAACCGGTTCCGCGATCACGTGGCGAAGTACGCCTCCTCCCAGGCGACCCTGAACCGGATCGTCGGCGCCCTGCGCGGCGGCCAGGACGAGCTGCGCCGCGACAACGCGGCGCTGCACACCGAGCGGGCCCGGCTGTGGGAGACCATGGGCAAGCTCCAGGAGTACGCGGTGCTCACCGAGGCCCTGGACACGGCCGTCGGGCAACGGATCGCGGACACCGAGCAGGCGGATCCGGCGCAGGCCGACGCGATGCGGTCGGACGTGCTGTTCCCCGTCCGGCAGAAGCACCAGGACCTGCTGACGCAGCTCGCGGTGTGCGCGCAGGGCTACCTGGCGATGGACGTCGTCCGGCGCAACAACGAGGAACTGATCAAGGGCGTCGACCGGGCCGCGACGACGACGGTGTCGGCGCTGCGGATCGCGGTGATGCTGGCCTCGGCCCTCGACAACCAGAAGAAGGTGATCGAGCAGGTCAACGCGTTGCGGGGGACGACGGAGGAGCTGATCCGGGGGAACGCGGAGATGCTGTCCTCGCAGAGCGGCGAGATCCAGCGGATCGCGGCGGATCCCGCGGTGGGGGCGGAGACCCTGCGGGTGGCCTTCGCGCAGATCTACAAGACGCTGGACGCGATCGACACGTTCAAGGTGCAGGCGACGGAGAGCATGGCGGCGACGGTGGAGTCGCTGACGGACGAGTTGCGGACCGCATCGGACTACCTGGCTCGGACGCGGACTGCCTCTGCGCTTGAGGGGGGTGCGTCGCAGTGAGCCGAGCCGAGCCCGAGGGGCTGCCGCTGCGCGGGGCTTTCCCCCACCCCGCCCCTTCCCGAAACCGGGGGCTCCGCCCCCAGACCCCCGCGCCTCAAACGCCGGCGAGGCTGAAAACACTGCGGCGGCGGGCGTTGGTCGCGGCGCTTGCGGTCGTCGGGATGGTGGCCGCCGCCGGGTGCAGCTCCGGCAAGCCCGAGGGGCCCAAGCCGTCCGTCTACAAGGACGGCACGCTGCGGGTGTTGGCCTCCAGTGAGATCGCCGACATGAAGCCCGTGCTGGAGCAGGCCAAGAAGGCCACCGGGGTCGGCGTGGAGCTGACCTGGTCGGGGACGCTCGACGCCGTGGAGCAGGTCGTCTCCGGGAAGGCCGACGGGAAGTACGACGCGATCTGGCTGTCCTCCAACGACTACCTGCGGCTGCGTCCCGAGGCCGCCGGGAAGCTCGCCAACGAGACCCAGGTGATGTCCTCGCCCGTCGCCCTCGGCGTCAAGCCGGAGGCGCTGGCGCGGCTCGGCTGGCAGCCCGCCGACGTCACCTGGTCCAAGGTCCACGAGGCCGTCGCCGCCGGGAAGCTGACGTACGGGATGACGGATCCGGTGCGTTCCAACTCCGGTTTCTCCGCGCTGATCTCGGTGGCCTCGGGTCTCTCCGGCGCGCAGGCCGCGCTGACCGACGCGGACGTGAAGGCGGCGCAGCCGAAGCTGAAGGAGTTCTTCTCCGGGCAGAAGCTGACCTCGGGCTCCTCGGGGTGGCTGGCCTCCGCCTACGCCAAGCGCTCGGACGTCGACGCCCTGGTCAACTACGAGTCCGTGCTGCTCTCCATGAACCGGGACTCGAAGACGAACCTCCAGGTGATCCGGCCGGCGGACGGTGTGGTCACCGCGCACTACCCGCTGACCCTGCTGACCTCGGCCCCGGCCGGGGCCCGCGAGTCGGGGCGGGTGCTGACCGACTGGCTGCGCGGACCCGAGGCGCAGCAGGCGATCACCGCGCAGACCTTCCGGCGGCCGGTCGTCTCCGGGGTGTCCCCGGCGGCCGGGCTGGGCGCGGACAAGCGGCGCGAGCTGCCGTTCCCCGGCTCGCGACAGGTCGCGGACGGGCTGCTCGCCTCGTACGAGAACGAGCTGCGCCGGCCCTCGCGGACGGTGTACGTGCTCGACACCTCGGGTTCGATGTCCGAGGAGGACCGGATCGGGCGGCTGAAGGCGGCGCTCACCGACCTGACGGGCACGGGGACTTCGGAGACCGGGCACCGGTTCCGGGACCGCGAGGAGGTCACGCTGCTGGCCTTCGGTTCGAAGGTGAAGTCGACGCATCCGTACGTGGTGGAGCCGGGTCGGCAGCAGACCGCGCTGGACGCGATCCGCGCCGACATCAACGGCCTGAGGCCGGAGGGGGGTACGGCGATCTACAGCAGTCTGGAGGCGGCGTACGAGCACATCGGCAAGGGCGGTCAGGACGCCTTCACCTCGATCGTGCTGATGACGGACGGGGCGAACACGGAGGGGGTGGGTGCCAAGCACTTCGACTCCTTCTACGCGGGGCTGCCGGAGGAGCGGAAGGGCACGCCGGTCTTCGCGGTGCTCTTCGGGGACTCGGACCGCAAGGAGCTCACCCACATCACCGAGCTGACCGGCGGGCGGCTCTTCGACGCCACGGGGGGCAACGGTTCGCTGAACGGAGCGTTCGAGGAGATCCGTGGCTACCAGTAGCGGCAAGGTGCTCCGGTTCCTGGAGTCGAAGAAGAACCTGGCGGGCTCCGCCTGCGGCGTGGCCGGGGTGGGTCTCGCCCTGACCGGGGCGGCCGGCGCGTGGTGGCCGGTGGTGGTGGCCGGGCTGTACGGGGCGGGCGCGCTGATCGCCCCGCCCGAGCGGACGGCACCGCCGCCCTTCGATCCGAACGCGGAACTCGACGTACTGCGCGAGGACTTCGGGCTGCTGCGCACCTACCTGGCAGGGGTGGAACTGCCGCAGGCGGCCGGGGACCGGCTGGCCGAGCTGTTGGGCTTCTACGAGGCCCTGCTCGATCCGGGGTGGGTGGCGGAGGTCCTCGTCGCCGATCCGGAGTCGGTGTACGCGGTGTCGCGCGCGGTGCGCCGGGACGTGCCGGAGTGCGTGGACACCTACAACCGGACGCGCTGGTGGGCGCGGCTGACTCCGGGCGGCGAGTCGCCCGAGCGGCAGCTGGAGCGGCAGCTGGACCTGCTGCACGCGGAGGCGGAACGACTGACGGCCGACCTCCGCGAGGCGGAAGCCGGCCGTCAGCAGTCGCACACGGCCTATCTGGAGGAGCGCGGACAACGCTCCTGAAGGAGGCCGGGTGCTGCGGTGGGTGCCGCTTGGTCGGGGGCTCCCACAGCGGTGGGCGCCGCTTGGTCGGGGGCTCCCACGTTCTTCGTCCCGGTGCTACCGGGCTCGGGCTCTCAGCCCAGGCGCTCGACGAGCGCGTGGTACTGGTCCCACAGCTCCTTCGGCGTGTGGTCGCCGTAGGTGTTCAGGTGCTCGGGGACCAGGGCGGCCTCCTCGCGCCAGACCTCCTTGTCGACGGTGAGGAGGAAGTCCAGGTCCTCGGCGGGGAGGTCCAGGCCGTCGAGGTCGAGGGAGTCCCTGGTCGGCAGGATGCCGATGGGGGTCTCGGTGCCCTCGGCGGTGCCGTCGAGGCGGCCGACGATCCACTTCAGGACTCGGCTGTTCTCGCCGAAGCCGGGCCACACGAACTTGCCCGCGTCGTTCTTGCGGAACCAGTTCACGTAGTAGATCTTCGGGAGCTTGGACTGGTCCTTGTCGGCCGCGACCTTGACCCAGTGGGCCATGTAGTCGCCCATGTTGTAGCCGCAGAACGGCAGCATGGCGAAGGGGTCGCGGCGCAGCTCGCCGACCTTGCCCTCGGCGGCGGCGGTCTTCTCGGAGGCGATGTTCGAGCCGATGAAGACGCCGTGGTTCCAGTCGAAGGACTCGGTGACCAGCGGCACGGCGGAGGCGCGGCGGCCGCCGAAGAGGATCGCGGAGATCGGGACGCCCTTGGGGTCCTCCCACTCGGGGGCGATCGTCGGGCACTGCGAGGCCGGGACGGCGAAGCGGGCGTTGGGGTGGGCGGCCGGGGTCTCCGAGTCCGGAGTCCAGTCGTTGCCCTTCCAGTCGATGAGGTGCTTGGGCGCCTCTTCGGTCATGCCCTCCCACCACACGTCGCCGTCGTCGGTGAGCGCGACGTTGGTGAAGACGGTGTTGGCGTACATCGTCTTCATGGCGTTGGCGTTGGTGTGCTCGCCGGTGCCGGGGGCGACGCCGAAGAAGCCGGCCTCGGGGTTGATCGCGTAGAGGCGACCGTCCTCGCCGAAGCGCATCCAGGCGATGTCGTCACCGATGGTCTCGACCGTCCAGCCGGGGATGGTCGGCTCCAGCATGGCGAGGTTGGTCTTGCCACAGGCGGACGGGAACGCGGCCGCGACGTACTTCGTCTCGCCCTCGCCGGCCGGCGGGGTGAGCTTGAGGATCAGCATGTGCTCGGCGAGCCAGCCCTCGTCGCGGGCCATGACGGACGCGATGCGCAGGGCGTAGCACTTCTTGCCGAGCAGGGCGTTGCCGCCGTAGCCGGATCCGAAGGACCAGATCTCGCGGGTCTCGGGGAAGTGCGAGATGTACTTGGTGGTGTTGCACGGCCACGCGACGTCCGCCTGGCCCTCTTCCAGGGGGGCGCCGAGGGTGTGCACGGCCTTCACGAAGAAGCCGTCGGTGCCGAGCTCGTCGAGGACGGGCTTGCCCATGCGGGTCATGGTGCGCATGGCGACCGCGACGTAGGCGGAGTCGGTGATCTCGACGCCGATCGCGGACAGCTCGGAGCCGAGGGGGCCCATGCAGAAGGGGACGACGTACATCGTGCGGCCCTTCATGGAGCCGCGGAAGATCCCCTTCTCTCCCGAGAAGAGGTCCTTCATCTCCGCCGGGGCCTTCCAGTGGTTGGTCGGGCCCGCGTCCTCCTCCTTCTCGGAGCAGATGAAGGTCCGGTCCTCGACGCGCGCGACGTCGGAGGGGTCGGAGGCGGCGTAGTACGAGTTCGGGCGCTTGGTCTCGTCGAGCTTCTTGAACGTGCCCTTCGCGACGAGCTCCTCGCACAGGCGCTCGTACTCGGCCTCGGAGCCGTCGCACCAGACGATGCGGTCGGGCTGGGTCAGGGCAGCGATCTCGTCCACCCAGGAGATCAGTCCTGCGTGGGTCGTCGGGACGGAAGTGGTGGGAGCCGCGTTGTCGCGCGCCACGATTGCTCCTTGTTGAGGGGTTTGTTTGGTGTAGGCCCCGTGGGGGCTGCGACCCGGACGCTTCGCGCTCCGCTCATCCGGTGTCGACCGCACTCATCTGATCATCCGGTGGATGTGCGCATATGTCCAGAGGGCCTCTCACGTGAGCATCGCCACGTCCGTCAATCTTCCGTAAAGAGGACCAAGGGAAAGCTACGGACCCGTAGGTAGCATGTGGTCATGACTTCTGATGCCGCCGCCGCACCGGCAGAGCCGGACGCCAAGCCGCTGATGCGCGGCTGGCTGCACACCGGAATGTTCCCCGCCGTGGTCATCGCGGGCCTGGTGTTGATGGCCTTCACCGACTCGGCGAAAGCGCGGGTCGCGTGCGGCGTCTACATCCTCACGGCCTGCCTGCTCTTCGGCGTCAGCGCGGTGTACCACCGCGGCACGTGGGGCCCGCGCGGCGAGGCGATCCTGCGACGGCTCGACCACGCCAACATCTTCCTGATCATCGCGGGCACCTACACGCCGCTGACCGTGCTGCTGCTCCCGCCGTCCACCGGACGCACCCTGCTGTGGGCGGTGTGGATCGCGGCCGCGGCCGGCATCGCCTTCCGCGTCTTCTGGGTCGGCGCCCCGCGCTGGCTGTACACCCCCTGCTACATCGCGATGGGCTGGGCGGCCGTCTTCTTCCTCCCCGACTTCATGCGCACCGGCGGCATCGCCGTCCTCGTGCTGGTGATCGTCGGCGGCCTGCTGTACAGCGTGGGAGGGGTCATCTACGGAATGAAGCGCCCCAATCCCTCCCCCCGCTTCTTCGGTTTCCACGAGGTCTTCCACTCGCTGACGCTCGCGGCCTTCGTGGCGCACTACGTCGGCATCTCGCTCGCCGCCTACTCGCACTGACCGGCGCCGGACCGGAGCCGACCGGACCTCGTCCGCGTCGGTCAGGTGTGCAGGTCGCGGGCGAGGGCGGTCAGCACCGCCCGGGTCTTGGTCTCACCGGTCTGCGGCAGGGTGAGACCGCGCTCCGCCAGGGCCTCGCCGAGCCGGTCCTGCGCGCCGGCCGCCTCGCCGAGGTCCGCGCGCACCGACACCTCCAGGAACCGCAGCCCGTTGCCGGTCGTCCACTCCTCGATCGCCACGGAGCCGGGCAGGCCGTCCCAGTCCTGCTTCCACTTGACCGCGTGCACCGGGCCGAGCGCCGTCAGGCCGTCGAGGTCGTCCACCGCCGTCCCGGCGGCCTCCAGTAGTTCCAGCTGCGGATCGACGAGCGTGCCGTCGAGCCCGCCCGCCTCCGCTTCGAGGGCCGCCGCGAACTCCCGATCGGCCTCCAGCGAGGCCGACAGGACGGGCGTGAACGCAGGTCCGGCCCTGTCCTCCTCGGCCCGGAATTCCCAGTCCTCCTCCTCCCGCTCCTCCTGCCAGTCGCCCGGAAGCGGGGGGCAGGGGCGCAGTTTGACGGTGAGGTCCGCCTTCCGCTTGGAGTCGGGACCTTCCTCGTCCCGCCGCAGGCGCAGGATGAGCCCCCGGTCCAGCAGGGGCAGCGAGACTCCGGCGCCGGCCGCCTTCTTCGGTCTGTCCCAGAAGTGGATGACGCGGGCGCGCCCCTCGTCCCGGTCGAGCTCCAGGGCGTCGAAGGCCGCCTCCGCCTCCCCTCCGGCAAAGCTGATCTTGATCTCTGCGGCCGTGGCCGTGGGCGACTGCCTCATGATGCCGTTATCGCATGACGGGCCGGGGCCCGCATTCCGGTGGGTCGCCCCGTCGGCGCACCGGAATGCGGGTGACCCGTCTAGGCGCCGTCCCGCAGGACCCGTTCGACCAGTTCCTCCTGTTCCTCGGTGATCTTCGGGTCGGCGAATTCGACCGTGCGGTCGTCGACCGTGACGGAGTACCGGTAACCGTCGGGTACCACCGCCACGGGCCCCGGACCCGTCTGGGTGAGGACCGCGGTCGCGAGGCGCTCCAGCTCGGCCGCGTCGGGCCGACCGGTCGTATCCAGTTCGGCCTTGAGCGGGAACCCGGCGAAGCCGCCGCTCCTGGTCACGCGGATGTGCACGGCTCAGCCATGGTTGTTGCCGTTGACGCCGACGTGGGCCCACGCCTTGAGGACCGCTTCCAGCTCCAGCCCCTGCCCGAAGCGCTTCTTCGTGGCCTCGACGGTGGCCTGGGCGAACTGCCGGAAGGTGGCTCGCCTGGGCAGCTCGCCGGAGGTGAGGGTGTCGTACCAGATCTGCCCCGCCTTCTCCCAGGCGAAGCCGCCGATCTGGTTCGCGATCAGGTAGAAGGCGTGGTTCGGGATACCGGAGTTGATGTGGACGCCGCCCTCGTCGAAGTCCACCTCCTGGAACTTGTCCATGTGGTCCGGCTGCGGGTCCCCGCCCGGCCAGACGCGGTCGTCGGTGAAGGCGGTACCCGGCGCCCTCATGGAACGCAGGGCCTGCCCCTTCACCAGGGGGGTGAAGATGCCGGCACCGATGAGCCAGTCGGCGTCCTCCGCGGACTGGCCGCGGGCGAACTGCTTGACCAGGCTGCCGAAGACGTCGGAGACCGACTCGTTGAGGGCGCCGGACTGGTCCTCGTAGACCAGGTCGGCGGTGAACTGCGTGACCCCGTGCGTCATCTCGTGGGCGACGACGGCGGGATCGAAGGTGAAGTCGTTGTAGACCAGCCCGTCCCCGTCGCCGAAGATCATGGCTTCGCCGTCCCAGAGGGCGTTGTTGAACCTGCGGCGGAAGTGGACGGTCGCGTCCAGCGGCAGGTTGGCGTCGTCGATCGAACGGCGGCCGTAGACCTCCTTGAAGAAGGTGAAGGTGAGGCCGAGGATGTTGTAGGCCCGGTTGACCGTGCCGTCCAGCACCGGGTCCTCACCTTCGGCCCTGACCTGGTCGCCGGGCAGGTTCCTGGTGTTGTGGGTGTCGAAGACCGTCCGCTGGAGGACGGCCGGGCCCGTCGGGACCGCCCCCTCCACCTCTCTGGGCGCGTCCTGCCGCTTCTGCCGGAGTTCGTCGCTGGCCGCGAGGGTCTTCTCGGCGGCCTCGCGGATCCTGGGGTCGTCCCATTCGGTCAGTCTTTCGAGCATGTACGGCGGCAGGATGCCGCAGGCGCAGCGCTCGGATCCCGGTGCTCCGTGTTCCCCGCTGTCGGGGATGTGAGTGGTGTCCACGTCGAACGAAGGTGGCGCCCCCGGAGTGCGGAGGTCACGCACCGCCCCGGATTCTCACCTTCACGCGCCGCCCGATTGGTCCGGATGGTCCTGTATGCACGGGGGCCCGGCCGCTGTGTGCGGCCGGGCCTCCGTCATTTCCGCGCTTCGGGGGCGGCTAGCAGGTGTAGCCGTCCCGGTCCTGGTCGAGGCGGAGCGGGTCGCTGCCGTTGACCTTCATCCGCTTCGGGTACTGGTGGGCGGCCAGCCAGTCGCAGCGGGCCTTCGTCGTCTCCTTCACCTCGGCCGGGAAGCGGGTCGGCACGCACACGTTGACCGTGCCGTAGTGCCGGTCGCAGCCCGCCACCGTCGGCGCCACCGGGGCGGAGTCCCGCCGGCCCGGGTTCTCCTTCGCCGGCGCCAGCTCGTTCGCGAAGGTGTGCTCGTGCGCGGCCGGCTGCTCGGCGCCGGCCGCCGCCGCGAGTGCGGGCGGTCCGCCCAGGTGCACCCACTGCGCGATGGACGGGACTCCGTTCGCGTCGACCGCGAACAGCATGTACCAGCCGGGCGGCGCCAGGTTCGGGTTGCTGGTGACGTTGAGGTCGATGGTGGTGCCGTTGACGACCGTCATCGGCAGGTCCACGAACCTCTGGTTGGGGTCCGAGGAGTGGGTGACCGCCGCCGGCCGGATCAGCTCCGCCTTCGCGACCGCCCGGTTCACGGTGATCCGCTGCGTGTCCCCGTACACCCACTGGTTGTCGATCACCGAAGTGATCTGCGGGCGCGCTCCCTTGAACAGGTAGGGCGGGGTGTAGATCGACACGTTGTGGTTGTACGTGCCGTTGCCCGGGTTGTCGCCGACCGACATGACCCGGCCGTCCGGCAGCAGGAACGAACCCGAGTGGTAGGTCCGCGGGATCGGGTCGGTGGCCAGGCCCGCCTGGTAGGTGTTGGTGGTCGGGTCGAAGAACGAGGCCTCGTAGACCGGGTCGGCCCGGTCGTGCAGCCCGCCGCCCGTCTCCAGCACCTTGCCGTCCGGGAGCAGTACCGCGGAAACGAACATCTTGCCCTCGGCCCCGGTCTGCGGCCGCTTGCCCGCACCCTGGTCGACCTGGCCCTGCGGCAGGTCGGGGCCGGCCGTGTAGGTCGGGCTCGCCGCCTTCAGGTCGATGATGTCGGTGAGGCGGTTGGCGGCGGGGTTGCGCTCGTTGTTGCCGCCGCCGATGGTCAGGACCCGCTGGTCCTGCGCGGGCGGCAGCAGCACGCTCGCCGACTCGTCGCGCTCGTCCTTGTTCCGCAGGCCCGGCACGTCGGTGATGGTGTTGGCGTCGTAGTCGTAGATCGAAGAGCCGGTACCGGGTGTTCCGTTGCCGAAGGTGTGGCTGCCCGAGTAGAAGAGCCGCCCGTCCTGCATGAGGATCATCGACGGGTACAGGCCCCAGTACGACCAGGTCTGGTTGACCTCGTTCATCGGCAGCCACTTGTTCTGCGCCGCCGAGAACTTCTCCGCGGTCACGTTGCCCGTGGAGTCCTCCTTCAGACCGCCGAAGGAGATCACGTCACCGTTGCCGAGGATGGTCGCCGACGGGTACCAGTGCCCGCCGTTCATGTCGTTGGTCTTCGTGTACGTCTCGGTCGTCGGGTCGAAGGTGTACGAGTCCTTCAGCCCCTGGTAGCCGATCTTGCCGTCGGCCGACGGGTACCCCTTGTTCCCGCTCATCACCAGGACCCGGCCGTCGGACAGCTGCACGTGGCCCGAGCAGAACATGTCCACCGGCGTCGGGATCGTCTTGACCGTCCCGTTCACCGGGTCGTAGACGGCGGAGGTGAACGTGCCGGCGTTGAACTGGGAGATGTCGTTGCCGGACCCGGCGATCAGCAGCACCTTGCCGTTCTTCAGGACGACGGCGTGCATCGAGCGCACGGGGTTCTTGGTGGCCATCACCTCCCACTTGCCCTTGGCGCACTCCTCCGCCGTGCCCGTGCAGGACGGCTGCGGCGGGACCGCGCCCACCTCCTCCAGCGCGTAGTCGTCGGTGGTGAGCGTGCCCACCCCGTAGACCGATATGCCCCAGGCGATCTTGTCGGTGTTGGGCGGGACCGCCGGCGTACGGACCTCCGTACGCGCCCACGCCGCGCTGACCGGCGGGTTCTGCAGGTCGGTCCAGTACTGCCAGCCCGCCGTCGTGTCGTGGCGGAACACCGTCACCGACACGTCCGGGGTGTTCGACTTGTACCAGGCGGACAGGTCGTACTGCTTGCCCGGTGTCACCGTCGGCGCGCACGCGGCGTTCTCGGTGACCAGGGCCTTGCGGTCGCCGGAGACCCGGCGGGTGAGCGTGACCTTCATCGCCTTGGTGCCGGTGTGCGCGTCGGCGACGGTCGCGAAGGTGAAGTCGTTGTCGCCCCAGCCGGATTTGTTCCAGCAGGACGGCATGTCGGAGCCGGGCGCACCGGCCGTCTCGAAACCGGGATTGGAGAGCAGATTGGGCGCTCCGGCCGTGGCCTGCTGCGACGCTGTCATCAGCAGGCCCGCGGTCATCGCCCCGACGGTCAGCAGGGCGGCCCGCCGCCCCGCCCTCCGCCGGATCTTCAGACGCATGAAAAAGTTCCCCTCTGTGCGGCTCGGCTGGGCTCCTGCGACGGCGCTACGCCTTGGGCGCCTTGCGCGGCAGGTAGACGAGGGCCTCCGTCGCCGCGAACCGCAGCACGAAGGTGGTGACCAGCGCGAGCGCGGTGGCCGGCAGCACCGCCATCCCCAGCTTCGCGACGAACACCGCGATCAGGGGGATGCGCAGCAGCAGGTCCGCGTTGGCGAGCAGCGCGAACCGCCCGACCCGGTCCGCCCAGTGCCGGTGCCGCCTGCGGTCACGGAAGAGCAGCACCTCGATGAGTACGAAGTTCCACAGCACGCCCGCCTGGTTGGCGAGGATCTCCGCCGGGAGGTAGTGCATCCCGGCGTGCGTCAGCAGCCACAGCGCGACCAGGTTCGGCACGAAACCCGAGAGCCCGATCAGACCGAAGCCGATCATCCGCGCCAGCGGTGTGGCGGAGCGCAGCGAGGCAAGGTGTGCCAGGAAGCGCATGCCCTCGCGGGCCGTGGACTTGGACTCGCCGGAGAAGCGGTCCTGGAAGACGAACGGCACCTCGGCGACCTTGCCCGGGCGGCAGCGCACCGCCAGCTCCAGCAGGATCTTGTAGCCCAGCGGCTTCAGCGCGTCCGCGGTGACCACCGAGCGGCGCATCGCGAAGAAGCCGCTCATCGGGTCGCTGATCCCGCGCAGGGCGCGCGGGAACAGGCCCTTGGTCAGCCAGGTCGCGCCCCGCGAGACGGCGATCCGGTAGCTCCCGGCCAGCCCCGCCCGGCTGCCGCCGCTGATGTAGCGGGAGGCCACGACGAGGTCGGCGCCGGTGCGCACTCCCTCGCCGACGAGTTCGGGCACCAGGTGGGGCGGGTGCTGGAGGTCGGCGTCCATGACGACGACCCAGTCGGTGTCCGCCCGCCGGATCCCCTCCACGACGGCGCCGCCGAGGCCGCCGTCGGGCACCTCGCGGTGCAGGACCGACACCCGGAAGGGGTGGTCGGCGGCCGCCTTCTCGATGACGGCCGGGGTGTCGTCCGTGGAGTCGTCGACGAACAGCACGTCGCAGGGCAGGTGTTCGGGCAGGGCGTCACCGAGCCGGCGCAGCAACTCCGCGACGTTCCCGGACTCGTTGAAGGTCGGGATGATCAGGGTGACGCTGTCCGTCAGGGTCTGCGGAGCGGCGAGCTCCGCTTCGATCGGGGCAGGGAGGGACCTCAGGTCCTCGGTCATGTTCGATCAGCTCCCGGTCCGGGGGGCGGCGGAGGTGGCTCCCGCGGCGCGGCCGGCGGCGTCCGTCCGGCGGATCTCGATGCGGTCCTCGCCCTTGCCGAAGACGGCCACGACCGTCGAGTGCTCCAGCGCCGCCTTCACGTTCGGCAGGTCCACGGCGTCCCGGCGCACCGTCGGCGAGGACACCACGTAGTCGATGTCCCGCCAGCCCCGCGGCATCGTCTTGGTGACGGCCGGGTCGAGGTCGGCCTTGTAGAACCAGATGGCCCCGGTCCCCGGCTCGAAGCCGTGGTGCACCGCGTCCAGCCACAGCGCGTCGTCGAGCAGCACCCGGGTGTGCGCGGGGTCGGGCACCTCCCGGCCCAGCCAGGCCGCGGCCTGCCGGTACGGGGCGTTCGCGTCGACGGTGAGCGCGGTGCGGTTGCCCTCGTACCAGCGCGGCAGCACGTACACCGCGGCGGACACGGCGAGCACCACCGTCAACGCCCAGCGCGCCCACAGCAGTTCACGCCGCTCCCCCGGATCCCGGCGGCGGCGCAGCACGGCGTGCGTGACGCTTGCCGCGCCTCCGGCGAGGACGAGCGCAAGAAACGGCAGCGCCTGGATCACGTACATCGCCGGGAGGTAGCCGGAGCCCCGCATCGCGACGAGCGCCAGGATCACGCAGGCCAGCGCGGGGCCGGCGAGGGCACGCGCGGTCACGGACCAGCGGACCGTGACGATCAGCAGCACGGCGCCGGCGAGCCCGCCGAGCGGCAGCACCGCGTCGTAGTACAGCCAGGACCGGAACACGCCGTTCGAACCGGTACCCGGGGTGAGGATGAAGCCGGAGCCCGGGCGGCTCATCTGGTAGGTGATGCCGTCGATGAGCGAGACGTGCCCGGCGCCGGGCAGCAACTCGCTGTTGAGGAGGGCGTACAGCGGATACGAGAGGCCTATCAGCGCGCAGGCGGTGATGGCCCCCGTGACGGCGAACTTGCGGGTGTCGCGGTGGCTGTGGCGCCACATCGTCACCAGCAGCGCCGGCAGCACCACCAGCATCGTCTCCTTGGTGAGGACGGCGGTGGCGGCGGCCAGCCCGGAGGCGAAGTGGTGCCACAGGTGCCGGCTCGGGGACGCGGCCAGGCAGAAGGCCAGCAGCATCCACATCACGGCGATGTTGTCGAGGAAGATCTCGCGCTGGAGCACCACGGAGAGCGGCGACAGCCCGAACAGCCCCATCGCCAGCCCCGCCGCCCAGCGCGGCAGCCACAGCCGGCGCGCCAGCACGTACATGAGCACGGAACTGGCGGCCGACACCGCGAGCATCGCGAACCGCATCGTCGCGACGGTCATCGAGTCGGGCGCGAAGAGGGACGGGATGTACGTCAGCCCCGCGAGCTGGATCCAGCCGAGCGGCGGATGGTCGTACCAGTACGTGTAGTGCGCGAGGCCGTCCCCCTGCTGCACGGCCCAGGCCTGGGCGAGGTAGGTGCCCTCGTCGTCGCTCAGGGTCGGGAAGTCGGTGATGTTCCAGCCCTGTACGAGGACGATCACCAGCAGCAGGACCCCGCACAGCAGCAGGTCGGGGCGGGAGGAACGGAACCGCACCAGCGGCCGGAGCGGCGCGGGCCGGACCCCGAGGCCGCCGGCCGGGCCGCGCCTCTGGGCGGGGACGGCGGCGGCCGGGGACCGGGGTTCGGTGGCCGTGGGCAGGGTGGCGGTCACTGGCGGCCGTCCTCTCGGATCGCGGTGGCGGTGGCGGCACCGGCGGTGACGGTGGCACCGGCGGCGGTGGCGGCGGTCGAACCGGCCCCGACTGCGACCGGGGCGGCGGCACGCTGAACGGCGGGCGCGGCGGCCGGGGCGGTGTTCACGGAGGTCGCGGCGGCGTCCAGGTGCGCGCCGGTGTGGCTCGTCAGCTCCCACTCGTTGCGGCCGCGGTGCTCGCGCCAGACCGCGCGGATCGCCGCACCGGCCAGCATCACCTGGTAGAAGGGCCCGCCGACGACGAGCTTCACGTAGTGCACGAAGCGCACGCGCAGCCCGTACTGGCGCCCGAAGTCGTGCAGCCCGACGACCTCGAAGACGAAGGTCACCATCGCCGCGAGCATCGGGAGGAAGGTGAAGAACGCGATACCGACCGGCACGTCGAGGAAGACCGCGACGGCGAAGTTGACCGGGATGATCACCCCGGACGCGGCCTGCATGAAGGGGGTCATCAGCGTGTAGCGGGCCAGCCAGCGTTGACCGCGCCCCGGCAGCTGCTTCCAGTCCTTCTTCCGGTAGACCTGGAGGAAGCCCTGGTTCCAGCGGGTGCGCTGCTTGAGCAGGCTCATCAGCGAGCCGGGCGTCTCCTCGCGGGTCACCATGTCGGAGTCGTACGCGACGACCACCTTCTTGCCGACGGACGACAGCCGCACGCCCAGGTCGCAGTCCTCGGCGAGGCAGTTCTGGTCCCAGCCGTCGGCCTCGCGCAGCACGTCGGTGCGTACGAAGACGGTGTTGCCGCCGAGCGGGATGAAGCCCTTCTCGGCGTGCAGGTGGAGGCGGGAGCGGAACCAGAAGAAGTACTCCAGGCAGTTGCGCAGGCTGTACCAGCTGGAGTGGAAGTTGATGAGCTGGACCCCGCCCTGGACCACGTCCGCTTCGGTGGAGCGGAAGGCGTGGTCGACGTGGGCGAGCAGCTCGGGGTGGACCTGGTCCTCGGCGTCGAAGACTCCGACGATGTCGCCCCGGCAGTGCGGCAGGGCGGTGTTGAGCGCCTTGGGCTTGTTCTTGGTCTCGTGGTGGTCGACGACGACCCGCACCCGGTCGGGCGCACGGCCCGCGGCGCGTTCGGCGACCGCCGCGGTCTCGGGGTCGTCGTGACCGACGATCACGATGATCTCGTAGTCGGTGTGGCTCGACTCCAGCAGCCGCTCGATGGTGTGCTCCAGCACCGCCTGCTCGTGGCGGGCCGGCAACAGCAGCGAGAAGGACAGGCCGCCGCCCCCTTCCGGGCGGTTGAAGCGGGTCGAGGCGAGCACCTCGGGCGTGCGCCACGCGTGCATCTGCCACCAGAGCGTGAACGCCGCGATCCCGAAAAGGGCAAGCGAAATGACCGTAATGAACACAGCGGTGAACAAGCGTCCCCCCACAGGCGTGCCGCAACCCCGAGCGGCGATCGTCTAACCCCCCGGAAGCTCGCGGCGGGCCCCCATGCCCGCCGTCACCGGCTTCCGCTTACTTCCACGCGCGCGCCCCTCAGCGCGCCGTCACAGTGGCCATTCCAGCCACACCCCAGCAACCCTCGAAGAAATGAGATTAAGTGATGAACATGACACTCAGGTACTGACGGGATAAAAAAGGGGTAACCGAACTCCTCGGTAACCAACCGGAATTGACGCTACTCCCGTTACTTCAGGGACGAACCGTGCCCAACTGCTCCCCCAGTTCGGCCGGATCGGTCGTAGGCCGCGTGCAGACGAAGTGCCGGCACACATACGCCGTCGGGAGGTCGCGTACAAGTGTGCGCTCGGCCAACAGGGGGAACTCGCCGCCGCTCCCGTCCGCCGCCCGCGGCAGCCCGACCGCCACCACCGCCCCGGGAGCCGTCCCCAGCAACGCCACGCGGTGCAGGGCGGCCCGGTCCGGGTCCTCCGGATGGCCGACGACCGCCACCTCGCGCGGCCCGTCGAGCAGCGCCTCGGCGACCGACAGCCCGTGCCCGATGAACCGCGGCGCCCGCGGCCCGAGCGCGTGGACCACGCCCAACGCCCGCTCCGCGGCCGTACGGTGGGCCTCCGAACCGGTGTGCGCGGCGTACGACAGCAGCGCACCGGCGGCGGCCGTCCACCCGGACGGAGCGGCGGTGTCGGTCGGGTCCTGGGGGCGGCGGATCAGCTGCTCGGCGTCGTGAGCGGTGTCGTACAACGACCCGTCCTCGGCGGTGAACCGGTCCAGGACCAGGTCGACGAGGAAACCGGCGAACTCCAGCCACACCCCCTCGCCGGTGACCGCGGCCAGCGCCAGGAACCCTTCGGCGACATCGCCGTAGTCCTCCAGCACCCCCGCGTTGACCCCGACCTGCCCGTCCTTGCTGGTCCGCGCCAGCCGGGCCCGCCCGTCCATGTGCACGCGCACGAGCAGATCGGCGGCCTCGGTGGCCCGCTCGACCAGGTCGGGCCGCTCGAAGTACGCGCCGCACTCGGCGAGGGCGGCGACGGCCAGCCCGTTCCAGGCCGCGACGACCTTGTCGTCCCGCCCGGGCGCGGGCCGCCGGTCCCGCGCGGCGAGCAGCCGCCGCTTGATCCCCTCGACCCGCTCGGCGTCCACCACGGGCCCGTCCTGCGGGAGTTGCAGCACCGACTTCCCGTGCTCGAAAGTCCCCTCCTCGGTCACCCCGAAGTACGCGGCGGCCAGGTCCCCGTCCTCGTCACCCAGCACCTCGCGCAACTGGGCGGCGGTCCACGCGTAGTAGGCCCCTTCCACGTGCTCGCCGCTGTCCGGGTCCTCACTGTCGGCGTCGAGCGCGGAGGCGAACCCGCCCTGCTCCGTCCTCAGTTCCCGCACCATGAAGTCGGCCGTCTCCAGCGCGACACGACGCGCGAGGTCCGACCCGGTGGCCCGCCACAGATGCGCGTACACCCGACACAGCAGCGCGTTGTCGTACAACATCTTCTCGAAGTGCGGGACGACCCACTCCCGGTCCACGGAGTACCGCGCGAACCCCCCGCCGAGCTGGTCGTAGATCCCGCCCCGCGCCATGGCCTCGCACGTGTCCGCGGCCATCTGCAGCGCGCCCTCGGACCCGGTGCGCGCGTGGTGCCGCAGCAGGAACTCCAGCACCATGGACGGCGGGAACTTCGGCGCCCCGCCGAAACCGCCGCGCGCGGCGTCGTACTCCCGCGTCAGCCCGAGCAACGCCTGCCCGAGCTCCTCGGGCCTTGGCGTGCCGGCCTTGCCGTAGTCCAACTGCCGCCCTGCCAGGTCCCGCACGATCTTCTGCGCGACCTCGTCGACTTCCTCCCGCCGCCCCTCCCAGGCGGTGCGCACCCCTTCGAGGACCTGCATGAAGGAGGGCATCCCGTGCCGGGGCTCGGGCGGGAAGTAGGTCCCGAAGTAGAACGGCTCGGCGTCGGCGGTGAGGAACACGGTCATCGGCCACCCACCCTGCCCGGTGGCGGCCTGGACGGCCTCCATGTAGACGGCGTCGATGTCGGGGCGCTCTTCGCGGTCCACCTTGACGTTGACGAAGTGGTCGTTCATGTAGGCGGCGGACGACTCGTCCTCGAAGGACTCGCCGGCCATCACATGACACCAGTGGCACGAGCTGTACCCGACGCTCAGCAGGACGGGCACACCGCGCTCACGCGCCTCCGCGAAGGCCTCCGGCGACCAGGGCCACCAGTCGACGGGGTTGTCCGCGTGCTGGAGCAGGTACGGCGAGGTCTCGTTCGCGAGGCGGTTCGACATGGAGCCATCCTGCCGCACCCTCCCCTGCGGAACCCCTCCGACCTGTCCGACCGGCGGACGTTCCGCCATCCGCGCCCGGGGCTCAGTGGCGCAGCAGGGTGGTCAGGTCGCGGGTCCAGGCGTCGCGGCTCGCGGTCCAGGTCGTGGCGCAGTGGGTGCGGGACGGGGCGGTGAGGTCCGGGTGGCGGGAGGGGGCGGCGCCCTGGACCGCGCAGCGGTGGGATTCGGCTCGGACGGCCGGTGGGGCGTGTTCGTCCGAGGGGTCCGGGGCGGGGTCGGCCGCGGCGGCGAGGTCGTAGGCGCGGGCGGCGGTCAGGAGGGTGGCCTCGCCCTCGGGGGTGCGCAGGAGCATCAACCGGGCGAATCGGTCGGCGGCGTCCTCCTCGGCCCGGTCGTCGAGCACCAGGTCCAGCGCGTCTACGACGGCGTGGCCCGCCTCGTGGTGGACGGTCTCGCGGACGAGTTCGGCCAGGTCCTCGTCCGGGTTCGGGGATCCCGCGTGCTCGAAGAGTTCGCGGTCCTCCGCGAGGTCGTCGTAGCAGAATTCGACGAGGTGCTCGGCCGGGTCGTAGCCGGTGCCGCCGCCCGCGCAGGAGCGGGCGACGACGGTGACCCGGTGCGGGAGGCGGAGGTACGCGTTGAGGTCCGCGAGCACGGGCTCGACGAGGTTCCGGTCGCGGAGGAAGCGGGCCCCGGCCTCGTCGGCGCGGGCCGGCTGCTCGTAGCGGATCGCGAACCCCGGGGTGGGGGGCTGTTGGTCGCCGCATCCGGTCAGGGGAAGGAGGAGCGTCGTCAGTGCCGTCAGTGCCGTCGTCTTGGTGCCGCGTGCCGCCATCAGGTCCCCCGTTCCTGCCCGTCGGATCAACGCGGAGTGGTCACGGGAGGGTTCCCGTACTGGCCAACTCCCTCTGATCTAGCTCAAGTTCCCTCGCGCAATCGACCGTACCGGCGGACACTTGTGGCACGTTGCCGGAGCTCTCTTGGGGGGATGCCGATGCGGGACAGCCATCGCGGTGAGGCCGAGCGGCTGTTGGTGCGGGCCGTCGACGAGGAGGCACGGCGGGTGGGCGCGGGTGCGCCGGCCGTCGATCGGGCGGCTCTGCTGGCCCGCGGCAAGGAGGCGCTGGACGCACTCGCCGCGAGTGCGGCGCCCGAGTACGAGGCGTACGTACGGGCCCTGGACGAGGCGGCGGCCGGGGACGAGTCCCTCGGGGAGGCGTTCCGGCGGGGGAACACGTCGACGGCGGTGCTGGTGACGGCCGTTGCCGCCGCCACGGCCGTCGGGACGGACCTCGCGCTCGGGGTCGCGGCCGGTACGGCGCTGACCACCGGGGCGGTCGTGGGCATCGCCGGAGCCGTGGCGACGGTGGCGAAGGTGACGGCCCTGCACCTGCCGGCCGCGAACCGGCGGGCCGGTGAGCTGGGCCGGCCGGGCGGGCAGGAGCAACTGCGGCTGCAGTGGCTGTCGGCCCTGGAGGTGCGCGGGATCCGGCCGTTCCTGGAGGCGCAGCGGAAGGTGTCCGCGGCGGCGGCCCGGGTGCCCCGCCCGGCGGCGCCGCAGCTGCGCGGTACGGACCGCAGCGCGGAGGCGCGGCGGCGCAGTGCGCTGGAGCAGTCGTTCGGGCAGCTCCCGGATCCGTCGGGAGTGTTCGCGGGCCGGCGGGCGGAGTTGACCCGGATCGCGCAGTCGGTGCAGGCGGCGCGGGCCAGTACGGAGACCCGGCCGGTGGTCGTGGTGCTGCACGGCGAGCCCGGGGTGGGTCGTACGGCCCTGGCGTTGCGGGCGGCGCACGAGCTGCGGGACCAGTTCAAGGGCGCGTGCGTGGTGGACCTGCGCGGCGGTGGGGCGGCGGGCACGGATTCGGGCCCGGGCACCGGCGCGGAGGCGCCGCTGTCGACGCGGGAGGCGCTGCTGCACCTGCTGAACCGACTGGGCGCCCCCCGTGAGCAGCTGCTGTTCCGCGAGGGGGCTTCGGCGGAGCAGCAGGTACGCCGCCTCGGCGAGCTGTACCACCAGCACCTCCAGGGGCTCGCGGTGACGGTGGTCCTCGATGACGCGGTGGACGCGGAGCAGGTACGGGTGCTGGTGCCGGAGCGTTCCGAGAGCCTGGTGCTGGTGACGGCGCGGGAGCCGCTGGAGCTGCCCGCGGACCTGCCGGCGTGGGTGCACCAGCTGCCGGTGGAGCGGCTGGGGCCGCAGGACGCGGCGGAGCTGGTGCGGGCGGTACCGCCGGAGGAGGCGCCGGGCGGGGTGGCGGCCGAGCCCGCCCCGGAGGCCGTGGCGGCGGTCGTGCGGCTGAGCGGCGGGCTGCCGCTGGCGCTGCGGATGCTGGGGCCGTCGGCCCGTGCGGGCCTGCTCCCCGGAGCCGATGTCGGAGCCGGGAGCGCGCATCCCGTGGAGTCCGCGCTGGCGGCCGCCGATGCCCGGCTCGCCGAGCCGGCGCGGCAGTTGCTGCGGCGGCTGCCGCTGGCCGGGCGGGCGTCGCTCGGCGGTGCCGCGGCGGCCGCGCTGGCCGACGTACCGGAGCAGGCGGCGCTGCGGTTGCTGGAGGAGCTGTGGGAGGCGGGGCTGATCGAGCGGGTGCGCGGTCAGCGGTTCCGGATGCACGACGCGGTGCGGGCGTACGCGGCGGCGCGGCTGGCGGCGGACGAGGACCGGGAGCCGGCGGTGGCGGCGCACGAGCGGCTGATCCGCGTGTACGCGCAGCTCGCGGACTCGGTGATCCGGATGGTCGACGGGAAGATGTCGACGCGCGCCAATCACTTCGGCGTGCACGGTTTCACCTCGCTCGACGCGGCGCTGCGGTGGCTGGACGACGAGTCGAGCTTCATCACGGCGGCGCTGCGCCACTCCGAGGGCGTGGACCAGCAGGCGGTGCTGGATCTGCTGGGCGCGCTGTGCGACTTCTGTCTGCTGCGCGGGGACCTGTACCGGCTGGGTGAGATCGACGAGCTGACGCAGGCCGTGGCGGCGGGCCGTGCCGGGGACGGGGGCGTGGAAGAGGGCAGGTCCGGGGACCGGCAGGGGCGGCTGGTGCGGTCGGTGCAGTGGCGTACCGGTATCGCGGCCCGGCAGCTGGGCGAGCTGGACAAGGCCCGTACGACGCTGACCTCGGTCGTCGACCAGTACATGGAGGCCCGGCAGGAGGCGGGGGCGGCGATGGCGCTGGTCTCGCTCGGCATCACGCTGCACCACCAGGGCAACCTCCCCGAGGCGGCGGCCCGTATCCGTGAGGCGCTGGTGATGCAGGAGCCGGCGGAGCTGGCGGGTGACCGGGCGTGGGGTCTGCACGCGCTGGCGGCCGTGGAGCGCGACCTGGGTCGGCTGGCGGAGGCGACGGCCCTGCTGGAGCGGTCGCTGGCCCTGCACCGGGAGAGCGAGAGCGTGCACGGCGAGGCGTGGGCGCACTTCCAGCTGGGGCAGGTGCGCCTGCGGTTCGGTGACGTGGAGCGGGCGGAGTCGGAGCTGCGGCTGGCGCTGGACCTGTACGGGCGTACCCGTGACGACCGCGGTGAGGCCTGGGCGCTGACCCAGCTGGGCCGGGCCCGGGTGGTGGACGGGGATCCGGGGGCGGCGCTTGAACGGCTGCGGGACGCGCTGGTGCGGCACCGGGAGGCGGAGGACGCGCGCGGGGAGGCGTGGACGCTGTACCACCTCGGGCAGGCGCTGGAGGAGGCGGGCGAGCGGGATCAGGCGGTACGGGAGCTGGAGCGGGCGCGCACGATGTTCTCGCGGATGCGGGACGTGTACGGGCTGGCGCACGCGCGGCACCACTCGGGGCGGGTGACGCGGGACCAGCGGGCGGCGCAGACGGGCAACCTGCGCAACTCCGGGTTCGCGCGGCAGCTGCTGGTGGACGCGCGGGCGGACTTCCGGCGGATCGGGCTGGCCCACGGCGAGGCGTGGACCTGCCTGGAGCTGGCGGTCGTGGACGCGGGCAACGGGCGGGTCTCGCAGGCGCTGGGTCTGTGCGAGGAGGCGGTGCGGCTGTTCATCTCGTACGGGGACAGGCGCGGCGAGGACTGGGCCCGGTTCCTGCGCTGCACGATGCTGCCGTACGCGGTGCCGGCCGCGCCGGAGGAGGCGCGGGCGGAGTTGTCCCGCCTGTCGGCGGCGCCGCATCCGGCGCGGGACGGGCGGCTGGAGGACTGCCTGGAGACGTACGGGGTGGTCCTGGGCCGGGGCGCGGACCCGTCGGAGGGCTGGCAGGCGTGGCGCCTGGGCCTGGTCCCGAACCTCCAGGCCCGCGAGGTCATGGGCGTACCGGGGCCGTCCCCGACGTAACGGCCCGACCGGCGCCTGCGGCACGGGCCCGTGCGGACCCCGCTTGGGGCGGGCGCGGGGTCACCATCCAGCCTCGCCGGCGTTTGAGGCGCGGGGTCTGGGGCGGAGCCCCAGGGAACGGTGGAAGGGCGGGTAGGGGACGGCTCCGCGCAGCGGCACCGCCCTGGCCGGGCCGGGCCGCGGTGCCGGGGGGGGGGGGGGGGGGCCCCGGGGGCCCCCGGGGGGGGGGGCCCCCGGGGGGGCCGCCCCCGCGGCGCGGGG